>NZ_CP108427.1:3230357-3876428 GCF_035982055.1 Streptomyces sp. NBC_01288
CGGCGCAGGATCAGGCCCGCGGTCACGCCGATGAGCAGGGAGAGCACGGACAGGCCGACCACCACGGGGCCGATGCCGTCGTACGGATACCACTGCCACCAGGGGAACCAGCCGCCCAGGAGGGAACCCGCCGGCCGCCACCACCAGGTCATCGCGGCGGCGATCGTGCCGCTGATCAGGATCGTCAGGACGACGGGGACCAGCAACTTGGCCACGAACCAGCGCAGTTGCGTGACCGACTGCGTGCACACGGTGCGGTAGGTGCCGGACTCCAGCTCCTGTGCCAGTTGGGGGCCGCCGAGGAAGACGCCGAAGACCAACGGCAGGGCGAGCATGGCCTGGAGGGGGCGGCGCATCGGGAACTGGTACGCCTGCGCGAAGGAGTTGAGCCTGTGGGAGCAGTCGCCGGCCGGGACGGTGGTACCCCGGCAGGCGTCGAGGTGGCCGTCGGCAATGGCGGTCACCATCTCCTGGTGGCGCACGATCGCGTACGCCGCCACGGCGACCGCGGCGCCGATGCCGATCCAGAACGCCAGCCGGTTCTGCCGCCAGACCAGCCAGGTCAGGCCCCGTAGCCGTAGCAGCCGTCGTAGTCGCGGCCGTTGCCGTCGTCCCGAACTGGTCGTGGGCGTCGGGTGGTTGGTGGTCAGGGACTCGGTCATGCCGTCACCTCGCGCCGCTCGCCGACCCGTGCCGTGGGTGTGATCAGCGGGGGTGCGTCGTCCGTCCGGAGGTGGGCCAACAGAAGGTCCTCCAGGGTCGGGAGGGCCGGGGCGTTGTCCGCCGGGAGCGGGCCCCTCGGGCGGATCAGTGCCGTCGTACGGCCGCCCGTGCTGCGGGTGTCCACGGTCACCTGGCCGGGGAGTCCCGCCAGCCGGGCCGCGTGTGCGTCGGGGGCGGAGACCGTGCGGTGGGCGGCGATGAGTTCGGCCACGTCCCCGGCGAGTCTGACGGTGCCGTTGTCGATCAGGACCAGGAAGTCGCAGGCGCCTTCCAGTTCGGAGACCAGATGGGAGGACATCACCACGGTCGAACCGTGCTGGGCGGCCTCGGACATCAGCAGGTCCATCATCTGGCGCCGGACCAGCGGGTCCAGGTCGGCCATGGGTTCGTCGAGCAGGAGCAGCCGGGGGCGTTTTCCCAGGGCCAGCGCGAAGGCCACGCGGGTGCGCTGGCCGCCGGACAGGGTGCCGACCCGGGCGTTCATCGGGATGTGGCCGGCGGCGACGACGCGTTCGGCGGTCTCCTGGTGCCAGGTCGGGTTCAGCTCGCGGCCGATACGCAGGGTGTCGGACACCCGGAAGCGCGGATAGAGCGCCTTCTCCTGGCCGAGGAACGCGGTGTGCTGCCGGGCCTCGGCGGACCGGGCCGCGTGTCCGCCCAGCCGGAGGGTGCCGGTGCTCGGTTCCAGCAGACCGGCGGCCAGCGAGAGCAGGGTCGTCTTGCCGGCGCCGTTCGGGCCGACCAGCGCGCAGACACGGCCGGCCGGCAGCCGGAACGAGCAGTCCCGCAGCGCCCAGCCACGCCGGTAGCGCCTGCCGAGGCCGACCGCCTCCAGCGCCGGGCGCTCTTCCGGATCAGTCATTGTGCTGCCGCGCGCGTGCGGTGGGGACCAGTAGCGCGACCCCGGCGAGCACCAGGGCCGGCCTGATCAGCGACGAGCCGTAGCCGGGTACGCCGAGACCCCAGAGCGTGAGGTGGGCGGGTTTCTTCATCGCCGGGCCTTTCATGGAGGGGGTGGGGAGGTGACTCCCGGAACGCTAGGAGCGCCGGTCCATGGGTGGCTTCGGCTCAAAGTCGGTGCTCCGACCTCGCCGTACGACCAAAGTCTCTAGACCAAAGTCGGTACGGCGTCCGGCGGCGGCGGCTCTACATTTGTGGCTTGTGAGCGGTTACCGGCGTGAGAAGACCATCGACCTGGGCCTTGTGGTGCTGGCCCTGGTGCTGTCGGCTGCCCTCTCGCTCGTCCAGGTCAGGGGGGATCTGGCGCTGAGCCCGGGACTGGGTTCCGGTACCTGGCCGTTCGACCGGCCGGTCTTCTCGTCGCCGCTGCTGCTCGGCTTCGCCTGGGCGGTGAACCCGGTCTCCCTGGTCGCCGTAGCAGCCCTGCTGTGGCGCAGGCGGTGGCCGACCGCCGTCGCCGTCGTGGCGATCGTCGCCGCGACCGTCACCCCGGCCGTCGTGCCCCTGATCATCGCGCTGTTCACCGTCGCCGTCCTCAGGCCACCGCGCACGATCCTGACCGTCGCCCTGCTGGCACTGCTGCCGATCCCCGTCCACTTCCTGAGCAGCCCCTACGTCTCCGGGGTGCCGATCGCCAACGCGGTGATCCTGGGAGTCCTGATCACCGCCGCGATCGGCTGGGGCCTGTTCGTCCGTTCCCTGAGCGAACGCGCCGAACGGGCCGAGGCGGAGGCGGTGTTGCGTGCGCAGCGCGCTCAGCGCGAGGCGCGGGAGGACATCGCGCGGGAGATGCACGATGTGCTGGCCCACCGGCTGTCACTGCTGAGCGTGCACGCGGGGGCGCTGGAGTTCAACGCCGGGGCGTCCGCGCAGGAGACCACCCGGGCCGCCGCGGTGATCCGGGAGAGCTCGCATCAGGCGCTGGAGGATCTTCAGGTGGTGCTGGAGGTGTTGCGGTCGCCGGCCGGGGGTCCCGCCGTGGACGGCGTCACCGGAACCCGACGGCCCGCGCGGACCGGGCTCGCCGAGGTGCCCGAGCTGGTCAGGGAGTCGCGGGACGCGGGCATGAAGGTCGACCTCGACATGGGCGGCACCGGGGCGGGTGACCGTGGCGGTCCTACGGGTATCGCCGGGCTCGCCGCGTACCGGTTCGTGCAGGAAGGGCTGACGAACGCCAGGAAGCACGCCCCCGGTACGCCGGTCAGGATCACGGTGGCGGGCGGCCCCGGCGACGGGCTCACCATGGAGCTGAGCAATCCGATCGATTCCGCCAACCCGGCCGGACGAGGTGACCCGCGCGACGGCGTCCCGGGTTCCGGGCAGGGGTTGATCGGCCTCGCGGAGCGCGTCGCGCTGGCGGGCGGCCGGTTCAGTCACGGCAGGGACGGAGCGGGATACGCGCTGCGGGCCTGGCTACCCTGGCCCGCATGATCCGTGTGCTGCTCGTCGACGACGACCCGCTGGTCCGCTCAGGACTCCGCCTCATGCTCAGCGGCGCCGACGACATCGAGGTCGTGGCCGAGGCGGCGGACGGTGGCGAGGTGCCCGACCTGGTCGACGAGCACGCCCCCGACCTGGTGCTGATGGACATCCGGATGCCCGGCGTGGACGGCCTGAAGGCGACCGAGCTGCTGCGGGCCCGGCCCGGCGCACCGGCCGTCGTGATGCTGACGACCTTCAAGGACGACGAGCAGGTCCTCGGTGCGCTGCGCGCGGGCGCCGCCGGTTTCCTGCTCAAGCACACCCCGCCCGCCGAGATCGTCGCGGCCGTGCGCAGGGTGAAGGCGGGCGAGCCGGTGCTCTCCCCCGCGGTGACCGAGCAGCTCATCGCCCGGGTCACCCAGGGCGGCGATACGACGGGCCCGCGCCGGCCGGAGACCGCCGAGGCCCGTCTCCGCCTCGACCGGCTGGGCGACCGGGAACGCGAGGTCGCCGTGGCCGTCGGCCGGGGCAGGACCAACGCGGAGATCGCGGCCGAGTTGTACATGAGCGTGGCCACCGTCAAGGCCCACGTCTCCCACATCCTCACCAAGCTGGAACACACCAACCGGGTCCAGATCGCCCTGACCGTGCACTACGCGGGACTGGTCTGACCCGCCACGGACGCGATAGAGCCCCTAGGTCCGACAGACCTCATAGGTCCAGCAGAGCCCATAAGTCAGGCAGAGCCCACAGGTCCGGGCAGAGCCCACAGGTCCGACAGATGTCCCACAGGTCCGACAGACGGAGACGAGACGTGACACCCAGCCCGGTCCCCCACGGCACCTGGACCTCACCGGTCACAGCGGACCTGGCATCACGCGGAATGACCGCGGGCCAGATCGCCGCACCCTCCTGTCCGGGCTTCCAGGGCGACGAGTTGTGGTGGATCGAACCTCGGCCGCAGGAGGACGGACGCTCGGCCCTGATGCGCGAGCGGCGCGCGGACGCCGACGCCGAGACCGTCCTGCCCGGGCCCTGGAACATCCGCAGCCGTGTGATCGAGTACGGCGGGCGCCCCTGGGCCACGGCGGCCGACGACCACGGCGTGCTCGTGGTGTTCGCCAACTTCCCCGACCAGCGGCTGTACTTGTACCGCCCGGACACCGAGGGCGCCGCGCCCCGGCCCCTGACGCCGGTCTCCCCCGTCGGCGGCGGACTGCGCTGGGCGGAGCCGGAGTTCGACCTGGCGCGCGGCGCGGTCCGTTGCGTACTGGAGGAGTTCACGGGTGAGGGTCCCGGGGATGTACGCCGGTTGATCGCGCAGGTCCCGCTGGACGGCAGCGCGGCCGAAGACCGCACCGCCGTAAGGGAGTTGAGCGACGACCGGCACCGCTTCGTGTCCGGTGCGCGGGTCTCCCCCGACGGCTCACGGGCTGTGTGGCAGGCCTGGGATCACCCTCATATGCCGTGGGACGCGGCCGAGTTGAAGATTGCCGAGGTCGGCGACGACGGACGCTTCCATCACGCCCGCACACTCATCGGCGGACCCGGAGATCCCGTGGCCCAGGCCGAATGGGCCGTGGACGGCACGCTGTTGGCCGCCCGCGAACGTACGGGCTGGTGGAATCTCCAGCGCGTCGACCCCGAGACCGGCGCCGCGCAGCCCCTGCACCGGGCTGCGGAGGAGTTCGCGGGCTCCCAACGTCTCGGCCTGCGCTGGTTCGCGCCCTTGGCCGACGGCCGGATCGCCGTGCTCCACGGCCGGGGAGCGCAACGCCTGGCCGTACTCGACCCGGCCGCCGGCGACCTCGTGGACGTGCCGGGCGGCCGGACCGAATGGCTGCCGCATCTCGCCGTGTCGGGGACCCGGATCGCGGGCGTCGCGGCCGGCCGCGAGACGTCGTACGAGGTCGTGGAGGTGGACGCCGGCGCGCTCACGCCGGACGCGGTCGGGCAACCCGCCACGCGCACCGCCGGACAACCCGTCACCCGCACCGCCGGACAACTCACCCTCCGCGTGGCCGGGCACCGGCATCAACCCTCCGTGGACGCGGTCTACTTGCCGGAGCCGGTCGCGCGCGTATTCAAGGGCCCGGACGGCCAGGAGGTGCACGCCCACCTCTACGCCCCACGCCACCCGGACCACACCACCGGCCCGGCACCGGACGACGACCCCGCACCGTACGTGGTGTGGGCGCACGGCGGCCCGAGCCTGCGCGCGCCTCTCTCCCTGAACCTCGAAATCGCCTACTTCACCTCGCGCGGCATCGGCGTGGTCGACGTCAACTACGGCGGTACGCCCGGCTACGGGCGCGAGTACCGGGAGCGGTTGCGGGAGCGGTGGGGTGTCGTCGATGTGGCGGACTGTGCCGCTGTGGCGAGGGAGTTGATCGACGAGGGCGTCGCCGACCCCGCCCGGCTGGCGATCCGGGGCGGCAGTGCCGGTGGTTTCACCGCGGCGGCGTCCCTGATCACCACCGACGTGTACGCGTGCGCGACCATGCTCTACCCGGTGCTGGACCTGGAGGTCCTGGCCGCAGGGGGCTCCCACGACTTCGAGTCGCACTACTTGGAGTCCCTGATCGGCCCCGACTCCCCCGATTCGGCGGCGCGTTACCGAGACCGCTCCCCCGCCGCGCACCCGCGGAACATCAAGGTGCCCTTCCTCCTGCTCCAAGGAGCCGACGACCCCATCTGCCCGCCCGCGCAGAGCCGGGAGTTCCTCGCGGGCGCGTCCGGCGTCCCGCACGCGTACCGGCTCTTCGAAGGAGAGGGGCACGGGTTCCGTCGCCGGGACACGATGGTCGCCGCGCTGGAGGCCGAACTCTCCTTCTACGGCCAGGTCTTCGGCTTCACACCGCCCGACGTGCCGGTGCTGGACCTGAGTACGGCGGGAGGGTCCCGCTAACGCGTCGTGAGTGTCGAGGCTCGCCTCGTTCCTGCCCGAACTCCGCGAAGCCTTCGAAGGAACACCGTGAGCAGCGCCAACCACCCACCGCCGAGCGCCAGTTACCGCGAACTGAGCGTCTGCCCCGATTCCGGCGGCCGTCAGTGCTTCCCTGTGAGAACCGCCCGCGCACCGCCACGAGGACTATGCTGCTGAACGGACGTCCCAGACCCCGGCGACTCGTCGTAGCTCGGCGCAGATGCTCGACACAGATGGCCATGGGGAGCGGATTCTTCGTCCGTCACCCGGCGCATCCCTGTACGCCCCCCTCTCGGCAGCGGGCCCTCGGCCCCGGAACTCCCGTCGCCACCAAGCCCGTTGCCGGATGGTCCCCCGAACCGAGGCGTCATGCCCCGTACGCAGCTCACCGTCCACCGCCATGACCGAAGGAAGCGGGCACTGATCACGCTGGTCGGCGAGATCGACCTGGAATCGGCCCCGCTGGTGCATACGGCACTGGTCCAGTGCCTGAGCGACGGCATCCGTACTCTCGACATCGACCTCACCCCCGTCTCCTTCTGTGACTGCACCGGCCTCAACGTCTTCCTCCACGCGGCGCAGAAGGCCGCCGAAGTCGGATGCACCCTGCGCCTGCACCGCCCGCCTCCGACACTCGGCCTGATCCTCGACCTCACCGGAGCCCAATTCCTGCTCCTGGGTGTGCCGTTGGGGTGTCTGTTGTCCCCTGCCGAGGGTGCCCAGGACCTCGCCGCCGCCGACACTCCGCCGCACCGAACCTTTCCGCTCGCCTCCCTGCTCTCGGGCGACGTACGGTGACCGCCCGGTCCGGGCGGGTCCGGATACGACCCGCGAACGGCCCAACGGCCTTACGAATATGGACACTTGGGTACGACCTCCGGACGCGGCGGCTCGAATGAGGCCCGGCAGCCGGTCGGCGCGGATCCAGGTGCTGGTGGCCGAGCAGGCGGCGTGGCGCGGTGGGCGGGCCGGTGTGGTGGACGTGTGCACCGCTGCCGTGGCCGCGCTGCCGGTCGGCGGGGCGGGGCTGTCCGCGATGTCCCGCACCACGGCGAGCCATCCGCTGTGCAGCACCGACGACATCAGCGAGCAACTGGAGGAGCTGCAACTGACGTTGGGCGAGGGCCCGTGCGTGGACGCGTTCCGGGACGGTTCGGCCGTCCTGACCCCGGACCTGCTCACCGGTCGGCTCCAGGACCGCTGGGCCGTGTTCGCGGACGCGGCCCTGGAAGCCGGGGCACGCGCGGTGTTCGCCCTCCCCCTGCAAGTGGGCGCGATCAGCCCGGGAGTTCTGGATCTGTACGCCGACGTTCCGACCGTACTGGATGCCGAACAGCTCGCCGACGCCCTCGCGTTCGCCGATCTCGCGACGCTGCTCCTGCTCGACGCCCGGATCGACGGGACAGGCGCGCCGTCCGGCCAACAGGCCCCGGCCGAACGGGACTTAGGGGATCTGGACGGATACCGCGCGGAGATCGACCAGGCCACCGGCATCCTCACCGTCCAGCTCGGTATCGGCATCGACGAGGCCTTCGTACGACTGCGCGCGCACGCCTATATGCGGGGGCGCCGGCTCGCCGACGTGGCCGCCGACGTCGTGGCCCACCGGCTCCGGTTCTCCCCGCACGCCGATCCGGACCAGGACGACGAGGACACCTGACGTGTCGGCCGACGCACAGACGGACGACGCGTCGACGGCGGCCGGCGGAGTCGACGGCGGACGTGCCGCACTTCCCGCCCCCTCCCGGCGGGACCCGGTCCCCAACGAAGGTGACACGATGAATCAGCAGCTCCTGGCCAAGACCTTCGTCGAACTGGCGGACAACCTGGTCGCCGACTTCGATCTGATCGACTTCCTGCGCCTGCTCACCGACCGCTGCGTGGGCGTGCTCGGAGCCGACGCGGCGGGCGTGCTGCTCGCGGACCGCGACGGCGAACTGCGTGTGCTCGCGGCCTCCGACGAACAGGTACGCCTCCTGGAACTGTTCCAGCTCCAGAACGACGAGGGCCCCTGCCTGGAGTGCTTCCGCTCCGGCACCCCCGTGATCGTCCCGGACCTGACCCGGGAGGCCGAGCGCTGGCCGCGCTTCGTCACGACGGCCCACGGCAGCGGTTTCACGGCCGTACAGGCGCTGCCGATGCGGCTGCGGGACGAGGTCGTCGGCGCTCTCAACCTCTTCCGGGCGGCCCCCGGTCCGTTCGACCCGGCGGCCACGATGATCGCCCAGGCCCTGGCCGACGTAGCCACCATCAGCCTGCTCCAGCAACGCTCCAGCCACCTCAGCACGATCCTCAACGAGCAGCTTCAGACCGCGCTGAACAGCCGGGTCCTGATCGAGCAGGCCAAGGGCAAGCTCGCCGAACGCCTCGGCATCGACATGGAGCGCGCCTTCACCACCCTGCGCGGCTACGCCCGCTCGCACAACCGGCGCCTGTCGGAGGTGGCCCGCGCCTTCGTGGACGACTCCGAGCCGCTGCCCGGTCTGGGGGCCTCGGCCGGTCCGGGGTCCTGACCCGCTCGACGGTCCGGACGGCCGCCGCCGCTGTGGAGCGGCGGCGGCCGTGGCCACGAGGATGAGAGGCCCCCCTCCAACGTCTCCTCGCGCGTGTCCTCCACGGCGGCGGGTCTGGTGGGAGCACCCCGTCGGAACTGCCGGGAGAACGGAGCGGGAGCCGCGCACTCCGGCTATGCGGCTCCGGCCGGTCTCGATTCCGGCTCGGGGGCTGGGAGCCTGGGCGGGGAAGCGCACCGGTACCGCAGCACATGGTCGCGGTCCCGTCTTCCCCGCATGGAGCCTAGAACAGACTTGGGCAAAGCGGAACAGTGTCTTACGCCGGAGCGTGAGCCGTGCCCGCGGTCGGAGTGATCGGGTAGCGGTGGACAGGTGGCAGGCCGGGCAGCAACCCCGGCCAGACCGTGTCGATGACATGCGCGCTCGGCGTGAACAGCGGCTGCGGCAATGTGGGCAGGTCGGCGACCTCGTGCCACTCCCAGCGGTGGATCAACTGCGGTTCGGTGACGGTCGGTTGACCGGTCCAGGCGGTGACGCGGACGGCACCCGTCAGCCGGGGCATGCCGTGCGTGGAGTCCATCAGGAGGGCGAGCAGCCGCGCGCCTCCCGGGACCGGGTCGGCCTTCAGACCGGTCTCCTCCTCCAACTCCCTTATGCCCGCCTCCAGAAAGCCCTCGCCGGCGTCGTTCTTTCCACCGGGCAACTCCCAGACCCCACGCACCGACCAGCCGAGCAGGATCCGCCCCGCCGCGTCGGTCACGACGACACCGGCACCGGTGAGGGCGTGCGGCGAGGGCCGCTTCTTGCCCGCGCAGGTGACGGCCGCGGGGGCGGGATCACGCAGGACGACGAACGCGAGCCCGTCGGCGTCGTACCGCTCGGCCACCGCCCAACTCGCTCCCAGCGCACGGATCTCCTCGTCGTCGAGGGCGATGGAACGCCTGCCGTCGACCCCCTCCTCCGCAACGGGCGTGATGACGCAGACCACGCCACCGGGTCGCAACCGCTCCCGCAGCCGGTTCATCACCCGAGTCCGGTCGTGGACGAAGGCCCAGCTGAGGCGGAAGGTGATCAGGTCGTAGGCGGGATGCGGCAGGACGTCGAGACTGTCGTGTTCGATGTCGAGCAGGTGGTAGTTCACCGCCGAGGCGGGGGTGGCTGAGGACAGGTCTTCGGCACGGGCACGGGCCAGGGCGGCGGGCGCGAAGTCGACGGCGTCGACCTCGTACCCCGACTCGGCCAGATGGCGGGCGAGTTCACCCAGCCCGCAGCCGACGTCCAGGGCGTGTCCGCCACCCTCGGAGGCCGGGGCGTGCTCGGCGAGCAGCGCGCGTTGGGAGTCACGGAGCGGGCTGAAGGTGTCGCCGTCGGCGTAGTGCGCGTCCCATGCGTCGGTCACGGGGGTTCCTCCCTACGAGGTGGTGATCGGTCAGCGGTCGTTCGACAGGGTCAGGAGTTCGGCGAACAGGCCGCCGCCGTGGGCGAGTTCGTCGTACGTACCCTGTTCGGCGATGCGGCCGTGCCGCATGACCACGACCCGGTCGGCGATCTTCGTGTTGACCAGTTGGTGGGTGACCACGATCGTCATACGGCGCGCGGCGATCGCCTTGATCTGTTCGAGGATGGCGTGTTCGCCGCGGGCGTCCATCTGGCTGGTCGGCTCGTCCAGGATCAGCAGGTCCGGCTGCCGGTACAGGGCCCTCGCACACGCCAGGCGCTGCCACTGCCCGCCGGACAGTTCGGTACCGCCCCACAGCTCGCGGGCCAGCAACGTGTCCAGCCCGTACGGGAGTTCCGCCACCGCCTCCCGCAGTCCTACGGCGTCCAGCGCCTCCCACACCAGCAGGTCGTCGTCGGTGCGGGGCTGGCCGAGGGTGACGTTGTCGCGGACGTTGAGGGGCCACTGGGCGAAATTCTGCGGCACCAGTCCCGACAGCTCCCACAGCCTGTCCGGGGCGAGACCCGCGAGGTCGTGCCCGTTCCAGCTGACGGTGCCCTTGTCGGCGAGGAAGATGCCCGCGAGGAGTCTGGTCAGGGTGGACTTTCCGGAACCGTTCTCGCCGACCACCGCGAGGATCTCGCCGCGCCGCAGGGTCAGCGAGACCCCGGCCACCGCGGGGATCTCCTTGCCCGGGTAGCAGTAGACGGCCTCGTCGAGGCGGATCTCCTCCACCGGCGTCCCGGGTCCCGACTCCCCGCGCCTCGGGGCGCGTTCGGCGGCGAAGGCGAGGAAGCCCTCCAGGTCGGCGAGGTAGAGGGCGGTGTGGAACATCGCGGCGCCGTAGATGACGAGTTGGCCGAGCGCGGCGAGGGTGGTCTGGACGGCGACGACCGCCGTGGCGGCGATGGCGGGTTCGACGCGTCCGGTGGCGGCGAGCCAGGCGAGCGCGGCCCAGGTCGCGACGAGGAAGACACCGCCGATCGCCGAACTGGCCAGCACGATCCGCAGCATGCGCGGCGCCACGTCCAGGATCCGGCGGTCGATGCGCTCGGAGATCGTCCGGTGCCAGAACCCGAGGTAGGGGACCATCCCGTTGGCGCGGATCTCGTCCGAGAACTTCGGGCTGGTCACCCAACCCCGCATGTTCTGGCGGACGTTGCGGTCGCCGACGTTGGCGTAGTGCGTCTCGTACTGGACCTTCGCGTGCAGGATCGCGCCCACGCCGGCGGGCACGACCGCGAGCAGCAACAGGGGCAGCAGCAGCGGGTGCAGCACGGACAGCACCCCGCTCGCGCTGACCATCCGGACCACGGCGGCGGTGAAACGCGTGGCGTCCTGCACCATCACATGGCCCCGGATCACCCCCATCTCCGCGGCCTCCTGCCGGTCCGCGAAACCGTCCTCGGCGCGCGCGGCGGCCTCCACCCGGCACACCGCCTCGACCAGGGAACTGTCCGCCGCCGTGGTCAGCCGCGGGGTGATCCGCCCGTCCGCGTACGAGGACAACGCGCTCGCGACCCGGCCGACCGCCGCCGCGACGGCGATGACCAGCAGCGCGGGCAACGCCTGATGCAGCCGATCACTCACGGGCCCGGCGGCCAGCACCGAGCGCATCGCCCGCGCGGTGGACAGCAGCAGCACTACGGCGCCTGCGCCGACGGCCAGTTGGCAGCCGGCCAGCAGCAGCACGGCGGACCGGTCGATGGCCCACGCCATCCGCGCGGTCTGCGCGAGCACGGAGGGCAGTCGCGCGCACAGCTTCCCGAACTCGGCCTCGGCCAACGGGTTCTGGGCATGCTTGCCCTCGTAGCGGATCTCGGCGGGTTGGGGCGGCGGCACGCGCGAGGCGGTCCCGGGCGACGGGGTCCGGTCGGCCGTCCCGGCGCTCATCGGGTCACCCCCTCGGTACGGCGGGGCATCAACCGACGCGCTGGTAAGCGGTGTTGGCGGTGAGTCATACGGCAGCCTCCCCCGGCGGCCCCCGCACTAGCCGCCCGACCACCTCTAGCCACACGGGTGCTGCCCCAGGGGCCGCTGGGACGTGTGGTCACGACACCGTGTTCGAGTGGCCGTACAGCGGGCCGTCACCTGATCGAGGGATGGCCGGACAGCACCGAACCGCCCCGGTGACGCGGGGGATCGGCCACCGGGACGGTGAATCGGGCGGGCCGTTCGGCCGCGTTCCCGGAGGCGCGGCTGGTCGGCGCTTTCAAGAACGTCTGGTGGGAGACCTTCGGCGGCACCCCCGACCCGTCCGTCCCCGGCATCCACGTGATCTCCGACGACGAGGAGGCGAAACGGACGTTCCTGGGGCTCTGCGCGGCGACGCCCTTCACCTACGTCGACGGGGGCGGGGTGGACCAGGCTCGCCGGGTGGAACGGATGGCGTTGCGCGGGGTGGGGTCGGCGGGGGTGCTCGCGGCCTGAACTGTCAGCGAGCGTCGGCGTGCGCGCTCCGGCAGGCACCGCCCGGTGCGCCGCAGCGCCCCCGTCGGCGGAATCCGGCCCTTTCCGGACTGGAGTACCGTGGCATTACCGAGCGCACCTCGCACGCCGTCAGCCGTTTCGGCGTCGCCCTCGGGGAACGGCAACGCCGGAGCGCTTCGTGTCCGGCCGGAAATGAGCCGCCCCACATGAGCCTGATGAGTCTCGGAGTACTGCACTCCTCCCGCAAGGAGAACGAGTTCCGGCTGCCGCTGCACCCGCGGCACCTGGACCGGATCGACCCGGACCTACGAGCGCGGATCTTCCTCGAAGAGGGCTACGGCGAACGGTTCGGCATCGCCGACGACGCGCTGCGGCCCCTCGTCGGCGGCCTCCGTTCGCGTGAGCGACTGGTCGCGGAGTGCGACATCATGCTGCTGCCCAAGCCCATGCACGAGGACCTCGCCGAGCTGCGCGAGGGTCAGGTGCTGTGGGGCTGGCCGCACTGTGTGCAGGACGAGAAGACGACACAGATCGGCATCGACCGCCGACTGACGCTGATCGCCTGGGAGGCCATGAACCACTGGACCTCCACGGGCGCCTTCAGCGTCCACGTGTTCCACAAGAACAACGAGCTGGCCGGCTACTGCTCGGTGCTGCACGCCCTGCAACTCGGCGGGCTGACCGGGAGCTACGGCCGCCGGCTGCGCGCGGTGGTCATAAGCTTCGGCGCCACGGCGCGCGGCGCGGTCACGGGCCTGGGTGCCATGGGTGTCTCCGACGTCACGGTGCTCACGCAGCGCGCGGCGGCGGCCGTGGCATCGCCGATGCCGTCGGTCGTGATGGGCCACTTCCAGGAGCGGGAGGACGATCCCACCCGCCTGGAGGCCGTCACCGGGCTCGGGCCCGTGCCGCTGGCGCAGTATCTGGCGGGGTTCGACATCGTCGTCAACTGCGTACTACAGGACACCGACGCGCCACTGATGTTCGTCAACAACGAGGAACTCGCGCTGTTCCAGCCGGGGACCTTCTTCATCGACGTGGCCTGCGACGAGGGCATGGGCTTCGCCTGGGCCCGGCCGAGCGGCTTCGGCGACCCGATGGCCACGGTCGGACCGGGCTGCCACTACTACGCCGTGGACCACAGCCCGTCCCACCTGTGGAACTCCGCGACGTGGGAGATCAGCGAGGCGCTCCTGCCGTATCTGCGTACGGTCATGAGCGGTCCGGCCGACTGGGACGGCGACGTCACGGTCCGGAAGGCCATCGAGATCCGGGACGGAGTCGTCCAGAACCCGAAGATCCTCTCCTTCCAGCACCGGTCGGCCGCCTACCCGCACAGCCCCGAGGCGCGACGGCCCGGAGGTCATGAGGTGAGGCGGCCTGACGGCAAGCCGGTTGAGGGCCCGGTGGTGGTCTAGCTCCGGTTGACACCGGTGGCCACCGCGTGGCCGATGAAGAGATAGACGAGGGCGGGCAGGCCGTAGTTGACGACAGTGCGCCAGTCCGCCGAGTGGATGGTGAACAGGTTGTGCGACCAGCCTGAAAGCCAGTTGGCCGCGTTGTGGACCCAGTCGACCGAGTTGTTCGCGGTGTTGGCGTCGAACAGATAGAGAGCGATCCACAGGATCAGGATCAGTGCCGCGATGTCCGCGATGACGGAGATGACCGTCCCCGCGGGGCTTCCGCCGTAGCGTCTGGACATGTTCAACGGATGGCCCGGAACGCCGAGTTGAAACCTCTCGGCGTCCGGTGCCGTCAACGGCGGGCCAGTTGGCGCTCGCCGCCGGCGCCCGGCTGGTACGGCAGGCCGTAGTGCTTGAAGATCCCTTCCTCCTGCTCGGCGGGCAGCACGTCGTCCGTACCGATCGAAGGGGCCTGCTTCACCAGTGCCTTGGGATAGCCGACCTTCACATAGTCCGGCCCCACGATCGCGTCGTCCAACGGTACGAAGATCAGCCGATGCCGCGTGGGCAGCCCGACCCGAACCGTCGCCATGGCCGGCTCATCGGTCGCGGTGTCCACATACACGGCCTCCAACACCCCGATCTTGTGCGCCTCCGCATCCACGACGTCCCGCTCCCGCCACTCCCGGACATCGGCTGCGTGAATCATGGCCTTCTCCTTCGGACGGCTCGTCCAACAGCGGGGTCCAGAGCGCTATTGCGAGGGCGGGGGCCGGTTCGACCAGGGTAGTCCTCGCCGTGGGACGCGGACAGTGATCGGGAGCGACGGCCGGAAGCGGATGGCCACCGGACGCCTGTCCGGGAGGTGCGGGGAGGGCTAGCGTGTGGCGTACGGCCCCAGCCCCCGGCAGCGTCGACCCTCGCTCGCTCTCTCGCGCCCCCCCTGGGCGCATCTCGCGTATCGGTGCCGGAACACGACGCGGTATCGACGTGCTCCGTGCGGGCGCCCGTTCCGCCGCCCGCCGCCTCGTACGCGTTTCACGACAGGCGGACACATGTACGCGCTGATCGTTCCGGCTTCGACCCCCTTCGTCCTGCTCGCCACCGTCCTGGGCCTGTCCTGGTGGGAGGACCGCGTCCTGCCGACACCGGCACCGGCTCCGCTCCCCCAACTCACCAGCCCCGAAGCCCCGTTGACCGAGACTCCGGCTACCGCGAACTCACCGGCGTCACCCCAACAGACCGGCCGGCGCCCGTAGTTCGGAATGAAGCGGGAGCCGGACCCTGAAGGTGGCCCCGCGTCCGGGCGCGGAGTCGATCTCGACTCGCCCCGCGTGCGCGGCGACCAGGGACTCGACGATGGCCAGCCCCAGCCCGGCGCCGCCGGTGGCACGGGTGCGGGACGTGTCGGCGCGGTAGAAGCGTTCGAAGATGTGGGCGGTCTGGGCCGGGGTGAGCCCCGGCCCCTCGTCCGCCACCTCCAGGACCGCGTCCCCGCCGACCGTGCCCACACCGATGCGGATCGCGGTACCGGGCGGGGTGTGGGCGACCGCGTTGCCGACGAGGTTGGTCACGACCTGGCGCAGGCGGGCCTCGTCGGCCAGGGCGGGGGCCGAGGCGGGAGCGCCGGTGCCGGCCGGGCCGGTGAGGGTGACCGGGCGGGTCGCGTCCAGGGCCCGTACGTCGTGCAGGGCGTCGGCGGCGAGGGTGCGCAGGTCCGTCGGGGCCAGTTCGAGGGCCGGACCGGAGTCGCCGCTGGTGCCCAGGCTGTGCTCGTCGAAGCGGGCCAGCAGCAGCATGTCCTCCACCAGCCGGGCGAGCCGGTCCGACTCCCGGGCGATACGGGCCATCGTGGCGTCGATGTCCTCCCGGTCGGAGACCGCGCCCATGCGATGCAGATCCGTGAGGCCCTTGATACCGGCCAGCGGGGTACGCAGCTCATGGCTGGCGTCGGCGACGAAGCGGGTCATCCGCGCCTCGGACTCCGCGCGCGCGTCGAATGCCGTCTCCACCTGCGCGAGCATGCCGTTCAGGGCGGTGGCGAGACGCCCCATCTCCGTGTGCGGGCCCGCCAGTTCGGGGACGCGGCGGGACAGGTCACCGGCCGCGATCTCGGCCGCCGTCTGCTCGATCCGGGTCAGCGGGCGCAGCCCGGAGCGCACCGCGAACCACCCGGCAAGACCCAGCACCACGAGCAGCCCGAGCCCGGTGGTTTCGTAGATGTGCCACATCCGGTCCACCGTGCCGTCCACCTGGCTCATCGACGCCGACACGATCACGCTGCCGCCCGCGTCGGCACCCCCACCGCCGCCCGGCAGCGCGGCGCGCGGCACCCGGGGCACGGCGATCGACCGCCACCGGGTGTCCCCCGAGGTGCCGGCCACGGTGAACGCCTTGCCCGCACGGGCGGCGACGGCGGACGCGTCCAGCCCGGGCAGGTCGGGCCCCGACGCGTCATCGGTGCGCTTCGGCCCGGCGAGCGAGTCGATGCTGCTCTCTACGACGCCGTCCTTGTCCACGTACGTGATGACCGGGTTGCCCAGCACCTCCGTACTGAAGTCGGTGAGTCCGGGCGGCATCTTCCCGTCGGCCCCGGTCTTCGCCACGGTCGGCGGGAGTACGGCGAACACCTGCGCGGAGGCGCGGAGTTGGGCGTCGACGCGGTCCACCATGTAGGCACGCAGGGCGTTCCCGGTGACGAGGCTGAACGCGGTGAACCCGGCCGTCAGCAGCACCACGGCGATCAGCAGCACCCGGCTCCGCAGCGAGGCCCGCGCCCAGAACACCTGCGGCCGGAGCCAGTCGCGGGTGCTCATGCCCGCGGCCCGCGCAGGACGTACCCGACCCCGTGCACCGTGTGGATCAGTTTCGGCCCGCCGTTGTCCAACTTCCGCCGCAGATAGCTGATGTACGTGTCGACGATTCCGGTGTCGCCGCCGAAGTCGTACTCCCACACCCGCCCGAGGATCTGTGCCTTGCCGACCGTGCGCCCGGCGTTGGTCATCAGGTAGTGCAGCAGCCGGAACTCGGTCGGCGAGAGCCGTATCGGCTCGCCCGCGCGGGTCGTCTGGACGCCCTCCGGGTCGAGTTCGAGATCGGCGACCCGCAGCAGCGCCGAGGGATCACCGCTCGTGCGGCGCAGCACCGCGCCGATCCGGGCGATCAGCTCCTGGAGGTCGAAGGGCTTGGTGACGTAGTCGTCGCCGCCCAGGACGAGCCCCTCGATCTTGTCCTGGGCGGCGTCGCGGGCGGTGAGGAACACGACCGGGATGTGCCCCGCGCGCGAGTCCCTGCCGCGCTGCTCCCGCAGTCGCCGGATCACCTCGAAGCCGTCCATGTCGGGCAGCATCACGTCCAGCAGGACCAGATCCGGCGACACGGCACGGGCCCCGTCCAGCGCCTCCTGCCCGGTGGCCGCCGCCGCGACCGTGAAACCGGCGTGCCGCAGCGCCGCGCACAGCAGCTCCCGTACGGTCGGCTCGTCGTCCACGACCAGCAGGTTCACGTCGGTGGTGGTGGGCCGGGACGGGTGCGGTCCTGCCCGCTCAATGGTTGCCAAGGGGTGCCTCCAGGGTGCCGGGATCGGTTCCCGGCGCCGGGGCGTGCGAGGACGCGGCCGACGGGGACTTGCGCGCGAGGATACGGCGGGGGGATGTCATTCCTCCGTAAAGGTCCGCTGTGCGCAGCAGGCTCCCCAGGAAACCGGCCACGCTTCCGGCGAGCAGCCCGAACACCACCGTCCACAGCACGCTGCCGGTCAGCTCGGCCCGCGTACCGCCCATCTCACTCCCGAACATGCTGACCCCGAAGTGCCCGGACGCCCCGGCCGGCCAGGCCGCCGAGCCGAGGACGACCGCCGTGACGAGGCCGAACCGCTCGGCCGTCCCGAGGTGCCGGGCGAGCGGGCCGTCGTAGCGATGCAGCGGGCGGCTGTGCGCGGGGACCGTGTTCCGGGCGGCTACGAAGGCGCAGGTCAGGAGGATGACGGCGGTCACGACGAGCGCCCCGAGCCACAGCGGCCAGCCGCCCGCCGACAGACTCCTGAGGTGCTCGGTACGGTCCTGCTGCCGCGCGGTGGCCTGCTGTCCGCCGCCGCCCAGGGCGCCCATGAGGGAGGCGAGCGGGTTGCCGCCCTGGCTCTGCACGGGGTGCGTCGCGGCGGTCCAGGGCGCGCCCACGCCGAGCGTGAGCAGCACGGCCAGCGCGTTCGGCGCGAGCAGCAGCACCCCGCCGGCCACCGTCCCGACCCGCCCACCGGCCACCACCCCGACGAACGTCACCAACGCCATCGGTACGACGACCAGGACCACGAGGGTGCGTACGACGGCCGAGAGACTCGGCGCCCACCCGGGCCGCACCCGGTCCACGGCCCCGCCCAGCGGCACCCGCACCCGGCGGCTGACCAGGCATCCCAGCGCGAGGACGACGGCCACCCACACCAGGGCGCCGAACGCGGTCGAGCCGACGTGGACGTCGTACGACATGGTCGTGTCCTGCGCGGAACCGCCACCGCCGCTGCTGCCGCCGAACATCCCGCCGAGCGCGCCCATCCCGCTCGCCCCGGCGCCCTGCGCCCCGCCCCCGAGGCCGCGGCTCATCGCCGACGCGGGCAGGCTGAACGTCCCGTGCGCGAGGGTGGCGACCAGCACGAACGCGACGAGTGCCGCCGCTCCGGCACCGGCGGCCCGAGCGCCCAACTCCCGCGCGGTGAGCGGCCGTTGCCGCAACCGTCGCGAGAACACCAGCCACAGCACCAGGGACCCGACGAGCGTCACCCCGAGCGGTGTGATGTCGGCGGCGCCGCTCATCGAGGGGCTCATGCCGCCCCCGCCGCCGAAGAGTCCGGACAGCACCGAACTCATCGACCCCGAACCGCCCGTACTCCCACCGGAGTTGACCGAGCCGGCACTCACGGACCCGCCAACTGCCATGGCGGCCAAGGCCATTGCCATCGTGCCCGGCGATCCAACCGACCCCGCCCCCAGCAGCCACAGCGCGAGCCACGCCACGGCGGCCATCGCGACGAGCCCACACAGCGCGGCCGCGGCTCCTTCGAGGGCGCCGGCTCCCGGACCGTCGGGCAGGGGTACGGAAACAGGACGGGACCTTGCGGTCGTAGAGGCAGAGGCAGAGGCAGGCATCGCGGTAACCCTCCGGGGCGTTTCGGGGACGTCGTCCGCACAAGGTGGCGTACGCGTTTGCCGGGTTCCGGAGAGGTTCTGGGAGGTTTCTGAGAGTCGGCGGGGAACGGGTGCAGGTCACGGGCGCGGGGCGGCGCGCGGCCGACCGGGTTCCCAGGAAGTTCCCAGAGGTGCCGCGCGGCCGGTCAGCCGAAGGCGGGCAGCACCTCCCGCTCGAACAGCCGCAGGCTCGACCACGCCAGCTCCATCGGCATGCCCCCGCACAGCGGATGGAACTGGGTGAACAGCCTTGGCGCGGCCTTGAGTTCGGTCACGAACTGCCCGGGTGTGAGGACCCGGTACTGGTCGCCGCGCCGCAGTTCCGCCAGACCCTCGGCCGTGCGGAAGGGTGCGGCCACGTCGTCCTGGGCCTGCCACTCGCCGTAGGCGTTGGTCTCGTGCAGGAAGAACGGCGCCATCCGCTCCCACCCCTCGTCGGGATCCTCGGCGAGGGCCACGACCTGGTTCGGCCCGATCGGGCTGGGCCCGGGGTCGGGGCGGCCCAACTTCCCGACCTCGTCGCGGTAGTGGTCCCACACCTCGGGCACGGAGGGGACGAACCCGTCGGCGATCCGGGCGGCCCGGCGCGCCGCCGGTTCGCTGCTCCCGCCGAGGAGAACGGCGGGCCCGCCCGGCCGGTACGGCGCCGGCGTGACGCGCACCCTACGGCCCCGATAGCTGAACTGCTCCCCCGTGAAAGCCGACTTGAGGGTGGTCACCACCTCGGTGACCCGCTTGGCCCGCTCCTTCATCGGCACGTCGAACATGGCGAACTCCTCGCGCACGTACCCGCCCGCGACGATCAGGTCGACGCGCCCCCGGCTGATGTTGTCGAGGACCGCCAACTCCTCGGCGAGGCGCAGCGGATCGTGGAACGGGGCGATCAACGCGGCGACGAGGAAACGGACTTGCTTCGTGCGGGCGGCCATCGCCGCGAGCATCTGGACCGGGCTGGGCAGATAGCCGTCCGGCGAACCGTGGTGCTCGGAGACGGTGATCCGCGTGCAGCCGAGCCCGTCGGCCCATTCGGCCATGTCGAGGGCGGCCGCGTACCGGTCCGCCATCGCCGTACCGGCCGACTCGGGGTTACGGAAGTCGAATCTGAGGGCGAACTCCACACCAGGACGAGTCATCGCACGAGAATATGATTCTCACGAGGAAGAACGCAATATGCGGGAAAAGACAACAACCCTCCCCGAGCCCCGCGGAAGCCTATGTTCCCCCAGGGGCTACCGAGCAGTAACCGCTTCGCTCTACGCTGCTGCCGCCACCAAGGCTCCAACTAGGCCACGGCGAAGGGGACTTGACACTCATGAAGGCGATAAGACGGCTGGCGGCACTGCTGGGCACCGCCGCCCTGCTGGTGACGGGGGCCGCGGGCAATGCCCATGCGGCGGCGGCGAAGTTCTCCGAGACGACGACGATCGGGACGCACAACGCGTACGAGAAGGACAAGTACACGTACTGGGCGCAGGCCTTGGACTCCGGGGCCTCGCTGCTCGAACTGGACGTCTACGTGGACAGCTTGAGCAAGCGGTGGCGGGTCAGCCACAGCGACCTGTTCTCCAACGACAACAACTGCGAGTACGCGAGCACCCCCGCCGACCTGTACAGCAAGGACCGCGACCAGGACCTCGGCAGCTGCCTGGACAACATGGCCGCCTGGAACACCCTGCACCCGGACCACGCTCCCGTCATCATCAAGGTGGAGATGAAGGTGGGCTTCAACCAGACCATCGGCCTGGGCCCGACCGCCTTCGACACCCTGGTCTCGCAGAAGCTCGGCAGCAGCGTCTACAAGCCGTCCGACCTGCTGGGCTCGTCCTACTCCACGCTCGACGCGGCGGCCCAGGCGAACGCGTGGCCCTCACGTGACGCCCTCAAGGGCAAGTTCATCTTCGAGTTGATCCCCGGCACGGTCGAGCAGGCCAACCCGTTCGACCACTACTGGACGGACCAGGAGTACGGCGACCATCTCCGCGACCTGTACGCGGCCGGCACGATCGCGCAGGCGCAGGCCTTCCCGGCGGTACTGGGCGCGGCCAACGGCGATCCCAGGGCGACCCGTTGGACGTCGGACACGTCCATCCGCCCCTGGTTCGTCTTCTTCGACGGCGACGCGGCGACCTACGTCAACAACGGCTACGACACGTCGTTCTACTCCACGAACCACTACATCCTGATCATGACGGACGCGTACGCGGTGGCCCCGGCGATCTCCTCAACGGCCCCCACGGACGACGAAGTCGCCGCCAAATTGGCACTATTGGCGGCGGACCACGCAAGCGTGATCACTTCTGACTGGTCGTCGAAGTCGGCGTCGGTCCTGTCCTCGGCGGCCACCAGAAGCTGAGGTTCCGGATAGCGGGGACGGGGCACAAGTCCCCCATGTTGCATGGCATCGACGTAAGCGCGTTCCAGTCCACCGCGTACGACACGGACGGCTCCTCCTTCGTCTTCATCAAGGCGACGGAGGGCCATTCGTACGTCAACCCCAGACTCACCGCCCAGACGAAGACGGGCCGTGACGCGGGACTGGTCGTCGGCTTCTACCACTTCCTCTGGCCGGGCAGCATCACGGCCCAGGCAGAGTACTTCGTCAGCAAGGCCCCCGAAAAAGCAGGCGACTTGCTCGCCGTCGACTGGGAGACCACCGGCGACGGCACCCACGCCACGAACGCCGAGAAGGACAGCTTCATCCGCAAGGTGAAGTCCCTCCGCCCGAACAACCGGGTCCTCCTGTACACGAACCGCAACTTCTGGCTCACCATCGACAAGACGTCCTACGCGGGCGACGGCCTCTGGATCGCCGACTACGTCACGGCCGGCAAGCCCCGCATCAAGGCGGACTGGAAGTTCCACCAGTACACGTCGGACCCCCACGACAAGGACGTCGCGGACTTCACGACCAAGGCGTCCTTGCAGACGTGGGCGAAGGACGCCTGACGGTCGTGTGAGCCGGCCGGTCAGCCCTTGAAGTCCCCCGTCCGCTCCCGCGAAGCCTCCGCCAGCCCCTTCGTGATGCCGTCCACGCCCTCCCGCAGCCCGTACACCGGCGTCCCCGGCTGCTGCCGCCAGGACTCGTCGAGGGTGCCCGCGTCGACCGTGTCGAAGCCGAGGTCGTCGATCAGGGCCCGGACCGTGCGCTTCGCGGCCTCGTCGTCGCCGGAGACCGGAAGGGCGAGGCGGTCGGGGGCGCCGGACGGGCGCGGGCGGTCCAGGATGTCCTGGGCGTAGGTGCCGTTGAAGGCCTTGATGACGGTGTGGCCGATCTGCCGCGCGGTCCAGCGGCTCTCGGTGAGGTCGTCGTCGAGGATCGCGGCGATGCGGCCGTCGCGCCCGGGGTAGTAGTTGCCGGTGTCGATGACGGCGACGTTCTCCGCGGCGCCGTCCAGGAAGCCCTTGGGCAGGTTCGGGACCGCCTTCAACGGGACGGTGACCACGACGACCTCGGCCCCGTTCGCCGCCTCCTCGACCGGTACGGGCGTCGCGCCCGTCTCCTCGGCCAGTTCGGTGAGTGTCTGCGGGCCGCGCGAGTTGGCTACGGAGACGTCGTGCCCGAGCGCGGTGAGCCGCCGGGTGAGGTTGCCGCCGATGTTGCCCGCGCCGATGATGCCGATCTTCATGACAGACCCTTCGCCGATCCGGATTCCATGCATGCGCATGCTTCTGGCTGGCTGCAACCCCGGGGGGCCATCACCTATTCCGGGCCCTCCGCCGTACGAGTGACGCCGCCCCCGCGGAACCTACTCCCCGAACGGATCCTCCAGCGCCTCCCGCAGCACTGGCGTGAACTGGCCGAAGACATCGGCGAGTACGGGGTTGTGGGCGGCGGCGACCACGGCCGCGTGGAACGCGATGTCGGCGTCGACGAACGCGATGTCGTCCGCCCCGGAGGCGGCCCGGCGGGTCTCCAGCGCGCGTTCCGTCGCCGTCACGTCCTCGGGCGTACGACGGCTCGCGGCCAGCCGGGCCGCCTGGACCTCGACGCCCATCCGCACCTCGTAGACGCGAGTGCTTCGACCTGCCGCTGGTCCTGGAACGGCACGAGGGCCGCTGGAGCGTACGGATCAGGAGCAGTCGCCGCACCGCAGGCCATGACTCACCGCCGGACATGACGGAGGGGGCGCCCGTCCACCGTAGGACGGGCGCCCCCTCCGCTCAGACGAAGATCACTCTCGGGTCACTTGTTCAGGTGGGCCCAGAACTCGTCGAACGACAGGACCTTGTCACCGTTGAGGTCCCGGCTCTTGATGATGGCCTCGGCGACCGTCTCGGTGACGTTCCAGTCGCCTCCCTGGGCCAGGGCGGTCTTGAACTCGGCCGCGGTGATGACACCGTCACCGTCCGTGTCGATCCGCTGGAAATGCTTGCGTGCTTCCTCGATGTCCGCCACCGGATCCGCCCCTTCGTAACGCTTTACCGCCTGTTGACGGACGTCAGACTAACCGGCCGCGCGCGCCCGCAGTGCGGCGACCACCCACGCGAACTCCGGCCGGTGCGCCGCCGCGGGCCCGCCACCCTTCACCGTGGCCAGCAACTCCCGGTAGCGGGCGAGCCGTTCGTTGGACGCCGACTCCATCCGTTCGAGTACGACGGCCGGGTCACCGCCCTCGCCCAGCACCTCCCGCAGGATCGCGTCCGCCTCCGGCGACCCGGGGGCGATCCCCCGCTCCCTGGCCTCCGCGCCCAGCTGCACCAACCGCATGGGGAACCAGGTGGACCGGCCGCGGACGGCGGCGCGCTCCTGGTCCGAGGCGTTGAACTCGACGGCCTTGCGCATCTGCGCCCGGAACTCCGGGTCCTGCACCATCTCCGCCAACTCCACCCAGGCGTCGACCTGTTCGGGGGTCGGATCGTCGGGCAGGTCCACCGCGATGGAGCGCATCCGCTCCTTGATGCACGGATCGACGGCGTCGAGTTCGTGGAACAGCTCCTCCACGAACTCCTCCATGATCCGCCTGCGTTCGGCCGCCGACAGCCGTGCCAGCTTGTTCATCAACGTCATCTCCTCCGCGGTCGAACCGCGTCTCGCGACGGTCGACAGCACCGCACGGGTCACCCGCAGCGACCTGATCTGCGCGTCCAGTGCCACCACATGCGCGGCGGCCACCTCCGCGACCGTCGCCTCACCGGCCAGCACCTTGCGCACGTCGTCCAGACCGAGGCCCAACTCCCGCAGGGTGCGGATCAGTTCGAGACGGGCGGCGCACTCGGCGTCGTAGAGCC
Organism: Streptomyces sp. NBC_01288; assembly: GCF_035982055.1. Taxonomy (NCBI): domain Bacteria; kingdom Bacillati; phylum Actinomycetota; class Actinomycetes; order Kitasatosporales; family Streptomycetaceae; genus Streptomyces; species Streptomyces sp. NBC_01288. The sequence goes on from NZ_CP108427.1 coordinate 3,254,582, forward strand.
GATAGCCGCCCGCGGAGCGGGTCACCGGGGTGAGGACGCCCTCGTCGGACCAGTAGCGGATGGTGCGCACGGTCAGTCCGGTGGCTCTGGCCAGCTCCCCGATGGTGAGGAGTCCGGTGCCGTCGTCGATCATGTCTGTGAGTGTGGGCCTTCCAGTGGGTGGAGACTCAAGCGGCGCAAGGAGCTTGGTGATGGAGACTCTTCGGGACATTCTCGATGCGGTGGCCCGGGACGACCTCCCGCCGGCGGACGGCCGCGTGACCGTCGTGCCGCAGATGTCCGAGCGGGACGCGGGGGTGCTCGCCTTCACCGCGCACGCCGTCGTCTTCATCGACGAGGACCCGCGGTGGGTCCACGACACCCTCGCCGCCGTGCCGTGCGACGCGCTCGCGGCACCGATGAACCCATGGTTCCTGATGGCCCTGCTCGACCGGACGGGCCGTAGGGCGGAGACCATCGACGCGATGCTCGTGGGTACCCCGCTGCCGGGCGAACCCCCGCTCCCCCTGCGGGAGATCACGGACGGCGATCATCCGCGCATCGTGTACGCCCGCGGCCGGCGCGACGACGTCCGCGCGTGGACGACGGAGGGCGGCGTGGTGGTGCTGGGCCGCGGGGTCGGGGGCCGCCTTGAGGTCTCCGTCGAGATCGACGAGGACGTACGGCACCGGGGGCTGGGCCGCGCCCTGGTGGCCGCCGCCCGCCACCTCACCGCCGAGCCGCTGTGGGCGCAGGTCGCACCGGGGAACGCCCGCAGCATGCGGGCGTTCCTGGCGGCGGGCTACCGTCCGGTGGGGTCGGAGGCGGTGCTGCTCAGCGCGTCCTAGGCGTCAGTGCCTGCTGGGCGTCAGTGCCAGGGGCGGTAGTTCGGGTTGCTCTCGCAGTCGCTCATGATCTCGACCTTGGTCTTCTTGTCGACCGGGCAGACGCCGATGACGTACTGCCGCTGGATACCGCCGGGGAAGGCGACCTCGACCTGGTCGGCCCACTTGTGAGTGTCGCCGATGGTCTTGTTGACGTCCACACCGCCCGGGGCGTCGATGTAGTAGTTGTAGCCCGACTTGTACCAGGTCTTGTACAGGTCGTGGTCGTACGTCGTCGAGACGTACGGCGAGGGCTGGTTGACGAGGACGTACTTCTCGATGTCGTACTGGCCGTCGACGACGTCCTTGGGGGCGAAGCCCTGGTCGAAGACGATCGCGGGGCCGCGGCTGTCGCTGCGGTAGAGGGTGCCGCAGCTGGTGCGCCAGACCGGGTCGGGGGTGATGCGGCTGATGTCCACGCGCTGGTCCACGGCGGCCATCGCGGGGTCGGCGACCACGGGACAGGACGGTGCGGCGGCCCGGGTCGGGGTGTGGGTCGTGCGGGCGGGAACGGTGGCGGCGGTCGTGGCGAAGACGGCCGCGAGGGACAGGGCGGCGGCAGCGACTCGTCGCCGCAGGTGAATCGTGATCATGCGGGGCACGATCCCGGTTCCGCGGCGCCGAGTCGCGGATCATCACCCGGATAGGGCGTGTCCAACTGACCGGATTTCAGCCGATATTCAGCGCACTCCTATTGGTCTCAGCGGAAGATGCCCGTGTGGCCCAGGGAGTAGCGGCCCGGCTGCGGGTACACCGCGAGGCCGTGCGGGCCGCCACCGACCTTGATGCGGGCGAGCTGCGTGCCGGTGCGGGTGTCGATGGCGTAGACCTCGGAGTTGTAGCGGCCGGAGAGCCACAGGACCTTGCCGTCGGCCGAGACGCCGCCCATGTCGGGGCTGCCGCCGTTGGGGAGGTGCCACTTCTTGGTGAGCTTGTTCTTGGTGAAGTCGAAGATGGAGATGGTGCCTTCGCCGCGGTTGGAGATGTACATCTCGCGCGAGTCCCGGCTGATGTACAGGCCGTGGCAGCCCTTGCCGGTGGGCAGGAAGTCCGGCTTGGCGAAGGTGTCGCCGTTCAGGACCCACATACCGTTGGCCATCATGTCGGCGATGTAGAACTTCTTGCCGTCCGGCGAGATCTTGACGTCCTGCGGCATGGAGCCGTGGAACGGCAGTTTCTGCTGCCCGATGACCTTCATCTTCTCGGTGTCGACCTTCAGCAGCTCACCGCTGAACTCGCAGGAGACGATGAAGTACCGCCCGTCCGGGGAGAAGTCGGCGTGGTTGACGCCGTAGCAGCCGACGTGGACCGCCTTCACCGTCTTCATCGTGTGCGCGTCCCGGAACACCAACTGCCGGTCCAGCGAGGCCATCACGATCGCGTACCTGCCGTTGGGCGTGAAGTACAGGTTGTACGGGTCGTGCACGTCAACGGGCTTGCCCGCCCTGCCCGTTCGCGGGTCGATCGGGGTGAGGGTGTTGCCCCGGTCGTTGTTGACCCACAGGGTCTTCAAGTCCCAGGAGGGGACGACGTGTTGGGGCTGGACGCCGACCGGGATGGTCTCGACGACCTTGTACGTCCTCGGGTCGATCACCGAGACCGTGTTGGAGTTGGTGTTGGGGACGTAGACCCGGGACGGGAAGTCCCGTACGACCGGGGAGAGTCGGTTGGGGCGGTCGGCCGCGTACACGTCCGCCGGGTCGAGCACCGGCGGCATTCCGGGCAGCGCCCGAGCGACCTGCGCCTTCTTCTGCTGCTGCGGCTGGAGCGCGGCCTGGGTTCCGAGGGCCTCGTCGGCATGGTCCTGCGAGCCGCAGCCGGCGAGGGCGGCGAGGGCGATCCCGGCGACGAGGGCGCGGGTGAGGGGGATGTGTCGCATCAGCTCAGCAGCTCCGTGGTCGTCACCGCGCGGAGTCCGCGGCGGTGGAGTTCTTCCAGTACGGCGGGGAGCGCGGCGACCGTGTCGGCGTACCCGAAGTGCATGCTGACGACCGACCCGTTGCGGACCTCGGCGAGCACCTTGCGGGTGACGGCGGGGGCGCCGGGCGCGGTGAAGTCGAGGGAGTCGACGTCGTAGGACAGCACGTGCGGGTAGCCCACGCGGTGGGCCAGGCGCTGGACGAGCGGGGACGCGGCCGGGGCGCGCGAGGGCCTGAACCAGGTGCCGATCGAGCCGGTGAGCCGCTTGAGGCGGTCGGCGCAACCGGTGATCTCGGCCAGCGCGTCGGCCTCGGACAGGGTGTTGACGGCGATGTGCCGCTGGGTGTGGTTGCCCAGGTCGTGGCCGCCGTCGAGGATGCGGCGGGCCATCTCGGGGTGGGTGTCGAGCCAGGTCCCGACGGCGAGGACGGTGACGTGTGCGCCGCGTTTCTCCGCCTCGGCGAGAAGGGCGGTGGCGATCTTGGGGTCGCCCTGCCCGTGGAAGGTGAGCGCGATGTCGGGGCGGTCGCGGGGTCCGTGGGTGATCTGTGCGGGCTGCTGGGGGAAGGCGCGGGGGGCGGGTGCGGTGAGCGGCGTCGCCCTGGCGGCGGGCGCGGGTCCGCTGGCGGGGGCGGCGGCAGGTGCGGTGGAGCCGGTCGTGGCACACCCGGCGGCAAGAGCGCCCCCGGCGACAAGCCCGGCACCCGCACGCAACGCCGTACGGCGGTCGGTCGTGGTCACCCGCCCCATTTAAGGGGCGCCGAGTAAGAAACCGGGGCATTAACCCGTACGGGGGACCCGCACGGGTCGCGCCGAGAACGAAGACCCGCGACAGGGCTCGCAGCCGTCAACTCCGGCCCAGCGACACCCCCTAGGCCCAATGCCGTTGCTTTAGTTGGCGGCGTAGCCTGCTGGCAGGGCGTCGGGGGTGGTGCCGGTGGCGGAGAGTGTCCCGGAGTTATCCGGTCTTGGATTGTTGACCTGGGTGTATCCGCCGGGTCTGGTGGATCGGGTGGTCGCTGCGTGCGGCCGGACCGAGCAGCGCAGACGGCTGCTTCCCGCTCGGGTGGTGGTGTACTTCGTTCTCGGTCTGGCCCTGTTCTCGCCCGCTCCGTATCTGGAGGTGCTGCGGCATCTGACCGACGGACTGCGTGCGTGCGGGCTGTGGGGCAACTGGCGGATCCCGGCGAAGTCCTCCCTGTTCAGGGCCCGTGGCCGACTGGGCTCCGAGCCCCTGCGGGTGCTGTTCGCGGCCACCGTCCGTCCATTGGCGGATGAGGAGACACCGGGCGCGTTCTGGCGCGGGCTGCGGCTGACGGCGGTGGACGGCACCTGCTGGGATGCCGCCGACACTGCCGCGAACGACCAGGAGTTCGGCCGTCCCGGCAACACCCGCGGCCCGGACAGGTCAGCGTTCCCGCAGGTGCGGATGGCCGCTCTGGTCGAGTGCGGCACCCATGCCGTGCTGGATGCGGAACTGGCCGGCTGCCGGGTCGGTGAACTCACCCTCGCCGCCTGCCTGGTCCGCTCCACCGGGCCGGACATGCTGGTCCTGGCCGACCGGGAGTTCCTGGGGGTGCCGTTGTGGAGAGCGTTCACCGCCACCGGCGCCCACCTGCTGTGGCGGGTGTCGGCCAACCGGGTCCTGCCCGTGCAGGAACTCCTTCCCGACGGCTCCTGGCTCAGTCGCCTGCACGCAGGCACCGACGGCAAGAAACGCGATCCGGTGCGCGTGAGGGTGCTCGCCTATCAGCTGTCCGACGGCGGAGCGAGCACCCAGAACACGCACTACCGCCTGGTCACCGACCTCCTCGATCCGGAACGCTTCCCCGCGGCCGAACTCGCGGCCCTGTATGCCCAGCGGTGGGAGATCGAGTCGGTCTTCGACGAGATCAAGACCCATCAGCGCGGCCCCCACGTCGTCCTGGCCAGCAAGACCCCCGACGGCGTGCGCCAGCAGATCTGGGCCCACCTGCTGGTCCACCACGCCCTGAGGTCCCTGATATCCAGAACCGCTGCCGTCCACGGCATCGACCCGGACCGGCTTTCGTTCACCGACACCCTGCGTGCGGCCCGCCGCAGCGTCACCGTCGCGCCCGGCATCTTTTCCCCCTGAGCACCTGATCACGGCGCTGGTCCGGCTCCGCGACGACCTGCTGACCACGCTGCTGCCACCGCGCCGGCTCCGCAGCCAGCCCCGTGTCGTCAAGCGCAAGATGTCCAACTACCTGCTCAAACGGGCCGAGCACCGTGCCTGGCCCCAGCCCACCAGAACACACGACGACGCCGTCACCATCCGCCCACCGAGACCAACAGCCCAGTAAAGCAACGGCATTGCCCCTAGGCCGTGTCTTCAAAAGATCTTGAGTGGTGGATCATGGTGGGGTGATACGTCGCCATGAACTGTCCGATGCCGAGTGGGAGTTCGTCGGGCCGCTGCTGCCGGTGTCGCTGCGGGGCCGGAAGCGGCTGGACGACCGCAGGGTGCTGAACGGGATCGTGTGGAAGTTCCGTACCGGGACGGCCTGGCGGGACGTGCCCGAGCGGTACGGCCCGTGGGCCACCCTGCACACCCGCTTTCGCCGGTGGGCGCTGGACGGCACCTTCGAGCGCATGCTCCGGGCCGCCCAGGCGCACGCCGACGCGGCCGGGGACATTGACTGGCTGGTGTCGGTCGACTCCACCGTCGTCCGCGCCCACCAGCACGCCGCCGGGGCCCGAAAAAGGGGGCCCGCAGTCCCGGCCTCGGACGCTCCCGAGGCGGCCTGACCAGCAAAATCCACCTGGCCTGCGACAGCGTGGGCCGCCCGCTCGCCTTCACCCTCACGGGCGGCAACACCAACGACTGCACCCAGTTCACCGCCATGATGGAAACCATCCGGGTGCCCCGCATCGGCCCGGGACGGCCCCGCACACGGCCCGCCCATGTGCTGGGCGACAAGGGCTACAGCTCCCGGGCCATCCGCACGTGGCTCAGGCGGCGGGGCATCGGTCACACCATTCCCGAGCGGTCCGACCAGGTCCGCAACCGGCTCCGGCGCGGCAGCCGAGGCGGGCGCCCGCCGGTCTTCGACAAGCAGCTCTACAAGCGACGCAACGTCGTGGAACGGTGCTTCAACCGCTTGAAGCAGTGGCGCGGCATCGCTACCCGCTACGACAAGACCGCCGAGTCCTACCAGGCAGCCGTCACCCTCGCATCGCTCCTGATGTGGGCGTGACATTTGAAGACAACTCCTAGGGGCGCGGGGCTGTATCGATTTGCGGCTCCGCCGCGTGGGCGCGACCAGCCACAGCGGCGCCGCAGAAAACCGACAACCTATCCCGGCATCACGCCAGTTCCCTCAACGATCAGAGACCCGCATCTCGAACCACGTCGTCTTCCCACGCGGCAACAGATCGACGCCCCACCGATCGGAGAGTTTGTCGACGAGGAACAACCCCCGCCCGCTCAGATCCATCTCCTGAACCGGCATCAGACACGGCAACCCACGCGAGGGATCACGCACCTCGACCCGGATCCACCCCCGCCGCCGCTTCATCCGCAGCCCGAACACCCGCGCACCCGTGTGCCGTACGGCGTTTCCGACAAGCTCCGAGACAAGTAAGACGGCGTCCTCGGTCAGTTTCGGGCTGAGCCCCCAGTGCCGCAGAACGACGATCTGGGTGAGCCGGCGGGCCGTCGCCGCGGACTCCGGACGGGACGGCAGCGGAACCTCCGCCTCCGTCGGATTGCCGAACAACTCGATCGCCTTGAGCGCCCGCTCGTCCTCGACCGCAGGCGACCAGCGCGCCGCGGTCGCACGGCCTTGTCCCCGCGGCTGTCCGATACCTTCCAGCCCCGCCATGCGTCCATCATGGCCGCCCCGAACGGGCTCCGGGGCGGTTCCGGAGGAATACGCCCCCCGGAAGCCCCCGTTCCGCGACATCCGATCGGCATGTGCCAGTGTCATTTCAGGGCTTGCGACAGCCCCTCCGACCTGCGGTGAAGGCTCTGTTAGAGGCAATCGACAGGCTCCCTCGGCAAGGCAGGCTTAAGGTCACTTTAAGGTTCCCATAAACTGCCCCGCCGAGAGGCCCGTATGAGACATCACGTCAATTGCAAGTGGTTGAGCGGTATTTGACGGTCCGGTTCATCGGAGCTTGCCAGTCCGGTTCAGCGGAACTTCGCCTTGCCGGGGCCCTCTTCGACGAAGCTCCGCATCCCGCGCTCACGGTCCTCGGTCGCGAACAGCCCCGCGAACCACGTGCGTTCGACGGCCAGCCCGGTCTCGATGTCCGTCTCCAACCCGGTGTCGATCGCTTCCTTCGCGGCACGCAACGCGATCGCCGGCCCCTGCGCGAGCTTCGCCGCCCACGCGTGCGCCTCGGTGTACACGTCGGCGGCGGGCACCAGCCGGTCCACCAGGCCCAGTTCGAGCGCCTCGTCCGCCTTGACCATCCGCCCCGTGAAGATCAGGTCCTTCGCCTTCGAGGGACCGATCAGTCGCGCCAGCCGCTGCGTGCCACCAGCCCCCGGAATCAACCCCAGCAGAATCTCCGGCTGCCCCAACTTCGCGTTGTCGGCGGCGATGCGATAGTCCGCGCACAACGCCAACTCGCAACCCCCGCCCAGCGCATAGCCCGTGATCGCCGCGACCACCGGCTTCGGAATACGGGCCACCGCCGTGAACGACTCCTGCAACGCCCGCGACCGTACGACCATCGCCGCATGGTCCATCCGCTGCATCTCCTTGATGTCCGCACCCGCCGCGAACACCTTCTCCCCGCCGTAGACCACCACGGCCCGCACATCGTCGCGACGCGAAGCCTCCTCGGCGAGTTCCTTGAGGCGGTCCTGGGTGGCGACGTCCAGCGCGTTCATCGGCGGGCGGTCGAGGCGGATGGTGCCGACGCCCTCGGCGACTTCGAGATTCACGGTCATGGGGGCAGGTTAACCGCCGCTAACGACAACGGGCCCGGTGCTGTGTGTCACAGCACCGGGCCCGTACATCAACTAATGATTGTCGACTGGAGACTTACGCCTTCCACTTCGCCCACGACATGTTCCAGCCGTTGAGCCCGTTGTCCGGCGCCACGGTCTCGTCGTTGGAGTGCTTGACGACGACCACGTCGCCGATCATCGAGTGGTTGTAGAACCAGGCGGCCGGAACGCTGCTGCTGTAACCGCCCTTGACGTCCTGGAGGCCGACGCAGCCGTGGCTGGCGTTGTAGTTGCCGAAGGCGCCGCCGCCCCAGTAGTTGCCGTGGATGAAGGTGCCGGAGTTGGTGAGGCGGATGGCGTGCGGGACGTCCTTGATGTCGTACTCGCCGCCGTAGCCGACCGTTTCACCGTTCATCCGGGTCACTTCGAGCTTCTCGCTCATGACCATCTGGCCGTTCCAGGTGTCGTAGCCGGGCTTGCCGGTGGTGACCGGGATGGTCCTGACGGTCTTGCCGTCCTGGGTGACCTTCATGGTGTGCTTCTTGGCGTCGACCACGGAGACCTGGTTGCGGCCGATGGTGAAGGAGACCGTCTTGGTCTGCTTGCCGTAGACGCCCGGGCGGCCCTCGACGCCGTCGAGGTTGAGCTTGACGGTGACCTTGGTGCCGGACTTCCAGTAGTTCTCGGGGCGGAAGTCGAGGCGGTCGTTGCCGAACCAGTGGCCCTCGACGTCGACGGCCGGCACGGTCGTGACGGTGATGGCCTTCTTCACGTCGTCGGGGTGTGTGATGCCCCGGGTGAAGTTGACCGAGAACGGCATCCCGACGCCGACCGTGGAGCCGTCCTCCGGGGTGAAGTCGCCGATGAAGGTGTTCTTCGGGGTCAGCGTGGTGAAGCTGGAGTCCTCGGCGGCGACCCGGCCGTCGGAGTCCTTGGCGACCGCGTGCACGGTGTATTTGGTGGAGGCCGAGAGGTGCGTCGCCGGCGTCCAGCTCGCACCGCCGCCGGTGATCGCGCCGGAGACCTTGGTGCCGTCGGTGTCCTTGACCTCGACCTCGGTCAACTTGCCCTTCGCGGCGCTGATCTTGAGGGCGCCGCTGGTGTCGACGGACTTCGAGCCGTTCTTCGGGGCGATGGTGACGACGGCCTGCGACTGCTTGGTCTCGGCCGTGTCCGACCCCTTGGCCTTGCTGTCGCCCGAGCCGGACCCGGAGTTGGAACCGCCGCCTCCGCACGCGGTGACGGCGAGCAGCAGCACGCCGAGTATCAGCGCCAGCAGTCCCTTGTTTCTCCGGCCGCGCGCGTCAACCGACGCCCCCGATATCGGTCGCACGTTCAAGACTTTCTCCCCTCGCCGGGCCCGGTCCGGCCCGCACCCCTTCGCGCATCTGACGTGCACGTCCGCGCATATTAACCGCCAGGTTTTGAGCTTCATGTCAGGCGAATGTCACCGTTCGGTCGCAACTTCAACTGCCGCCTGGCACAGGGACCCGTCCCCTTCTCGGGTCACCTCAGCGCACTGCCCGCCTTCCACTCCTTCCAACCCATGTTCCACCCGCCGAGGCCATTGTCCGGAGCGACCTGTTTGTCGTTGCTGTGCACGACCTCGACGACGTCCCCGACGATGCTGCGGTCGAAGAACCACCCGGCCGGGGTGTCCGAGCTGCCGCCCTTGACGTCCCTCAACCCCACGCACCCGTGGCTGACGTTGACGCGTCCGGGGGCGGTCGGCGCCCAGTAGTTGCCGTGCAGGAAGGTGCCGGAGTCGGTGAGTTTCATGGCGTGCGGGACGTCGGGGATGTCGTACTCGCCGCCGAAGCCGACCGTGCGGCTGTTCATACGGGTCACCTCCAGCATCTCCATGACCACCATTTTCCCGTTGTACGTGGTCTTCCCGGGGGCGCCGGCCGTGATCGGCACGGTGGCCAGCAGGTCGCCGTCGCGCCGCACCTCCATCGTGTGCTTGGCCGCGTCGACGAGGGAGACCTGGCTGCGGCCGACGGTGAAGGAGAACGTCCTGTACTGGAGGCCGTAGACGCCCTGTGCGCCTTCCACGTCCCGCAGGCGGAGGGAGACGGTGACCTGGGTGCCGGGTTTCCAGTAGGTCTCGGGGCGGAGGTCGAGGCGGGTCTTGCCGAACCAGTGCGGGCGGATCTCGACGGCCGGTTTCGCGGTGACGTGGATCGCGCGCTCGACGGCGGCCCGGTTCTCGATGTCCCGGTTGAAGCCGAGGGAGACGATCATCCCGGTGCCGACGGTGGCACGGTTCTCCGGGGTGACGTAGGCGATGAACCGTTCGTCGGGGACGTAGGTCGTGAAGGTGGTGTGCCGGGCGGAGCGGCGGCCGTCGCCGTCGAGGGCGACCGCGTCGACGGTGTACTCGGCGGCCAGCGCGAGCTTCCCGTCCTCGGGCTCCCAGCGCAGTCCGTCGTCGGAGATGTGGCCGGGGACGGGGGTGTCCTGGGCGTCCTGCGCCTTCACCACCTGCACGGACTCCAGCCGCCCGCTGGGCACCCGGACCACGAGCCGCTCGTCGGGTTTGACGCCCTTGGCGGCGTCGTCGGGCGAGATCCGGATCACATCCTCGGGCGCCGGTGCCTTGCCGAAGATCTCGCCGATACCGCCCCCGCCCGAGCCGTCCGAAGTACAGCCGGTGGCTCCGGCCAGCAGTCCTGCCCATGTCAGTACGGCGGCCAGTGCGACCCCTGCGCGCCTCGCGCGCCCTTGTGCATGCCTCACGGGGTGCCCAACGAGCGGGCACGCTCCGGGGAAACGTGAGTGCGACCCAAGCTCTGGGCAGAACAGTGGGGAGGATGACAGGACAGGGGCTCGCGACCGGGACGTCGCGCGGTCTTCACCTCGTCGTTCCATGAGCCGCAGGAGGCCGGACGGTGTCGAGCGCAGCCGAGCAGGAGGCCGTGCAGGAGGGGCACGTCGACGACGGCGTGCCGATGGAGCGCGTGGTGGAGGCCGTGCCGTCGCAACGCGCCGCGCCCGTCCTGAACGGCGCCCCGCACACGGGACCGCCGGTGCCCGTGTGGCCGGGGACGCCGATGCCGTTGGGGGCCCGGTACCGGGTCGGCCCGGACGGGGTGGCGGGCACCAACTTCGCGCTGTGGGCGGGAGGTGCGGAGGCGGTCGAGCTGTGTCTCTTCGACGCGGAAGGCCCAGAAGGAGGGGAGACCAAGGTCCCGCTGACGGAGCTGACACACGAGATCTGGCACGGCTTCCTGCCCGGTGTGCTGCCCGGCCGGCGCTACGGCTTCCGGGTGCACGGCCGCTGGGACCCGTGGACCGGCGCCCGCTGGAACCCGGCGAAGCTGCTCCTCGATCCCTACGCCCGTGCGGTGGACGGCGAGTTCGGGCTGCCGCCCGAGGTGTACGCGCACGTCCGCGACTGGCCGCAGCAGCAGGTCGCGGACACCGTGCGCGACGACCGCGACTCCGCGCCGTTCGTCCCGAAGGGCGTCGTCGTCCACGACGACACCACCGACGACGAGTGGATGGACGACCGCCGCCCGAAGACACCGTGGGCGGACTCGGTGATCTACGAACTCCACGTCGGCGGCTTCACCAAGCTGCACCCCGGGATACCCGAGGAACTCCGGGGCACCTACGCCGGGTTGGCGCACCCGGCGGCGATCGAGCACCTGGTGAAGCTGGGCGTGACGGCCGTAGAGCTGCTGCCCGTGCACCAGTTCGCGCACGAGGACCATCTGTTGCGCAGGGGTCTGAAGAACTACTGGGGTTACAACTCCATCGGGTACTTCGCCCCGCACGCGGGCTACGCGGCGACCGGTACGGCGGGGCAGCAGGTCGGCGAGTTCAAGCGGATGGTGCGGGCGCTGCACGAGGCCGGGATCGAGGTCATCCTCGACGTGGTCTACAACCACACGGCGGAAGCGGGAGAGTTGGGCCCGATGCTGTCGCTCAAGGGCATCGACAACCGCGGCTACTACCGCCTCCAGAGCGACGCCCGCCGCTACACGGACTACACCGGCTGCGGCAACACCCTGCACGTCGTCCAGCCGCACGTGCTCCGGCTGATCACCGACTCCCTGCGCTACTGGGTCACCGAGATGGGCGTCGACGGCTTCCGCTTCGACCTCGCCGCCGCACTGGCCCGCTCGATGCACGACGTCGACATGCTGTCCCCGTTCCTCGCGGTGATCGCCCAGGACCCGGTGCTACGACGGGTGAAGCTGATCGCCGAGCCCTGGGACGTCGGCTCGGGCGGCTACCAGGTCGGCGCGTTCCCGCCCCTGTGGACGGAGTGGAACGACCGCTACCGCAACGCCGTCCGGGACTTCTGGCGGGGCGCGCTGCCGGACGTACGGGACCTCGGGTACCGCCTGTCGGGGTCGAGTGACCTGTACGCGTGGGGCGGCCGTCGCCCTTACGCCTCGGTCAACTTCATCACGGCGCACGACGGTTACACCCTGCGGGACCTGGTGTCGTACGAGCGCAAGCACAACGAGGCCAACGGCGAGGGCAATCGGGACGGCACCGACGACAACCGCTCCTGGAACTGCGGGGTCGAGGGCGAGACGGACGACGAGCGCGTAAAAGCGCTGCGGCGACGGCAGTTGAGGAACCTCCTCACCACCCTCCTCCTCTCCACGGGCGTGCCGATGCTGGTCGCGGGTGACGAGCTGGGGCGGACACAGCGGGGCAGCAACAACGCCTACTGCCAGGACAACGAGATCAGTTGGGTGGACTGGGGCCTGCGGGAGGACCCCGGCTGGGCGGCGCTGACCGACCTCACCGCCCGCCTGATCGACCTGCGCCACCGCCATCCGGTGCTGAGGCGCCGGGCGTTCTTCTCCGGGCGGGCCCATTCGGCGGACGGCATAAGGGACTTGGCCTGGTTCACCGAGCGCGGCACGGAGATGACGGAACGGGACTGGTACGCGCCCGCCGCCACCCTCGGCATGTATCTCTCCGGCCGGGACATCCCCGGCCGTGACGAACGCGGCGCCCCCATCGTCGACGACAGCTTCCTCGCCGTCCTGCACGCGGGCCACCGGCCGGTGAGCTTCGTGCTGCCGGGGCCGCCGTGGGCGGAGCGGTACGAGGTGGTCGTCGACACGTCACGGGAGGAGCAGGGGGAGGCGCCGGGGGTGGTGCATCGGGCGGGGGCGGCGATCACTGTGCCGGCGCGGGCTGTGCTGTTGCTGAAGGTGGTGGGCTGAGGGGCGAGCGGGGTTCCGGCGAGTTCCAGCGAGTTCCGGCCGGGGTGACGTTTCAGGTCCGTGAACTCCCGGGCGGATGGCTGGGCTTGGGGCGGGCCCGGTGATCACATGGAGGGTGCCCCCCACGGCTTCCGCTGCCTCCCGCCGTCTTCCCCACAAGGACCTCGCATGCCCGAGATATCCCGCCGCGCCTTCGGCGGCCTGGTCGGTGGCGGTGCCGTCACCGCCGTCGCCGGTACGGCCACCACCGCCGAGGCCGCCGAATCCGCCCCCGCCGAGCGCCCGTTCACGGCCCGCCCCGCCGCCTCCGGCAAGCGCCCCAACCTCCTCGTCATCCTCGGCGACGACCTCGGCTGGGCCGACCTCTCCTCCTACGGCGCCCCGCACATCAAGACGCCGAACCTGGACCGGCTGGCCCGGCAGGGCGTGCGCTTCACCGATGCCTACTCCGGCTCCGCGACCTGCTCCCCGACCCGGTTCAGCCTCTACACCGGGCGCTACCCGGGCCGTACACCAGGCGGGTTGGCCGAACCGATCGCCAACAAGACGCAGGGGCTCGACCCGAGCCACCCGACCCTCGCCTCCCTCCTCAAGAAGGCGGGCTACTCCACCGCCCTCATCGGCAAGTGGCACTGCGGCTGGCTGCCCGACTACAGCCCCACGAAGTCGGGTTGGGACGAGTTCTTCGGCAACCACGGGGGCGTACTGGAGTACTTCTCCAAGCTGGGCCAGCTCGGCGACTACGACCTGTACGAGGGTGACGCGACCTACAAGGACCTGCGCTACTACACGCAGGTGCTGACCGAGCGGGCCGTCCAGTACGTCGGCCGGAAACACGACGAGCCGTGGCTGCTGAACCTCAACTTCACCACCCCGCACTGGCCTTGGCTCGCGGAGGGCGACGAGGAGACCGGCGCCGAGATCGCGGCGAGGATCCGGGCGGCGAAGACCCCGGCCGGGGTCACCGCCGCGCTGCTGCACAACGACGGCGGGTCGGTCGCGAAGTACACGGAGATGGTGCAGAGCCTCGACGCGGCCGTCGGCGAGGTGCTCACCGCGCTGCGCCGGTCCGGGCAGGAGGAGAACACGCTGGTGTACTTCGCCAGCGACAACGGCGGTGAACGCTGGTCGTACCTCTGGCCGTTGAGCGGCGAGAAGTCCTCCCTGCTGGAGGGCGGCATCCGGGTCCCGACGATCGTCCGCTGGCCGCATCGCGTCGACGGCAACCAGGTCAGCCACGAGCCGAACTTCTCCCCCGACTGGACGGCGACCTTCCTAGAGCTGGCCGGAGCCCGCCCCGACCCGGCGTACCCGCTGGACGGCACCAGCCTCGCGGGCTACCTGCTGAAGGGCGAACAGCCGTCCGAGCGGGAGCTGTTCTGGCGGGTGCGGGCCAACCGGGCGCTGCGGCGCGGCGATTGGAAGTACTACCAGGACGAGGACGGCGACGACCACCTCTTCGACCTCGGCGCCGACATCCGTGAACAGGCCGATCTCGCCCCCGACAAGCCGGAGTTGCTCGCCGAGCTGAAGGCGGCCTGGGAGAGGACGAACGCCGGGCTGCTGCCGTACCCGGCCGCCTAGAACCCGCTGGTCAGCCGAGAATCCCCCGGTCGTACGCCACCGCCACGGCGGCCGCGCGGTCCTTGACCCCCAACTTGCCGTACAGGTGGGTGAGATGGGTCTTCACGGTCGCCTCGCTGATGAAGAGTTCGCGGGCGATCTCGCGGTTGGACGTCCCCTTGGCGACGAGGACCAGTACTTCGCGTTCGCGGGCGGAGAGCGGCTCGTTGCCGGGGGCCTGGGGGCCGCGGACAGCGGAGACCAGGCGGGAGGCGACGGCGGGAGAGAGGACCGTGCGGCCTTCCGCCGCCGCGCGGACGGCGGTGAACAACTCGTCGCGCGGGGCGTCCTTCAGCAGGTAGCCCGTCGCGCCCGCCTCGATCGCGGGGAGGGTGTCGGAGTCGGTGTCGTACGTCGTCAGGACGAGCACCTTCGCGCGGGCGGCGCGGCGGGTCAGTTCGCGGATGGCGTCGACGCCCGCGCCGCCCGGCATGCGCAGGTCCATCAGGATCACGTCGGGGTCGAGGTCGGCGGCCCGCTCCACGGCCTCGACGCCATTGGACGCCTCGCCCAGGACGCGGAATCCGGGCGCGGACTCGAACATGCCGCGCAGACCGTCCCGTACGACGGGATGGTCGTCGACGATCAGCAGGGAGATCAGCAACTCGTCACTCATGGCGGACCAACGGTACGCGAGCCGACAGGGCCGTGCCGTGACCGGGCTCGGCCTCGATCGTGAGGGAGCCCGCGACGCGTTCGGCGCGGGCGCGCATTCCGTCGAGGCCGAAGCCGCCGGTGCGGGTGCGTTCGGGGAGGGCCAGCGGGTCGAAGCCCTGACCGTCGTCGCGGATGTCGAGGATGACCTCGTCCCCCAGGAAGGAGAGGGTCACGCCGACGCGGGTTGCCCGGGCGTGCCGGGCCGCGTTCGACAACGCCTCCTGGGCGATGCGCAGCAGGGTCGCCGAGATCTCGTCGTGGAGCTGCTCGGTGATGCCGGTGACGGTGAACTCGGCGCGGACGGCGGTGCGTTCGCCCCACTCCGCGACCGTGTTCTTCAGGGCCTCGGGCAGTCCGTCGTTCTCCAGGGCGATGGGCGCGAGGTTCTGCACGGACCGGCGGGCCTCGCCGAGGCTGTGCCGGGCGAGCGCGGAGGCGCGTTCGAGGTGCGTGCGGGCGGTCGTCAAGTCGGGTGCGTTCGCTACGACTTGGAGCTGGGCGATGATGCCGGTCAGGCCCTGGGCGATGGTGTCGTGGATCTCGGCGGCGAGCCTACGGCGTTCGTCGGCGACCCCGGCTTCCCTTGCCTGGACGAGGAGTTGGGCGTGCAGGGCGGCGTTCTCGTCGAGGGCCTGTTGCAGGGCGGTGTTGGTGCGTTCGAGTTCGGTGATGGTCTCGTTGCGCTCGCGGGAGCGCTCCGACTCCTGCTGGGTGAGATGCGCAATCGCCATCTGCAGACCGGAGTTGGCGGCCACGAGTGCCACGAAGAGGACCCATTGGAGCCCGCTCCCGAACGGCAGCCCGCCGGCCTGCGCTCCGGCCACGGTGACCGCGCTCGCGAACAGTCCGACCCGCTGTGCCACCGTGCCCGGGATCAGTTCGTCGGCGTCCATGAAGCCGGAGGCGGCGTAGAACGCGAAGAACGGGTCGATCCAGGTGAGGACGAAGGCGATGGCCCAGCGGACGACGTAGTACGCCGTTCCGGCCCGCGACGGGGTCCGGCCGCGGTCGGGGCGGCGGGAGCGGGTGCCGTGCCACCACAGCTGGAGGACGAGCGCGGCGCCGGCCAGGGACCAGCCGATCCACCACTGGGCGGCGGAGTGGTCGAACAGACCGGAGGAGGCGAGCGCGAGGACGACACTGATCCCGAGCAGCCCGTACGGCCCCCATGTGTGCAACTGTTCCCAGCGCCGCTCGATCTGCCGGTCCCTCGTGGTCATCTCCCCAGTCTGCACGGCCGACTCCCCTACTCCCAGCGGAACCAGCGGGACGCGCCCGCCGTGAGCAGCACGGTCCACGCCACCAGCACGCCCAGGTGGGTCCAACCCGGCCAGTTCCCCGCCGCCGCCCTGTTCAGGGCCTCGGCGGCGGCGCCGAACGGGGTGTAGCCGACGATGCGGGCCATGACGTCGGGCATGGCGTTCACCGGGAGCCACACGCCCGCGCAGAACATCATCGGGAAGAACACCGCCGACCCGATGGCGCCCGCGATCTTCGTCGTCCGGGACAGCGCGGAGACCACGGAGCCCAGCGCGAGGGCGGCCAGGATCGCGAGGAGCAGGGCGAGGAGGTAGCCGCCGGGCTGCTTCGGCAGGCGTACGTCGAAGGCGAGCCGGCCGACGATCAGCGCGAGCAGGGCGGAGACGAGGGCCGCCGCGCCGTAGACCACCATCTGCGCGGCGAGCAGGGCGGTCGGGCGGACCGGGGTGGCGGACATGCGGCGGAGGATGCCGCGTTCGCGGTAGCCGGTGATGTTCTGCGGCATCGACTGGAGCGCGCCGACGATCATGCCGAGCAGGACGGCGACCGGGACGTACACGTCGACGGTGCGCAGGCCGCCGAGGTCGGCGTCGTGCTCGCGGAAGCCGGGGATGGAACCCAGGATCACCAGCAGCAGGGTGGGGAACAGCAGGATCCAGAAGAGGGCGCCCGGTTCACGGCGGAAGAGCTTCACCTCGGTGCGCAGGACTGCGGTGTTCATGCGGAGACCTCCGTCAGGTCCAGGAACGCGTCGTCCAACGTGGCGTCGGACACGCGGAGTTGGTGGGCGGTGATGTGGTTGCGGGCGAGCAGCGTGATGACGGCGTTGACGGTCTCGTCGGAGCCGGAGAGCGTGATCCGGCCGTCCTTGCGCGTGACGGACGTGAGCGCGGGAAGCGCGTTCAGGTCACCGTCGTCCAGTGCCGCGGAGGGCGTGAAGCTGATGACGGTGGAGCCCGCCGAGCGCCTGATCAGCCCGTCCGGGGTGTCCAGGGCGGCCACCCGGCCCTTGTCGATCACGGCGATCCGGTCGCACAGCCGCTGCGCCTCCTCCATGAAGTGGGTGACGAGCAGCACGGTGACCCCGCTCGCCCGCACGTCCTCGATCAGCTGCCAGGTGTCACGGCGGGCACGCGGGTCGAGCCCGGTGGTGAGCTCGTCGAGAACGACGACGCGGGGATTGCCGATGAGCGCGAGCGCGATGAACAGCCGCTGCTTCTGCCCGCCGCTGAGCTTGGCGAACCGGGTGGTCAACTTCGCGGTCAGGCCCAGCCGTTCGGCCAGCGGCCGCCAGTCGGCGGGGTGCGGATAGAAGGACGCGTACAGCTCCAGCGCCTCGCGGACGGTGAGCTTGGCCTGGAGCTCGCTCTCCTGGAGCTGGGCGCCGAGGACCCGGGCGACCTCCGCGTGGTCGGCGACGGGGTCGAGTCCGGTGACGCGGACCCGGCCCGCGTCCGGGACCCGCAGACCCTCGACGCACTCGACGGTGGTGGTCTTGCCGGCGCCGTTCGGGCCGAGGATCCCGAAGATCTCGCCCTCCTCGACGGCGAACGAGACCCCGTCCACGACGGCCCGGCCGCCGTAGGACTTCCGTAGTGCGGTGACTTCGATGACAGGAGTGGCTGACATGTTCCGAGGGTCCCGCCGGAGCCGGTCCCGGCACATCGGCCATCGCGCTCGAAGGCGCATCAACCGATCGGTTGATGCGCCACTACGACTCCCCTCGATGTGCCGCTACGACCCCTCGAACACCCAGGTCGTAGGACCAACGGCCGATCCCGGTCCGGCCAAAACTCGGTGGGCACTGTCAGTGGTGGTCCGTAGGCTCGCCCGTGATGACCACGACACCCGCCTCCGCCGAGGACCACTCCGACCGGTCCGCCGTCCGTACGCTCGCGCGGCTGTGGCCGTACGTCCGCCCCGTGCGGGTACGGCTGTTCGCCGCGGCCGGGGTCGCCGTCGTCGCGTCCTGTACGGGCCTGGTGTTCCCGCTCGTCCTGAAGTGGATGGTGGACGGGCCGGTCGCCGACCGGGACACGGCGGGCGTGTGGCTAGGGGCGCTGTATCTGCTGCTGCTCGGGTTCGCGGAGGCGATCCTGTTCGGGCTGCGCCGGTGGCTGGTCGCAAGGCCGCTGTCACACGTCGAGGCGGAGATGCGGGCGGACCTGTACCGGCATCTGCAACGCCTGCCGGTGTCCTTCCACGACAGATGGCCCTCGGGCCAGCTCCTCTCCCGCGGCACCACCGACCTGATGCTGCTCCGGATGTTCCTCGCCTTCCCCCTGACGTTCCTGCTGGTCAACGCGGTGACGATCCTGGTCGGCGTGATCATCATGCTGCTCCAGGACTGGACACTGGGGCTGGTCATCCTGGGGCCCGCCATACCGGTGATCGTCACCTGCGTGATCTTCGAGCAGCGGTACGCGCACGTGGCCCGCCGCGCGCAGGACCAGGTCGGCGACCTGACGACGGTCGTCGAGGAGAGCGTCCTCGGCATCCGCATCATCAAGGGCTTCGGCCGCCACCGCACACAGGCCCGCGCCTTCCGCGACCTCTCCCGCACCCTGCGCGGCACCGAACTCCACAAGGCCCGACTCCTGGCCACGATCTGGGGCGTCATCGTGACCCTCCCCGAGCTGGCACTCGGGGCGGCGCTGGTGGTGGGGACAGTGCAGGTCGCGGACGGGGGGCTGTCGGCGGGCACGTTGGTGGCGTTCCTGTCCACGGCACTCGCGCTGCGATGGCCGGTGGAGTCGATCGGCTTCCTGCTGGCGATGAGCCAGGAGGCGGCGACGGCGACGGAGCGGTTCTTCGAGGTGATGGATGAAATCCGGGAGGAGGAAGCGCCTTTGAGGGCCGCGCCCCAAAGGGGCGCGGGGAACTGCGCGCTCAGCCCCCACGAACCGGCACCCGAAAACGACGGCATCCGTTTCACCAAAGTCTCCTTCCGCTACCCCGACGCCCCGCCAGATTCCCCACCCACCCTCGACCGCATAGACCTACACATCAGACCCGGCGAGTCCATGGCCCTGGTAGGCGCAACCGGCACCGGCAAAACCACCCTCACCGCCCTCGTCCCCCGCCTCCACGAGGTGACCTCCGGCCAGATCACACTGGACGGCGAGGACATCACCGCCATGCCCCGGGAATCGCTGCGCGCCCTCGTCGCCGTGGCCTTCGAGGAACCGACGTTGTTCTCGGCCAGCGTCGGGGAGAACGTACTCATGGGAGCGGAAAAGGCCGCAGGAGAAACCGAGTTGGAGCGAGCGCTGGCCGTCGCACAGGCCAACTTCGTGCACGCCCTCCCCCAGGGCACGGACACCCAGGTGGGCGAACAGGGCCTGAGCCTCTCCGGCGGCCAACGCCAACGCCTCGCCCTGGCAAGGGCGGTGGTGGGCAATCCCCGCTTCCTGGTCCTCGACGACCCGCTCTCCGCACTGGACGTCCACACAGAGGCCGCCGTCGAGGCAGCCCTCCGTCAAGTCCTGTCCGACACAACGGCGTTGATCGTGGCCCACCGCCCGTCCACGGTGTTGCTCGCCGACCGCGTGGCCCTCCTGTCCGAAGGCCGCATCACAGCCGTCGGCACCCACCAGGAACTCCTACGGACGAACGCGGAGTACGCGTACCTGATGTCTGGTGCCGAGCAGGAGACCCCCCAAGGGGCGCGGGGCGGTGTCGATATGCGGCTCCGCCGCGGGGCGCGACCAGCCCCCACCGGCCCGCAGACTCACAACCACCCGATCGGTGAGCAGAAGGACGCCCGATGACCGCGCCCACCACATCGGCACCCACCACCGACAACACCCCGGACCCCCCGCGCAGGCCCGCCGCAGGCGACCCCTTCGATCACGACACCCTGCCCACTCCCCCAGGCGCGACCGCCACCCTCCTACGCTCCCTGCTCGCCCCCATGAAGGCACGCGTCACCGTCACAACCCTCCTCCTTCTGCTCCAGCAGGCGGCCGTACAGGTAGGCCCGCTCCTCGTGGCGTACGCCATCGACCGCGCGGTACCGGCGTTCCGGGACGACAACCACGGCCCGCTGATCGCCGTAGGGGCGGGCTACCTGCTCTGCGCGCTGATCTCCGGCGGACTCCAGTACGCGTTCATCGGCGCCTCCGCCCGCGTCAACCAGGACGTGCTGCTCGATCTGCGCGGCCGTATCTTCCGGCACGCGCAGGCGCTCAGCATCGACTTCCACGAGCGGTACACGTCCGGCCGGCTCATCTCCCGTTCCACCACGGACATCGAGGCCCTGCGCGAACTGCTCAGCGAGGGACTCCAGGAGCTAATCACGGTCATCCTGTCGTTCGTGTACATCTCGGCGATGCTGCTCTGGCTCGACCTGGGCCTCGGCGCGGTCGCGGTGGCGTCCTTCGTGCCGTTGTACCTGCTGGTGCGGGTCTACCAGCGGCGCGCGGTACGGGTGTACGCGATCCGGTCCACGGCGATCGCGCGCGTGATCGTGAAGTTCGTCGAGACGATGAACGGCATCCGCCCGGTCCGCGCCTTCCGCCGCGAGGCCGTGAACGACGCCGACTTCCAGGTTCTCAACCAACAGCACGAACGCTCCAACGGCGACGCCCTGTTGGAGATGGCCCGCTATGTCACCGGCTCCCGCCTGGTCGCCAACACGGCCGTCGCGGCGATCGTGCTGTGGGGCGCGACCCGGGTCGCGGACGGCTCACTGGAGTTGGGCGTACTGGCCGCCGCGGTGCTGTACCTACGGCGGCTCTACGACCCGATCGACCGCCTCGGCATGTTCCTCAACTCCTACCAGTCGGCCGCCGCTTCCCTGGAGAAGATCGCGGGCCTGCTCGCCCAGACCCCGACCGTCCCCGAACCCTCAACCCCCGTCCAACTCCCGGCACTTGAGTCGGAGCAGCCCGGCCGCGAGGTCGTCTTCGACGGCGTCCGCTTCGCCTACCGCACCGGCGGCGAGGTGCTGCCCGTCTTCGACCTCACCCTCCCCGCAGGCCAGACGGTCGCCGTGGTCGGCTCAACGGGCGCGGGCAAGTCCACCCTGGCCAAGCTCCTCGCCCGCTTCTACGACCCCTCGGACGGGCGGGTCCTGCTCGACGGCGTCGACCTGCGCGAGTTGTCCGGGCCCGAACTGCGGCGCGGGGTGGTGATGGTGACGCAGGAGGCGTTCCTGTTCTCCGGCACGGTCGCCGAGAACATCGCGATCGGCCGTCCGGACGCACCGCGTGAGGAGATCGAGCGGGCCGCGAAGGCGATCGGCGCGCACGACTTCATCAGCGCGCTGCCCGACGGCTACGACACGGACGTACGCAAGCGGGGTGGCCGTATCTCGGCCGGTCAGCGCCAACTCGTCGCGTTCGCACGCGCGTTGCTCGCCGACCCCGCCGTCCTCATCCTCGACGAGGCGACCAGCTCCCTCGACGTCCCGGGCGAACAGGCCGTACAGCGCGCCATGTCGACGGTCCTGCGCGGCCGCACGGCGGTCGTGATCGCGCACCGACTGTCCACGGTCGAGATCGCGGACCGGGTCCTGGTCATGGAACACGGCCGAGTCGTCGAGGACGGCGCCCCGGCCGAGCTCATCGCGGGGACGGGGCGCTTCGCGGATCTGCACCGGGCCTGGCGGGACAGCCTGGCGTAAGCGGGGTCCGCGGCGCGGGGCGGGAAGCGGCGATGGATCGCACCCGGGCCCGACGCTCCGCGCGTTGCGTGGTTGTTCGGCTGCCGGCCGGTGGGGGCTGGTCGCGCAGTTCCCCGCGCCCCTGAAGATGCCGACCCGCCGCGTCTTTTAGGGGCGCGGGGAACTGCGCGACCAGCCACAACGCACCGCAAGCCGCCAACGCACCTCAGCCCCCACCCCCACCCCTCCCCCCTCCCCGCTTGCGAAGCGGAACCCCGTTCCGTATCGTTACCGGAACAAGGTTCCGCTTACCCATTTCAGAGGACGTAGCCATGCAATACCGCACCCTCGGCCGCACCGGCGTACAGGTCAGCACCCTCGCTCTCGGCGCGATGAACTTCGGCAGGATCGGGCGCACGAGCCAGGAGGAGGTCACCGCGATCGTCGACGCCGCTCTCGCGGGCGGGGTCAATCTCATCGACACCGCGGACGCGTACAGCGGAGGCGAGTCCGAGGAGCTGCTCGGCAAGGCGATCGCCGGTCGGCGCGACGACATCGTGCTGGCCACGAAGGCGAGCCTGCCGATGGGCGAGGAGCGCAACCACCAGGGCGCCTCGCGCCGCTGGCTGGTCACCGAGCTGGACAACAGCCTGCGCAGGCTCGGCGTCGACCATGTCGACCTCTACCAGATCCACCGCTGGGACCCCCGCACCAGCGACGAGGAGACCCTCTCCGCACTGACCGACCTCCAACGCGCGGGAAAGATCCGTTACTTCGGCTCCTCGACCTTCCCCGCGTACCGCATCGTCCAGGCGCAGTGGGCCGCCCGCGAGAACCACCTGGGCCGTTACGTCACCGAGCAGCCCAGCTACTCGATCCTCCAGCGCGGGATCGAGACCCACGTACTGCCGGTGACCGAGGAGTACGGCCTCGGCGTCCTGGCCTGGAGCCCGCTCGCCTCGGGCTGGCTGTCCGGCGCGATCCGCGAGGGCCGGGAGGTCACCACCAGCCGCTCCGCGTTCATGCCCCAGCGCTTCGACACCACCGTCCCCGCCAACCGGGCCAAGCTCGACGCCGTCGAACAGCTGGCCAAGGTCGCCGACGAGGCCGGCCTCACGATGATCCAGCTCGCGCTCGGCTTCGTGACCGCGCACCCGGCCGTGACCAGCGCGTTGATCGGCCCCCGCACCCTGGACCACCTGCACACCCAGCTCGCCGCCTCCGACACCGTGCTCACCGCCGACGTGCTCGACGCGATCGACACGATCGTCGCCCCCGGCACCGACCTCGCCGCCCACGAGAAGAACGACACCCCGCCCGCACTCCTCGACCCGACCCTGCGCCGCCGCTGAGGCCCACCGGACAGCAACCGGACAACAGAGAGAACGGAAGCACAGCCATGTCCGACCCGAACCCCGCGATCGTGTCCGTGAAGCCGGTCATCCTGCCCGCCCCGGGCCGCGGCGAGGACCTCCAGGTCCGCGTCTCCGCGCCCGTGACCGGCGGTGATCTGCCGGTCGTCGTCTTCTCGCACGGCTTCGGCTGGTCGATGGACGGCTACGCCCCGCTGGCGGACCACTGGGCCGCGCAAGGCTTCGTCGTCGTCCAGCCGACACACCTCGACTCCAGGACGCTCGGCATCCCGCACGAGGACCCCCGCTTCCCGGAGATCTGGCGCATCCGCATCGAGGACCTCAAGCGCGTACTGGACGAACTCGACGTCCTGGAAGCGTCGGTGCCGGGCCTCGCGGGACGCGTCGACCACGACCGCATCGCCGTGGCCGGCCACTCCTGGGGAGCCCAGACGGCGAGCACACTGCTGGGCGCCCGCGTCCTCGACCCCGACGGCTCACCCGGCGAAGACCTCTCCGACCCCCGCGTCAAGGCGGGCGTACTGCTCGCCCTGACCGGCCTGGGCGACGACCTGACCCCGTTCGCCGCCGAGCAACTCCCCTTCATGAGGCCGTCGTTCGCCACGATGACCCCACCGGCACTCATCGTCGCCGGAGACCACGACCAGTCCCGGCTCTCCACCCGCGGCCCGGACTGGTTCACCGACCCGTACACCTACAGCCCCGGCGACAAGACCCTGCTCACCCTCTACGGCGCGGAGCACTCACTCGGCGGCATCCCCGGCTACGAGGTCGCCGAGACGACGGACGAAAGCCCCGCCCGGGTCGCCCTGCTCCAACGCCTCACCACGGCGTTCCTGCACAGCGCGCTCCACCCCGAGGACACCGCGTGGCAGAAGGCAGCCGCCGAACTGGCCGAAGACCCGGCCCCGTTGGGAAAACTACAGAGCAAGGAGTAAGGAGTAGAGCAGCGATGGCAGCAGAGAACTCCGAGGACTCAGCGGACTCAAGCAACCTGCCGAGCAACTGGGGCCGCTGGGGCGCCGACGACGAACTCGGCACGCTCAACCTGATCACCGACGAGACCCGCGCCAGAGCCGCCGCCGAGGTCCGCACCGGCCGCTCGGTGTCCCTGGCCCTGCCGATCCGCCCGACGCCCCTCATCAGCGGCCCCTTCGCCCCGACCACGGCAGAGGCCTCCCCGGTCCACCAACTGATGGCCCTCACCGCCCCAGCGGCACACGCGACCGCGGACGTCGTCCTGATCACCAACCACCACCCGCGTTCGACCCACTTGGACGCCCTCACCCACCAGTCGATCGACGGCCGGGTCTACCCCGGCCGGTTCCTCGCCGACAGCGTCTCCCCGTCCGGAGTCACCCACGGTTCTACGACGGCCTTCGCCGCCGGCGTGGTCACGCGAGGCGTCCTGCTCGATCTCGCGCCGACCGGCCCGCTTCCCGCCGGTCACGCGGTCACCGCGCGGGACCTCGACGCCGCCGAGGAGCGCGAGGGCGTCACGGTGGAGTCCGGCGACGCGCTGGTGGTGAGGTTCGGACCGTCGCCCACGCCCGGTCCACCGATGCCCGGCATCAGCGTCGACGCCGTGCGATGGATGCACCGCCGCGGGGTATCGCTCTACGCGGGCGACACCGGCGACGCCATCCCGTCAGCGGACCCCGGGGCACCGCTCCCCCTGCACGGCATCGGCCTCGTACGGCTGGGCATGCCGCTGATCGACGCGGCGAACGTCGAGGAACTGGCCGCCGTGTGCGGGGAGTTGTCCCGCCACACCTTCCTGCTCACGGTCGCGCCCCCACGCGTCCACGGCCTGACCGGAGTTCCCGTCAACCCGCTCGCCGTCTTCTGAGAGCCCGGAGGGACACCTCTCAGGGAAACCACACCTCGCACACGTTCTCCTCCGTAGGACCGCCCAGGGGTAACTCCCGGCGGAGGCACACCTGTTGGGGCCGGTACACGCACTCTGCGTACCGGCCCCTCGGCATGCGGCGGGCGATATTCGATGGGCAACCGCGCTCACGCTCGGTAATCTTCGTTGCCTCCAACCACCCCCGGCTCGCTCACGGCTGCGCGCTCCCGGCAGCCCGAGCAAGGAGGCACATGATCGACGCGTACGAGGATCCCGGGACACCCGACTGCCGGGGCGGCTGGCGGTTCCTGTGGTGGCTGGTGTGGCAACAGCCGGGGCGGGCGGCGTCCGGGGCGCTGCTGTCGAGTGTGTGGATGGTGCTGATGGCGGCGGCGCCGTATCTGATGTCCCGGGCCGTCGACGACGGGCTGGTGCCGGGGAACATGGGCGCGCTGGCCTGGTGGACCGGGGTGCTGTTCGTGGTCGGTGCGGTCAACTCGTGGCTGAGCATCATGCGCCACCGCACGATGACCCGGGTCCGGATCGACGCCAACTTCCGCACGGTCAAGCTGATCGTCGGCCAGACGGTCCGGCTCGGCGCCGTGCTGTCGCGCCGTGCGCAGGCCGGCGAGGTCATCACCACCGGCGTCGGCGACGTGTGGACGATCGCCCAGTCCCTCACCGTCGTCGGCCCCGGCTTCGGCGCCCTCGTCGTCTACGGCGTGGTCGCGGGCGTGCTGCTGTCGATCTCGGCGCCGCTGGCCGCCGTGGTGCTGCTGGGTGTGCCGGTGATCGCGTTGCTCGCGGGGCCGTTGACGCTGCGGTTGCAGAGCGTGGAGACGGAGTACCGGGAGCGGCAGAGCGTGCTGACCGCGCGCATCGGCGACCTCGCGGGCGGTCTGCGTGTCCTCAACGGCCTTGGCGGCAAAGGGCTGTTCGCGGACGCGTTCCGGGGTGACTCGCAGCGGCTGCGCGCGCAGGGCTACCGGGTGGGCGCGGTGGCGAGCTGGGTGCAGGCGATCGGGGTCGGGCTGCCGACGCTGTTCCTGGCCGTGGTGACCTGGCTCGCGGCCCGGCTGGCGGCCCAAGGGCAGCTCAGCATCGGTGAGTTGGTCGCCGTGTACGGCTATGTCGCGGTGCTGATCGGTCCGGTGGCGTTCTTCGTGCAGATGGTCTACGAGTTGAGCCGGGGCGTGGTGGCCGCGCGGCGGGTCGTAGAGCTGCTGCGGCTCGAACCCGTGCCGGACAAGGGGGAGTTGGACGCTCCCGCCGAGCCGGCCGTCCTGCACGATCCCGACTCGGGAGTGCGGGTGCTGCCGGGGCGGCTGACCGCGCTGGTCGGGGCGCGGCCCGCCGACGCGTTGGCGGTGGTGGACCGGCTCGGGCGGTACGCGCCGTCGGTGGCGACCTGGGGCGGGGTGCGGCTGGACGCGATTCCGCTGGACCAGGTGCGGGCGCGGATCCTGGTCGCCGACAACGAGGCCGACCTGTTCGCCGGACCGCTGACGGAGGTCGTGTCCGGGCGCCACGAGCGGTCGGCGGAGGCGGTGGCGAGGGCCGTGCGCGCGTCCGCCGCCGACGACATCGTGCAGGGTTTGCCGGAGGGCCTGGACTCGGCGGTGGCCGCGCAGGGGCGCAGCCTCTCCGGGGGACAGCGTCAACGGGTGCGCCTGGTAAGGGCGTTGCTCGCCGAGCCGGAAGTGCTGCTCGCGGTGGAGCCGACCTCGGCGCTCGACGCGCACACGGAGGCGGCGGTCGCGCGACGGCTGCACGCGGAGCGCACGGGCCGTACGACGGTGGTGACCACGACGTCCCCGCTGGTCCTCGACCACGCGGACACCGTGCACTACCTGGTCGACGGCAAGGTCGCGGCCAGCGGCGGCCATCGCCGGCTGCTGGCGGAGGAACCCGGCTACCGCGCGCTGGTGGCCCGGGACGTGGAAGAGGAAGAGGTCGTACGGTGACGCAGTCCTCACTGGCCAAGGGTCAACTGCCCGTCGCGGGACGGGCGGACGTACGGCGGGCCGCGCTGCGGCTCGTACGAGTGGACCGGCGGGCGTTCGCCATCGTCCTCGTCGTGAACGCGCTGGCCGCCGGGGCCGGGCTCGCCGGGCCGTGGCTGCTCGGGCGGATCGTGGACGATGTGCGGGCCGGGGCCGGGGTGAGGGTCGTGGACCGGCTGGCGCTCGTCATCGTGGCGTGTGCGCTGGCCCAGTTGCTGCTGGCGCGCTGGGCGCGGTACGTGGGGCACCGGTTCGGTGAGCGCACGCTGGCGCGGGTGCGGGAGGACTTCGTGGACCGGGCGCTGGCGCTGCCCGCGTCGGTGGTGGAGCGGGCCGGGACGGGTGACCTGACCGCCCGCGGTACGGCGGACGTGGCGATCGTGGGCACGACCCTGCGCGATGTCGGGCCGGAGCTGCTGGTCAACTCGGTGCAGGCGCTGTTCGTGATGGGCGCGGTGTTCGTCCTCGACCCGCTGCTCGGGCTGTTCGGGGTGCTGGGTCTGACGCCGGTCTGGTTCGTGCTGCGCTGGTATCTGCGCCGGGCCCGGGACGGCTATCTCGCGGAGGGCGCGGCCAACTCGGAGGTCGCCGAGATCCTCACGGCGACCGTGGCCGGGGCCCGCACGGTGGAGGCGTTCCGGCTCCGGGAGCGACGGGTCACCGCGAGCCGCGACACCCTGCGGACGGCGCTACGGAGCAGGCTCTACACCCTGTTCCTGCGGACGGTGTTCTTCCCGGCGGTCGAGGTGTCGTACACGATCCCGGTGGCGGGCGTGCTGTTCGTCGGCGGGTGGCTGCACGGGCGCGGGGAGGTGGGCCTGGGCGCGGTGGTCGCGGCGGCGCTGTATCTACGGCAGTTCACCGAACCGCTGGACCAGATCCTGATGCGGATCGAGCAACTCCAGAGCAGCGGCGCCTCGTTCGCCCGCGTGGAGGGGCTGGCCCAGGCGCCTCGGGCGGAGGGCGACGGTGACGCCCCGGTTCCGGCGGACGACCGGATCGACGTGACGGGCGTGCGGTACGCCTACGAGCGCGGCGGCGAGGTGCTGCACGGCGTCGACCTGACCGTACGGCCGGGTGAACGGCTCGCGGTGGTCGGCCCGTCCGGCGCCGGGAAGACCACGCTGAGCCGACTGCTGGCGGGCGTGGACGCGCCGACCGAGGGCACGGTGACGGTCGGCGGGGTCCCGGTCTCGGGTCTTGCCCCGGAGACGCTGCGCCGCCAGGTCGTGCTGGTCACCCAGGAGCACCACGTCTTCCTGGGCTCGGTCCGCGACAACCTCCTGATCGCCGAACCGGCCGCCACGGACGAGGAGTTGTGGGCGGCCCTGACGGCGGTCGGCGCGGAGGAGTGGGTCCGGGACCTGCCGGACGGCCTGAACACCCGCCTGGGCCCCCGCGGTTCGGCCACGGACGGTTCCCAGGCCCAGCAACTCGCCCTCGCCCGCGTGGTGTTGGCCGACCCACACACTCTGATCCTGGACGAGGCGACGGCCCTGCTGGACCCGGCCACCGCCCGGCACACGGAGCGCGCCCTGGCCGCCGTACTGGAGGGCCGCACCGTCATCGCCATCGCCCACCGGCTGCACACCGCCCACGACGCGGACCGGGTCGCGGTGATGGAGGGCGGCCTGCTGACCGAACTGGGGCCGCATGAGGAGTTGGTGGCGGCGGGGGGCGCATATGCGGCGCTGTGGAACTCGTGGCACGGGGACGGGCGGGGGGCGGGGGGCTGACGCCGGGGGGGGCTGAAAGACCGTTCCCCGCCCGGCAGTTGACGCCTCACTGACTCAACTCCGGCAGCGCTTAAGGCAGTTGGGGCACCTACAGCTGACGCCGCTTGACGGCTCTCCACATGACCCGGGCCTCGGGGCACATGACCTTCACACACGCCTTGCACGACTGCCCGTGGTCAAGGAGCCTGCGGTACGCGGCAACGTCGTACGACGGCGACGACGTCCCCTTGCCGACCGGCGCGCTCACAGCCCACTCCGGCTGCGGGCGTTGGCCACGGCCACGTCCGCCGACAGCCGCTCGGCATCGGTCGGCGGCCGGATCGGACCCTCCGCGTCCCACTCACGGCCCCCGCCGACCGGCCGCAGTTGCCAGTGCGGCCCCTCGTGGCCCATGGCCCGGCCGACCTGACAGACCGCCTCGTCGAACGCGAGATCACCGATCTCAGGGGTGAACTCGCTCATGCGCACCCCCGCCGGAGGGCGTCCGCGAGGCGCAGCGCGACGTCCGCGCGCACCCGCCCCAGGTTGATCAGGTTCAGGTCGGGGGAGGCCGTGTCGGCTCCCAGGGACGGCAGGACGATCCCCGCAGCCGCCAGCGCTCCGCGCAGCCCTTCGACCGCCTCGACGGCTCCGGCCGTGCCCGACTTCTGTGCAGTGGTCATGAACTCACTGTCACGGCAGGGCAGTTGAACCGGCGAGCGGGTATGCGCGGTTATTCTCGGGTAAGTGTGTCTTATGTCCGAGAATTCTCACGGAGCGTCAGGAAGGCCATAGCCGGGCGGGGCGCCCCGGCGACAAGCTGATCGAAATCCCGGCGAAAGGAACTGATCATGGCTCGTCGCCTGCGCTTCAACGGCACCGGAAGCGGCGTGAACGGCTGCCCGGCCGTCCACGAAGACCTGGACACCGGTGAAGTGATCATTCACGGCCCGGCGCTCACCGACCCCGACGACATCGCGCGCCTCCGCCACCTCGGACAGGACGAGGTACCGATCGTGGTCCCGCGCGAACTGCTCGTCGACTTCGGCCCCAAGGAGGTCACACGCGTGCCGAACGTCATCGGCCTGGACGAGTTCGACCGGCTGTTCACACAGTTCGAGCACACCGCCTGGCGGCTGGAGACGCACCGTCGGTACGCCTCGGACGAGGTCACCGACACCTACGCGCAGTTCACCCGGGGCGAGCCCGTGGACTGGGACGGCAAGGACGCGGAATGGTGCGCCGAGCGGCGGGCACAGACCGCGCTCGGCAAGCGGTTCGAGCGGGTGCGGATCATCGACAGCCCGCCCACCCCGGGGCAGCTCTACCTGCTCGACAACGCCCGGCGGAACAGCTCGGTCGGCGAGGACATCCGGAATCTCCCTCGCGCGGACGCCGAGCGGCTCCAGCTCCCCGAAGAGGACTTCTGGATCTTCGATTCCCGGCTGGTCGTGCTGCTCAACTTCGACGACACCGACGACCTCGTGAACGTGGAGCTGATCACGGAGCCGGTCGAGGTGAACCGGTACGCCCAGGCACGCGACGCGGCGACGCACTACGCCGAACCGTACGAGGAGTTCGCGGCGAGGCTCGCCGCCGGCGAGTAGACGGGAGATCGGGACCGGTGACCACGGACTACCAGCAGGCGCGTGAAGCGCTCGGGGTGCGGCTGCGTGAGCTGCGCATGTCGGCCCCCGACGGACGGCTCACCGGTACCGAACTCGCCCGGCGGCTCGGCTGGCCGCAGCCCAAGATCAGCAAGCTGGAGAACGGCAGGCAGACCGCAACTCCGGATGACCTCCGCGCCTGGGCCGACGAGACCGGCCAACCGGACGCTTACGACGAACTCCTCGCCCGGCTCAGGGGGTTCGAGTCCCACATCCGCTCATGGCGGCGCCAGCTCGCCTCGGGGCACAAGCCCGTGCAGGACACACACCTGAGCGCGCACACCGACGCCTCCGTGTTCCGGGGCTGGGAATCCTCCATGATCTTCGGGATTCTCCAGACCCCGGACTACGCCCGTTCGATCTTCACCAGGTACGCCGAACTCCAGCAGTCCCCCCGGGACACGGAAGAGGCCGTGCGGTCCCGTATGCAGCGCCAACAGGCGCTCTACGACCCCACGAAACGCTTCCACCTGATCCTGTGGGAGGCCGCGTTGCGGGCGCTCATCTGCCCGCCATCGGTGCTCGCCGCGCAGCTCGACCGCCTCTCCGGCGCCGTCGGCCTGGACACGGTCGAGCTGGGGATCATCCCCTTCTGCGCGTCCCTCAAGATCCCGCCCGCCACCGCTTTCTGGATCTACGACGACAAACGCGTGATCGTCGAGACGTGGCACTCCGAGCTGTGGATCGAGGACGGCACCAGCGTGAGCACCTATCTGCGCACCTGGAACACGCTCCGCGAGAGCGCCGTATACGGGGCCGACGCCCACCGGATCATCAGTGCGGCTCGGCAGGCCCTCAACTCATCTGACCGCTCCGGGTGATCCGGAAGCGCTGTGCGGCCCGCAGACGGCCGCCGGAGCTTCGGACGATGGTCGGCCGCAGCCCATACGCCCGCGTGATCGAGGCGCGTACCGAGGATCCCGACCGGCAGTTGACGCCTCACACCGCGTCCGGCCCCCGCTCCCGCGTCCTGATCCGCACCACCTCCTCCACCGGCGTCACCCACACCGTGCCGCCACCCGTGCCGCGGGCTCCCGCGGCACGGATCACGCGGACCAGGTCGGTGGCGTCGAAGTCGAGGGTGAGGATGTCGAGCCGGAGTCGCGGGGCAAGGTTCACCCGGTACTCGCTGCCCCGGTAGACCTCCACCCGGACCGGCCGGGACTCATAGGCCCGCACCTCGGTCACGGTCACTCCCCGCACCCCGAACGACTGGAGGGCCTTCATGACGTCCGGGACGCGGTGGGGCGGGAGGACCGCGGTGACCAACTTCACGGGAGCCCCCTCGACTTGGAGTGCCGGTGAGACATCTGTCCGCCGGGGGTCCGGGGGTTGTCCCCCGGGTGATACAGCACCCGTCCTCAACTCCCGGCATCTCAGGCCGAGTCCGGTTCCCTGGTCTTCTCCGCGACCGGTGCCGGTGCCACCGCCGCCACCGGTTCGGACACGGAGACCGACGCCACCGCCGACGCCACCGCCGACTCCGCCGGGTACGCCTCCTCGTCGTGGACCGCGATGTCGCCGGCCTCCAACACCTCGTCCGACGCCCGGAGTTTCACGAACAGGCCGATCGCCTTGAGGATGAGGAAGGTCATCACGGCGTCGTAGAGGATGACCGTGCCGGCCGAACCCGCCTGTTTCCACAGCTGGTCGACGTTGCCGTAGAGCCAACCGCTGGTGGACCAGGCCGTGGTGCCGTCCTTGTTGAGGTACACCGCGACCGCCGGGTCGGCGAAGATGCCGACGAGCATGCCGCCGGCGAGGCCCGCGATGCCGTGGGTGTAGACGACGCCGAGCGCGTCGTCGACCTTGTTGAACGGCGGGACCTTGGACAGGTAGTTCCAGGCCAGCCAGACGATGGACGACGCGATGATGCCGATGTAGATCGCGCCGATCCCGGTGACGAAGCCGGCCGCCGGGGTGATCGCCACCAGGCCGACGATCATGCCGTTGATGCCGCCGAGGAAGGTCGGCTTGCGCTGCGGTCCGACGAACATGTCCCAGAACACCCAGACGAGTAGGGCAACTGCCGTACAGAGATTGGTGTTGAGGACCGCGAGGGCGGCGTTGTGACCGCCGAAGTACATGTCGCCGCCGTTGAAGCCGTTCCAGCCGAGCCAGAGGATGCCCGCGCCGACGGCGACCATGGGGAGGTTGTTGGGCACGCCGTGGGCGCGGTCGCGGGCCAGGCGTGGTCCGATCACCGCCGCCGCGACGAAGCCCGACGTGCCCGCGGCCAGGTGGATGACGTAACCGCCGGAGTAGTCGAGCGCGCCCTTGGCCGCCCACCAGCCGCCGCCCCACAGCAGGAAGGCGTTGACCGTGTAGACCAGCGTCGACCACAGCGGCACGAACAGGAACCATGCGCGGATGTTCATTCGGCCGACCACGCTGCCCATGAACAACAGAGGCGTGATCGCCGCGAACGCGAAGTGGAAGTAGGCGAGCGTGGACTGCGAGAAGTGGAAGCTCGGCATCAGGTCGTTGCCGTTGACGAGCGGTATCCACGCCTGTTGTTGTTCGCTCGCCGAACCGACGATCGCGCCGGGCCGGCCGACGAACGCGCCGAGGATGCCGGGCCAGTGGGAGTCCAGGGGTTCGCCGAACCCCATCTTGAACTCCCAGAGGACCCAGCCGACCAGGACCAGCGAGAAGCCGGTGAAGGCCATGAACATGGTGTTCACGACCCATTTGCGCTGGACCAGGCCTCCGTAGAGGATCGCGATGCCGGGGATGCTCATCAGGCCGACGAGTGTCGCCGCGACGAGCTGCCAGGCGTTGTCGCCCGCGTCCAGCCAGTTGGGATAAGGAATCACTGCAACCGTCAACTCCCCTCGTGGGAGCGGCGGTCCGGCAGGACCGCCGGTTCGAACGGCAGGATCGTGCCGGATCTTTTTCCGGTTGGTTCCGGGGGCATGTCGGCCCGGAAAATTTCTGTTCACGGTCAAGGAAGCGTCAATTGACGCTCCGGATAACGGACTTGAACACCCGGACAACGAACGAATTCCGGCCAACCTCCTGACGCGCCCCTGACAGAAAGCGCGGACTGCTGCCACTCTTCCCACTGGCGCTTCACAGCAACCCCACAGCTTCACACCAGTGATCACTGTGATCCCTGTGATCTCCCCTGGTCGCGCGATCCGCGACCGTCCCGAAGGAGTCAGTGTTGAGAAGCAATTCCTCGCGCAGACGCACCTCCCACATAGTCGCCGCAGTCGGCGTCACCGCTCTGCTCGCCGCGGCCGTCCAGGCCGGCGCGACCTCCTCCGCCGCTCCGGCCAACCCCCTTGCCAGCAAGGGGAATCCGGCGCACATGGCCCTCTCACTCTCCCCCTCGCAGCGCGCCGAGCTGCTCCGCGACGCCTCGACGGCGCGGACCTCGACGGCCAAGGACATCGGCCTCGGCGCCAAGGAGGCGCTCGTCGTCCGTGACGTCATCAAGGACGCCGACGGCACGGTCCACACCCGCTACGAGCGCACCTACGGCGGACTTCCGGTGCTCGGCGGCGACCTGGTCGTCGACACCGCCAAGTCCGGTGCCACCGAGCGCGTCGTCAAAGCGACCAACGCCACCATCGCGGTCGCCGACCTCACCCCGAGCGTCACAACCGGCGCCGCCGAGAAGCAGGCCGTCTCCCGCGCCAAGGCCCTCGGCTCCACCAAGTCGGCCGCCGACTCCGCCCGCAAGGTGATCTGGGCGGCGAGCGGCAAGCCGGTGCTGGCGTACGAGACGGTCGTCGGCGGCCTCCAGGACGACGGCACCCCGAACGAACTCCACGTCATCACCGACGCGGCCACCGGCAAGAAGCTCTACGAGTACCAGGGCATCGAGAACGCCACCGGCACCGGCAACACCCAGTACAGCGGTTCGGTCCCACTGACCACCACCCAGTCGGGCTCGAACTACACCCTGACCGACGGCGACCGCGGCGGCCACAAGACGTACAACCTGAACCATGGGACGTCCGGCACCGGCACGCTGTTCTCGCAGACCAGCAACACCTGGGGCAACAGCACCACGTCGAACGCGGCGACGGCCGGCGCGGACGCGCACTACGGCGCCGCGGAGACCTGGGACTTCTACAAGAACACGTTCGGCCGCAGCGGCATCAAGAACAACGGCGTCGGCGCCTACTCCCGTGTCCACTACGGGAATTCGTACGTCAACGCGTTCTGGGACGACGGCTGCTTCTGCATGACGTACGGCGACGGTTCCGGCAACGCGGACCCGCTGACCGCCCTCGACGTGGCGGGGCACGAGATGAGCCACGGCGTCACCTCCAACACCGCCGGGCTCAACTACTCCGGTGAATCGGGCGGGTTGAACGAGGCGACCTCCGACATCTTCGGCACCGGCGTGGAGTTCTACGCCAACAACTCGACCGACGTGGGCGACTACCTCATCGGCGAGAAGATCGACATCAACGGCGACGGCACGCCGCTGCGTTACATGGACAAGCCGAGCAAGGACGGCGGCTCGGCGGACAGTTGGTACTCGGGGGTCGGCAACCTCGACGTGCACTACTCGTCGGGCATCGCCAACCACTTCTTCTACCTGCTGAGCGAGGGCAGCGGCGCCAAGGTCATCAACGGCGTCAGTTACAACTCGCCCACCTCGGACGGGCTTCCGGTCACCGGCATCGGCCGGGACAAGGCACTCCAGATCTGGTACCGCGCGCTCACCACGAAGTTCACGTCCACCACCAACTACGCGGCGGCCCGCACCGGGACGCTCGCGGCGGCCGGTGAGCTGTACGGCACGACGGGCGCCGAGTACAAGGCGGTGCAGGACGCGTGGGCGGCCGTCGCGGTCGGTGCGCGCTCCGGGGGCGGCGGGGGTACCGGTACGTCGTTCGAGAACACGGCCGACGTGTCGATTCCGGACAACGGGGCGGCAGTTACCTCGTCGGTCACCGTGTCCGGGCGGACGGGCAACGCGCCCACGAACCTCGCGGTCGCGGTCGACATCGTGCACACCTGGCGCGGTGACCTGGTGATCGACCTGGTCGCTCCGGACGGGTCGACGTACCGCCTGAAGAACTCCAGCTCGTCCGACTCGGCGGACAACGTGCAGGCGACCTACACGGTCAACGCGTCCTCCGAAGTCGCCAACGGCGTCTGGAAGTTGAAGGTCCAGGACGTGGCGGCACAGGACACCGGCTACATCAACAGCTGGAAGCTTACGTTCCCGTAAAAACCAGCCGTCCACTTCCGGCCGCACGAACTGGGCGCCGCCTCGGGGTTTCAACTCCGGGGCGGCGCTCTGTTGTGGACGTTTACATTGCCGCAATGTTTCCCGGACAGTCGATTTTCAGCCAACATCACTTGGGGGTCCTGACATGTACGCGCCCCTGATGCCACTCTTCCCTCACGCCGCTTCAGCACAGCCGATTCACAACCCGCTCCGGTCAGTAACCCCACACTGCCGGACTCCCCCACAGAGGAGCTTGCGTGACCCCCCTCTACGCGCGTCACAAGCGCACCACCCTGGCCATCGCCACCGCGGTTGCCGCCGGCGCCCTGCTCGCCACCGGTGTCTCCACCGGTGCCTCCGCCCAGCCCGCCGCGGCCAAGCCGGCGCCCCTCGCCGCCGCCCCGCAGCTCCTCTCCAACTCCGCGCGCGTCGCGCTGGTCCAGGAGAAGCAGGCCGCCGCGCCCGAGACGGCCCAGCAGATAGGCCTCGGCACCAAGGAGAAGCTGGTCGTCAAGGACGTCGTCAAGGACGTCGACGGCACGCTCCACACCCGCTACGAGCGCACCTACGCGGGCCTCCCGGTCCTCGGTGGCGACCTGGTCGTCCACACCGCGCCGTCGGGCAAGACCGAGGGTGTCACCAAGGCGCACGCCGCGGCCATCAAGGTCGCCACCGTCACGCCGAAGATCTCCACCGCCAAGGCCGAGAAGCAGGCGCTGACCATCGCCAAGGCGGCCGGCTCGGACAAGACCGCCGCCGACGGTGCCCGCAAGGTCATCTGGGCCGGTGGCGCCACCCCCGTCCTCGCCTACGAGACGATCGTCGGCGGCTTCCAGGACGACGGCACCCCCAACCAGCTGCACGTCATCACCGACGCGGCCACCGGCAAGAAGCTCTTCGAGTACCAGGGCATCGAGAACGCCACCGGCACCGGCAAGACGCTGTACTCGGGCACCGTCAGCCTCACCACCTCGCTGTCGGGCACGACGTACTCGCTGACCGACGCCTCGCGCGGCAGCCACAAGACGTACAACCTGAAGCACGGGACGTCCGGCACCGGCACTCTCTTCACCAACACCACCAACACGTGGGGCACCGGCGCCGCGTCCAGCTCCACCACGGACGTGACCGCCGCCGCGGACGCCGCCTACGGCGCCCAGGAGACGTGGGACTTCTACAAGGACACGTTCGGCCGCAGCGGCATCAAGAACAACGGTGTCGGCGCCTACTCCCGTGTCCACTACGGCAGTTCGTACGTGAACGCGTTCTGGGACGACAGCTGCTTCTGCATGACGTACGGCGACGGGTCGAGCAACACCCACCCGCTGACCTCGCTGGACGTGGCCGGCCACGAGATGAGCCACGGCGTCACCTCCAACACCGCGGGCCTGAACTACTCGGGCGAGTCCGGCGGCCTGAACGAGGCGACCTCGGACATCTTCGGAACCGGCGTCGAGTTCTACGCCAACAACAGCTCCGACGTCGGCGACTACCTCATCGGCGAGAAGATCAACATCAACGGCGACGGCACCCCGCTGCGCTACATGGACCAGCCCAGCAAGGACGGCGGCTCCGCCAACTACTGGTCCTCCTCGGTCGGCAACCTCGACGTGCACTACTCGTCGGGCGTCGCCAACCACTTCTTCTACCTGCTGTCCGAGGGCAGCGGTTCGAAGACGATCAACGGGGTGGCCTACAACTCCCCGACGTCCAACGGCGCCACGCTCGCCGGCATCGGCCGCGCCAAGGCGCTGCAGATCTGGTACAAGGCCCTGACGACGTACTTCACGTCGACCACCAAGTACGCGGGCGCCCGCACCGGCACCCTGAGCGCGGCGGCCGCGCTCTACGGCTCCAGCTCCGCCGAGTACGCCGCGGTGGCGGCCACCTGGACGGCCGTCAACGTCAGCTGACGACAGCCGAGTTGACAGGTAAGTGACTAGGGCGGTACCCGGAGCGAAGGCAATTCCGGGTACCGCCCTACTCTTGGGTTCCATGTCCTTCACGTACGACGACGTCGGCGCGACCCGCGAACGCGGCTTCTGCCCCCCGGGCTTCCACCCCCTGTATGTGCGCACCCGGATCGGCGAGGGCGAGAAGGTCTTCCGCCGAGCCGCCGAAGCGGTCCTGACCTGGGAAATGCACCGCGAGATGGGCGTCGGCATCGAGGCGAGCGCCGAAAAAGCGGCCCCCGGCGTAGACGTAACGGTCACCCTCGCCGGCCTCATCAAGGGCCCCTGCCGCATCGTCTGGACGGTAGAGGAACACCGCAGAGCCGGCTGGGCCTACGGCACCCTCCCCGGCCACCCCGAATGCGGCGAGGAAGCCTTCGTCGTCGACCGCACAGGCGACGGCACAGTCTGGCTGACAGTCTCCGCCTTCAGCCGAGGCGCCAAGTGGTACGCCCGCCTGGGCGGCCCGGCAACGAGGGGCTTGCAACACGCGTACGCGCGAAGGATCGGCAGCACGCTGCGCCAGATGTGCGCGCCGTATTCGGAGGTGTAGGGCGGCCAGCCGATGTCCGGCTTTTCGGAGGTGTGAGGGGCGTGCCGAAGTCCGGTGCTCGCGGACAACGCCCCTTTTTTAGGGGCGCGGGGAACTGCGCGACCAGCCCCCACCGGACCCGCAGACAGCACCGGACTTCAGCAGGGCACTACCGCATCAACACCCCCGCACCCTCCACCCCATCCTCCGAAGGCACCGCCACAAGCCCCAACTCCGCACCGGACGCCAGCAGTCGGTGCGCAGGCAGAATCCGGACCGTGTACCCATAGGGCCCGGTCCGATCAAGGGCAAGCGGCCCCTCGTACAACCAGTGCCCCTCCGCATCCGGACCCCCCGCCGGCTTCAAGGGCACCGTAGTCGCGTCCCCGATCCGGTCCTCCGGATCCACCCGCCCCGAAACCGCCTGCACCTCCACATCGTCCGGAGCAAGCCCCGCCAACCCCACCCGCACCCGGAGATTCAGCGTCGTACCGAGCTCCGCGGTGGCCGTAGCCGCAGCCGTCTCCACGTGATCGACGGTCACCCCGTGCCAGGCAGCCCGCACCCGCCCCTTCCAGGCGGCGAGTTCACGAGCCGCGTCCGGGGTCATCGCGCGATGGGCGTGCGCGGCCGGACCGTACAACCGCTCCACGTACTCCCGGACCATCCGCCCGGCAAGCACCTTCGGACCCAGCAACGTCAACGTCTGCCGGACCATCTCGATCCAGCGATCGGGCAACCCGTCCTGCCCGCGCTCGTAGAACCGCGGGGTGACACGTTGCTCCAGGAGGTCGTAGAGGGCCGCGGCCTCCACATCGTCCCGGTGGTCGGGGTCCGTGCCCGTGCCGTCCGCCGTGGGGATCGCCCAGCCGAAGTCGGGCTGGAACCACTCGTCCCACCAGCCGTCCAGCACCGAGAGGTTGAGGCAGCCGTTCAGGGCGGCCTTCATCCCGCTCGTGCCGCACGCCTCCAACGGGCGCAGCGGGTTGTTGAGCCAGATGTCGCAGCCGGGGTACAGCTTCTGCGCCATCGCCATGCCGTAGTCGGGCAGGAAGACGATCCGGTGCCGGACGCGCGGGTCGTCCGCGAACTTCACCAGCTCCTGCACCAGCCGCTTGCCCCCGTCGTCCGCCGGGTGCGCCTTGCCCGCCACCACGATCTGGATCGGGTGGTCCGGGTGCAGGAGGAGGTCCATCAGCCGGTCCCGGTCGCGCAGCATCAGCGTCAGGCGTTTGTACGACGGGACGCGGCGCGCGAATCCGATCGTGAGGACGTCGGGGTCCAGGACGCCGTCGATCCACCCCAACTCGGCCGATCCGGCGCCGCGTTGACGCCAGGACGCGCGGAGCCGTTCCCGTACCTCCACCACCAACTGCTCGCGCAGATCGCGGCGCAGCTCCCAGATGTCCTGGTCCGGGATCTCCGCGACCGCGTCCCAGCGGTCCGAACCGCCCACCGTCAGCGCGTCCTCGGTGCGCTGGGCGCCGATCTGCCGCGCGCCCAGCCGGAACACCTCGGGGGCGACCCAGGTCGGCGCGTGCACCCCGTTGGTCACGGAGGTGATCGGCACCTCCTCGGCGTCGAACCCCGGCCAGAGACCGGAGAACATCTCGCGGCTGACCTGACCGTGCAACAGGGAGACGCCATTGGCCCGTTGACCCAGCCGCAGGCCCATCACGGCCATGTTGAAGAGGTTGGGTTCGCCGCCGGGGTAGGTCTCCATGCCGAGGCTCAGGATGTGCTGGACGTCCAGGCGCGGGAGTTCGGCCTCGGAACCGAAGTGCCGGGCCACCAACTCCCGGTCGAAACGGTCGATTCCGGCCGGTACGGGCGTGTGCGTGGTGAAGACCGTGCCGGCCCGCACCGCCTCCAGGCCGGCGTCGAAGTCCAGCCCCGCGTCGCAGAGTTCGGCGATCCGCTCCAGGCCGAGGAAGCCCGCGTGTCCCTCGTTCGTGTGGAACACCTCGGGCTCGGGGTGACCGGCGAGGCGGCAGTACGTCCGTACCGCCCGCACACCCCCTATGCCGAGCAACATCTCCTGGAGCAGCCGGTGTTCGCTGCCGCCGCCGTAGAGGACATCGGTCACACCGCGCTCGCCGACGTCGTTCTCCTCGACGTCCGAGTCCAGCATCAGCAGCGGCACCCGGCCGACCTGCGCGAGCCAGATCCGGGCGCGCAGCGAACGCCCGCCGGGCAGCGCCAGGGAGACCTGGGCCGGGGAGCCGTCCTCCTCCCGCAGCAGCGCGACCGGGAGTTCGTTGGGGTCGAGGACCGGATAGTGCTCCTGCTGCCAGCCGTCCCGGGACAACGACTGACGGAAGTAGCCGTGCCGGTAGAGGAGCCCGACGCCGATCAGCGGTACGCCGAGGTCGCTGGCCGATTTGAGATGGTCGCCGGCGAGGATGCCGAGGCCGCCGGAGTACTGCGGCAGGGCGGCCGTCACGCCGAACTCGGGTGAGAAGTAGGCGACGGCGGCGGGCAGTTCACCGCCCTGGGTCTGGTACCAGCGGTCACCGCCCACGTAGTCGGCGAGGTCGCCCGCGACCTCGGTGAGCCGGCGCAGGAAACGGCCGTCCTCGGCCAGCTCCGCGAGCCGCTCGGCGGAGACGCTGCCGAGGAGTCGTACGGGATCGCGTTCCGAGGCGGCCCAGCGCTCGGGATCGACGGACTGGAAGAGATCACGGGTGTCGGCGTGCCAGGACCAGCGCAGATTGCGCGCCAGATCACTGAGAGGTCGGAGGGGTTCGGGGAGAACGGGACGGACGGTGAATCGACGGATCGCCTTCACAGCTCCACCTCGGCGCGTTCGCTGGATGACACACGGCTATGTGCGTCGTCGTGTGTGATGACGGTACCGGCGATGGTGTCGCCCTCGCTGGGGGCTTCGCCCCCAGACCCCAACGGGCTGATTATTACCACCCTGAACTAATACGGGCCCCTCATGCGCCCTTGTGGTGCTTCGCGCCTCACGAGAGGCTGCCCAGTGGAGAGTTGAAGGAGGGGAACTCGACATGGCACGGACGCGCACGCGGCGTCTGCGTCGGGCGGGGGGTCTGACCGCGGTCATCACGGCCGCGGTCGTTTCGGCCATCACCCTGCCCGCGCACGCCGCACCGGAGGGGACCATACTCGGCGCCGGTGAACCCGGTTCCGTCAGCGGTAGCTACCTGGTGACGTTGAAAGGGGGGACGAAGGCTCCGTCGGCCGCCGGAAAGGACCTGGCCACGAAGTACGGGGCGAAAATAAGCCACACCTACGGCACGGCCCTCAACGGCTACGCCATCAAGGCCAACGAGAGACAGGCGAGACTCCTCGCGGCGGACGCGCGGGTCGCCTCGGTCGCCCAGGACACCCGCGTCACCCTGGACGGCAGCAGCCGTGGCGCCGCGAACCGTGTCCAGCGCAATCCGCCGTCCTGGGGCCTGGACCGGCTCGACCAGCCGAGCCTGCCGCTGAGCAAGAGCTACACCTCGCCGGTGTCCGGGGGCAGCGGGGCGACGGTGTACGTGATCGACACCGGCATCCGGATCACCCACAAGGACTTCGGCGGCCGGGCGAGCTACGGCTGGGACTTCGTCGACGACGACGCCACCGCCCAGGACGGCAACGGCCACGGCACCCATGTCGCCGGCACGATCGCCGGCACCACGTACGGCGTCGCCAAGAAGGCCAAGGTCGTCGCCGTACGCGTCCTCGACAACGCCGGAGCGGGTACGACCTCGCAGGTCATCGCCGGTATCGACTGGGTCACCCGGCACGCGCACAAGCCCGCGGTCGCCAACCTCAGCCTCGGCGGCATCCACAGCGCCCAGCTGGACACGGCCGTACGCAACTCGATCGCCTCCGGTGTCACGTACACGGTCGCGGCGGGCAACGACGGGCTGCGGGCCGGCCTGTACTCCCCCGCGGACGTCAAGGAGGCCATCACGGTCGGCGCCACCGACAGGACCGACGCCCGGGCCGCCTTCTCGAACTTCGGCCCGGCCGTCGACCTGTTCGCCCCGGGCGTCTCGATCACCTCCGCGTCGTACGCGAGCGACACGGGGAAGGCGACCTTCTCCGGTACGTCGATGGCGTCCCCCCACGCGGCAGGCGCGGCGGCCGTCTATCTCGCCGGTCACCCGCGTGCCACCCCGGCACAGGTCTCCGCCGCACTCGTCGCGGGGGCCGTTTCCGGGAAGGTGTCCGGCGCGGGGATCGGTTCGCCGGACAAACTTCTGCAAGTACCGCGGTCGTAGTGCGGGAGTGACGGCTCCGGCCCCGTTCGCCCTGGACGGGGCCGGATCTTTCTGTGGAGATCTGCGCGTAAGTAGTTAGCAACCTGCCGGATTGCTAACCCGAATAG
Organism: Streptomyces sp. NBC_01288; assembly: GCF_035982055.1. Taxonomy (NCBI): domain Bacteria; kingdom Bacillati; phylum Actinomycetota; class Actinomycetes; order Kitasatosporales; family Streptomycetaceae; genus Streptomyces; species Streptomyces sp. NBC_01288. Next base: position 3,297,253 of record NZ_CP108427.1, read on the forward strand.
GGTGGGAAGGCTCCACCGGTACGCCCCCAGACGCACCACGGGATCTCCTTCGCAGGACCCACCTCCCCACATCCATCCGCCCACACCCACGTTGACGCGGACAGGAGCGGTCATGCCCGCCACGCACCACTCGTCACCACCCCCGACACCCGGCACGGCCACGCCCCGCGTGCGCCCCGCCGGCACGGCACCACCCGCCCCGGAGCCACCCTCCGCGGACGGCTCATCGCCCGGCATCGGACGCATCCCCGTCCTCGATGTCCGGCCGGTCGTCCAGCACGGCCACCGGTCCGCCAAGGCGGTGACCGGTGAGGCGTTCGAGGTCTCGGCCATCGTCTTCCGCGAGGGCCACGACGCGGTCGCCGCCAACGCGGTCCTCCACGACCCGGAGGGCCGCCCGGGCCCCTGGACCCCGATGCGGGAGCTGGCCCCCGGCTCCGACCGTTGGGGCGCCACGGTCGCACCCGGCGAACCGGGCCGGTGGACCTACACCGTGGAGGCCTGGAGCGACCCGGTCGCCACCTGGCGCCACCACGCCCGGATCAAGATCCCGGCCGGCATGGACACGGAACTGGTCCTGGAGGAGGGCGCGCGCCTGTACGAACGCGCCATCTCCGGCGTCCCGAAGGGCAAGGGCCTCCGCCCCGTCCTCCGCGCCGCCGTCACCGCCCTCCGCGACGAGACCCGCCCGCCCGCGTCCCGCCTCGCCGCCGCGCTGGCGCCGGAGGTGGACGGGGTACTGGCCCGCTATCCCCTGCGGGAACTGGTCACGCCCTCCGAGCCCAGGCCCCTGCTCGTCGAGCGGGAGCGGGCGTTGTACGGCGCCTGGTACGAGTTCTTCCCACGCTCCGAGGGCACTGCGGCCCAGCCCCACGGCACGTTCCGTACGGCGGCGAAACGTCTGGACGGCATCGCGGCGATGGGCTTCGACGTGGTGTACCTGCCCCCGATCCACCCGATCGGGAGCACCTTCCGCAAGGGCCCGAACAACACCCTCTCCGCAGGACGTGAGGACGTCGGTGTCCCGTGGGCGATCGGCTCACCGGAGGGCGGGCACGACGCGATCCATCCGCAGCTGGGCACGCTGGAGGACTTCGATGCGTTCGTCGCGCGGGCCGCCGAGCTGGGCATGGAGATCGCGCTCGACTTCGCGCTCCAGTGCTCGCCGGACCATCCGTGGGTGGAGAAGCACCCGGAGTGGTTCCACCACCGCCCCGACGGGACGATCGCGTACGCGGAGAACCCGCCGAAGAAGTACCAGGACATCTACCCGATCGCCTTCGACCGGGACCTGGACGGACTGATCACCGAGACCGTCCGCGTGCTGCGGCACTGGATGGACCACGGGGTACGGATCTTCCGCGTGGACAACCCGCACACCAAGCCGGTGGTGTTCTGGGAACGGGTGATCGCGGAGATCAACGGCACCGACCCGGACATCATCTTCCTGGCCGAGGCGTTCACCCGTCCCGCGATGATGGCCACGCTCGCGCAGGTCGGTTTCCAGCAGTCGTACACCTACTTCACCTGGCGCAACACGAAGCAGGAACTCACCGAGTACCTGAGCGAGTTGTCCGGCGAGGCGGCTGCCTACATGCGGCCGAACTTTTTCGTGAACACCCCGGACATCCTGCACGAGTTCCTCCAGGAGGGCGGTCGCCCGGCCTTCGAACTGCGCGCGGTGCTCGCCGCGACCCTCGCTCCCACGTGGGGGGTGTACAGCGGGTATGAGTTGTGCGAGAACACACCGTTGCGGCCCGGCAGCGAGGAGTATCTCAACTCCGAGAAGTACCAACTCCGTCCCCGCGACTGGGTGTCGGCCGAGCGAGAAGGACGTAGCATCGCGCCATTGCTGGGCAAGCTCAACGACATCCGGCGCCGCAGCCCGGCGTTGCGGCAGCTGCGCGACCTCCACTTCCACGATGTGGATCAGGAGGCGGTGATCGCGTACTCGAAGCGGAGCGGTTCGAACACGGTTCTGGTGGTCGCGAACCTCGACCCTCACCACACCCAGGAGGCCACGGTCTCGTTGGACATGCCGCAACTCGGCCTGGAATGGCACGAGTCGGTGCCGGTGCGCGACGAGCTCACCGGCGAGACCTATCACTGGGGCAGGGCCAACTATGTGCGCCTGGAGCCGGGTAACCGGCCCGCACACATCCTCACCGTCCTGCGACCGTCCCCGCAGATCGGAGGGTCACCCACCATATGATCGTCAACGAGCCCGTCCCGGACACCTTCGAGGACACTCCCGCCAAGGACCGGGACCCCGAGTGGTTCAAACGCGCCGTCTTCTACGAGGTCCTGGTCCGCTCCTTCCAGGACAGCAACGGCGACGGCGTCGGTGACCTCAAGGGCATCACCGCCAAACTCGACTACCTCCAGTGGCTCGGCGTCGACTGCCTCTGGCTGCCACCGTTCTTCAAATCCCCCCTGCGCGACGGCGGTTACGACGTCTCCGACTACACCGCCGTACTCCCCGAGTTCGGCGACCTCGCCGACTTCGTGGAGTTCGTCGACTCCGCCCACCAACGCGGCATGCGCGTCATCATCGACTTCGTCATGAATCACACCAGCGACCAGCACCCGTGGTTCCAGGAGTCGAGGAAGGACCCCGACGGCCCGTACGGCGACTACTACATGTGGGCCGACGACGACAAGCAGTACCCCGACGCCCGCATCATCTTCGTCGACACCGAAGCCTCCAACTGGACCTTCGACCCGGTCCGCAAGCAGTACTTCTGGCACCGCTTCTTCTCCCACCAGCCGGACCTCAACTACGAGAACCCGGCCGTCCAGGAAGAGATCATCTCCGCGCTGAAGTTCTGGCTGGACCTGGGCATCGACGGCTTCCGCCTGGACGCGGTCCCGTACCTGTTCGCGGCCGAGGGCACCAACTGCGAAAACCTTCCGGCAACCCACGAGTTCCTCCGCCGGGTGCGCAAGGAGATCGACGCGCAGTACCCGGACACGGTGGTGCTGGCGGAGGCGAACCAGTGGCCCGAGGACGTCGTCGACTATTTCGGCGACTTCCAGAGCGGCGGGGACGAAGCCCACATGGCGTTCCACTTCCCGGTCATGCCTCGCATCTTCATGGCGGTCCGCCGGGAGTCGAGGTATCCGGTCTCGGAGATCCTCGCCAAGACCCCCGCGATCCCGTCGAGTTGCCAGTGGGGCATCTTCCTGCGCAACCACGACGAGCTGACCCTGGAGATGGTCACCGACGAGGAACGCGACTATATGTGGGCGGAGTACGCGAAGGACCCGCGTATGCGCGCCAACATCGGCATCCGCAGGCGCCTGGCCCCGCTCCTGGACAACGACCGCAACCAGATCGAGCTGTTCACGGCCCTGCTCCTGTCGCTGCCCGGCTCGCCGATCCTCTACTACGGCGACGAGATCGGCATGGGCGACAACATCTGGCTCGGCGACCGCGACGCCGTCCGCACGCCGATGCAGTGGACACCGGATCGCAACGCAGGATTTTCGTCCTGTGACCCCGGCCGGCTGTCGCTGCCGACCATCATGGATCCCGTCTACGGCTACCAGGTCACCAACGTCGAGGCGTCGATGTCGTCGCCCTCGTCGTTGCTGCACTGGACGCGCCGCATGATCGAGATCCGTAAGCAGAACCTGGCGTTCGGCCTCGGCTCGTACCGGGAACTGCCGTCGTCGAATCCCGCGGTGATCGCGTTCCTTCGCGAGTACGAGGACGACCTCGTCCTGTGCGTGAACAACTTCTCCCGGTTCGCGCAGCCGACGGAACTGGACCTGCGGGCGTTCAATGGGAGGCATCCGGTCGAACTGTTCGGCGGGGTGCGCTTTCCGGCCGTGGGCGAGCTGCCGTACTTGCTGACGCTGGCGGGCCACGGCTTCTACTGGTTCCGGCTCCGCAAGGAAGCCGCCTAGATCGCTGCCGGATCCGTGCTGGATCCCGGTGGGGCGGGGCGGTTTCGGTTTCCCCCGCCCCGCCCGGGGCACGCAACAGTGACACCCCGACCCACCCCCGGGGAAAGGAATGTGACACCTATGGCGGAGACTGTCACAATTTCCGGCCGGACCAGCCCCGGCCTCCTGGCATCCCTCGACCCCCTCCTGCGGGAGTGGCTGCCCAGGCAACGGTGGTTCGCGGGCAAAGGCCGTCCCGTCACGGGTTTCACGCTGGTGGCGGCGACCGAACTGCTCCCGCTGGACGGCAACAAGCCAGGCCTCCACCACCTCCTGGTCCAGGCCCACCAATCCCCCAACCCCGGCGACTGCTACCAACTCCTCATAGGCGTGCGCGAGGCGCTGCCACCCCGGCTCGCGCCCGCGCTCATCGGACATGTGGAGGAAGGCCCGCTCGCCGGTCACACGGTGTACGAGGCCCTGTACGACCCCCGGCCCGCCGAGGTGCTCCTGGAGGCGTTGCGCACCCAGGCCCGCATCGGCGGGCTGCGCTTCGAACGGGCCCCGGACGCCCCGGAGATCGCCCCCGGCCTGACCCCACGCCTGATGACGGCCGAACAGTCCAATTCGTCGGTGGTCTACGGCGATACGTACATCCTGAAACTCCTACGCAGGATCGTCCCCGGCACCAACCCCGACCTGGAACTCCCGCTGGCTCTCGCCCGGGAGGGCTGCCCCCGGGTACCGGCCCCGACGGCGTGGCTACGGGCGGAGTTCGCCGACGAGCCGTACGTCCTGGGAGTCCTCCAACCTTTCGTGCAGGGCGCGGCGGACGGCTGGGAACTGGCGCTGAGCGAGTTGTCCAAGGGCGAGGACTTCGGCGCGGAGGCGAGGTCACTGGGCAGGGCGACGGCGGAGGTCCACGTGGCCCTGGCGCGAGCGCTGCCGACGATGACGTTGGGCCACGCGCAGCTGGAACTGCTGGTGCACGGCATGACCGAGCGCCTGGAGGCGGCGGCGCAGGCGGTACCGGCGCTCCGCCCTTACGCCCCCGGCCTGCACTCGGCGTTCTCGGCCTTGGCTAACTTGGCGGCGGAGGGCCAGACCTGGACCGCCCAACGCATCCACGGCGACCTGCACCTGGGCCAGTGCCTGCACTCGCCGTCCGGGGAATGGTCCCTGATCGACTTCGAGGGCGAGCCGTCCAGGCCCCTCGCGGAACGCCGTATGCCCCAGCCTCCGGTACGGGACATCGCGGGGATGCTCCGTTCCTTCGACTACGCGGCCCACTCGACGACGCCGGCGGCGCCGGGCTGGGCGGACATGTGCCGGGCGGCGTACTGCTCGGGGTACGCGGAGGTGACGGGGGTGGATCCGCGGACGGATCCGGTGCTGCTCCGCGCGTACGAGACGGACAAGGCGATCTACGAAGTCCTCTACGAGGCCCGCCATCGCCCCGACTGGCTCCCGGTCCCCTTGTCAGCGGTCCGCCGCCTGGCCAACCCCACGACCTGACCCCACCCACCCCGCCCTCACCCCGCCCAGGAGGCTCCACCCGTGACCCCGCGTCCCCCGTCCAACGGTTCTGATCCGAAGCCGAGGAAGAAAACGGCTGAGGGGAAGAGCGGTGCGGAAGTGCAGCCGACGGCTTCTGGGGAGAAGGGGGGCGCTGATGGCCGCAGCGGCGTGAAGAAGGCCGCCGAGGTTGCGAGGAAGGCTGCGGGCAAGGGAGGCGCGGTTAAGGGAAGTGCGGCTAAGAGGGCTGCGGTCAAGAAGGCCAAGGCCAAGAGGGGTGCGGGCGAGGGGGCGGCTGCGGAGAAGGCGACGAAGAAGAGGGGCGGGACGGGGAGCGCCGTCGCGAAGAAGGCCGGGACGAAGAAGGTGGCGGCAGCTGAGCCGGCTGCGCCCGGGAAGGTCGGCACGGCCGGGGCCAAGAGAGCAGTGGCGAAGGACTCGGGGGCTGAGACAGCCAAGCCTGGGAAGCTCGGGGCCAAAACGGCGAAGAAGAACACGCCGGCCGACGCGGCTGCGCCCGGGAAGCTCGGGACGGCCAAGGCCAAGAAGGCGGCTGCGAAGGACGCCTCGGCCGAGACGGCTGAGCCTGGGAAGGCGGCAGCCAAGAAGACGGTGGCGAAGGACGCGCGGGCTGAAACGCCCAAGCCGGGAAAGGCCGGAGCCAAAACGGCGAAGAAGGAAATGCCGGCCAAGGCCACTGAGCCCGGGAAGGCCGCGGCCAAGAGGGCGACGACGACGATCGCCGGCACGAAGAAGGCAGCGGCGACGAAGGCGGCGGCCAAGAACGCCGTGATCAAGAAGGCCGCGGCCGAGCGAGCGACGAAGAAGAACGCCGTGGCGAAGACTGGTTCGGCGGAAGATACCTCGGCGACAGAAGCTGCGACGGAGAAGGCCATGACGAAGACGGGCGCCGCGAAGACGGGTACGGCGAAGAGGACGAACGTGACGGCGAGGATCCCGGCGGAGACGGGCTCGGCGGAAGAAGTCGTGGCGGAAACGAGCAGCGCGAGGAAGACCGTGACGAAGAGGGCCGCAGCGAAGAAGGGCGTGACCAAGAAGGTCGCCGCCAAGAAGGGTGCCGGGAAGAAGAACTCGGCGAAGAAGGGCCTGGCCAGGAAGACGATCGCGGCCGACGAGAAGTCCACGCGGAGGACGGTGAGTGCCGACACGGGGGTGGATTCGGGGGCGGCTTCTCCCGCACCGGACGGGGAGACTGCCGAACGAGAGGGGACGGCTCCTCCCGCACGGGGAAGCGCCGCGCCCTTGTCGGAAAAGGCAGATTCCGCACCGGAGCAGGGGGCTTCCGCAGTGGAGCAGGAGGCTTCCGCACCGGAGCAGGAGGCTTCCGCACCGGAGCAGGAGGCTTCCGCACCGGAGCAGGAGGCTTCCGCACCGGAGCAGGGAGGTTCCGCAGCAGAGCAGGAGGCCTCCACACCGGGTCAGGCGACTGCTGACCCCGGCGTCGCGTCCGCCCCGGAGCCGGGTCCCACGTCGGAGTCGGATCCCACCTCGGAGTCGGGTCCCACCTCGGAGTCGGGTCTCGCTTCGGATTCCGGTCCCACTTCCGAGTCAGCCACGCCGCTGGCGGCGACCGAGGATGCAGAGCCGACCACGTCATCGACACCGCCCACCGCACCGGCTCCGGCTGTGCTGCCAACTCCGGACGACACCTCGGAGTCGGAGTCGGCCACACCGACAACCCCGTCCACCTCGCCGACCACTCCGACTCCGGCGGTGCTGCCGACCCGGGCCGACACCCCGGATCTGAAGTCGGTCACACCGGCGCCCCCGTCAGCCATACCGACCTCGCCCGCCACTCCGGCTCCGGCGCCGGCCACGCCGCCGGTATCGGCCGACGCCCCGGAACCGGCCACAACGCCAACGCCGACCACGACACCGACCTCGCCCGCCGCTCCCGCTTCGGCACCGGCCCCGCTGACGGCTGCGGCTGACACCCCGAAGGCGGCCACACCGGCGGCACCGCCCACCACACCGGCCTCACCCGTACCATCGGCCTCGGCCGAAGCCTCGAAGCCGACCACACCCACAACCCCATCGGCTCCGTCGGCAGCACCCGTCACCACCCCGCAGTTGGCCACGCCCTCGGCCCCGCCCACCGCACCGGCCCCCGCCCCGCTGCCGACCCCGGCCAACACCCCAGACCTGGCCACACAGCCCACCCCACCGACCTCCCCCACCCCTCCCCCAACCCCCACCATCTCCCCCGCCCTGGACGCCCCAGACCGCGACCGCCTCCTCCACGGAACCCACCACGCCCCCCACTCCGTACTCGGCGCCCACTCGGTCCCCGGCGGAGTCGCGTTCCGGGTGTTCCGGCCGTTCGCGCTCGGAGTCACCGTCGTGGCAGGGCAGTTGAAGGCCGAGTTGCATGACGACGGGGACGGGTTCTTCTCCGGGTTGCTTCCCCTCCACGGTGTGCCGGAGTATCGGCTCGCCGTGGCCTACGAAGGCACCGTGCAGGAGGTCGAGGACGCGTACCGGTTCCTGCCCGCGCTCGGTGATCTGGATCTCCACCTGATCGGTGAGGGCCGGCACGAGGAGTTGTGGCAGGCGCTCGGGGCGCGGACGATGACGCATCAGGGGGTCACCGGTACCCGTTTCACCGTGTGGGCGCCGGACGCGCAGGGCGTCCGCCTTGCCGGTACCTTCAACTTCTGGGACGGGACGGGCGCCCCGCTGCGCTCACTCGGCGGCACCGGAGTGTGGGAACTGTTCATGCCGGGTGTCGGCGAGGGCGAGCTGTACAAGTTCGAGATCACCCGGCCCGACGGTTCGAAGACGATGCGCGCCGACCCCATGGCCCGCCGCACCGAGGTCCCGCCCGCCACCTCCTCGATCGTCCACGCCTCGCACTACGAGTGGAACGACGAGGAATGGCTCGCCCAGCGCACCGAACTCCCCGCCCACAAAGCACCCCTCTCCATCTACGAACTCCATCTCGCCTCCTGGCGACCGGGCCTGACGTACCGCCAGCTCGCCGAGCAACTCCCCGCCTACGTCAAGGACTTGGGCTTCACCCACGTCGAGATGATGCCGGTCGCCGAGCATCCGTACGGCGGCTCGTGGGGTTACCAGGTCACCGGCTTCTACGCCCCGACCGCCCGCCTCGGCACCCCCGACGACTTCAAGTTCCTGGTCGACGCGCTGCACCAGGCCGGTATCGGCGTCCTCATGGACTGGGTGCCGGCCCACTTCCCGCGCGACGACTGGGCGTTGGCCGAGTTCGACGGCCGCCCCCTGTACGAGCACGAGGACCCGCTCCGGGCCGCGCACCCCGACTGGGGCACGCTGGAGTTCGACTTCGGCCGCCGTGAGGTCCGCAACTTCCTTGTGGCGAACGCCGTTTACTGGTGCGAGGAGTTCCACATCGACGGCCTGCGCGTGGACGCGGTCGCCTCGATGCTCTACCTCGACTACTCACGCGAACCGGGCCAGTGGACCCCGAACGAGCACGGCGGCCGGGAGAACCTCGACGCCGTCGCCTTCCTCCAGGAGATGAACGCGACCGTGTACCGCAGGGTGCCGGGAGTCGTGACGATCGCCGAGGAGTCCACCGCCTGGGACGGCGTCACCCGCGCCACGCACCACATCGGCCCCGGCGGATTCGGCGGCCTGGGCTTCGGGTTGAAGTGGAACATGGGCTGGATGCACGACTCGCTCGACTACATGTCGCACGAGCCCGTCCACCGCAAGCACCACCACGGCGAGATGACGTTCTCCATGGTGTACGCCTACAGCGAGAACTACGTCCTCCCCATCTCCCACGACGAAGTGGTCCACGGCAAGCGCTCGTTGGTGTCGAAGATGCCCGGCGACTGGTGGCAACAACGCGCCAACCTCCGCGCCTACCTCGCCTTCATGTGGGCCCACCCCGGCAAGCAACTCCTCTTCATGGGCCAGGAGTTCGCCCAGGGCGCCGAGTGGTCCGAGACCAACGGCCCCGACTGGTGGCTCCTGGACCCCTCCTACGGCGCCGAGGCCGACCACCGAGGCGTACGCGACCTCGTCCGCGACCTCAACACGGTCTACCGCCACACCCCCGCCCTCTGGCAACTGGACACCGACCCGTCCGGCTTCCAGTGGATCACCGGCGACGCCAGCGAGGACAACGTCTTCGCCTTCCTCCGCTACGACACCGACGGCTCCCCCCTCCTCGCCGTCAGCAACTTCTCCCCCGTCGTCCGCCCCGACTACCGCCTGGGCACCCCCGACGACATCCCCGCCTGGCACGAGACCCTCAACACCGACACAGCCCTCTACGGCGGCAGCGACATCACCAACCCGGACCCCATCAAGCCGGAACCCCAACCGTGGCACGGCCGCCCGACGAGCATCCGAGTGACCTTGCCGCCGTTGGCGACGGTCTGGCTGCGCCCGGCATAGCAACCTGACGTTGTAAGTGCCGGTGGGCAAAATCCAGTCTGCCCGGCACTTACTGACGCAGGCCGGCTATATCCAGCCCGTCCGGCGCTTGAGGACGAGGCCGTTCAGGCCGACGGGGGTCTGGGGGCGCAGCACCCAGGGACGCCCACGTCAACACCGGCCACCAACACCAGCCGCCCTCACACCACCCCCGCCTCCGCCAAGCTCAGCGGCAGCGACCCCGTGTGCAACACCCCCAACCTCTGCGTAGCCCGAGTAAGCGCCACATACAGATCACTCGTCCCGTACCGCCCCGGCTCGACGACCAACACCGAGTCGAACTCAAGCCCCTTGGCCTGCCGAGGATCAAGCAGAACGACACTCCGCGTCAGATCCGGCTCGGCGCCGGCCGTCACCCCGTCCAGCCGCGCAGCAAGCCGCCGATGCAGATCACGCGGCGCGATCACCGCCAACCGCCCCTCCGCAGGCGTGAGTTCACCCACGGCCTTGGCCACAGCCCCCGGCAGATCGTCGGTGGCCCGCACCCAAGGCCGCACGCCAGTGGACCGCACCGAACTCGGCGGCTCGAAGGACGGATTCTCCGCACGGACGACCGCCGCCGCGAGGTCCATGATCTCGGCGGGGGTGCGGTAGTTGACGCCGAGGCGGGTGTGGTCGTAGCGGTCCTCGACGTACGGGGCGAGGATCTCCGACCAGGACCCCACACCCGCCGCCTCCGCCGTCTGCGCCGGGTCGCCGACCAGGGTCATCGACCGCGTAGGACTCCGCCGCATCAGCAACCGCCAGGCCATCGGCGAGAGTTCCTGCGCCTCGTCGACGATGATGTGTCCGAACGCCCAGGTACGGTCGGCCGCCGCGCGCTCGGCGGCGCTGCGGTGGTCCTCCTCCTCCTGACGCTCCGCGAAGCGTTCCGCGTCGATGATGTCGTGCGCCGACAGCACCTCGGAACCCTCGGGATCGCCCTCCTCCTTGTCCTCGAACTCGAACGTCCGGGAGGCGAAGGACACGTCCAACACGCCCTGGGCGAACGACACTTGCTCCTCGCGCTCCCGCTGGGCCCGGGCCAGCCGCACCCGGTCGTCCCGCCCGAGAAGCTCCGCCGCCTCGTCGAGCAGCGGTACGTCCGCCACGGTCCACGCGCGCGTCACCGGGCGGCGGATCGCGTCCGCGTCGTCGTCGGAGACGTAGCCCACGGGGTCGGCGAGGAAGTCCGCGACGAGGTACTGCGGGGTCAGCCGCGGCCACAACTGGTCGATGGCGGCCCAGACTTCGGGGTTCTCGGCGAGTTCGTCGCGGATCTGGGTGATGTCGCTGGGGTCGAGGAGGTTGCTGCCGTCGAAGGGGTCGGTGCCGATGCGTTCGGCGACCATCTCGGTGAGCGTGTTGAGGATGTGGCCCTCGAAGTGCTCCCGGGCCGCGTTGTGCGGGAGTTGGGCCTCACGGGCACGGTCGCGGGCCACCCGTACGAGACCGTCGTCGAGCATCAGGATCTCGCGGTCGTGCTCGATGGCGATCACCGGGTCGGGCAGCGACTGCCAGTCGCGTACGACGGCGGCGAGGACGTCGGCCATGTCGGCGCGGCCCTTCACGGCGGCCGCCGCCCGGCTGTCGGTGGCCGTGGCCTTCACGCCGGGGAACAGCTCGCCGACGGTCGCCAGCAGCACGCCGGTCTCGCCGAGGGAGGGCAGCACCTCGCCGATGTAACCGAGGAACGCGGGGTTCGGACCGACGATCAGGACCGCGCGCTTGGCGAGCAACTCCCGGTATTCGTAAAGAAGATACGCGGCCCGGTGCAGCGCGACGGCCGTCTTGCCGGTGCCGGGGCCGCCCTCGACGACGAGCACCCCGCGGTAGGGCGCGCGGATGATCTCGTCCTGTTCGGCCTGGATGGTCTGCACGATGTCGCTCATCCGGCCGGTGCGCGCGGAGTTGAGCGCGGCGAGCAGGACGGCGTCGCCGCTCGGGTCCTCGTGGCCGGTGCGGGTGGCGTCGCCGAGGTCGAGGATCTCGTCGTGCAGGGCGGTGACGCGGCGCCCGTCGGTGGTGAGGTGCCGGCGGCGGCGCAGGTCCATCGGGGTGTGGCCGGTGGCCAGGTAGAAGGGGCGGGCCACGTCGGCCCGCCAGTCGATCAGGATCGGCGTGAGGTCGGCGTCGTCGGAGCGGATGCCGATACGGCCGATGTGGTGGCTGACGCCGGAGGTCAGGTCGATCCGGCCGAAGCAGAGCGAGCCGTCCACGGCGTTCAGCGCGGCGAGCAGCCCCGAGCGCTCGGCGACCAGGATGTCCCGCTCCAGCCGGGCCTGCATGGGCGTGTTGCCCTGCCCGAGCGCGTCCGTGACGGAGACCTCGGTCGCGCCGCGCAGCGCGTCCACGCGCGCGTACAGGCCGTCGATGAATTCCTGCTCACCGTGAATTTCATCGCTGTTTGACAATTCCACTCCCGGACATATATACTGTGCTCACTAAGCCTCTTTGCGACTCAATTTCCGCGAAGTCGCGAACCATTGAATATACGCAAAAGAATCCCCCGAGCGCAATTGCTCAGGGGATTTTCTCGTTCGCGGCCTCGTTCCCGGCCTCGTTTCCGGGGTTCAGGTCACATCGGCCAGTTCCTCCAGCAGCCGGCGCTTGGGCCGGGCCCCCACCATGGCCTTCACCGGCTCACCACCCCGGAAGACCATGAACGTGGGCATCGAGAGCACCTTGTAGGCGTTCGTGGTCTCCGGATTCTGATCGACGTTCAGCTGCACCACTTTCAGCCGATCCGCCTCTTCGACGGCGAGGGCCCGCAACACCGGTCCCATCTGCCGGCACGGAGGACACCAGTCCGCCGTGAACTCCACCAGCACCGGCAACTCGGCCCCGATCACCTCCGCCGCGAAATTCTCGTCCGTCACGTCCATTACGTGGGTCACGTCGATCACAGTTCATGCCCTCCCAGTTCGCACAACGGCACCGGCTCCTCCACCGTCGCCAGCCGCACCCCGATCTCCGCCCGCACCGCCTGCAACTCCCCGATCAGGGAATCCAGTTCGGCCAGCTTCCGGCGATAGACGGCGAGCGAGGCCGGGCACGAGTCCCCCTCGGGATGCCCGGCCCGCAGACACTCCACGAAGGGCCGCGTCTCCTCCAGGTCGAACCCGAAGTCCTGAAGCGTCCTGATCTGCCGCAGCAGCTTCAGATCACCCTCGTCGTACGTCCGGTACCCGTTGCCGCCCCGCCGCGCGGGCAGCAGCCCCCGCGCCTCGTAGTACCGCAGGGCCCGCGTCGTGGTCCCGGCCCGCGCGGCCAGCTCGCCGATTCGCATGCCTACGACGGTAATCCTTGACGTCGGCGTGAAGGCAACGACGCCGGCATCAAGGCGACGACGCCGGCGTCAGGGAAACGCCGGCTCGTCCGCGTCCGCCCGCTCGCCCTCCCCACCGTCCCCGGCCCCACGCACCCCGAGCAGCCGGCGCGTCAACTGGTCGCGGTCGGAGAGGAGTTCGTCGAGGGCCGCGCGGAGGTCGGCGGGTTCCGTGCGGGGCGACTCGCGTTCGGCCGCGATCAGGACGGACCGGCGTACCAGCTCCTTCGTGAATGACGCCGTCGTGCCCGCCGTGCGGGTCACCGCCTCGGCGGCCACCGTCTCGTCGAGGTCCAGGCCGGTGCCGTAGAGGTCAAGGAGGCGGGCGCGGCCCGGGGCGTCCGGGAGGGGGATCTCCACGGCGAGGTCGACGCGGCCGGGGCGTTGGACGAGGGCCGGTTCGAGGAGGTCGGCGCGGTTGGTGGTGAGGAGGAAGGCGACATCGGCGTCGTCGCCCAGGCCGTCCATCTCGTTCAGGATCTGGAAGAGCAGGGGCTGTTCGCCGCTGCCGTGGTCGCGGGCCTCGGCGATCAGGTCGCAGTCCTCCAGGACGACGAGCGCGGGCTGGAGCATGCGGGCCAGGGCGCAGGCGGGGCCGATCGCCTCGATGCTCGTGCCGGACAGGACGACGACCGTGAACTGCGGGAGGTGGGAGAGGAGATAGCGGATCGTGTGGGTCTTGCCGGTGCCGGGCGGGCCGTAGAGGAGGAGGCCGCGGCGCAAGTGCTGGCCGGCGGCGCGGAGTTGCTCGCGGCGGCGGGCCACGCCGACGACCTGGCGCTCGACGCGTTCCAGCAGTCCCTCGGGGAGGACGATGTCGTCGCGGGTGAGAGTCGGGCGGCGGTGGAAGCGGAACGGGCCGAGGCCGTGGCCGAACTCCGAGCCCTCGAAGGAGAGCACCTGGCCGCGGAAGATGTTGTGCTCGCGCACCAGCACGTCGATCTCGGCGAGCAGCCGGTCCGCGAACTCCTTGTCCTGCGCGAGGACTTCGATCTCCACCTTGTCGCGCCCGTACTCGTCCCCCGGCCCGCGCAGCAGCACCGCGAACCGGTCCTCGCCCTCCGCGCCGAGGTAGAACCCGCAGGAGACACAGGCGAGTTCGTCGTCGGGCGAGACCGGCAGATGGGCGTAGTCGACGGCTCCGATGGTGAACCTGTCGTGGCGGTCGGCGGCTTCGAGGATGTCGCCGAGGGTGAGGTCGCTGCGGTTCGACGCGCCGCGCATGCCCACCAGTTCGTAGGAGCGGTCCTCCCCGGCGAACCAGTGCTCCAGCGCGAGATGCACGTTCGGGAGGTCGTACGGCGGATACGCGGCCTTGACGACGGGCCGGTCGCCGGGGGCGGAGCCGAGGTGGGCGCGGAGGCGTTCGGTGAGGTTGCGGGCGGGGTCGCAGTCCTTGGACTTGGGGCGGGCGACCGCGGCGAGGAACTGGTAGAAGAGTTCGCTGATCTGCTGCAACGAGAGGGGCGAGGCCTCGCGTTCGGGGCCGTACCGGCGCTCGTACTCGGCCTTGCTCATGAGCTCCAGTCCGACCGGTTCGTCCATATCTGCCTCCGTAGCACCCGGGTTCCGATGTTTCGGACCAGGGTGTCAGACATGAGCCCCGCGGACGTCAGACCATGACGCCGGCCGAGGTCTCCACCTCCAGCAGGGACGCGCTCTCCCGCTCCTCGTCGAAGGCCTTCCGCCCGCCGCGCAGCCCGAACAGCCGCTTGGCCAGGGCGATATAGAGGACGGCGAGTATGTTGAGGACGAGGGTGGCGATCTTCAACCAGCTGATGTGTTCGGTGAGTTCGTAGATCTCCAGCGGCAGGAACGCGGCGGTGGCGACCACCGTCAGATACTCCGCCCAGCGCTTGGCGTACCAGAGTCCGCCGGCCTCGACGAGTTCGATCAGCGCGTACGCCAGCAGGAGTACGGATACCAGGACCAGCGTGGAGTGCTTGTAGCCGAAGGTCTTCTGGATGGTGCCGACGATCGGCGAGTGGTCGAGGTCGTAGTGGAAGTGCCTGAAGACGGGCCGGAAGACGTCGAGGTACTCGTCGAAGAGCTGGCGCACCGAGTCCTGGCTGTTGCTGAACTTCCATACGGCGGCGGCGACCAGCACGATGAACACCCCGCGCACGGCCCGCTCGATGGCGAGGAACCGCAGGATGAACAGGTCCCGCAGCACCTTGCCTCGCGGCACCAGGGGCGCTTGGTCGGCAGGCCCCGAACCGTGCGGTTCGCCGAGGACGAAGTCGCCGCAGCGCAGACAGCGCCAGGCCTCCCCGAACCCGGTCTCGGTACGCAGCCGTTCCCGCAAGGGCGTCTCGTCGGGCGCGTACGTGGCGTGCCCGTGCCGTGCGCAGTGCCGCCGGTCCCAGTCGATCTTCATGCCCATGGCCCCCGTGACTCCCACCGAACGCGAACGTGCCGTGCGCGCCGGAGGTTTCCGGCACGGCACGGCACGCTAGTACATCCCTGGTACATCCCTGTAAGGACCGGGCGGCTGAGCGACGGGGGGACACCCAGCCGCCCGGAGTCCGTGGGGCGTCCGGGCCGTGTTCAGGCGGGTCCAGGCGCCCCGGTTCGGGGGAGCGTCGACGAGCACTCAGGCCTTGGCGAGTTCCTTCTCGCCGCCCTGCTCCGGTACGGCGTCGAGGTGGTCGTCGCCGTCCTTCGCGTCGAGCAACGTCTTCTCGTCGAAGGGGAGTTCACCCGCGAGGACCCGGTTCACCCGCTCCTTGTCGACCTCGCCGGTCCAGGTGCCGATGAGCAGCGTGGCGACGGCGTTGCCGGCGAAGTTGGTGACCGCGCGGGCCTCGCTCATGAAGCGGTCGATGCCGATGATCAGGCCGACACCGTCGACCAGGGCCGGCTTGTGCGACTGGAGACCACTGGCGAGTACGGCGATACCGGAGCCGGAGACACCGGCCGCGCCCTTGGAGGCGACCATCATGAAGAGCAGCAGGCCGATCTGCTGGCCGATGCTCATCGGCTGGTCCATCGCGTCGGCGATGAACAGCGAGGCCATCGTCAGGTAGATCATCGTGCCGTCGAGGTTGAAGGAGTAGCCGGTCGGCACGGTGATGCCGACGACCGGGCGGCTGACACCCAGGTGCTCCATCTTCGCGATGAGCCGCGGCAGCGCGGACTCGGAGGACGAGGTGGAGACGATCAGCAGGAACTCACGGCCGAGGTACTTCAGCAGCTGGAAGAGGTTGACCTTGGCGACCAGCTTGGTCAGCGTGCCGAGCACGACGACGATGAAGAGCGCACAGGTGATGTAGAAGCCGGCCATGATCGCGCCCAGTGCTTTCAGCGCGTCCATGCCGGTCTCGCCGATCACGGCGGCCATCGCGCCGAAGGCACCGATGGGCGCAGCCCACATGATCATGCCGAGGATGCGGAAGACCAGCTTCTGGATGTACTCGACACCGCGCAGCACCGGCTCGCCGGTCCGGCCCATGGCCTGCAACGCGAAGCCCGCGAGAAGCGCGATCAGCAGCGTCTGGAGGACCTGGCCCTCGGTGAACGCCGACATGAAGGTGGTCGGGATGATCCCGAGCAGGAAGTCGACCGGGCCCTCGGCGGCGGCCTGGGCCTGCGTGTGTCCGACGCCCTTGACGGCCTCGGTCAGGTGCATGCCGCTGCCCGGGTGGATGATGTTGCCGACGACCAGGCCGATGGCCAGCGCCACGAACGACATCGCGATGAAGTAGGCGAGCGCGAGCCCGCCGACCTTGCCGACCTGAGCGGCCTTCCGGACCGAGCCGACGCCGAGCACGATCGTGCAGAAGATGATCGGCGAGATCATCATCTTGATCAGCGCGACGAAGCCGGTACCGAGCGGCTTGAGCTCCTCGGCGAAGCCCGGCGCGGCGAACCCGACGGCGATGCCGAGGGCGACCGCGACGATCACCGCGATGTAGAGGTAGTGGGTGCGGTCCCGCTTCACGGGCGGTGCTGCGGGTGCGGCAGGTGCGGGTGCGGGGGTGCTGGCCACGGCTGCCCTCCTTGACGACGTCGTCGGCATCATCCGGCGTGCGGCTCACGACCGGCGGAACCCGGGTGGCGAGTGCGGCTCACGTCCGGGGTTTGGGGATTTCAAGCGGTCCACGCCGATCACTGTGCGGATCTCTGTTGGGATCTCCGTACAGGTCTCCCTGCGGACCGGTCCGGGAGGCGGCTGCTTCCGGGGGTTGCGGTGACTATCTCCCGGCATGTGAGGGCGGTCACCCTTCCGTTCATTTAGTTCATGCTTAGCCGGAGAGGCACACTGACGACATGCGCCTCCCGCACGTCCCCCGTCCCCGGAGCCTGGCCGGCCAGCTCTTCGGCATGCAGGCCGTGCTGATAGCGGTCGTCGTCGCCGGGTACGCGCTGTTCACCTACGTCAGCGACCGCAGCCAGGCCGAGGACGCGGCGGGCCGCCAGGCGATGGCGGTGGCGCGCTCGGTCGCGGACTCGCCGTCGGTGATCGCGGCGATCGGTACGTCGAACCCGACCGCGCACCTGGAGTCGTACTCCCTGAAGGTCCAGCGGGACACCCAGGTCGACTTCATCACGATCATGAATCCGCAGGGCATCCGCTGGACCCACCCGGACCGGAACCAGATCGGCAAGAAGTTCCTGGGCCACATCGGGCCCGCCCAGCAGGGCCGCACCTTCACCGAGACCTACACCGGCACCCTCGGCGCGTCCGTCCGCGCGGTCACCCCCGTCAAGAGCGGCGACAAGGTCATCGGCCTGGTCAGCGCGGGCATCCGGGTCGAGGCGATCACCCAGCGGGTGCAGGACCAGGTCACGGCGTTGATCGGGGTGGCGGCGGGCGCCCTGGCACTGGGTGCCGTAGGGACGTACGTCGTCAACGCCCGCCTGCGCCGCCACACCCACGGCATGAACGCGACCGAGCTGAGCCACATGCACGACTACCACCAGGCCGCGCTGCACGCGGTGCGCGAAGGGCTGCTGATGCTCGACGGTCAATACCGGGTGGCGCTGATGAACGACGGCGGGCGGGAGCTGCTCGGGGTGACGGGGGACGCGGTGGGCCGGTCTGTCGCGAGCCTCGGCCTGCCCGCACCACTGACGGGGGCACTGCTGTCCTCCGAACCGCGCGTGGACGAGGTGCACCTGACGGCGTCCCGAGTGCTGGTGGTGAACACCTCACCGGTGTCGGGCGGTGAGCGTCGCGGAACGGTGGTGACGCTCCGGGACGTCACCGAACTCCAGTCGCTGATGGGTGAGTTGGACTCGGAGCGCGGCTTCACACAGGCTCTGCGGTCGCAGGCCCACGAGGCGGCGAACCGCCTGCACACGGTCGTCTCGCTGATCGAGCTGGGGCGCGCGGAGGAGGCGGTGGACTTCGCGACGGCCGAGTTGGAGCTGGCCCAGACGCTGACGGACCAGGTGGTCTCGGCGGTCAACGAGCCTGTACTGGCTGCCCTGTTGCTGGGCAAGACGGCCCAGTCGAACGAGCGGGGCGTGGAGTTGGTGGTGTCCGAGGACAGCAGCATGGACGACGGTCTGCTGCCGGACTCGTTGTCCGCGCGGGACCTGGTGACGATCCTCGGCAACCTGATCGACAACGCGGTGGACGCGGCTCAGGGAAGCCTGCGGGCGCGGGTGACGGTGACGGCGTACACGGAGGCGGGGGCGGACGGTTCCGCGCTGGTGCTGCGGGTCGCGGACACGGGGGCGGGAGTGGACCCGGCGCACGCGGAGGCGGTGTTCCAACGGGGCTTCTCTACGAAGCCGGCCGGGCCCGGGGGTCGGGGGCTGGGGCTGGCGTTGGTGCGGCAGGCGGTGAATCGGCATGAGGGGACGTTGACAGTGGCTGAGGCGGAGGGGGGCGGGGCGGTGTTCGAGGTGCGGTTGCCTTTGTGGGGGGTGGGGGCGGGGGCGGATTCGAGTGCGGCTTCGGATTCCGGTGCGGGTCGTGCGCGGGCGTCGTCCCAGGGTTCTGTTTCCAAAGGTGGTACTTCGTGACTACGGCCGAGCCGATCCGCGTCCTCATCGTCGAGGACGATCCCGTCGCCGCCGACGCGCATGTCATGTACGTGGGCCGGGTGCCGGGGTTCGTGGCGGTGGGCAAGGCGCACACGGGGGCGGAGGCGCGGCGGGCGCTGGAGCGTACGCAGGTGGACCTGTTGCTGCTGGACCTGCATCTGCCGGACGCGCACGGGCTGCAACTTGCGCGGTCCTTGCGGGCGGCCGGGTATCACGCCGACGTCATCGCGGTGACCTCGGCGCGGGATCTGGCGGTGGTGCGGGAGGGGGTGTCGCTGGGGGTCGTGCAGTACGTGCTGAAGCCGTTCACGTTCGCGACGCTCCGGGATCGGCTGGTGCGGTACGCCGAGTTCCATGCGGCGGCGGGCGAGGCGAGCGGTCAGGACGAGGTCGACCGGGCGCTGGCCGCGTTGCGGGCGCCTTCGCCGGCGGCGCTGCCCAAAGGGTTGAGTGCGCCGACGTTGGAGAAGGTGACTGTCGCTCTGCGGGACTGCGGGGAGGGGCTCACCGCGGCGGGGGTCGCGGAGGCGGTGGGGATTTCCCGGATCACCGCTCGGCGGTATCTGGAGCACTTGGTGGAGGCGGGTCGGGCTGCGCGGAGTCCGCAGTACGGGACCGTGGGGCGGCCGGAGTTGCAGTACCGGTGGGTCAAGGGGTAGGCGGGCGGGGCGAGTTGAAGGGCCGCGCGTAACTGAGGACCTGGTGGCCGAGGCCGACGACGATGAGCGCCTCGGCCACGGACAGGACGAGCAGGCCGGAGGACGTCTGGCCCGCGAACCAGTAGACGACGAGCCCGGCGAGCGGGACGACGCAGAACGCCAGCAGGTCGATCACACACTGGATGACCTTGCGGGAACGGCGGCGGCTGTCGGAACGGTGGCTGGTCTCCCAGCCGAACGCCGTTCCGGCGGAGGCGAGTTCGCCTCGGACTAGATGGTCGAGCCGGGGCCCCAGGTCGTCCCGTACGTACATCCCGATCGCGGAGATCTTCTCGTCGTTCACGAGGTAGGTCCAGCCGAGCACGACACACACCGGGGGCAGCGCGAGCAGCATCTCGGACTGCTTGGCCTGGGCCGCGGCGGCGATGACGGCGGCGACGACGGTGAGGGTGACGTAGAGGAGGTTGTCGCGGAAGCCGATACGGGTCTTCTGCTCGTCCTTGACGGTCTGGTACTCGGCGAGGAGCAACTGGCCGACGGTGACGTCACGTTCAGGCATTGCCCTCGCCTCTCCCCCGAGTGGTGCCAACACAGCATCTGCGCAGGCGACTTGGAAGTACCTTAAGGGAGTGCCTGAGATGCCTGAGTTTCAACCCACTGTCGCGGTGCTGACCGCGCTGCCGCTGGAGTACAAGGCCGTGCAGGCCCATCTCACGGACGTACGGAAGCGGGAGCACCCGCGAGGCACCCGCGCCGCGGTCGGTCAACTCCCCGGCACACCCTGGTCCGTCGCCCTGGTCGAGATGGGCGAGGGAACCCTGACGGCCGCCGCCCTCACCGAGCGCGTGATGACGTGGCTGGAGCCGCAGGCGGTGCTGTTCGTGGGGGTCGCCGGGAGCCTGAAGAGCGACATCGGCCTGGGCGACGTCGTGGTGGCGACGAAGGTGTACGGAATCCACGGCGGCAAGGAGACACCGGAGGGCTTTCTCGTACGGCCGGAGGCGTGGCGCGCGTCGCACCGGCTGACCTCGGCGGCCCGGGAGGCGTTGCGGGACGACCCCCATGCCCACCTGAAGCCGATCGCCGCGGGCGATGTCGTCCTGGCCGCACCGGAGTCCGCGCTCGCGGAACACCTCCGGCGGCACTACAACGACGCAGCGGCCATCGAGATGGAGGGCTCGGGGGTCGTGAGCGCGGTGGATCTCGCGGGCGGGGACGCGCTGGTGATCCGGGGTATCAGCGACCGGGCCGACGCGGACAAGTCCCTTGCGGACGGGGAGGGTTGGCAGCCCCGGGCCGCGGAGAACGCGGCGGCTGCGGCGGTGGCGGTGTTGCGGGAGCTGCGGCCGTTCCGGGGTGGGCGGGTCGGGGGTTCCGACAGGGAGGTCGAGGACTCCGAGGAGGGGCCCCATCGGGGGGCTACGGGGGCGGCGGGGGCCACGTACGGAGGGGATCACCTCGACTTTCGGGGGAGCACCTTCAACGGGCCGTTCGTTGCCAAGCGGGTGGACCGGGAGCGGTAGCGACTCCGGACGCGGGTCCGTTCACGGTCCGGTGCCGGTGGCCACTGCCGCGTTGCCTGGGGTGCCGCCGGGGTTCACCGGGCGGGACGAGGACTTGGCGCGGCTATTTCCCGTGCTGGACCCGGCCGCTGAGTCCGATCTGCCGGTGGTGATCTGCGCGGTGTCCGGGCTTGGGGGGATCGGGAAGACGTCGTTGGCGTTGTGTGCGGCCCATAAGGCGGTCAGGGACGGGTGGTTTCCGGGCGGGACTCTGTTCGTCGACTTTCGGGGGTACGACGCGGATCCGGTTACGGCGGATCAGGCGGTGGTCGCGTTGCTGGATGGGATGGGGGTGCGGGGGGCGGATCTTCCGCGGACGACGGCGGGGCAATACGGCCTGTATCTGCGGCTGTTGGCGGATGAGCCACGGTCGATGTTGTTGCTGCTCGACAACACTTCGGATGCGGGGCAGGTGATGCCGCTGATTCCTGGAACCGATCGTCACCGGGTGCTGGTCACCTCACGGGATCGACTCACCGATCTGGACGCTCAGCTGATCGACCTCGATGTGCTCAACGCGGAGGATGCCGCCGACCTCATCGACAGATCCCTGCGGCTCAGCGACCGCGCCGACGATCGTGCGACGCGCGAACCGGAGGCCGTGTCAGAGCTCGCCACGCTCTGCGGCCACCATCCGCTCGCGCTGAGGATCACCGCCGGCATGCTGCGCAAGCGCCGCCACCGCTCCGTCGCATCCCTTGTGAACGAGTTGCGGGGTGCCGAGGATCGGACGGCGGCTGTCGGACTCCGCCCGGTCTTCGAAGCGGCGTACCGGCAATTGCCGTCTGCGCAGGCCCGGTTGCTGCGTCTGCTCTCTCTGGCTCCGGCGGCCGAAGTCGGCGGCGAAACGGCAGCCGCGCTGGCAGACCTCAGCGTCGACCGGACGTTCGACCTGCTCGAAGCGCTCGCCGCAGCGCACCTTGTAACGCCTGTTCCGAGAGGAGCGGACGTGCGGTGGCGGTTGCATGACTTGGTACGGGCGTTCGGGGCGGGTGTGGTCAAGGGGGATGCGGGGTTGTGGGAGGAGGGGGAGGGGGCGCGAGAACGGATGTTGGAGTTCTACCACCGGTGGGCGGAGGCGGCGGATGACCGGTTGCGGTGGCTGCCGGGGATGCCTGTGCCCGAACTGTTTGCGGACCGGGCAGGGGCGTTGGCGTGGTTTGACGGCGAGCGGGCGGGTCTGGTGGCGGCGGTGCAGTGGGCACGGGAGGAGCGGTACACGGACACGGCGGTGCGGCTGTCGCAATGTCTGGGGGAGTATCTGAACTGGCGGCGCTCTTTCGACGACTGGATCACGGTGTGCGGTGTTGCGCGGGAGGCTGCCCACCACACCGGCAATCAGGTGCCCGAGGCCATCGCGTGGAACAACTTCGGCGTCGCCCTGCGGCAGACGGGCCGGACGGAGGAGGCGATCGACGCCCACACCCGCGCCCGCGCCCTGTACCAGGCTGCCGGGGAGCCCCTGCGCGAGGCCAGCGCGTGGAACAACCTCGGCGCCGCCCTGAGTGAAGCAGGCCGCGTGGAGGAGGCTATCGACGCCCACACCCGGGCCCGCGACCTGTACCAGGCCGTCGGAGCCCACCACCGCGAGGCCAAGGCGTGGGACAACCTCGGCACCGCCCTGCGGCAGGCGGACCGGGCAGAGGAGGCTATCGACGCCCACACTCGGGCCCGCGACCTGTACCAGGCCGTCGGGGACCGCCACCGCGAGGCCAGCGCGTGGAACAACCTCGGCGCCCCCCTGCGTGAGACAGGCCGCATGGAGGAAGCGGTGGAGGCCTACGAGAAGGCCCTGGAGGGCTATCGGGAGTTCGACGACTGGTACGAGACGGGCCGCACCCTCTCCAACCTGGCCCACGCCCACGCGGACGCAGCCCGCCCCACCGAGGCCCGCACCCACTACCTCCAGTCCGCCGCCGCCTACACCCGAGCCAACGCCCCCACCGAAGCCGCCGCCGCCCAATCCCGCGCAGACGCATTGACCTGACTAGACCACTCCACTTACCTTCACCGGGCAGCCATCCGCCCAGGCCACAACGCAGTGAGCCCGTAGGAGGTCATGCCCGTGCGCCCCACCGCCGCCAGCCCCCACCGAACTGCCCTACTCACACCTCTAGTTGCTCTCGCCGCCCTCTCCCTCGCCGCGACAACCCTCACCGCGTGCAGCAGCAGTTCCGGCAGCAGCCCCGACACCGTCAAGATCTCCTTCAAGCAGTCGACGGACAACTCCATCAAGGTGATGGACACCTACCTCGCCGACATGAAGAAGCAGTTCGAGAAGCAGTACCCCGGCAAGAAGGTCGAGCTCGTCCCGATCAAGGCCCCGGACTCGGAGTACTACACCAAGCTCCAGCAGATGCTCCGCTCGCCGAAGACCGCCCCCGACCTGGTCTACGAGGACACGTTCCTCATCAACAGCGACATCACCTCCGGCTACCTCAAGCCCCTCGACTCCTACCTCGACAAGTGGCCGGACTGGAACCAGTTCATCGACACGTCGAAGTCCGCAGCGAAGGCCGAGGACGGAAAGACGTACGGCGTCCCGGACGGCACGGACACGCGAGGCCTCTGGTTCGACAAGGGGATCTTCAAGAAGGCGGGCCTGCCCGCGAATTGGCAGCCGAAGACGTGGGCCGACGTCCTCGCCGCAGCCCGCACGATCAAGCAGAAGGTCCCGAACGTCACCCCCCTCAACGTCTACACCGGCAAGCCGGCCGGCGAGGCCGCCACCATGCAGGGCTTCGAGATGCTGCTCTACGGCACCAACAACAGCACCACGGACCCCCTTTACGACAAGTCGTCGAAGAAGTGGATCGCCGGCGGCCAGGGTTTCAAGGACGCGCTCTCCTTCGTCCACACGGTCTACAAGGAGAAGCTCGGCCCGGACGTGTCCGACGCCCTCGACCCCAACATCCAGACGTACGTGGCCGGTGAACTGCTCCCCAAGGGCAAACTCGGCATCGCGCTCGACGGATCGTGGCTGCCCCAGGCCTGGTTGAAGGGCAGCGGGCACGAATGGCCGGACTGGTCAAAGGAGTTGGGCCTCGCGTACATGCCCACCCAGAACGGCCAGGCCCCCGGCAAGGTGAGCATGTCCGGCGGCTGGACCTGGGCGATCCCCTCCAAGGCCGGCAACCCGGACCTGGCCTTCGACTTCATCAAGACGATGCAGACGAAGGCGAACGCCGAGAAGTGGTACATCGCCAACTCCGGTATCTCCGTGCGGAAGGACGTCGCCGCCGACCCCGCCTACGCGACCGCCCAGCCCGGCATCAAGTTCTTCACGGACCTGGTCGCGAGCACGCACTACCGCCCGGCGTACCCGGCGTACCCGAAGGTCTCCACCGCCATCCAGGAGGCGATGGAGGGCGTGACGACGGGCGACATGTCGGTGGACAAGGCGGCGAGTTCGTACGACGACGAACTCAAGTCGGCCACGGACAACCAGGTCACCGAGAAATGAGCGGCGGCGACCGCCGATGACCACAACACCGCAGCACGCGGGCCCGGACGTGGCAAAGGTCCCCTCCGGCCCCGACACCCCAACTCCCCAACTCCGGCCCCAGAAACGCCCGTTCACCCAAACCCTCACCCGCCTCCTCCCCCTCTCCCCCGCCCTGGTCCTCCTGCTCCTCTTCCTGGCCGTCCCGATCGGCTACTGCGCCTACATCGCTTTCACCGACCTCCAACTCACCGGTCAGGCCCACCCCTCCTTCGTAGGCTTCGCGAATTTCCGCACGGCCTTCAAGGACTCGGAATTCCTGAACGCCGTATGGCTGACGCTGGTGTTCACGGTCCTGTCGTCCCTGGTCGGCCAGAACACGATCGGCCTGGCCCTGGCCGCGCTGATGCAGCGCGCGTCGAAGCCGGTGCGCACGCTCACGGGCGGGGTCGTCATCACGGCGTGGGTACTGCCGGAGGTGGTGGCGGGCTTTCTCCTCTACGCCTTCTTCCGCCGAGAAGGCACCCTGAACGCCATCCTGGACTGGCTCCATCTCCCGTCCCAGAACTGGCTGTTCACGCTCCCCATCTTGGCGGTGTCGTTCGCGAACGTATGGCGGGGAACGGCGTTCTCGATGCTGGTGTACTCAGCGGCCCTGAACGAGATCCCCAAGGAGATCACGGAGGCGGCGGAGGTCGACGGCGCGAGCGGCTGGCGCCGGATGTGGCACATCACGCTGCCGATGATCCGCCGCTCGATCGGCACGAACCTGATGCTGAACACCCTCCAGACCCTGTCCGTCTTCGGCCTGATCTGGGTGATGACGAGAGGCGGCCCGGGAAACAAGAGCCAGACCCTCCCCCTCTACATGTACGAACAGGCCTTCCAGAACAGCATGATCGGCTACGCCACGGCGGTCGCGCTGCTCCTGCTCCTGGTCGGCTCGCTCTTCTCGGTGATCTACATGCGCCTGCTGCGAACGGAGGTCTGACCCATGGCACTCGCCCTCTCCTCCCGCCGCAAGAGCCGACGCCTGGCTGCGGACGCGGGGCTGCTGGTGGTCGCGGCGACGTTCGCGCTGCCGCTGCTCTGGGTGGTCCTGTCGTCCCTCGACGCCCACGCGGACCTCAAGGTGAAGGCCCCCGACGGCCTGACCCTGGACAACTTCCACGCGATCCTGAACTCGGACATCACCTTCACGCCGCTCCTCAACAGCCTGATCCTGTGCGGGTTCGGGACACTCCTGACGGTGGTGTGCTCGGCGTTGGCGGCGTATCCCCTGTCGCGTTTCCGGTCGCGCCTGAACCGCCCGTTCCTGCTGACGATCCTCTTCGCGACGAGCCTTCCGATCACGGCGATCATGGTGCCGGTGTACGCGTTGTTCGTACAGGTGAATCTCATCGACACCATGCAGGGCACGATCTTCTTCTTCGCGGCGTCCCAACTCCCCTTCGCCATCTGGCTGATGAAGAACTTCATGGACGGCGTACCGAAGGAACTGGAGGAGGCGGCGTGGACCGACGGCGCGTCGTCGCTCCAGTCCCTCGTGCGGATCGTTCTTCCGCTGATGGGACCGGGGGTCGCGGTGGTGACCGTCTTCTCGTTCGTGATGATGTGGGGGAACTTCTTCGTCCCGTTCATGCTGCTGCTCACGCCGGACCAGATGCCGGCGAGCGTGAGCATCAATGAGTTCTTCGGGAATCGGGGGATGGTGGCTTACGGGCAGCTGGCGGCGTTTTCCGTTGTTTATTCGACGCCGGTGATTTTGTTGTATTTGCTGGTGGCGAGGCGGTTGGGTGGGGGGTTTGCTTTGGGTGGGGCGGTTAAGGGGTGATGGCTTCGGCTCGGGTGCGGGCTTCGGCGGCTTCGGTGGGGGCTTTGGCTCGGGTGTAGGCGTCGGCGGACTGGAGGTAGTGGGTGCGGGCCTCGGCGTGGCGCGCAGCGTCATGGTGGGCGAGAGCCAGGTTGTAGAGGGTCTGGCCTGTCCCGTACCAGTCGTCGATCTCCCGGTAGCCCTCCAGGGCCTTCTCGTACGCCTCAGCTTCCTCCTCCACACGGCCCAGCCCACGCAGGGTGGCGCCGAGGTTGTTCCACGTGATGGCCTCTCCAAGGCGGTCCCCGACGGCCTGGAACAGGTCGCGGGCCCGGGTATGGACGTCGACCGCCTCCCCTACCCGGCTCGCCTCCCGCAGGGAAGCGCCGAGGTTGTTCCACGCCATGGCCTCGCCGTGGCGGTCCCCGACGGCCTGGTGCAGGTCGCGGGCGCGGGTATGGGCATCGATGGCCTCCTCCGTCTTGCCCACCTCCCGCAGGGCGTTGCCAAGGCTGTTCCATGCCATGGCCTCGCGACGGCGGTCCCCGACAGCCTGGTACAGGTCGCGGGCGCGGATTTGGGCATCGACCGCCTCCTCCGCCCGGCCCACCTCCCGCAGGGCGATGCCGAGGTTGTTCCAAGCGATGGCCTCGTCCACCCGGTTACCTGCGCGGTTCGCGGCCTGCCGCGCGACACCGCACACCGTGATCAAGTCATCGAAGGAACGCCGCCATGCCAGATACTCCCCCAGACACTCAGACAGCCACACCGCCATGCTCGCGAACCGATCGTCTTGTGCCCACTGCACCGCCGCCACCAACCCAGCCCGCTCACTGTCAAACCACGCCAACGCCCCAGTCCGATCCCCAAACCGCTCCGGCTCCGGCATCGTCGGCAGCCACCGCAACCAGCCATCCGCCACCCTTGCCCACCTGTGGTAAAACTCCAGCACCCGCTCCCGCGCCGCCTCCCCCTCCTCCCACAACCGCGCATCCCTCTCAATCACACCCACCCCGAACACCCGCACCAAGTCATGCAACCGCCACCGCCCACGCCCACTCCCCGGCTCAACAAGGTGGGCGCGGCACAACGCATCAAGCACACGCACCGGCGCAGTGTCCGCCCCGTCCAGCGAGGCGACGACCTCAGCCGTCACCTCGGGCCCCGGAGCCAGGGCCAACAGCCTTAGCAACCGGGCCTGTTCAGCCGGCAGACGCTGATACGACAAGTCAAAGGCGGCCCGCACACTGCGCTCACCGTCGTCGAGGTGCAGGAGTCGGTCACCGGACTCAGCAAGTTCCGCCACGAGCTCGGCCACGGGCTTGTCCCTGTCGAGGACGAGCAAGGCCGCGGCGATCTGAAGGGCCAGGGGCAAATGCCCACAGAGCAAGGCGAGTTCGGCAGCCGCCTCACCTTCATTCGCCACCCGCGCATCATCCTGATCGGCGATCCGCAACACCCGGTCCAGAAGTTCGTATGCCTCCTCCGGGCTCAACTCCCCCAACGCCAGCAGCCTCGCCCCCAGTTGGGGCAACTTGCTCCGCGACGTGGCAAGCAGCCGGTGCCGCGCACCCCCGGGATGCAACGGACGCACCTGCTCCGCCGAGGACGCATTGTCGGCCAGGACCAGCACGGCCCCCAACTCCCGCTCCCGCGCCGCGAGCACCGAGCGATACAGCGCGGCCCGCGCATCAACCCCGTTGGGAATGTGCTCCGGAGACGTCCCAAGAGCCCTCAGTAGAGTCTCCAGCGCCTGCTCCGCCGTAACGCGATCATCGTCGTACCCATGGAGATTGACGAAGAGGACTCCACCCGGGAACCACCCCTTGCCACAAGCCGCGTGCACCGCCTCCACCGCGAGCGCGGTCTTGCCGATACCACCGAGCCCGGACACCGCGGCGACCAGCACGGCTCCCGGCGCTTCACCTCCAGCCCGGTCGAACGCGCCGAGCAGCTCCGCGAGTTGGTCACGGCGACCGGTGAACCCAGGCACCTTCGGAGGCAGGGCGTCCAGCGCGGTGGGCGCCGGCCCGTGCTGGTGGTACTCCACCTTCTTCGCCGTGAAGTCCCCGTTGAACTCCCCACCCCGG
The DNA here is from genome assembly GCF_035982055.1 of Streptomyces sp. NBC_01288. Classification (NCBI taxonomy): domain Bacteria; kingdom Bacillati; phylum Actinomycetota; class Actinomycetes; order Kitasatosporales; family Streptomycetaceae; genus Streptomyces; species Streptomyces sp. NBC_01288. The sequence continues at coordinate 3,325,966 of NZ_CP108427.1, forward strand.
AAATCCTGATGATCCCCGCCGTACTGCTCGCCCATCGCGCCGTCCCCGTGCCGCCGCCCCCGAATCGCGTGCCAACACAGTACGCCCACGGCCCCCGCCCAACGCCCGGTCTGGCCAGGCGACTTGGCAGTACCGTGAAGAGGTGCCCGACACACCGCCCACGGTCGCCGTCCTGACCGCACAGCCGCTCGAATTCACGGCAGTACATGCCCGTCTGACGGACATCGAGAAGCGGGTGCACCCCACCGGCACGCGCGCCGAGACCGGCCAACTCCCCGGAACCGCCTGGCGGGTGGCCCTGCTGGAGGTGGGCGAGGGCACGCTCGGGGCCTCCGCGCTCACCGAGCGGGTGATGTCGTGGTTCAAGCCGGACGCGGTGCTCTTCGTCGGTACGGCGGTCGGTCTACGGGAGGACATCCGCACCGGCGACGTCGTGATCGCGACCAAGGTGTACGCCATCCACGGCGGCAGGCAGACCCCGGACGGTTTCCTCGACCACCCGGAGACCTGGCACGCACCGCACCACCTCGAACAGGCGGCGCGCCACGCCCTACGGGGACACCAGCACGTCCGCTCCCACTTCGAACCGATAGCCGCGGGCGACGTGATCATTGCCGACCCCGCCTCGCCCCTCGCCCAGCGCATCCACCGCCGCTTCAACGACGCCGTGGCCGTCGAGACGGAGGGTTCCGGCGTCGCTCACGCTGCCCATCTGGCAGGTACGGCAGGGGCATTGATCATCCGGGGGATCAGTGGGAGGGCGGGCGCGGAGCCCAACTACCTGACGGCGGCGGCGAACGCGGCCGAGGCGGCCGTAGCCGTACTGACGGAACTGGAGCCGACTCCGACCCCGGCCCCGACCACGGCACCCACACCGACTCACGGCCCGGTACCGACCGCCACCGCCGTCCTCCCGCACCGCCCCCTCGGCTTCACCGGCCGGTCGGCGGAACTGGAGCGGCTGCTCCCTCACCTCGCCCCGACCTCACCCGAAGCACCCGGCCTCCCCGTCCTGATCTTCGCCGTCACCGGAATGGGGGGCATCGGAAAGACAGCACTCGCGATCGAGGCCGCACACCGGGCACACGGCGAGGGCTGGTTCCCGGGCGGGACGCTCTTCGTGGACCTGCGGGGTTACGACGACAACCCCGTCACCGCCGATCAAGCGGTCGTGGCACTGCTCGACGCGCTCGGGGTGCGCGGCCCGGATCTGCCCCACACGACGGCCCAGCAGTACGACAGATACCGCCAACTCCTCACCGAGCACCGGGAACGGACCCTGCTCGTCCTGGACAACTCCTCGGACCCGTCCCAGTTCCTCCCGCTCCTCCCCGGCACGGACCGCCACCGGGTCCTGATCACCTCCCGGGACCGCCCTCACTCCCTTCCCGTCCGCCTCATCGACCTCGAATCACTCACTCCGGACGAGTCGGCCGCGCTCATTACTCGCGCCCTCCACGACACCGACGAACGGGACGACCGCCCGGCCCGTGAGCCCGACGCCCTGCACGAACTGACCGCCCTGTGCGGGCACTTGCCCCTCGCCCTCCAGATCGCGGCCGGCCTGCTCCGTAAGCGTCGGCGCGGCATCGCCTCGCTGGTGACCGACATCAAGGAGGCCGAGGACCCAACCGCCGTACTCGACAAGGACAGTCCGGGCAGCGACCTGTACGGCCGCTCGCTCGTCCTCCGACCTGTACTGGAGACGTCGTACCGCCGACTGCCGCCCGACCAGGCCCGGTTGCTACGACTTCTGGCCCTCGCTCCCGGCGCGGAGACGGGCACTGAGGCTGTGGCCGCGCTGGCTGATGTCACCGTGAGGGCTGCTCTGACCTTGCTGGAGGATCTGGCGGCTACTCATCTGGTCGCGTCAGTCGAGGATGTCGATGGCTCGGCTTCCGGTGGGCGGTGGCGGTTGCATGACTTGGTGCGGGCGTTCGGGGTGGGTGTGGTCAAGGGGGATGTGGGGTTGCGGGAGGAGGGGGAGGCTGCGCAGGAGCGGGTGCTGGAGTTCTACTACCGGTGGGCGGATGCGGCGAATGACCGGTTGCGGTGGCTGCCGGGGATGGCGGAGCCGGAGCGGTTTGCGGATCGGGCGGGGGCGTTGGCGTGGTTTGACGGTGAGCGGGCTGGGTTGGTGGCGACGGTGCAGTGGGCGCGGGAGGAGCGGTTCGCGGACACGGCGGTGTGGCTGTCCCAGTGTCTGACGGACTATCTGGGCTGGCGGCGCTCTTTCGACGACTTGATCACGGTGTGCAGTGTCGCGCGGGAGGCTGCTCACCGCGCCGGTAACCGGGTAGGCGAGGCCATCGCGTGGACCAGCCTCGGCATCGCCCTGCGGCAGATGGGCCGGGCAGAGGAGGCCATCGATGTCCACACTCGCGCCCGCGACCTTTACCGGATGGCCGGGGGCCGCAATGGCGAGGCCGAGGCGTGGAACAACCTCGGCAGCGCCCTGCGGGAGGCCGGCCGGACGGAGGAGGCAATCGACGCCCACACCCACGCCCGCGACCTGCACCAGACCGCCGGGGACCGCCATGGTGAGGCCGGGGCGTGGAACAACCTCGGCATCGCTCTGTGGGAGGCCGGCCGGGCGGAGGAGGCCATCGACGTCCACACCCGCGCCCGCGACCTGTTGGAGGCCATCGGGGACCACCATGGTGAGGCCAGGGCGTGGAACAACCTCGGCATCGCCCTGAGTGCCGCGGGCCGAGTGGAGGATGCGGTTGAGGCGTACGAGAAGGCCCTGGAGGGCTTCCGGGAGTTCGAGGACTGGTACGAGACGGGCCAGACCCTCTACAACCTGGCCTTCACCCACAAGAACGCCGCCCGGCCCGCCGAGGCCCGCGCCTGCTTCCTCCAGTCCGCCGACGCATACACCCGCGCCAACGCCCCCACCGAAGCCGCCCAAGCCCGCACCCGGGCCGAAGAACAGTAATAACCACCACTCCCCCGTACCACGCACCCCAACACCCGCAACGCCGCGCGCCGCCGCACACAGCAGGCCGCCGCCGACCGGCAAGGGAAGCAACGCGCACGCCCGCCTCATTCGCCATGGTCCGACGCTAAGCCTCGCCCCGCACGATCAACGTCCCAATATGACCAGGCTCAGGCGCACCAACAACAGCCGCCACAACCGCCGAGAACCCGGCCCGAGTCAGCAACCGCTCCCAAACAGCAGGCCGATAGCTGTACCGGTACGTGAACATGGCCTTGCCCGCGAAGCCCCCCTTGTACATGCCCTGCGGGCCGTACGCACCGGGAATCGCCGGCGGCTGGGAGAATACGAAGACGCCGCCCGGGTTCAATCGCGCCCGTACAAGCGGGAAGAGCCGAGTCGGGTCGGTGAACCAAGCCGCACCGAAGATCGAGTAGACCGCGTCATACGTGTCGTCGCACAAGGCGAGGTACTCCAGAACCTCACCGCACACGAACTCCGCGCCGGTGTCACCCCACCGCTCGCTCACCTTCTTGACCATGACCGGCGAGAGATCGACGCCCTGCGTGCTGATCCCGCGCCGCGCCAGGTAGGCGAGCGCCCGACCGGTTCCACACCCGATCTCCAACACACCGCGCGGCGCACCGAGCAGTTCAGGGCCGGGCCCATGACCGGCGTACTGCGTCCAGCAGAACGCGGGCTCAGCATCGCCCTTGAAGGCCGACTCGGCGTAGGCGTCCCACAGTTCGGTCTCGGCCGGGATGTCATGGGGTACGGGCACGGCGTCGCTCCTCAGTGTCGTGTCGGGGTGCTGGAACCCCCGCCCTCCCCTGGGAACGGGAGAGCGGGGGCCAACGTAGCGAAGAGGGTGTGGCGGGGGCACCGGGCCAGTCGGCCCACGCCCCATCGCCACCATCACCTGCGCCAACCAGCCACACATCACCGGCAGTTCGAACCCACCAGGACGAGGCCGGCCCAAAGGAAGCCCCTGGGGTCTGACATCCGACGCCGCGGAACGCGCCGCGCACCCCCGAACCGCCAACCTCCGCGCCCCGCCGCAGCCGACCGTCGAAATCCCGCCACCCCCCACTTCCCCCCACACCCGATCACCACCCCCACCACAAACGCACTCCCCTTCGACCCCCGCCCACACACCCGACGCCGCCGAAACGGTCCCCGGAGTCCGCCGCACCGGCGAATGGCAAGGTAGGGCGGCATATTCACCAGGCGGCGGCCATCCTCTGCCCGCCCCTCAATCCTCGTCGCCACCACTCAGCGTCACCGATCTCCCCCACCCCGGCCGCACCGCATGCCCTCCGGTCGACCGAATCCGTACGTTCCTACAATCCGTAATCCTGGCCGAACAGACCGTAGTCACCGCACTCAGGCACCCCTAGCTTGTGGCCCGTGCGCCGACCCCCAGCTCAACCCAGCCCGTCCACGCCGCCGACACCGCCCACTCCGCCCTTCAACGCGCCCGCCGCCCACCGGCTCCGTACCGCTCTCAACATGGGCCCGGAACACGTCGCGTACGGCATGCGTGCCTCGTACGGGCTGCCCTATGTCACGCCTGACCTGGTCATCGCCTGGGAGCGCGGGCTCACCGCGCCCTCCGGTCCCGAACTCACCGCGCTGTCCGGCGTGTTGTGGTGCTCCCCGGCCGAACTCATCGGCAAGCCACGCACGCTGCGTGAGCATCGCCTCGCCCGGGGCCTCGCGCCGGAGGACGTCGCCCGGACCGTCGGGCTCGAACTCCTCGCGTATCTGCGGATGGAGGAGCACGACCAGTGGCGCGGCACCGAGCGCCAGTCCTCCGCGCTCGCCGATCTCCTCGACCTCTCGCTGCCCGACTTCATCAGCGTCACCGGGCGCGACAGCCGCCTCGCGGATTTGCTGCGCAGCGCCATGACCACGCGGTGGCAGGCGTATGTACGCCCGATCGGCAAGATGGTGCCGCTGGACCGGCGCCTCCTGGAGGACTCCCTCCAGGAGTTGCACGAGGACTACCAGGCGCAGATGGTCGCCACCCTGACCTGGGGCGGCGGCAACTCCGCCGTCGAAGCGGGCGAGGCCGGCCGGGACTTCCTCGACCAGATCATCAGCCGGTTCTGGTCCATGGTCGAGCGGAGTACCTACTGAGCGAGTACCTACTGAGCGCCGTACCAACGAAAACGGCTAGAAAACCGACTCCGCCTCGTCCATCCGGTCCTTCGGCACCGTCTTCAGCTCGGTGACCGCCTCGGCCAGCGGCACCATCACCACGTCCGTCCCCCGCAGCGCGGTCATCCGCCCGAACTCCCCCTGGTGCGCGGCCTCCACCGCGTGCCAGCCGAAGCGGGTCGCCAGCACCCGGTCGTACGCGGTCGGTACGCCGCCGCGCTGGATGTGGCCGAGGATGACCGGCTTGGCCTCCTTGCCGAGGCGGCGCTCCAACTCGTAGGCCAGCGCCGTGCCGATGCCCTGGAAGCGCTCGTGGCCGAACTGGTCGATCTCGCCCTTGTTGTAGTCCATGGAACCCTCGGCGGGGTGCGCGCCCTCGGCCACGCACACGACGGCGAACCTCTTGCCGCGGGCGAAGCGTTCCTCGACCATCTTGACCAGGTCGGCCGGGTCGAAGGGGCGCTCGGGCAGGCAGATGCCGTGCGCGCCCGCCGCCATCCCGGACTCCAGCGCGATCCAGCCCGCGTGCCGGCCCATGACCTCGACGACCATCACCCGCTGGTGCGACTCCGCCGTCGTCTTCAGGCGGTCCATCGCCTCCGTCGCGACCCCGACCGCCGTGTCGAAGCCGAACGTGCGGTCCGTCGACGAGATGTCGTTGTCGATCGTCTTGGGGACTCCTACGACCGGCAGGCCCGCGTCGGACAGCATGCGGGCCGCCGTCAACGTGCCCTCGCCGCCGATCGGGATCAGCGCGTCGATCCCGAAGTCCCGCGCGATGTCCAGCGCGTTCTCGCAGGCCTCGCGGAGGCGGTCCCGCTCCAGTCGTGACGAACCCAGGATCGTGCCGCCGCGGGCGAGGATGCCGCTGACCGCGTCCAGGTCGAGGGTGCGGTAATGGCCTTCGAGCAGTCCGGCATAGCCGTCCTCGAAGCCGATGACCTCGTCGCCGTAGTTGTCGACCGCTCGGTGCACGACCGACCGGATCACGGCGTTCAGGCCGGGGCAGTCGCCGCCTGCGGTGAGAACTCCGATACGCATCGTGCTGTGTCTCCTGCTCGCTGTTGACACCGGTGAGCCGGACCCGATTGTTTCACGTCCCTCAGGGCGTCGCCGCTCCCGTCGGACTGGCGGGCGCCTTAACCACCCCCGGAGGTATTGTCAAGAGGGTTCTGCTCACCCAGGTGGGCGATTTTTATGACCGTCGAAACGGGCAGCCAGAAGTCCTGAGAACCAAAGCCCTGAGAACCCGCCGGAAGGGGAGACCACGCGTGACCCGCAGCGTGTACGTGACCGGGATCGACCGCGGCGACGGCCGTCAGGTCGTCGAGCTGGGGGTCATGGAGCTCCTGACCCGGCAGGTCGACCGGGTGGGGGTGTTCCGACCCCTCGTCCACGACGGCCCCGATCGCCTGTTCGAACTGCTGCGTGCGCGCTACCGGCTCTCCCAGGACCCCGCGACCGTCTACGGCATGGACTACCACGAGGCCTCCGCCCTCCAGGCCGAGCAGGGGACGGACGAGCTGGTGTCGACGCTCGTCGACCGGTTCCATCTCGTCGCCCGTGACTACGACGTCGTCCTCGTCCTGGGCACCGACTACGCGGACACCCAGTTCCCGGACGAGCTGTCCCTCAACGCCCGCCTCGCGAACGAGTTCGGCGCCTCCGTGATCCCCGTCGTCGGCGGCCGCAAGCAGACCGCCGAGTCCGTGCTCGCGGAGACGCGCAACGCCTATCGCGCCTACGACGGCCTCGGCTGCGACGTCCTCGCCATGGTCACCAACCGGGTCGCCCGCGAGGACCGGGACGAGATCGCCCAGCGGCTCACCACCCGGCTGCCGGTGCCCTGTTACGTCGTACCGGACGAGCCCGCCCTCTCCGCGCCGACCGTCGCGCAGATCACCCACGCCCTCGGCGGCAAGGTCCTCCTCGGGGACGACTCCGGGCTCGCCCGGGACGCGCTCGACTTCGTGTTCGGCGGGGCGATGCTGCCCAACTTCCTCAAGGCGCTGACCCCGGGCGCGCTCGTCGTCACCCCGGGCGACCGCGCCGACCTCGTCATCGGCGCCCTCGCCGCGCACAGCGCCGGCACCCCGCCGATAGCCGGCGTGCTGCTCACCCTGAACGAGGTGCCCAGCCACGGCATCCTCACCCTCGCAGCGCGTCTCGCGCCGGGTACGCCGGTGGTCTCCGTGCCCGGCACCTCCTTCCCCACCGCCGCCGAACTCTTCTCCCTGGAGGGGAAGTTGAACGCGGCCACCCCGCGCAAGGCGGAGACCGCGCTCGGCCTCTTCGAGCGGTACGTCGACACCGGCGACCTCCTCAAGCGCGTCTCGGCGCCGAGCAGCGACCGGGTCACCCCGATGATGTTCGAGCACACGCTCCTGGAGCGGGCCCGCTCGGACAAGCGCAGGATCGTCCTCCCGGAGGGCACCGAGGCCCGCGTCCTGCACGCCGCCGAGGTGCTACTCCGGCGCGGTGTCTGCGAGTTGACCCTGCTCGGCCCCGAGGACCAGATCCGCAAGAAGGCCGCCGACCTCGGCATCGACCTCACCGCCGCCCAGTTGATCGACCCGCACATCTCCGAACTCCGCGACCGCTTCGCCGAGCGGTACGCCAAGCTCCGCGCCCACAAGGGCGTGACCGTCGAACTCGCCTACGACGTCGTCGCCGACGTGAACTACTTCGGGACGTTGATGGTCCAGGAGGGGCTCGCCGACGGGATGGTCTCCGGCGCCGTGCACTCCACCGCCGCGACCATCCGGCCCGCCTTCGAGATCATCAAGACCAAGCCGGACGCCGACATCGTCTCGTCCGTCTTCTTCATGTGCCTCGCCGACAAGGTGCTGGTGTACGGCGACTGCGCGGTCAACCCCGACCCGAACGCGGAGCAGTTGGCCGACATCGCCATCCAATCGGCCGCCACCGCCGAGCAGTTCGGCGTCTCCGCCCGCATCGCGATGCTCTCGTACTCCACCGGTACGTCCGGCTCGGGCGCCGACGTCGACAAGGTGCGCGAGGCGACCGAACTGGTGCGCCTGCGGCAGCCCGACCTGCGGATCGAGGGGCCGATCCAGTACGACGCCGCCGTCGAGCCGAGTGTCGCCGCCACCAAGATGCCGGAGTCCGAAGTCGCCGGTCAGGCAAGCGTGTTGATCTTCCCCGACCTGAACACCGGCAACAACACCTACAAGGCCGTGCAGCGTTCGGCCGGCGCGATCGCGGTCGGGCCGGTGCTCCAGGGGCTGCGCAAGCCGGTCAACGACCTGTCTCGGGGCGCCCTCGTCTCGGACATCGTCAACACCGTCGCCATCACGGCGATCCAGGCGCAGCACCCGATCGAGAAGGCAACCGCCCAGTGAGTCCCACGCGTGTCCTCGTCCTCAACTCCGGCTCCTCGTCGGTGAAGTACCAGCTGCTCGACATGGCGGCCGGCACCCGTCTCGCCGTAGGACTCGTCGAGCGGATCGGTGAGGAGACCTCCCGGTTCAAGCACACCCACATCGGCACGGACGCCACCCGTGAGTGGACCGGCCCGATCCCCGATCACGAGGCCGCCCTGAAGGCCGTAGCGGAAGAGCTGTCGAGGGACGGACTCGGCCTGGACTCACCGGAGTTGGCGGCCATCGGGCATCGGGTCGTGCACGGTGGGCAGGCCTTCACCGCGCCGACCGTCATCGACGACGCCGTGCTCGCCGAGATCGAACGGCTCATCCCTGTCGCGCCGTTGCACAATCCGGCGAACCTCGTCGGGATCCGGACCGCGATGGCGTTGCGGCCCGATCTGCCGCAGGTGGCCGTGTTCGACACCGCGTTCCACACGACGATGCCGGAGTCGGCCGCGCGGTACGCGATCGACGTGGCGACCGCGGACGCGTACCGGATCCGGCGGTACGGGTTCCACGGGACCTCGCACGCGTATGTGTCGCGGGCGACGGCGAAGCTGCTGGGGAAGGCGCCCGAGGACGTCAACGTGATCGTGCTGCACCTCGGGAACGGGGCGTCCGCCTCGGCCGTGCGGGGTGGGCGGTGTGTGGACACCTCCATGGGGCTGACGCCGTTGGAGGGGCTGGTGATGGGGACGCGGTCGGGAGACCTGGATCCGGCCGTCATCTTCCATTTGACGCGTGTTGGCGGAATGTCCACCGATGAGATCGACACTCTTCTCAACAAGAAGAGCGGTCTGATCGGGTTGTGCGGGGACAACGACATGCGGGAGATCCGGCGCCGGATCGACGAGGGCGACGAACAGGCGGAACTCGCCTTCGACATCTACATTCACCGGTTGAAGAAGTACATCGGTGCCTACTGCGCGGTACTCGGCACAGTGGACGCGGTCGCCTTCACCGCGGGGGTCGGGGAGAACGCGGGCGCCGTGCGGGAGGCCGCCGTCGCGGGCCTGGAGCTGCTGGGGCTTGAGGTGGACGGCGTGCTGAACGCCGTACGGAGTGATGAGCCGCGGCTGATCTCGCCGGCGTCCGGGCGGGTCGCGGTCGCGGTGGTGCCGACGGACGAGGAATTGGAGATCGCCACACAGACCTATGCACTGGTCGGAAATTACAACGCCTGAGCGCATGCCCGCCCATTTGTATCTTCCGCCAGACGGAATATTCCGTAGCGAAACAAACCGATAGGATCGTCCCATGCGCCGTTCGAAAATCGTCTGTACTCTCGGCCCCGCGGTCGACTCCCACGAACAACTGGTCTCGCTGATCGAGGCCGGTATGAATGTGGCCCGTTTCAATTTCAGCCACGGCACCCACGCCGAGCACCAGGGGCGGTACGACCGCGTCCGTGCCGCGGCCAAGGAGACCGGCCGTGCCATCGGCGTCCTCGCCGACCTTCAGGGCCCGAAGATCCGCCTGGAGACCTTCGCGGAGGGTCCCGTCGAGCTGGTGCGCGGTGACGAGTTCACCATCACCACCGAGGACGTCCCGGGCGACAAGACCATCTGCGGTACGACGTACAAGGGCCTGCCCGGTGACGTCTCCCGCGGCGACCAGGTCCTCATCAACGACGGCAACGTCGAGCTGAAGGTCCTCAGCGTCGAAGGCCCCCGCGTGAAGACGATCGTCATCGAGGGCGGCGTCATCTCCGACCACAAGGGCATCAACCTGCCCGGCACGGCCGTGAACGTGCCCGCGCTGTCCGAGAAGGACGTCGAGGACCTGCGCTTCGCGCTGCGGATGGGCTGCGACATGGTCGCCCTGTCCTTCGTGCGCGACGCGGGCGACGTGTACGACGTCCACAAGGTGATGGACGAGGAGGGCCGCCGGGTCCCCGTCATCGCCAAGGTGGAGAAGCCGCAGGCGGTCGAGAACATGGAGGCCGTGGTCGCGGCGTTCGACGCGGTGATGGTGGCCCGTGGCGACCTCGCCGTCGAGTACCCGCTGGAGAAGGTCCCGATGGTGCAGAAGCGCCTGGTGGAGCTGTGCCGGCGGAACGCCAAGCCGGTGATCGTGGCGACCCAGATGATGGAGTCGATGATCACCAACTCCCGCCCCACGCGCGCCGAGGCCTCCGACGTGGCCAACGCGATCCTGGACGGCGCGGACGCGGTCATGCTGTCCGCCGAGTCCTCGGTGGGCGCCTACCCGATCGAGACCGTGCAGACGATGTCGAAGATCGTCCAGGCGGCCGAGGAGGAGCTGTTCAGCAAGGGCCTGCAGCCGCTCGTGCCGGGCAAGAAGCCGCGTACGCAGGGTGGTTCGATCGCGCGTGCCGCGTGCGAGATCGCGGACTTCCTCGGCGGCCGGGCCCTGGTGGCGTTCACGCAGTCCGGTGACACCGCCCGCCGGCTGTCCCGCTACCGCGCCTCGCAGCCGATCGTCGCGTTCACGACCGACGAGAGCACCCGCAACCAGCTCACGCTCAGCTGGGGCGTGGAGTCGCACGTGGTGCCGTTCGTCAACAGCACGGACGAGATGGTCGACATGGTCGACGGCGAGATCGCGAAGATCAACCGCTTCAACCCGGGCGAGACCGTCATCATCACCGCCGGTTCGCCCCCCGGCGTGGCCGGCACGACGAACATGCTCCGCGTCCACCACCTCGGCGGCGGCGAGGGCAACTGACGTACCGCTGAAGGCTCTTGTACGGCGCTGAGGGCGCTCCCTGCGACAGGGGGCGCCCTCGGTCTTTCGGCCGTCGATCACGCGGCCGAGGGTGTTCCGGCCGTCTACCGGCGCCATGTGTCGGCGCGCAGCTCGGGGTGGGCGGTGGTGATCAGCCGTACGGCCTCCGCCTCCGCCCGCTCCACGAGCCCGCGCAGTTCCTCCCAGCTCAGTTCGACCTTGGCCGGAGGCCCCTCGCCCGGGACAGAGCAGTGCCCCGCCGAGTGGGTACTCGGCGGGGCACTGCTCCTTCGCGGCTCCCGAACGGGCTTGTCGGCGGGCTCAGTTCTGGTAGCTGTGCAGGCCGGGGACGGTCAGCGTGCCGCCGAACTGGCCGGCCTGGACCACCTTCACGTTGGTGAAGTAGATCAGCGGGATGTTCAGCGGCGGCGGGTTGTCCGGGTCGAACGTGATCGGGATCAGACCGAACAGGTTGCCCGAGATGGACTCCGTGTACATCACGGTGTCGCCGTCGCGGATGGTGGACGTCGAGCCCGAGGCCGCCTGCACGTGGTAGGTCTTGCCGGACTGCTTGTCGTTCACCGTCTGGTGCAGGTCGCCGATGTCGGTCCCGCCGGAGATGACGTACTTCAGGACCTTCTTGACCTTGCCGCTGGCGGTCTTCACCTCGACGACGCCCTGGTAGTCGGCGCCCTTGAGCAGCAGCGAGCTGGCGTTCAGGTACCACGGGTCGTCCGGCAGCAGCACCTTGTTGTCGACGCCGCTGGTGTCGTCCGTGGCGACCGGGCAGTCCGAGGTGTCGGCGCTCGCGCTCGCGGACGGGCTCGGGGTGGCCGTGGCCGAAGGCGTCGCGGTGGCCGTGTCCTCGGCCGCCTTGGTCGCCGTGTCGGTCGTGTCCTTGACGGTGTCCTCGACCGTGTCGGTGACCTTCTTCGTCGTGTCCTTGACGGTGTCGGACACGCTGGAGGAGTCGCCGGTGGACGCGTCCTTCGTGGCGCTCGCCGAGGCGGACGCGGTCGGCGTCGGGGTGGCGCTCGCCGTCGAGTCGGAGCTCGACGAACCGCCGGTGAGGATCCCGGTGATGGCGTCGCCGATGCTGTCCAGCAGGCCGCCGCTGCTCGCGGACGCGGAGGGCGTCGCCGTAGCGGTGCTGCTGGACGAACCGCTCGAATCCGCCGACTTGCTCGCGGAAGGCGTGGGCGTGGCCGTGTCGTCGGAACCTGAATCCGACGAACCCGAAGATGTCTTGCCCGAGTCGGAGTCGTCCGACTTCGACTCGTCCGTGGCCGTGGCCGAGGGCGTCGCGTCGTCCTTGGACGAGTCGGCGGACTCGCTCGCGGACGTGGACGGCGTCGCCGAGGGGCTCGCCGTCGACCCGGCGATGGCGGCGACACAGTCCTTGTACTCGTCGGCCGTCAGGCTCTTCGACGACGGCGAGGTCGTCGATCCGTTGTCGGCGAGGGCGAGGGAGGACGTGAAGCCCATCCCCATGATCACGGCGGTCGGCATCGCCACCGTGGCTATCGCCTTGCCGGCGGGCATGTGGAGCCTGGTGAACAGCGGCTTCTTGGGTGCCGCATGCCGCGGCCCGGTTCTCACACGGGACTCGTCCACATCAGTCCCGTGGGTCACCTCGTCAGCCGGCACTGTGCCTCCCGTTCGCCCCGTTGTTCACCGGGCTCGTTCCTGACAGATCGTTCGGCTCGTCCATGCCGTCGGCGGACTCGTACGGCGCGGGCTCGTGAGGCTTGGCGTAGTACGACGCGGAGTCGTGCGGTGCCGCCTCGTACGGTGCGGCCGCGGCGGGGGCGCCGCCCTCTCCCTGTGCGACGTCCTGGAGCGACTGCGGCTCCGGCGGTGCGCCCGGCGCCCACGACACGGCCAGTGCCCCGCCGACCATGGCGAGGAGGAAGCCGACCAGGAAGCCGCCGAGGTTGGACACGGGGATGGACACCAGCGCCAGCAGGATCGCCGCGACACCCGCGAAGGTGCGCACGTGCTTCTGGTACCAGAGGCTGAAGCCCAGGACGACCAGCAGTACGCCGATGATCAGGGACCCGGAGCCCGCGGTGGTGGCCATCGCCAGCGTCAGATGGCCCACCTGGAGATGTGCGTACGGGAAGTAGGCGATCGGGAGTCCGCCGAGCATGACGAACAGACCGGCCCAGAACGGCCTCGTGCCACGCCAGGCACGAAACTGCAGCCTCCGGCGGGCGAACTGGCCGGGTGCGGCAGGAGTCTCGGCGCTCATGGAAAACAGCTCCCTGGTACGGCGTTGCTGTGGTGGAGAGTCGCACCTTGTGTGAAGGCGCTGGTGGAAGTGGGACGGGCGGGGGCGCCACCGGCTCCCCCGCCCGCCGTCAAGTGCCTAGTAGCACTCGTGGGTGCCGGCCGAGACCGACATCTTCAGCCCGCTGAGCTTGAAGGTTCCGGCAGTGGTGGCCCACGCCGTCTGCTTCACGTTGCTCAGCTCGGCCGACTCGGCCTGCTGGGCGAAGCCGTAGGGGTTGGCAGCCTCGCTGCCGCCCTTCATGCCCGGACCCTTGCCGCCCTTGTCGGCGCCCGTGTTGCCGGCCGCCACACCGATGTCGATGTTGTGGAACACAGCGTCGGCGCTGAGGTCCTCGACGTCGATGTACAGGTTCGAGGCCTCGACCGGCGTACCGCTGCCGCCGGCCTTCAGCACGAGGCTGACGGACCCGAGCAGCGGGATGTTCGGGGTGACCACCGACTGGCACATGTTGGTGATCGACGCGGACTTGAACGACGAGACCGCGACGGGGTGGAGCGACTTGCTGCCGTCCAGGTTGTAGCCCGAGTCCAGGGCTCCGTACTGGGCGAAGCCCGTGCCGTTGAGCTGGTCGGCCGTCACCTTGAACGACTGACCGGAAACGCTGAATGACGCGGCGAGAGCACCCTGCGCGAGGGCCACACCTATACACGCCGTAGCGGCGACGCTGGGCACCATGACCACAGCGAAGCGCTTCCATCTCGTCCCGCCACGCACCTGGGACTCCATATTTCCTCCTTCTCGGACGTACATCTCCTGGCCCTGACTGCCCCCTATTGGCGGCTCAGCCGGGCAGGGATGGGAGAAGTGCTACGTCCTCGGGAAGGGGAGCGCCCGTCCTCGGAGGCGCGAACCGCGCACCGATCACCGGCGATCACCCCCGAGCGACAACCACTGGTCGCGCCTGACGCACATCACGCACAACCTTGCTGGACAGGCTCCGCCTGGCGGCGAAGACCCCCCTGCCCAAGAGCCGACTCCATTGTTTCCGGCTCTACTCGGTGGGGACCCAGGAAACCCCGTCGGCCCGACCGGCTGTCGGGGTACGGAAATGGACCGAGCGTCGCCGATCGTGGTGCATTCTCGCCGCCCGCACAAGGGGCTTCGTTACTGGGTAGTAACGGCCGGATAACCGAACAACGACCCGCCGGTATCGGTCGACGACGCTGGGTGTCATCGTGGGCCAGGACAAATCAGTTGACACCCGGGCGGAATCCGACAGATCAACGCCTCTGACTTACTCCAAGTAACAGCGGCCGCGATTACCAAGATTTGGTAAAGCGCGGCCGCAGTGACACTCCGTCGGCAAATCTTTCACTCCGGCATCACAGGTCACGAGGTTTACCGACTGGTCAGAACCGGCCCCGCGCCCCGCTCAGAACAGCGCCCGCGCCAGTGCCCGCCGGGCCGCCGTCACCCTGGGGTCATCGGCCCCGACGACCTCGAACAGCTCCAGCAGCCGCAGCCGTACGGCATCCCGGTCGTCACCCACCGTGCGCCGCACGGTGTCGATCAGCCGGCTGAACGCGTCCTCGACATGGCCGCCCACCAGATCCAGGTCGGCGGCGGCGATCTGCGCCGTCGCGTCACCCGGCTTATCGGCGGCCTCGGTGCGCACCTGCTGCGGGTCGAGCGTCGACACCCGGTGCAGCAACTCGGCCTGGGCGAGCCCCAGTTTGGCCTCGGAGTTGCCCGGGTCGTCGCTCAGCACGTTCTTGTACGCCTGCACGGCCCCGCCGAAGTCCCCCGCGTCCAGGGCCTGTACGGCGGCTTCGAGCAGCGCGTCGTACGGTCCCGCCGGAACTTCGGCGACGACCTCGGGCCGGTCGCCCGGCGCGGCGTCGGGGTCGACGTCGAGACCGGTGAGGCCGAAGCGCTGCTCGGCGACCTGGATCAACTGGTCGAGGGTCTCCCGGATCTGCGACTCGGCGGCGGCACCCTGGAAGAGCGGCAGCGCCTGGCCGGCGACCACCGCGAAGACGGCCGGGATGCCCTGCACCCCGAACTGCTGCATCAGCATCTGATTGGCGTCGACGTCGATCTTGGCAAGGACGAAGCGCCCGTTGTAATCAAGCGCGAGCCGCTCCAGGAGCGGGCTCAGCTGCTTGCACGGCTCGCACCACTCGGCCCAGAAGTCGATGACGACCGGGACCTCGGTGGACCGCTGAAGGACCTCGCTCTCGAACCCCGCCTCATCTACGTCGATCACCAGGTCGGCCGGGGAGACGGCCCCGCCGCCGCCCTGCCTGGCGGTCTCGGCGCGCGCCTGCTCCGCCTTGACCTTGGCCTCCTGGGCCGCCTTCACCGCGGCGAGGTCGACGACTCCGCTCATGGACATGTTCCGTGGCTGCATGCGCCCATCCTCCCCCGTCCGCGCGTGTGAATGAAAAGCGTTGTGAAAGCCGGTCTGTCACAAGCCAGTTGTGAGCTGTTCGGCGCCGGGTCCCCACCCCGCACCCAGTGGTTACGCTACGACCCGTAGCGTAATAGCACAGGCCCCTTCCTGGATACGGATACCCGGTGATCTCCCTCACTGCACCACAGGAACCGCCGGTTATGGTCGAGGGATGCAGAGCAGCACTCCCGCCCCACGCGCCGCGGGACGCCCCCGCAGCACCACCGCGGACACCGCGATCCTGGCGGCGACCCGGGAGGCCCTGGTCGAACTCGGCTGGTCCAAGCTCACGTTGGGAGACGTCGCCACGCGCGCGGGGGTTGCAAAAACCACCCTCTACCGCCGCTGGGCAGGCAAGAACGAACTCGTCGTCGACGCGGTGGCCGAGCTCTTCGACGAACTCCACCTCCCCGACCGGGGCACGCTGGCCGCCGACATCGAGGGCGTGGTCCTCCAGTTCGCGGCGATCCTGGCCCGCCCGGAGGCCAAGAGCGGCCTGATGGCGGTGGTGGCCGAGTCCATCCACGACGACGCCCTGCGGGACCGCATCCGCGAATCGATCGTCGACCGCCAGAAATGCCTGGTCCTGGAGGGCAGAGCACGCGCCCAGGCCCGCGGCGAACTCCCCCCGGAGACCGACCCGCAGGAAGCCGCCCGCACGGCCGACCTCATCTTCGACGTGGTCGCGGGTGCGGTGGTCCACCGCACCCTGGTAAGCGCGGAACCGGCCGACGAGGAGTGGGTCCACAGCTTCACCCAGGTCCTCCTGCTCGGCCTGACCTCGCTGAACAACCCCTAGGACCTGCCCGCCGCATCCGGCCGCAGACCCAGGCCCGACACGCACACCCGAGGCACTGCCGCCGACGGCCCCGGCTCCCCCATCCCGGCTTCGCCCACCTCCGCAGACACGGGCCCTGCACGCACACCTGAGGCACTGCCGCCGCCCGCCGCGACTCCCCCACTCTCGGCTTCACCCACCTCCGCAGCCGCAGAGCCCGGCACGCGCACCCGCAGCGCCGCCCCCGGCCGCCGACTCCCCCGCTCCCGGCATCGCTCCGCAGACGCCGGGCCAGCACGCACCCCTGAGGCACTGCCGCCACCCGCCGCGAAGCCCAGCACCCACACCTACGGCGCCGCCATCGGCCGCCAACTCCCCCGGTCTCAGCTCCGCCCACGTCCGCAGACGCGGGCCCGGCAGGCGCATCTGCGAAGTTGTCATCGCCCGCCGGCTCCCCCGCCCCCGGGCTTCACCCACCTCCACAGGCACTGGGCCTGGCGCCCACATCTACGACGCTGCCGCCGGCCACCGACTTCCCCGGCCCCAGCTCCACCCACCTCCGCAGACACGGACCCTGCACGCACACTCGAAGCGCTGCCGCCTCCCGCCGCGACTCCCCCACTCTCGGCTTCACCCACCTCCGCAGCCGCAGAGCCCGGCACGCACATCCGCAGCACTGCCCCCGGCCACCGACTCCCCCGCTCCCGGCATAGCTCCGCAGACGCCGGGCCAGCACGCACACCTACGACGCCGTCGTCGGCCGCCGACTCCCCCGCCCCCGGCATAGCCCACCTCCGAAGACGCCGGGCCCAGCACGCACACCTGAGGCGCTGTCCCCGACCGCCACGGCTCCCACCCTCGGCTTCGCCCGCCTCCGCCTCGCAGGGGCACGCACCAGGTCCCGATCACCGGCGCCGATCGGGCCCCGCCGATCTCCCGCGGCCTGATCCGCCCGACGGGGCTAGAAGCCCGCGGGTTCCGTGTAAACCCCCCACTCCTCCCGCAGCACCCCGCAGATCTCCCCCAGCGTCGCCTCCGCCCGCGCAGCGTCCAGCATCGGCCCGATCATGTTCGACCCGTCCCGCGCGGCCGCGAGCATCGCACCCAGGGCCTGCTGCACGGCCGCCTCGTCCCGTACGCCCTTGCGTGTGCCCAACTCCTGGATCTGGTCGCGCTCCACCTCGTGGCTGACGCGCAGGATCTCCAGGTCTCCGGTGACCGACCCGTGGTGGACGTTGACGCCGACGACCCGCTTGTCGCCCTTCTCCACGGACCGCTGGTACTGGAACGCCGCCTCGGCGATCTCGCCGGTGAACCAGCCGTCCTCGATGCCGCGCAGGATGCCGGAGGTGATCGGCCCGATCGGGTGCTGACCGTCCGGGTGAGCCCGCAGGCCGCGCTCCCGGATCTGCTCGAAGATCTTCTCGGCGTCCGCCTCGATCCGGTCGGTGAGCTGCTCGACGTACCACGAACCGCCCAGCGGATCCGCCACGTTGGCGACCCCGGTCTCCTCCATCAGCACCTGCTGCGTGCGCAGCGCGATCTCCGCGGCCTGCTCGCTCGGCAGCGCGAGGGTCTCGTCCAGGGCGTTGGTGTGCAGCGAGTTGGTCCCGCCGAGGACCGCCGCGAGCGCTTCTACGGCCGTACGCACCACGTTGTTGTACGGCTGCTGCGCGGTCAGCGAGACGCCGGCGGTCTGGGTGTGGAAGCGCAGCCACTGCGCCTTCTCGGACCGCGCGCCGTAGACGTCCCGCATCCAGCGGGCCCAAATGCGGCGCGCCGCGCGGAACTTGGCGATCTCCTCGAAGAAGTCGACGTGCGCGTCGAAGAAGAAGGAGAGGCCGGGCGCGAAGACGTCCACGTCCATGCCCCGGGACAGGCCGAGTTCGACGTACCCGAAGCCGTCCGCGAGGGTGTACGCCAGCTCCTGCGCGGCCGTGGAGCCGGCCTCGCGGATGTGGTAGCCGGAGACGGACAGCGGCTTGTACGCGGGGATGCCGGTCGCGCAGTACTCCATGAGGTCGCCGATGAGACGCAGGTGCGGCTCGGGCTCGAAGAGCCACTCCTTCTGGGCGATGTACTCCTTGAAGATGTCCGTCTGGAGCGTGCCGTTGAGGACGGCCGGGTCCACGCCCTGCCGCTCGGCCGCCACCAGGTACATGCAGAAGACCGGGACGGCCGGCCCGCTGATCGTCATCGACGTCGTGACGTCACCCAGCGGGATGCCCTTGAAGAGGACCTCCATGTCGGCGGCGGAGTCGATGGCGACCCCGCAGTGCCCGACCTCGCCGAGCGAGCGAGGGTCGTCGGAGTCGCGGCCCATGAGCGTCGGCATGTCGAAGGCCACCGACAGACCCCCGCCGCCGTTGGCGAGGATCTTCTTGTACCGCTCGTTGGTCTGCTCGGCGTTCCCGAACCCGGCGAACTGCCGGATCGTCCACGTCCGCCCCCGGTAGCCCGTCGCGTACAGCCCGCGCGTGTAGGGGTACTCGCCGGGCCACCCGATCCGCTCGAAGCCGTCGTACGTGTCCCCGGGCCGGGGCCCGTACACCGGCTCCACGGGATCGCCGGAGAGCGTGGTGAAATCGGCCTCACGCGTGCGTGCGGCGTCGAAACGGGCCTGCCAGCGTCGGCGGCCTTCTGCGATGGCGTCAGCGTCCATACCTTCGAATTTACTAGGACGTCCTAGTAAATGTCGATGGCTGACCGCCGTACACAACTCGTACGGCGGTGAGAGCGGCGAGAGCCGCGAGGCTCAGACCTTCGCGGCGACCGGAGCCGGCTCGGCGAAGTGACCCTCCAGCTCGTGGCTGATCTTCCGCTCGACGAAGAACGCGGCCGTCGGGATCGTGCCCGCGAGCAGCACCCACAGCTGCTTGCCGACCGGCCACTTCGCCTTGGAGCCCAGGTCGAAGGCGAAGAGGAGGTACACGACGTACAGCCAGCCGTGCGCGATGGCGACGACCTCGGTGAAGCTCCCGGCGCCGTCGATCTTCAGGAGGTACTTGGCGATCATGCTCAGGCAGAGCAGGACCAGCAGCACACCCGTGGTGTACGCCAAAACGCGGTAGCGGGTGAACACGCTCTTTTTCATGAGGACGAGCGTAACCACCCGTTCCGGGCGATCTTTCCCCGGGTCGACCCCCGACCGGGCCCCCGGGTCACTCCTCGTCGAAGTCCTCCGCGGCGACCCGCAGCGGCCGCAGCATCGCGAAGATCTCGCCGCACTCCTCGGCGTCGTAGGCGCCCAGACCGAAGTCCATCTCCATCAGGTCGCGGGTGGCCGCGTCGCAGACCTCGCGGCCCTTGTCGGTGATGGAGGCGAGGGTGCCGCGGCCGTCGTTGGGGTTGGGGCGCTTGGCGACGAGGCCGGACCTGGCCAGGCGGTCCACGGTGTTCGTCACGGACGTGGGGTGCACCATGAGCCGCTCGCCGATCTTGGACATCGGCAGCTCGCCCGCCTTGGAGAAGGTGAGCAGCACGAGTGCCTCGTAGCGCGCGAAGGTCAGTCCGTACGGCTTGACGACCGAGTCGACCTCGGCGAGCAGGATCTGCTGCGCTCGCATGATCGAGGTGATGGCGGCCATGGACGGCACGTTTCCCCAGCGCTGTTTCCAGTGTTCGTCGGCGCGGGCGATGGGGTCGAAAGGAAGACTGAGCGGCTTTGACACGGCACCAGACCTTACCGGCCGGTCACATCGTGGTCAGCCCCGTCTCGCCCATCGGTCCCGGGAGGTGCCGCGAAGTTACGCGAGGCGCTGCGGGGCCGTACCCGTGTGCCCGGTGTCGTATCGGAGCGGGCCGTGCGCCTTGTGCCAGGATTACTGACTGATTGTCACTGAATGTCCCCTCGCGCAAGGGAGCGGCATGTCCCGGCTGATCCGTACGTTCGCGGCGCTCACGGTCCTCGGGCTCGCGGTGGGCTGTTCGTCCGCGTCCGACGTCGACGAGGCCTCCGTCGCCGGTGCCCGGTCCAAGGGGCCGATGGGCGACATGACCTTCTGGGTCGACCCGGCGAGCCCGGCGGCCGAGCAGATCCAGATGTGGGAGCGGGAGGGCCGCAAGCAGGACGCCACTCTCCTCAAGCGGATCGCCGACGAGCCGACCGCGCTGTGGCCGGCCGGTGAGATCGACCCCGGCCCGGTGATCAGGGCGGCGACCGCGGCCGCGCGCCAGGAGGGTCGTACGGCGGTCTTCGTGGCGTACGACATTCCGCACCGCGACTGCGGTCAGCACTCGGCCGGCGGAGCCGGGGACGCCGATGCCTACCGGGCGTGGATCGGGAAGTTCGCCGACGCGCTGGGGGATTCCAAGGCACTGGTCGTGCTGGAGCCCGACGCCGTCGCGCACATGGTGGACGGCTGCACGCCGGGCGAATACCAGGGCGAGCGGGAGCAGTTGCTGAGCGAGGCGGTCGTCCGGCTGAAGCAGCAGTCGGGGACGAGGGTGTATCTCGACGCGGGCAACCCGTCCTGGATCCAGGACTCTTCGAAGCTCGTGGAGCCGTTGAAGCGGGCCGGGGTCGAGGAGGCCGACGGGTTCTCGCTCAACGTGTCCAACTTCCAGACGGACGCGGTGACCAAGAAGTACGGCGTCCAGCTGTCGCGGAACCTCGGCGGCAAGCACTTCGTCGTCGACACCAGCCGCAACGGCAACGGACCGCTGGCCGGCGCCTGGTGCAACCCGCCGGGCCGTGGCCTGGGCACCCGGCCGACCACCGACACCGGCGAGCAGTCCCTGGACGCCTATCTGTGGATCAAGCGGCCCGGCGCCTCGGACGGCACCTGTGAGGGCGGTCCGGATGCCGGCCAGTGGTGGCCGGAGTACGCCTTGGAGCTGGCGCGCAACTCCAAGGCGTAGACCGGTAGTTCAGCAACTTCAGTTCACCTGGATCCACTTGGCCTCCGACGGCGTGCCCTGGGCGTCCGTCACGAAGAGCATGTACCAGCCGGGCGGCACCAGAGCCCGGTCGTTCGGAACGTCCACCGTCACCGACTTGCCGTCCTTGACCAGGCCCAGCTCGATGGAGCGCTGCTCGACGTCGGTCGTGTGCGTGACCGAACTCGGGCGCATCAGACGGGCCTTGACGACGCGTTCGGGGTGGTCGGTGCGGAAGGTCGCGCGGTGGTGCCGGTCCAGGGTCTCCGGACCGTCCTGCAGTACGGGCCTGTTGCTGCCGTTCTTGTGCAGCGCGGGCGGGGTGAAGATCTCCATGCGCTGCTCGAAGTGGCCCAGTTTGGTGTTGGCCTGGTCGTCGAAGAGCGGGTCGGAGCCGAACGTGACGACTCTGCCGTCGGGCAACAGCAGTGCCTCGGAGTGGTAGTTGCGGCCGACCATCGGGGCGGCGGCCTCGCGGAAGGCGTTGCCCTTCGGGTCGTAGAACTGCGCCTTGAAGATGTTGCTGGCGCTGCGGCCGCGGTAGTCCGAGGAGCCGTTGGTGGTGAAGACCGAGTCGTCCGGCATGATCACGCTGTTCAAGTACCGGGTGCCCTGGGGGAGGTTGGGGCCGTCCTTGAAGACGGGGCTGTCCTGCTTGAGGTCGACGACGGCGGTGCGCGGGGTCGACTTCTTGGACTCGCCGACGCCTCCGCCGCCGAGGATCATCACCTTCTGGTCCTGCGCGGGCGGCAGGAGGAGCGAGGACGAGGTCTCGGTCTCCTCGGGGTCGCGCAGTCCGGCGACCTTGGTGAACTTGTTGGTCTTCAGGTCCCAAAGGCCGGGCTCACGGCCCTTGTTGGCGGGTCCGTAGCCGGCGTTCGAGGCCGGGTAGAAGAGCTTGCCGCCCTTGGTGAGGAAGAGGGCCGGGTAGGTGGGGAAGTAACGCTTGGGGCCCGGGGTCCACTTCTTGGTCTTCGGGTCGTAGATCTCGTTGTCGCCCTGGTCGATCACACCGACGTCGTCCAGGCCGGAGACGGCGAGGACGCGGCCGTCGTCGAGGCCGACGAGGGTCGGGTACCAACGGGCCTTGTCCATCGGGTCGACGGAGATGTACCGCTCGGCCCTGGGGTCGAACTCGTAGGCGGCGCGGATGCCTTGGTAGTCCTGCTTCTCCAGGGTGATCTTCTCGGAGAGGCCGTACGTGTTGTTCGCGTCCTTGCCCTTGAGGCCGACGATGTCGTACTGGGCCTGGTTCTCGGTGACCGACATCGGGCCCGCCTCGGCGGCCTCGACGAAGACGCGGACCTCGCTCGCGGTGACCTTGGTCTGCCAGGGCTGCATCGCCCCGCGGGCGTTGTACGTCACCTTGAACTCGCGCTTGGCCTTGGGGACGGTGACATCGAACTTGGTGACGTAGTCGACGCCGGCCGGTGAGCGGAAGCGGGTGCCCTTCTTGAGGAACATCGCCTTGTTGGGGCTCTCGTTCTTGACGCGCATACCGCCGCCGGCCCGCTTGACCTCGCCGTCGAGGCGCTCGTAGCGGGCGGTGCCGCCGGCCACCAGCAGGTTGCCGCTGGGGAGTTGGCTGTGTCCGCCGCAGAAGAAGTCGACCGGGGTCGGGATCTTCTTGAAGGTGTTCGCCTTCGGATCCCACAGCACGGTGTCGAAGGACCCGGCGTTGAACTTCTTCTGCTCGTTTCCGGAGCCCGCCACGATCAGCACCTTGCCGGTGTGCAGCAGCGAGGCGTGGATGGCGTTGGTCCGGTACTCCTTCGGGATGTCGATCTGGTCCCAGGAGCCGTACTTGGCCATGTAGCCGGGCCGGGTGATCTTGTACTCGTGGTACTGCTCGCCGGCGAAGTCGAGGGCGGCCGGGGCGTTGAGACCGGCCAGGACGGCGATACCGCCGATGCCGAGGACGGTCTTCCTGGTTTTCTGGGACGGCTGGAAGGCCATGGTCTAGTTGCCCCCTGTCGTGGTGCTGGAGACGGACGGACCGGCCCCGGTGGTGGCGAGCGCGGGCTCGGCGGTGTCGAGGGTGCGCGCGCCGCCGAGCAACGAGCGGCGTTCTCGGCGTTCCTTGAGCAGCGAGCCGACCCAAACCCCAAGCGGCGAAAGGGAGATGACCATCGCGAGGACCGCCCAGGTGCGCATGGCCGCGTGGGTGTGATCGAGGACGACGGAGGCGGCCAGCGAGGTCGCCAGGAGGATCGCCCAGAAGAGATGGATACGGAAGGTCATCACCCGGTCCGGGCTGGCGTCGCCGCCCTTGGGCGTGACGACGAACCGGCTCGGCCGGCGGATGAGCGCCTCGCCGAGGGACTTGAGGTAGATGGGCGCGGAGAGCGCCGACATCGCCATACCCGCCAACCCACCCGACCCTTCCGGCTCGTGCGGGGAGACGTTGTGCCGCCGGTTCCAGAGATAGAGCCCGATCTGAAGCGCGGCCGCGTCGCTGTAGAGCATCAGCCACACAGAGGCCGCGACCTGGGTACCGGACGCCCCGAACCACAGGAACAGGAAGCAACTCATGATGCCCAGCAGCCAGTTGACGGCGGTCATCGGGTAGTAGACGAGCATCATCGTGTACGAGAACAGCCGCCCCGGAGGCATCGTGAACGGCGCCTTCCAGTACTGCTTGATGAGCGTCTCGTACGTCCCGCGCGACCACCGCATCTGCTGAGTGAAGAAGTCGGTCCAGGAAGCCGGCCCCTCTCCGACGGCGAGCACATCGGGCGTATATACGGACCGCCAGTGCGTACGGGTCAGGGGATTGCGGTGCCGATGCAGCTCGAACCCGGTGGCCATGTCCTCGGTGATGGAGTCGTACAGCCCGCCGATCTGCTTGACGGCGGCCATCCGTACGACGTTGTTGGTGCCGACGAACATGGGGGCGCGGTAGCGGTTTCCGGCGCGCTGGATCAGCGCGTGGAAGAGGAACTGCTGCGACTCGGCGGCCTTGGTGACGGGGTTGTGGTAGTTCCCGTACACCTGCGGTCCTACGACGAAGGCGACGTCCGGGTCACGGAAGTAACCCATCATCCGCTCAAGGAAGTTGGGGAGCGGCACATGGTCGGTGTCGACGGAGGCGAAGAACTCGTAGTCGCCGCCGTGCATGGCGATCCAGGCGTTGTAATTCCCGTGCTTCGTACGGGCCTTGTGGACACCCTTGGGGCGGTTCCACTCGGGAACTCCGTGCCGCGTGAAGTGCCGTACGCCCAACTCGGCGCACAGGGCCTTGGCTTGCTCGTCGTCACCTTCGTCGAGGAGCCAGACGTCGACCGGTCCGGTGTGGGTGACATTGACCGCGCCTTCGAGAGTCGCGCGGACCATGGAGAGGGGTTCCTTGCCCGGGACGTACGTCGTGAGCAAGGCGACGCGGGTGCCGGGGGCGGGGACGACGGGGATCGGGTCGCGGGCGACCAGCGTGGCGTGGGCGACGGAGGCGACGTTGACGACCATGAACAGCTCGATGAGCCCGATGGCTATCAGCATCGTGACGTCGAGCCCGACCATCCACTCCTGACCGCCCTCGCGCTCGACCCAGTGGGAGGGCCAGACGAGATAGACGAGCAGGGCGGCGGTGAGCACCGGGGCGAGGCTCATCAGGAGGACAGCGCGTATTCGGTGGGGCTCGCGCGAGAGGAGCGAGTTGTACTGCACCTGGTACGACGCACCGGACGGCTCCGCGAGCGGTCCGGCCAGTCGGCTGTAGGTGTCGTAGTCGTAGCCCTCCGGCCGCACAGTGCCCTCCAATGATTGAGGAGTGATCGACGCCCGGGGACCGAAGATCGACCGGGCCGATACCCATACACAAGTGGACATATAGGGGCATGTCGAACTGGGTGCGTCCAGGTGGGTGGGGAGTTGCCTCCGG
The DNA here is from genome assembly GCF_035982055.1 of Streptomyces sp. NBC_01288. Lineage (NCBI taxonomy): Bacteria > Bacillati > Actinomycetota > Actinomycetes > Kitasatosporales > Streptomycetaceae > Streptomyces > Streptomyces sp. NBC_01288. Next base: position 3,351,356 of record NZ_CP108427.1, read on the forward strand.
CGGCGGAACGGGTGCCTCCGGCGGTGGAGCGGGATGCTTCCGGTGGTGGAGCGGGGTTCGGGTGCGGCTCGGCGAGAATGCCTCGGCCATGATCCTCAGCAGCGTTCCGGAGGTACCCGCATGCACGACACCGCCGATCTCGTCGCCGAGACCTACGCGCTCGGCGCCGGACCGTGGACGCTGACGCCCGTCACCCGGGGCGCGCTGGGGCAGATCTGGAAGCTGTCCGGCGACGGCTCGGGGTCGGGGTCCTCGTGGGCGGTCAAGGAACTCCTCTTCGGCTGCGACGAGGAGCAGGTCCGCCGGGAGGCCGCGTTACGGGAGGCATCGGAGGGGCTGGGCATCGCGTCGCCGCGGCTGCTGGCCAATCGGGAGGGGGCGTACGTCTCGCACCTGGACTCCGGCTCCGGCTCCGGTCTCGCTTCCACCACCTCCGGTTCCGATTCTTCCGCCGGTTCCCACATCAAGCTGTACGACTGGATCGACGGCGCCCCCGCGGACGTGTCCGACCCGGACGTCCTGGACTGGTTCGGGCGGACCATGGCGCTGCTGCACCGGGCGGGCGAGGGCGAGAGTGCGATGCCGTCCGCCTGGTACGAGCGGTGCCCGGGGGACGACGAGTGGGCGGTGCTGCACGCGGAGGTCCGGCGGGCGGGGATGCCGTGGGCGGACGAACTGGGCCGCTTCATCGCCACCTCCGCAAGGGAGTTGGCGCACTGGGTGACCCCGTCCGACCCCGATGGTCTGGTCACGTCCCATCTCGATCTACAGCCCCAGAACGTCCTGGTCGGCCGGAACGGTCCCGTCCTCCTCGACTGGGACAACGCCGGATCCGCTTCCGCGGAACGGGAGTTGGCCCGCGCCCTGTTCGTGTGGTCGGGCTGGAACGAGGGGGATGTGGAGGTGGGCGTGCGGGTGGCGCGGGCGTATCGGAGTGCCGGGGGGCGTGCCGTCGTACAGGGTCCGCAGTCGTTCTCGATGCTTTTCGCTACCGCGCTGAACTACGTGCGGGTGCAGGCCGATTGCGCGATCGACCCGACGGTGACGGCCGCGCAGAGGGAGTTCGGGAGCGGTCAGGTCGTCACCGCGATGGGTTGGGTGCCGGATCTGGCGGTCGTGTCGCGGTTGAGTGCGGCGGTGGGGCGGGTGGGGTGATCGAGTGCGGGGCGGTGGAGGGGAGTTGGGGGTGACCGTTCTGGTGTCGGTGTGGGGAGCGGCTCCCGGCGTGGGCAAGTCGACGCTGTGCGCGGGGCTGTCCCGGTCGCTCGCCGGGGCGGGGCTGCGGGTGGATCACTTCCGCGAGGAGGAGATCCTGAGCCGGCCTCAATTCGCTGCGGTGGCTGAGGAGTTCGGGGCGACTGGAGCGGTCGGTCTGGAGACGCTGGTCGCGGCGACGGAGCGGTTTGTCGCTTCTGTTCTGGCGAGCGGCGACGACGTGGTGATCGCGGACGCGCTGATGCCGTTCGTGCCGACGTTGCTGGCGATGGGGCACGGCGAGGAGGCGATCGACGCGTTCATGGCCGACCTCACGCGCGTGCTGGCGCCGGTCCGCCCGGTCGTGGTCTTCCTCGACGGGGACGCCGGCGCCGCGCTGTCCCGGGCGGCGGAGCGGGAGGGGCCGGGGTGGTTGGGCTGGTACGTCGGCAAGCTCGCCGCGTATGAGGTGAGCCCGCCCGTCGCCGACCTCGCGTCAGCTGTGGCCTACCTGTGGCGCGAGCGCGCCGTGACGCTCGGCGCGGTGCGGCGGCAGGAGTGGGGGCTCGTTGTGGTCGAAGGGGCGGATGGGCTGACGCCGGATGAGGTGCTGGGGGCAGTGGGGCAGGGCCTCAAACCCTGGCTTCCCCAGCACCCCTGACTTCGAGAACGCCGAGGCCACCCTGTCCCGCGCCGGGAAACGCGCGGGGCCGGAGTGGCTCGGCTCGTACGCCGGCAAGCTCGGCGCCTACGACGTGAGCCCGGCCGGCGGTGGCCCCGGGGCTGCGGTGGCATACCTGCGGCGCGAGCGGACGGCGGCCCAAGGAGGGCTTGTTGCGGTGGAACGGGCCGATGGGCTGACTCCGGGTGAGGTGCTGGGGGCAGTGGGCAAGGTCTCAAACCCCGGCTCCACCAGCTGTCCTGACTTCGGGGACATCGGGCCGACGGTGACGTACCCGCGGCGCGAGCGAGCCGATGAGCTGGCTCGGGGTGAGGTGCTGGGGGCCGTGGAGCAGGGCCTCGAACCCTGGCTCACCTGGCTCCCACGACCCGCCCCCGCCGGACGGCGCCCCCGCTACTCCGCCAGATGCCGTTCGACCGTCTCCACCTTGGACGTGAGGCCGTCCGTCACGCCGGGGCGGATGTCTGCCTTGAGGACGACGGAGACGCGCGGGGCGCGGGCCTCGACGGCGGCGACGGCTCGCTTGACCACGTCCATCACCTCGTCCCACTCGCCCTCGATGGACGTGAACATCGCGTCGGTGCGGTTGGGCAGGCCGGATTCGCGGACCACGCGGACGGCGTCGGCGACGTACTCCCCCACGTCCTCGCCGACACCGAGGGGCGTCACGGAGAAGGCGACGATCATGCGTTCACGATCCCTTCCTGGCGGACGCGGGAGGCGATGACCGCGTTCTCGGCCTCGCGCTTGAGCTTGCGCTCGGCGAAGAAGCCGCCGGTGGGCAGTACGGAGAGGACGAAGTAGAAGGCGGCCGTCTTGGCGCCCCACTTCGTGCGGTTCCAGGCGTCGGCCCAGAAGAGGACGTAGAGGATGAAGAGGACACCGTGGACCATGCCCATGACGGGCACCGCGTTGAAGTCCGTGGTCCGCTTCAGCACCGAACAGACGAGCAGCAGGAGGAAGGACACGGCCTCGGGGGCCGACACCAGGCGGAGGCGGCGGATGGCGGTGGCGGTCTTGATGTCCACGGGTCACCTTCGGTGAGGGAGACGTCCACAGTTTGTGAACGCGAGCACAAACGTTCACCCATTGTGGCAAACGGCTGAGCGACCCGAGACTGGGGGTCCGTCGCCGAGCCCCGGGAGTGCCCGTGCAGTTCGTTTTCTTCATGACGCTGCCCGGGCTGGTGGTCCTGCTGACCGCCCTCGCGTTCCTCGACCAGCTGCTCCTGAAGATGGGCCGCGCCGGAATGCTCCCCTGGCGGAACTCCGGGCGGCAGGGCCAGATATCCGCGACCGGCTTCGAGCAGCTCCACGCGAGCCTGTCGCCGGGCAAGCAGACCGAGCTGAAGGAACGGCAGAGCGCGCTGGTGATGCGGGACGACGAGGAGGACGGGGACCCGCCCTGGTCGACCGTCGACCTGCACGCGGGCACGGCGGTCATCCGGCTGAACAGGTCCCGCGACACGGCGTAGCGCCGGGCGACGTCGTCGTACTACGGCCCGGCGGCACACGGGGAGCACCGCCCGACGGCAGGCGGGAGCACCGCGTCTCGGCAGGCGGGAGCATCACGCGCGGCGGCACGTCTTGGGTACACCCTGGGGTCACCCCGCAGCGCACCCTGAAGGCATCCCGGGTCGGCCCCTGAAACGAACCCCGGGCCTGTCCCGGAGTCACCCCACGACAAAACTTGGGCCCACCCCGAGTCCGCGCCGGCGCCCGCACAAACCGCGGCCCACCCCGCAACAACATGTCGTGGGCCCGCGTCAGGTCTGCGGCGCAGCAGGTCGCAGGCCCGCCCGGGATACGCCCGTGACCAGCCCTCGGCCCGCGTCGGCTCTGTGGCTCAGCAAGTCGGAGGCCCGGCCCGGGATCCGCCCCACGACCTGCCCCAGGCCCCCGCTCGCAACGAACCACAACCCACTCCGGGGCCGCCCCGCGAGAAGCCCCGGGGTCACCGGACAACAAGCCCCGGGCCCCACCGGGTCCGCCCCCACAACAACCCCGCCCTGCGCCCCAGCGACAGGCCTCGGCCCGCCTTGCGCCCGTCGTCACGACATGTCCCCGGACCACCCCTGCCCGCCTGCCCGCCTGCCCGCCTGCCCGCCTGCCCGCCTGCCCGCCTGCCCGCCGCGAGTCTTGGACACCCCCGGGTGCGTCCCCGCAGCAAGCCCCAAACCCCGCCCGAATCCACCCCGCGACCTGCCCTGGACCCAGGCCCACCCTGAGCCCGCCCCTCGACACACCTCAAGCCCGTCCCGAGCCCACCCTGACCGCCCCCAACACGCCCCCGACCCGCCCAGAGTTCACCCCCGGCTCCGCCCTAGGGGCCAGGTCAGGGTCGTTCTCCACCCACGGGCCCTGTCCTCGACCGCACCCGTGCGGTTACCTTCGCAGCGTGGCGATGTTTCGGCTCCAGGGCAGCAAGGTGCTCGCCGTCGACATGACCGGGGACGCCGTGAAGGCGAAGAACGGCTCGATGGTCGCGTACGACGGGCAGATGGCCTTCAAGAAGATGAGCGGTGGCGGTGAGGGCATCCGGGGGATGGTGACCCGGCGGCTCACCGGTGAGCAGATGACGGTGATGGAGGTGAGGGGGCAGGGGACGTGCTGGTTCGCGGACCGGGCCTCCGAGATCAACCTCGTGAATCTCCAGGGGGACAAGCTGTACGTGGAGTCGAGCAATCTGCTCGTGACCGACGCCGGGCTGCGGACGGGGACCACGTTCACCGGGCTGCGCGGCGCCTCGCAGGGCAACGGGCTGTTCACGACGACCGTCGAAGGACATGGCCAGGCGGCGATCATGTCGGACGGTCCGGCGGTGGTGCTGCGGGTCAGCCGGCAGTACCCGCTGACCGTCGACCCGGGCGCGTACATCGCGCACCAGGGGAACCTCCAGCAGTCCTTCCAGTCCGGTGTGACCTTCCGCACGCTCTTCGGGGAGGGCGGCGGCGAGGCTTTCCAGATCCGCTTCGAGGGCGACGGACTCGTCTACGTCCAGCCCAGCGAGCGGAACACGATCGCGGGGGACGTGTGACATGACGTTCACCGAGATCAACTCGAAGATGATCCAGGCCACGGTCATGCCGGGCCAGCGACTGTTCAGCCAGCGCGGCGCGATGCTCGCCTACAAGGGCGACGTCTCCTTCACCCCCAACATCCAGGGCGGCCAGGGCGGCGTCATGTCGATGCTCGGGCGCCGGGTGGCGAACGAGGCGACCCCCCTGATGACCGTCGAGGGCAGCGGCACCGTGATGTTCGGTCACGGCGGCCACCACATCCAGATCATCAACCTCACCGGCGACACCCTCTACGTGGAGGCCGACCGCCTCCTCGCCTTCGAGGGCACCCTCCAACAGGGCACGATGTTCATGGGCTCCCAGGGCGGCGTCATGGGCATGGTCCGCGGCCAGGTCACCGGCCAGGGCCTGTTCACCACCACCCTCCAGGGGCAGGGCGCGGTCGCCGTGATGGCCCACGGCGGCGTCTTCGAGGTCCCGATCACCCCAGGGCGCCCGGTCCACGTCGACCCGCAGGCCTACGTCGCCCACCACGGCGACGTACGCAACAAGCTGTCCACGGCGCTCGGTTGGCGCGACATGGTGGGCCGGGGCTCCGGCGAGGCGTTCCAGCTGGAGCTGAGCGGCAGCGGCGCGGTGTACGTCCAGGCGTCGGAGGAGAAGCTGTGAGCCAGTACGCGGGGTCCGGCCCCACGATCTACGACCCGATGACCCTCCCGGTCGACGACAACGTCAACAAGTACACCTTCTGCGTGGAGCTCAAGGGGAGCCAGTGGTTCCTGCAGAAGGGGAAGATGATCGCCTACTACGGCTCGATGGAGTTCAACGGCATCGGGCACGGGCGACTCGACCGACTTGTCCGTACGTCGTTCCATTCGCCTCTGCACGCGAGCGACTGGGTCGTGGCGGACGGCTCGGGCAAGATGCTGCTCGCCGACCGGGCCTTCGATGTGAACGCGTACGACCTCGAAGACGCCAACATGACCATTCGCTCGGGCAACCTGCTCGCTTTTCAGCCAAGTCTCGCTCTCAAGCAGTCGATTGTTCCCGGCTTTCTGACACTCATCGGAACCGGCAAGATCGTGGCCGCGTCGAGCGGCCCCGTGGTGTTCATGGAACCCCCGATCCGGGTGGACCCGCAGGCCCTCGTCGGCTGGGCCGACTGCCCCTCCCCCTGCCATCACTACGACCACACGTACATGACCGGCCTGATGGGCGGTCTACGTGCGATGACGGGCATCGGCGGGGCCTCCGGGGAGGAGCACCAGTTCGAGTTCGTCGGGGCCGGCACGGTGCTGCTCCAGTCGTCGGAGAACCTGATGCCCGAGCAGGCCACAGGGGTTGTGCCGCACGAGCCGGGGGTGCCGGGCGGGGGCGGGGCCCCCACAGGCCCCTCACAGCAAGCGGGGGCACCGCGCCTTCCCGGACAGCTGGGGGACCTCCAGCGTCGCTTCGGGCTGTGAGCGGTAGTCTGCGGAGTGTGACGTCGAACGTGTGCGCGCCGTCACGCCACCCCTCACTAGTTCGCCTTTCAACATTTTAGGTAGACTTCATTCATGGAGACCGAGACGGCCACGCGCTGGCTGACCGAAGAGGAGCAGTGCGCCTGGCGCACCCACCTGGAGGTCAACAGGCTGCTGACGTACCAACTCGAAAAGGATCTGCAGCCGTTCGGCCTGACGATGAACGATTACGAGATCCTGGTGAATCTCTCCGAGGCGGAGGGCGTACGACTGCGGATGAGCGACCTCGCGGCCGCCACGCTCCAGTCCAAGAGCCGCCTCTCGCACCAGATCACCCGCATGGAGAACGCGGACCTGGTCCGCCGGGAGAACTGCGAGTCGGACCGCCGGGGCCTGTACGCGGTGCTGACCGACCACGGTCTGGAGACGATGCAGAAGGTCGCGCCCCACCATGTCGCCTCCGTACGCCGCCACTTCATCGACCTCGCCACCCCCGAGGGTCTGTCCGACCTCAGCAAGACCCTGAAGCCGATCGCGGAACACCTGCGGGGCCAGCGGGGACGTCCCTGACCGTCCGTCGGGGCGGGGCTGTTCTGGGGGCTGCCGCCCCCAGACCCCCGCATCGGCCCTGAAGGGGCCTCGTCCTCAAACGCCGGACGGGCTGAATAGTGCCGACCTGCGCTGAAGAGGCCCCGGTCGGACCGGCTTGTGCCGGCCCGCGTTAGAGAAGCGCCGAACGGCCGGGATTGCGCCGACCTGCGTTGGACGGATACCGGACGGGCTAGATTGCGCGGCCGGTCTTGGCGAGGCACCGGACGGGCTGGATCGTACCGGCCTCGTCATGACACCGGGTCCGCTGAGACCCGGTGTCATGACAGCTTTTAGCGGCGCGGGGAACGGCGCGCCCAGCCACACCGCACCGGCACCCAAGACACAACCCCCGCACCCCCCGCCACCACCCCGGCGATCACAAAACAAACCCCCAACGGCACCCGCCCCACCAGCAGCCCCGTCAGCACCGACCCACCCGAACTCCCCGCGTTCACCGCCATGTTGACCCACGCCCCGGCCTGAGTCCGCGCCTCCGGCGCAGCCACCTCGTCGGCGAGCAGATACGCGGTGGTCAACGCCGGTGCCACAAAGAACCCCGCACACCCCACAGCCACGGTGAGCGACCACACCCCCGAGGCGAACCCGGCCGCGGCCAACGCCAGCCCAAGCCCCAACGCGGCCCCGGGCAACCGAACCCGCGCGGCCACACGCCAGTTGACCGCCCCGTTCAAGAGGCCACCCACCGCGCTGCCCGCCGACACCGCCGCCAGCACCCACGGCACGACGTCATCGCCGTACCCCCGCTGCTCCACGAACGCCATCACCAACAGATAGACCGCACTCAACGCGAGCCCCATCCCCCCGGCCACGACCACCGGACCGAGCAGCCCACGCACCCGGGCCGGCCTCAACCCCCGCCCGGCGCCCGCGGATACGCGCACTCCGGACAGCGCCGGTGACATGACGAAGGCGATCGTCCCGGTCACGATCAGGGCCGCGCTGAGCAGGACCCCGGCAGCCGGTGGAGCGATGGTGAGCAGCGCGCCGACCGCCAACGGGCCGATGACGTACAGGAGTTCCTCCGCGACGCCGTCGAGGCTGTAAGCGCGCCGCAACAGCCCACGGTCACCGACGAGTTCGGCCCACACGGAGCGCATCGTGGGTCCAAGTGGGGGCGCGCACATGCCCGTCAGCGCGGCCACGATGCCGAGCACCACCTCCGGCGTCCCGGGGCTCCAGGTCACCGCCGCGAGGACGCACAGGAGACCGCCGTAGAGGAGAGCCATGGGGAGCACGGCGCGGCGCGGGCCGTGGCGGTCCACCAGGGCCGCGCGCAGGGGGAGCAGGAGGACGGTCGCGGTGCCGAAGACGGCCATGACCGTGCCGGCGGCGGCGTAGGAGCCGGTGGCGCGGACGACCGCGAGCAGGACCGCCGGGGAGACGATCCCGTAGGAAAGGCGGCCTACCAGTGCGGCCGCGAACGTGCGGCGGGCGTACGGGACTTGGAGTACGGCGGCATACGAAGGGCACGCCGAAACCGGCGTGGAAGAAGACGCGGACATGCGAGATGTTCCTCAACTGGAGGCAGGAGAAGGGGACGCCTGTGCGCCGCGCGACGGCGATCCGACTGGTGTCTGCCGTGCGCGGGCCTGGGCGGGCCCTATGCCAAGAGAAGGAACATGCGGTCAACGTACCAACGGGACAGGGGCGTTGACCATCGAGTTAGCCGCCCGCAGTACCCGCGATCACCCCTCCGTGATCTCCGCGATCAGCTCTCCGTGATGCCCGCGATCAGCTCGTCCGCCGCCCGGTACGGGTCCAACTCGCCCGCCACGACCCGTTCCGCGAGAGCGCCGACACGGCGGTCTCCGTGCAGGTCGCCGATGCGCGCGCGCAGGGCCGTGACCGCGATCGTCTCGACCTCGCGAGCCGCCCGGGCCGTGCGGCGCTCCGCGAGGACGCCGTGCTCCTCCATCCACGCCCGGTGCTTCTCCAGTGCCTCCACGACCTCGTCGATGCCCTCGGCGCGGGAGGCGACCGTCTTGACGATCGGGGGGCGCCAGTCGCCGGGGCCTCGGGACTCTCCGAGGCCGAGCATGTGGTTCAGCTCGCGGGCGGTCGCGTCGGCGCCGTCACGGTCGGCCTTGTTGACGACGTAGACGTCGCCGATCTCCAGGATTCCGGCCTTCGCCGCCTGGATGCCGTCGCCCATCCCCGGGGCCAGCAGCACCACGCTCGTGTCCGCTTGAGACGCGATCTCGACCTCCGACTGGCCGACCCCCACCGTCTCCACCAGGATCACGTCGCAGCCCGCCGCGTCCAGGACGCGGATCGCCTGCGGGGCGGACCAGGCGAGGCCGCCGAGGTGGCCGCGGGTGGCCATCGAGCGGATGTAGACGCCGGGGTCGGAGGAGTGGTCCGACATGCGGACACGGTCGCCGAGCAGGGCGCCGCCCGAGAACGGCGAGGACGGGTCGACGGCCAGGACGCCGACCCGCCTGCCCTGCTTGCGGTACGCCGTGACCAGCGCGGACGTGGACGTGGACTTGCCCACGCCGGGCGATCCGGTGAGGCCCACGACGTAGGCCCCGCCGGTCAGCGGTGCGAGGGTCGCCATGATCTCCCTGAGCTGCGGGGACGCCCCCTCCACCAGGGAGATCAGCCGGGCCACGGCCCGCGGCCGGCCTTCCCTGGCCTGGGCCACCAGCGAGGCGACGTCCTGCATCACGGCTCCGATCACTTGCGGATGTGCGAGAAGGTACTGCTGCTCAGGCCTTGGGTACCCGCACGATCAGCGCGTCACCCTGACCGCCGCCGCCGCACAGTGCCGCCGCGCCGACCCCGCCGCCGCGCCGCTTGAGCTCCAGGGCGAGGTGCAGGACCAGGCGGGCGCCCGACATGCCGATGGGGTGGCCCAGGGCGATGGCGCCGCCGTTGACGTTCACCTTTTCCGTGGACACCCCGAGGTCCTTCATTGACTGCACCGCGACGGCGGCGAAGGCCTCGTTGATCTCGATCAGGTCGAGGCTCTCGACCTCCAGGCCCTCCTTCTTCAGGGCGTGCAGGATCGCGTTCGAGGGCTGCGACTGGAGGGAGTTGTCGGGTCCCGCCACATTTCCGTGGGCGCCGATCTCGGCGATCCACTCCAGGCCCAGCTCCTGCGCCTTGGTCTTGCTCATCACGACCACGGCCGCCGCACCGTCCGAGATCTGTGAGGAGGTGCCGGCGGTGATCGTGCCGTCCTTGGTGAACGCGGGGCGCAGCTTGCCGAGCGACTCGACCGTGGTCTCCGCGCGGATGCCCTCGTCCTTGCTGAAGACGACGGCCTCGCCCTTGCGCTGCGGGATCTCGATCGGGGTGATCTCGGCCTCGAAGACGCCGTTCTGCTGGGCGGCTGCCGCCCGCTGGTGGGAGAGAGCGGCCACCGAGTCCTGCTCCGGCCTCGCGATACCCAGCCGCGTGTTGTGCTTCTCCGTGGACTCGCCCATCGCGATGTTCTCGAAGGCGTCGGTGAGGCCGTCGTAGGCCATCGCGTCGAGCATCTCGATCGCGCCGTACTTGTAGCCCTCGCGGGACTTGGGGAGCAGGTGGGGGGCGTTGGTCATGGACTCCTGGCCGCCCGCGACGATCACGTCGAACTCACCTGCACGGATGAGCTGGTCGGCGAGCGCGATGGCGTCGAGGCCCGAGAGGCAGACCTTGTTGATGGTGAGCGCGGGGACGCTCATGGGGATGCCCGCCTTGACGGCGGCCTGGCGTGCCGGGATCTGCCCTGCCCCGGCCTGGAGCACCTGGCCCATGATCACGTACTGCACCTGGTCGCCACCGATACCCGCACGGTCGAGAGCGGCCTTGATCGCGAAGCCGCCGAGATCGGCTCCGGAGAAGGACTTCAGGGAGCCCAGCAGGCGTCCCATGGGCGTCCGGGCGCCCGAGACGATCACCGAGGTCGTGCTGTTCGTTCCAGACATGAGGTGCGATCCCCTTCCAGCGTGTTTCAGCTGAGGAGTGAACGAGGGTTTACTTGAAATGTACTGAGCGGTAGTCCACCCCGTCATCGGGCCGTCGGTGTGATCGCGCGCACGTTGCGTAACCATCGCGCTCGCGCTGCACTACATACATGCTGACGCGAATCGACCACATCGGGATCGCCTGCTTCGACCTCGACACGACCGTCGAGTTCTACCGGGCCACGTACGGCTTCGAGGTGTTCCACTCCGAGGTCAACGAGGAACAGGGCGTACGCGAGGCCATGTTGAAGATCAACAACACGGACGACGGCGGCGCCTCCTACCTCCAGCTCCTGGAGCCCACCCGCGAGGACTCCGCCGTAGGAAAGTGGCTGGCGAAGAACGGGGAGGGGGTCCATCACATCGCCTTCGGTACGGCGGATGTGGATACGGACTCCGAGGACATCCGGGGGAAGGGCGTACGCGTTCTGTACGAGGAGCCCCGACGCGGTTCCATGGGGTCACGGATCACGTTCCTGCACCCAAAGGATTGCCATGGCGTACTGACAGAACTGGTCACTTCGGCGCCTGTTGAGTCACCTGAGCACTGACCCTCGTACATATGGGCCGGTAGGGTTGGGGTCGGTCGTCGCTCGCAACCAGGGCAACGGCATGCCGGGGTCCGGGTTTCGGGGGGCGAGCGTCGGGCAGCAGCCCATGCTCCGTCGTTGATCTGACACCATTCCCCGGGAGCACCGTCCGTTGGATGGACGGTGCTCGTTGGAGTAAACCGCGACCAGGGGACGGATGGGACCGCGCAGTGCGGGGCTACGAACGCCAGGAGCGAGAGCCGGCGGCTGACGTCGACCACCTCTCTCGGTTCGAGGCCGAGATGGAGCGGCTGAAGACCGAGCGGGAAAAGGCGATCCAGCATGCCGAGGACCTCGGCTACCAGGTCGAGGTGCTGCGCGCCAAGCTGCACGAGGCGCGCCGCACCCTCATGTCCCGACCGGCTTACGACGGCGGTGACATCGGCTATCAGGCCGAGCAGATGCTTCGTAATGCCCAGGTCCAGGCCGACCAGTTGCGGCAGGACGCCGAGCGGGAGCTGAGCCAGGCCCGCGCGCAGACCCAGCGCATCCTCCAGGAGCACGCCGAGCAGGCCGCGCGCCTCCAGGCGGAGCTGCACCAGGAGGCGGTGACCCGGCGCCAGCAGCTCGACCAGGAGCTGGGAGAGCGCCGGCAGACCGTCGAGTCGCACGTCAACGAGAACGTGGCGTGGGCCGAGCAGCTCCGCGCCCGCTCGGAGTCGCAGGCCCGCCGTCTCGTGGACGAGTCGCGCGCCGAGGCCGAGCAGGCGCTGGCCGCCGCCCGCGCCGAGGCCGAGCGCGTCGCCACCGAGGCCCGGCAGCGGCTGGAGATCGACGCCGAGACGGCCCGCGCGGAGGCCGAGCAGCTGCTGCGCCGCGCCCGCACGGACGCCGAGCGGCTGCTGAACGCGGCGTCCTCGCAGGCCCAGGAGGCCACCGACCACGCCGAGCAGCTGCGCAGCTCCACGGTCAACGAGTCGGATTCCGCCCGCCGTCAGGCCACCGAGCTGAGCCGGACCGCCGAGACCCGCATGGCCGAGGCCGAAACCTCACTGCGTGAGGCGCGCCTGGAGGCGGAGAAGGTCCTCTCCGAGGCGAAGGAGGCCGCCGCCAAGGCGCTCTCCAGCGCCGAGTCGGCCAACGAGCAGCGCACCCGTACGGCGAAGGAGCAGGTCGCCCGGCTGGTGACGGAGGCCACCAAGGAGGCCGAGTCCACCAAGTCGGACGCCGAGCAGGTCGTCGCCGAGGCCCAGGCCAAGGCCGACAAGATCGTCGCGGAGGCCGAGGAGAACGCCCGCAGCCTCACCGCCGAGGAGACCGCCTCCCAGCTCGCGAAGGCCGCCCGTACCGCCGAGGACGTCCTCGACAAGGCGTCCGAGGACGCCAAGAACACCACGAAGGCCGCCACCGAGGAGGCCGAGCGGATCCGCTCCGAGGCGGAGGCCGAGGCCGACCGGCTGCGCGCCCAGGCGCACGACATCGCCGAGGGGCTCAAGGGCGCGGCGAAGGACGACACCAAGGAGTACCGGGCCAAGACGGTCGAGTTGCAGGAGGAGGCGCGCCGGCTGCGCGGCGAGGCCGAGCAGCTGCGCGCCGACGCGGTCGGCGAGGGCGAGCGCATCCGCGCCGAGGCCCGCCGCGAGGCCGTCCAGCAGATCGAGGAGGCGGCCAGGACCGCCGAGGAACTGCTGTCCAAGGCCCGCGCCGACGCCGACGAGCTGCGCCAGACCGCCACCACGGACAGCGAGAAGGTCCGCACCGAGGCCATCGAGCGCGCCACCACGCTGCGCCGGCAGGCCGAGGAGACCCTCGACCGCACCCGCAAGGAGGCCGAGCGGCACCGCTCCGAGGTCATCGAGCAGTCCGAGGGCATCAAGGCGGATGCCGAACAGGCCGCACGCGACCTGCGCGACGAGACCGAGCGGGCCATAGAGGCACGCCGCGAGGAGGCCGCCGAGGGCCTGACGCGGCTGCACACGGAGACCGAGGAGCGGCTCGCCGCTGCCGAACAGGCGCTCACCGACGCCCGCGAGGAGGCCGAGCGGATCCGCCGCGAGGCCGCCGAGGAGACCGAGCGACTGCGCGGCGAGGCCGCCGACCGCATCCGCTCCCTCCAGGCGCAGGCCGAGACGGAGGCCGACCGGCTGCGCAACGAGGCCGCGGGCGACGCGTCCGCGTCCCGCGCCGAGGGCGAGGCCATCGCCGTACGTCTGCGGTCCGAGGCGTCGGCCGAGGCCGAGCGGCTCAAGACCGAGGCGCAGGACACCGCCGACCGCGTCCGCGCGGAGGCCCAGGCCGCCGCCGAGCGACTGGCCACGGAGGCGTCCGAGACGCTGGCCGCCGCCCAGGAGGAGGCCGTACGGCGTCGTCGTGAGGCCGAGGAGCTGCTCGGGTCGGCCCGTGAGGAGGCCGGGCAGGAGCGCGAGCGGGCCCGCGAGCAGAGCGAGGAGCTGCTGGCCTCGGCGCGCAACCGCGTCGAGGAGGCGCAGTCCGAGGCCGTCCGGCTGGTCGAGGAGGCCGACCGGCGCGCGAACGAGATGGTGTCGGGCGCCGAGCAACACGCCCAGCAGGTACGGGAGTCCGTCGCCGGGCTGCACGAGCAGGCGCAGGAGGAGATCGCCGGGATCAGGTCGGCCGCCGAGCACGTGGCGGACCGCACCCGGCGCGAGGCGCAGGAGGAGGCGGACCGGGTCCGCGCCGACGCGTACAGCGAGCGGGAGCGGGCCACCGAGGACGCCAACCGCGTCCGGCGCCGGGCGGCCGAGGAGACGGACGCCGCCAAGGCCCTTGCGGAGCGCACCGTTTCGGACGCCATCGCGGAGTCCGAGCGGCTGCGGTCGGAGTCGGCCGAGCACGCCCAGCAGGTGCGTACCCAGGCCTCGGACACGATCGCGCAGGCCGACCAGGACGCGGCGCGGGCCCGTGCCGACGCCCGCGAGGACGCCAACCGGATCCGTTCGGACGCGGCGACGCAGGCCGACACCCTCATCACCGAGGTGACGGCGGAGGCGGAGCGGCTCCAGACGGAGACGATCAACGAGGCCGAGCGGGTGCGCTCGGAGGCCGTGGCCAAGGCGGGGAAGCTCGTCTCGGACGCGACCGGGGACGCGGAGCGGCTGCGTGCCGAGGCCGCCGACACGGTGGGTTCCGCGCAGCAGCAGGCCGAGCGGATCCGTAACGAGTCCAACCGTCTCAAGGCGAACGCGGAGGCAGCGGCCGAGCGGGTCACCTCGGCGGCGCGCGAGGAGTCCGAGCGGACGCTGGACGAGGCCCGTAAGGAGGCCAACAAACGGCGCTCCGAGGCGGCCGAGCAGGTCGACACCCTCATCACGGAGACCGCGGCCGAGGCCGACAAGCTGCTCAGCGAGGCCCAGCAGCAGGCACAGAAGACGACGGCTGACGCCGAGGCGCAGGCCGACTCGATGGTCGGCGCGGCCCGCAACGAGGCCGACCGGCTGGTGTCCGAGGGCACGGTCGAGGGCAACTCCCGGGTGGAGCGGGCCCGTACGGACGCGGACGAGCTGTTGGTCGGCGCGCGCCGGGACGCCACCGCCATAAGGGAGCGGTCCGAGGAGCTGCGCGACCGCATCACGACCGAGATCGAGAACCTGCACGAGCGGGCCCGCCGTGAGTCCGCCGAGACGATGAAGTCGGCCGGCGACCGCTGCGACGCGCTCATCAAGGCGGCCGAGGAGCAGCTCGGCAAGGCCCAGATGAAGGCCAAGGAACTGGTCTCGGACGCCAACTCCGAGGCGGGCAAGGTCCGTATCGCCGCCGTGAAGAAGGCGGAGGGTCTCCTCAAGGAGGCCGAGCAGAAGAAGTCCACGCTCATCCGCGAGGCCGAGGAGCTGAAGGCGGAGGCGATCCGCGAGGCCCGGCGCACGGTCGAGGAGGGCAAGCGCGATCTGGAGGTGCTCGTCCGCCGCCGCGAGGACATCAACGCCGAAATCTCCCGTGTCCAGGACGTCCTGGAAGCGTTGGAGTCTTTCGAGGCCCCGACAGCGGCCAAGGACGGCGGGGTCAAGGCGGGAGCCACGGCGGGCGCAACTCGTTCGGGTGGCAAGTCCGTTGAAGGCTAGGGAAAGCTGGGAACCTCCTGTGAGGTTCGGGCGTTCTGGGGCCTTTGACCCGGTCCTTGGCAAGCGGTCCGACGGTTAGCCACTCAAAAGAGGTGTCATTCTCCAGATCAAACACGTATCCGCTCGATGACACACCGCTTCGGCCCCTAGGATTCCACCTATCACCTCACCGGTCTCATTCGACAGGAACCCCATGAGCGACACTTCCCCCTACGGCTTCGAGCTTGTGCGGCGTGGGTACGACCGCGCTCAGGTGGACGAACGCATCTCGAAGCTCGTCTCCGACCGTGACAGCGCTCTGGCCCGTATCACTGCTCTTGAAAAGCGCATCGAGGAGCTCCACCTCGAAACGCAGAACGCCGCGGCCCAGGTAAGCGACGCCGAGCCGTCGTACGCCGGTCTCGGCGCGCGGGTCGAGAAGATCCTCCGCCTCGCCGAGGAAGAGGCCAAGGACCTGCGCGAGGAGGCACGGCGCGCGGCCGAGCAGCACCGCGAACTCGCGGAGTCCGCTGCCCAGCAGGTCCGCAACGACGCAGAATCGTTCGCTGCGGAGCGCAAGTCCAAGGCGGAGGACGAGGGCGTCCGGATCGTCGAGAAGGCCAAGAGCGACTCCTCCCAGCTGCGGGGCGAGGCCCAGAAGGACGCGCAGCAGAAGCGCGAGGAGGCCGACGCCCTCTTCGAGGAGACCCGCGCCAAGGCCGCGCAGGCCGCCGCCGACTTCGAGACGAACCTCGCCAAGCGGCGCGAGCAGTCCGAGCGCGACCTGGCGTCGCGTCAGCAGAAGGCCGAGAAGCGCCTCGCGGAGATCGAGCACCGCGCGGAGCAGCTCCGCCTTGAGGCCGAGAAGCTGCGTACGGACGCGGAGCGTCGCGCCCGTCAGACGGTGGAGACGGCTCAGCGCCAGGCCGAGGACATCGTGGCCGACGCGAACGCCAAGGCCGACCGCATCCGTTCGGAATCCGAGCGCGAGCTGGCCGCCCTGACGAACCGTCGCGACAGCATCAACGCCCAGCTGACGAACGTGCGCGAGATGCTCGCCACGCTCACCGGTGCCGCGGTGGCCGCCGCGAGCTCGCCGGTCGAGGACGAGCCGATCTCTCGTGGAGTTCCGGCTCAGCAGTCCCGGTAAGCACCTGTCGTAAAGCTGAGGCCCGCACTCCCTTCGGGGGTGCGGGTCTCAGCCGTGTCCCGGCGGTGTCTCAGCCGTGTCCGGCCAGCAGGGGCAGATACACGTCGTCGACGATCCCGACGAGGACGGCGTCGGCGACCGGGTCGCGGGAGACGACCATCTCGTACCGCAGCAGGTCCGCGGGGACGGTGACGGCCCGTCGGGGGAGGTCCGCGGTGGGGATCTCGCCCCGCTTCACGGCCCGCTGAAGCAGCGTCAGCAGGATGTCGTGCATGATCCCGAAGACCTTCGGGTCCAGGTCGGTCACCTCCGCGAGCAGACCCCGGATGACGTCCGGGCCGATCTCCCGCTGCCGTTCGGCCATCAGCCGCAGCAGGGTCAGCACGTCCTCGCGCAGCTCCCCGGTGTCGGGCACCTGGTCGACGATGAAGCCGGTGCGGTGCGGCAGGGCGGCCTTGACGAGTTCGGCGCGGTTGGCCCAGCGCCGGTAGAGGACCTGCTTGCCGGTCCTGGCCCGGGCCGCGACGCCCTCCATGGTGAGCCGGGCGTAGCCGACCTCGGCGATTTCCTCCCAGACGGCGTCCAGGATGTCGGCCTCCAGCGCGGCCCCGCGCCGCCGCGTCTGCTCTGCGGCCATCACCGGCACCCCCGACTCCCACTAGGAGACCTTGCGTCTCTTACCGGGTCCAGTCTAACGTGGCCCTTTAGAGACGCACCGTCTCTAAAGGCGTCTCCAAAGGGGGAACCGCCATGTCCGACACCACCGTCCGCCCCGCCGAACACCTCGACCCCGCCGTCCGCAAACTCGCCGGCATCCTCGTCCTCGGCGCCCTCGCCCCGCTCCTCGACAGCACGATCGTCTCCATCGCCCTGCACACCCTGGGCCACGACCTGGGCGCCTCCACGACGAGCCTGCAATGGGTCAGCACCGCGTATCTCCTGGCCCTCGCCACGGTCGTCCCGGTCTCCGGCTGGGCCGTCGAACGCTTCGACTCCCGCCGCGTCTGGCTCGGCGCGCTGATCCTCTTCCTCGCCGGATCGCTCCTCTGCGGCCTCGCCTGGAACATCGACTCGCTGATCGCCTTCCGAGTGATCCAGGGCATCGGCGGCGGACTACTCCTGCCCGTGCTCCAGACCCTGGTCATGCGCGCCGCCGGCGGCCGCGGCCTCGGCCGCCTGATGGCGGTGATCACCCTGCCCGCCATGGTCGTACCGATCCTCGGCCCGGTCGTCGGCGGCCTGATCGTCGGCCACCTCAGCTGGCGCTGGATCTTCTACGTCAACCTGCCCGTCTGCCTGCTGGCCCTCGCCCTGGCCTGGCGCGGCGTCCCGAAGGACACCCCGCGCCCCGGCCACCGCCTGGACCTGACCGGCCTCCTGCTCCTCTCCCCCGGCCTCGCCGCCCTGGTCTACGGCCTGTCCGAGACCGGCATGGCCCGCGCGACGGCGATCCCGGTGGGCGCCGTACTCATCGCCCTGTTCGCCCGCCACGCACGGCGCGCCCGCGAACCCCTCGTGGACCTGCGCCTGTTCCAGGACCGCGCGTTCGCCGTCTCCTCGATCCTGACGTTCCTGAACGGGCTCGCCCTGTTCGGCGGGATGTTCCTGCTCCCCCTCTACTACCAACAGGCGCGCGGCGAGGGCGTGATCGCGGCCGGGCTGCTGCTGGCGCCGCAGGGTCTCGGCAGTCTGCTGGCCCGGGTCACCGGCCCACTGACCGACCGGCTCGGGCCACGCCCGGTCACCGTGGCGGGGATGCTGCTGTGCGCGCTGGGCACCCTCCCCTTCCTCCTCCCGCACCCCGGTGGAGCGCTGCTCCTCGGCGCGCTGGTCGTGCGCGGGCTCGGGGTGAGCGCGGCCAACATGGCGGTCATGGTGGGCGCGTACCAAGGCCTCGACCGGGCCCGCATCCCGCACGCCAGCACCACCGTCCGGATCGTGCAGCAGCTCGGCGGGTCCGTCGGCACCGCCGTACTCGCGACGGTCCTCGCGCACGGGCACGGCGGCTCCGCCTTCCCGCACGCGTTCGCCTGGGCGACGGCGTTCACCGTTGTTGCCTGCTTCGTCGGACTCTGTTTGCCCGTTCGGGTGGCATCCGCCGAACGCCCGTCTTAGCGTGGCCGCATGATCGAGCTTGAGGGGCTGACCAAGCGGTACGGCGAGAAGGTGGCGGTCAACAACCTCACCTTCACCGTCAGACCCGGCATCGTCACGGGCTTCCTCGGCCCGAACGGCGCCGGCAAGTCGACGACGATGCGCATGATGCTCGGTCTCGACCGGCCGACCGCCGGTGACGTGCGCATCGACGGCCAGCACTACGACCAGCTCAAGGACCCGCTGACGTACATCGGCGCCCTCCTCGACGCCAAGGCCATGCACGGCGGCCGCAGCGCCTTCAACCACCTGCTGTGTCTCGCGCAGAGCAACGGCATCTCCAAGGCCCGGGTGCATGAAGTACTCGACACCGTCGGGCTCACGACCGTGGCGAAGAAGAAGGCCAAGGGGTTCTCGCTCGGCATGGGCCAGCGGCTCGGCATCGCGGGCGCGCTGCTCGGCGATCCGGAGATCCTGATGTTCGACGAGCCGGTCAACGGGCTCGACCCCGAGGGCATCCACTGGATCCGCAACCTGATGAAGTCCCTTGCCGCACAAGGCCGTACGGTCTTCGTCTCCTCGCACCTGATGAGCGAGATGGCGCTGACGGCCGATCACCTCGTCGTCATCGGCCAGGGCCGGCTCCTCGCGGACACCTCCATGGCCGACTTCATCCAGCAGAACTCGCGCTCCTACGTCCGGATCCGCACCCCGCAGCGCGAGCGGCTGCTCGATGTCCTGCACCAGGCCGGGATCACCGTGGTCGAGTCCGGCAGCGGGGTTCTCGAAGTCGACGGGGGCAAGTCCGAGCAGATCGGTGAGCTGGCCGCGTCGCACCAGCTCGTGCTGCACGAGCTGAGTCCCCAACAGGCCTCCCTGGAGGAGGCGTTCATGCAGTTGACCGCGGAGTCGGTGGAGTACCACGCGCATTCCGACGCACCACCACCCCCCGTGGCACCTGCTCCGCAGCAGGGCTGGGGCGACGGCTGGAAGAAGGGCTGACATGGCGGCGACCCAGGTCATCCGCTCGGAGTGGACCAAGATCCGTTCCGTCGCGTCGACGGTGTGGACGCTCTCGCTGGCCGTGGTGGTGACGATCGGGCTCGGCATGCTGATCTCGGCGCTGTCGAAGAGCCAGTTCGACGACATGAGCGCCAAGGACAAGCTGTCCTTCGACCCGACGTTCATCAGCTTCGCCGGGATGAGTCTCGGTCAGCTCGCGATGATCGTGTTCGGGGTGCTGGTCGTGTCGAACGAGTACAGCACTGGCATGATCCGCACCTCGCTCGCGGCCGTCCCGCAGCGCGGCACCTTCCTGTTCAGCAAGATCGCGGTGGCCGCCGGGCTGTGTCTCGTGGTCGGCCTGGTGACGAGCTTCCTCACGTTCTTCCTCGGGCAGGCGATGCTCGGCTCCCACCGGGCGGAGATCGGCGACCCGGGTGTGCTGCGCGCGGTGATCGGCGGCGGGCTCTACATGACCCTGATCGCGCTGTTCTCCATGGGCGTCGCCTCGATGCTGCGCTCGCCGATGCTGTCGCTGGGCATCCTGATGCCGTTCTTCTTCCTGATCTCCAACATCCTCGGCAACGTCTCCGCGACGAAGAAGATCGGCCAGTACCTGCCCGACCAGGCCGGCAGCAAGATCATGCAGGTGGTCACCCCGGTCGACGACTCGGCGCCGTACGGCCCCTGGGGCGGGTTCGGGATCATGGCCCTGTGGGTGCTCGCCTCACTCGTGGGCGCCTACGTCCTGCTGAAGCGGCGGGACGCCTAGCTTCGGGCCTCGGTTTCGGGCCTCGGCTTCGGGCGTTGCTTTACTTTCTCTTGGGCGGAACCGTCAGCGCCCCGATATCCTCCTAACCCTTACGGGGGCGTGTGCCCTGCTGTCCTGATCCTTTCGATGGGTGCGGAGCATGATCGAGGCTGTCGGCCTGACCAAGCGCTACGGCGACAAGACCGCCGTGTACAACCTTTCCTTCCAGGTGCGGCCCGGTGCCGTCACCGGTTTCCTCGGGCCCAACGGCTCGGGCAAGTCGACGACGATGCGCATGATCCTCGGCCTGGACAACCCCACGTCAGGACAGGTGACGATCGGCGGCTTCCCCTACCGCAAGCTGCCGAACGCCCCCAGACAGGTCGGTGCCCTGCTCGACGCCAAGGCCGTGCACGGCGGCCGCAGCGCCCGCAGCCATCTGCTGAGCCTGGCCCAGCTCTCGGGCATCCCGGCCCGGCGCGTGGACGAGGTGCTCGGGGTCGTGGGCCTCCAGGACGTGGCGAGAAAGCGCTCCAAGGGCTTCTCCCTCGGCATGGGCCAGCGGCTCGGCATCGCCGCCGCGCTCCTCGGCGACCCCCAGGTGCTGCTCTTCGACGAGCCGGTCAACGGCCTCGACCCGGAGGGCATCCTCTGGGTGCGGAACCTGATGAAGGCGCTCGCGGCGGAGGGCCGTACCGTCTTCGTCTCCTCGCACCTGATGAGCGAGATGGCGCTGACGGCGGACCAGCTCATCGTGATCGGGCGCGGGCAGCTCCTGTCGGACATGAGCGTGCGGGACTTCATCTCGGCGAACTCGGCCGACTTCGCGCGCGTGCGCACCCCCGACACCGAGCCCCAGCTCCGCGAGAAGCTGACCTCCGCGCTGACCGAGGCGGGCGGCCATGTGCTGCCCGAGCAGGACGGCGGGCTGCGCGTCACGGGCCTGCCGCTGCCGCGCATCAGCGACATCGCGCACGACACGGACGTACGGCTGTGGGAGCTGTCCCCGCATCAGGCCTCGCTGGAGGAGGCGTACATGCGGATGACGCAGGGGGCGGTCGACTACCGCTCGACGATCGACCAGAAGGCCGGTCTGATGCAGCAACTGCCGCCGGGCGCGCAGCCGCCCATGCCGGTACCGGGCCAGGGCCAGCCGGGCTGGTACGCGCCGCCGTCACCGCAGCAGGGCGGCCAGCCGTTCGCGATGGGCCAGCCGCCGGCGAATCCTTACGGCGCCCCGAATCCGTACGGCGCCCCTGCGGCGCCAGTGGCGGCCGCGCCCGGCCAGTACGGTCCTCCACCGCCCCTGACCCCGCAGACGGCGGCACAGCCGCCCCAGGGCCCGGCACAGGGTGCCCCGGCGGCCGCTCCGGCTCCGGTCGCGGACGCGATCCCGGCCGCGCCCGCACCCGCGCAGCCCTCCTCCCCCGCACCCGCCGCCGACCTGACCAAGCCCGAGGACGCCCGATGAGTACGCCCCAGCCCCCGATGCCGCAGGCAGCCGCGCCCAACTGGCAGGCGGCGCCCGGTCCTTCGTACGGCGGGTACACCTCGCCGATCCCGGTGGTGCGCACGCATCTCGGGCACGCGCTCGCCTCCGAGTGGACGAAGATCAAGTCGGTGCGCTCGACGATCTGGACGCTCGGCGTGTTCGTGGTCCTCGTCGTCGGCATCGGCCTGCTCGCCGCCGTCGTGGTCAGCGACTCCTCCTCGGAGCTGAACGGCGAGAACCCGCTGTCCTACGGCTTCTTCGGGCTGCTGCTCGGCTGCATGTGCATCATCACGCTCGGCGTGCTGACCACGGCCTCGGAGTACGGCACCGGCATGATCCGCACGACGATGACCGCGTGCCCCAGCCGGGGCCGGGTCCTCGCGGCGAAGTCGATCGTGTTCTTCGGGGTCGCCTTCGTGGTCACGCTGGTGGCGTCGGCGTTCATCGCCTTCGTGGACGCCGCGCTGCTGGAGAACAACGGCGCCAAGGACCCGTCCGCCGGCGAGTGGCTCAAGGGGACGGTCGGCGTCTCGCTCTACATCGCGCTGCTCGGGCTGCTCTCGCTGATCGTCGGCTCGATCATCCGGCACTCGGCGGGCGCGATCACCGTCATGATCGGCGCGGTGCTCGCCCCGCTGGTCGTCGCGCTGTTCATGTTCTCGCAGTCGCTGGAGGGCGTGCGCCAGGCGCTGTTCGAGTACTCGATCCCGAACCAGATGAGCGTCTTCTACTCCAACTCCCTGACGGAGAGCGGCCCTTCGGGCTGGGACCCGCTGTGGATCATCGTGGGCGTGACGGCCGTGGCGTTCGCGGGCGCGGTCGCGCTGCTGGAGAAGCGGGACGTGTAGACCGTAGGGCCCTCAGAACCTCGGCGCGTTCCTGGACCGCTGCACCCGTGTGGTGCGGCGGTCCTTCGCGTTCCAGCAGGCCTTGTGCCAGTGGCGGCGGTCGTCGACGCCCGCGTGCTCCGGCCAGGCCACGACGTGCGGGACGCCGGAGGGGATCTGCTGGTCGCAGCCGGGGCAGCGGTACGTCTTGCCCTGCGCGCTCGCCCCGGCGACGTGGCGCACGCTCCACTCCTCGCCCTGCCAGTGCTCGGCGGACTGCCAGCCGCCGTAGCGGCCCGACCGCTCGTCGTCGGCACTCTGGCCGGAGGAACCGGACTCCTTGGGTCGGTTGCGACGCGGGGACACAGAACACCTCACGGGGCTATACAGGAGGCAAGGGCTATGTCCAGCCTACGTGGCGCGGACAGGGGTACGCGAAGGGCATCAACCACCACAAGTCCCCCTCGGGACCGCGCATTCTGCAGACAATCCGCAAATCTCTTTGCCAGGCCGTGTCCTCGGCACGTGTCGGACGGTTATGCCCGGTGGGGGAGCTCCGTGTCGGAGCCAAGGAAGCAGGAAAAGCCATGCGCGTCGGAAGTTTTGTGTTGGCGGCCCAGTTCCCGGGGCAGGGCCAGGGGGAGGCCCTGCACCGCGCGGTCCGCTCGGTGGAGGTCGCGGAGGAGGCCGGTCTCGACACGGCCTGGCTGGCCGAGCACCATTTCGTGCCCTACGGCACCTGCCCGTCCGCGGTCACCCTGGCCGCGTTGCTGCTGGGCCGCACCCGGCGCATCCGCGTCGGCACCGCGGTCAGCGTGCTGCCCACCGTGCACCCGGTCGCCCTCGGCGAACAGGCCGCGCTGCTGCACGTGACGAGCGGGGGGCGCTTCTCGCTGGGCGTGGGGCGCGGCGGGCCGTGGGTCGACCTGGAGGTGTTCGGCTCGGGTCTCGCCGCGTACGAACAGGGGTTCCCGGAATCACTCGATCTACTGATGAGCTGGCTGCGCGAGCCGTCGGTCGCGGGCACCGGGGACCGCTTCGCGTTCCGTGAAGTGCCCGTCGTACCCAGGCCGTCGGAGGCGCTGTCGGACGCGCCGGGCCCCGAGGTCGTCGTCGCCTGCACCTCCCCCGCGAGCGTGCGGCTGGCGGCCGAGCGGGGCCTGCCGATGCTGCTGGGCATGCATGTCGGGGACGAGGAGAAGGCCGAAATGGTCGCCCTGTGGCGGCAGTTGGCGCGGACTGCGGGTCGCCCGGCGGAGGAGATCCGCGGGGCGGCCCATGTGTCGGCCGGCGTCTGCCAGATCGCGGACAAGCGTGCCGACGCGGTGGAGGCCCTGGTGAAGGCGATGCCGGGCTGGCTGAAGCAGGGGCTCGACGCCCATGTGACGGTGGACGACCGCGAGCGCCGGATGCGCGACCCGCTCGCGTACACCGAACTCCTCTGCGGGCTGCACCCGGTGGGCACCCCGCGGCTGTGCGCCGACCGGCTCGCGGCGACCTCGGAGCGGACCGGCATCTCCCGCTTCGCGCTGCTCGTCGAGGGGTCCGGGGACCTCGCGGCGACCGAGGAGAACGTACGGCGGCTCGGAGCCGAGGTGCTCCCTCACCTCGGCTGAGCGAACCGCGCTGGACGATCCGCGGGGAGCTTGCCGCCCCGTACAGAGCACCTCCCGCGTACGGAGCGGCAAGCAGTGCAGCACCCGCCGCGTCAGCAGTCCCTGAACTCCGGGGACTGGTTCAGCAGTTGGCTGCGCACCGAGGTGAAGCGGGCCAGCTTCTCGTCGACCGAGCCGTCCAGCGGGAACACCGCCACCCGGTGGCAGTTCTGGAAGGCAAGGCGTACACCGAAGTGCCGCTGCAGCGCGCCGCGTATCGCGTCACTCGCGAGCGCACGCAGCAACTGACCGCGTGCCCGCTCGTCCGGCGGCGGCGTCTGGTTGTCGGCGAACGCACCGCCGTCGACCTTCAGCTGAGCCACCAGGGAGCTGATCATCTCCCATGCGTAAGGCAGGGAGGTCCGGACGCAGTCGACGAATTCAGCTTCGTCGACCTCGCCTCGCTCGGCCTTTTCGAGTAGGGCCGGTGAGACGTCGAGCGACATGGGTTCTCCTCTCGCACCCCCAACTCGCGGGGGTTGCCGGACAGGTAAGGGAGTTCGCGATGACGAACACGCTGCGTACATGTCTCGCGACCTCCCGCTTATACGGTAGGCAACGGAGGAGGGCGGCACCAGGAGAATGCGTACATAGGGAACTCTCAATGGGCCCACAATCGGCCAAGAATGAACAACGGGCGTCACGGGTCTTCCAGGACAACAGGGGCGGCCCGCAGGGCCTCGGTTGAGGGTGGTGGTGGGAGACGGGTGGGCGAATCGCGTGCACCCACGCCCGTCGAGTAGCGTTGCCGACCATGCGTCTCGTCATTGCCCGGTGTTCCGTGGACTACGCGGGCCGGCTCACCGCCCACCTCCCCTCCGCCCCCCGTCTCATCCTGGTGAAGGCGGACGGCAGCGTCTCGATCCACGCGGACGACCGGGCCTACAAGCCCCTCAACTGGATGTCTCCGCCCTGCACGCTGAAGGAGGGTTCGGGGGACCCTGAAGATCCCGCGGGCGTCTGGACCGTCATCAACAAGGCGGGCGAGAAGCTCATCATCACGATGGAGGAGATCCTCCACGACTCCTCGCACGAACTCGGCGTGGACCCCGGCCTGATCAAGGACGGCGTGGAAGCGCACCTCCAGGAGCTGCTCGCCGACCGTATCGACACCCTCGGCGAGGGCTACACGCTGATCCGCCGCGAGTACATGACGGCCATCGGACCGGTCGACATCCTGTGCCGGGACGCCGAGGGCCAGACCGTCGCGATCGAGATCAAGCGGCGCGGCGAGATCGACGGCGTGGAGCAACTCACGCGCTACCTGGAGCTGTTGAACCGCGATCCCCACCTGGCCCCGGTCCGCGGCATCTTCGCCGCCCAGGAGATCAAGCCGCAGGCCCGCGTCCTCGCCACCGACCGCGGCATCGGCTGCACGGTCCTCGACTACAACGCCCTGCGCGGCATCGAGGACGACAAACTGCGCCTCTTCTGAGCCTGTTCCGAACAGCCGCCGCCAGACACCGACTTCACCACGACGAAAAGGGCCGGTTCCGATCATCGGAGCCGGCCCTTTCATGTCGTACGGGACTGCCGTACGGGAGTCAGATCACGGCACCCGCACTACTCGACGTGTCCGCGCCGCCGCTCCCGGGCGCGACCGAACTGGCCGTCTCGACGGGGGCACTTGAGGCTGCGCCGCTTGCCGAGGTGTCGGCGGACGGGTTCGTGGTGCCGTCGGTCGGCGTGGCGGACGAGGACGAACCGCCGCTCGGCGTCGCGGACGAAGAGGAACCACCCGACGGTGGCGCGGACGAGGAGGAACCACCCGACGGGGTGGACGGCGAGGACGGTGGCTTGCTGGTCGGCGAAGTCGACTTGGTCGGCGACGGCGTGTGCGACCCGTTCCCCGACCCGCTCGTCCCGCTCGGCTTGTCCGAAGGCGTCCCGCCACCGTTCGTCGGTGTCGGATCGTCCGACGTCCCGTAGGTCCCGTCCGGGCCCGGGTCGGTGGGCCGACTGGTCACCGTGCCCGTGTCGTTCTTGTCGCCGTTCTTCGCCTTGTCGGCGCCGAGGCTGTCGTCGTCGCTGCCCTGGCTGGCCGACGGGTTGACGCCGACCTTGTCGGACGGGTTGTCGGCGTTGTTGTTGGACGTGGCGCCGAGGGTGACGACCGTGCCGAGGACGGCGGCGAGCAGGACGCCCGCGCCGGCCGCGACGAGGTTGCGCCGGGCGTAGCCGCGCAGGCCGCCCCGGGCCTTGTTGTGCGGCTTCGGGGGCGAGGGCTGGTGTGCGACGAGGGTGTAGGAGGTGTCGCCGGGCAGTTGGAGCGGCGGGAAGGGCGTCGGTGTGCCGCCGGGCGGCGAGGCCGACTCCTCGTAGCGCGCGTCCGGTACTTCCTCACCCGCCGTGGAACCGAGGCCGAGCGCGACGCCGGAGCGGTCGGCGACCAGCGCGAGGGCCCGGCGGCCCGCTACCGCGCCGCGCTTGTCGGCGGCCTCGCCGCGCAGGGCGATGGACGACTCCAGTTCGGCACGGGCCCGGTCGAGGTCGCCCTCGCAGAGCGCGAGGACACCCAACTCGTGCTGGAAATAGGCCTGTTCACCCACATCGCCGGCGAGCTGCGCGGCCTCGATGCCGGAGCGCAGCACGCGCTCCCAGTCGCTCCAGTGCAGTCCGGCGGCGAACGCGGGCGCCGCCGTGCGGGCCAGGTGGACGGTGGTGCTCTCCTCGCCGTCGCCGGGCGGTGTCGTCGCCGGCAGGAGGGCGACGAGCGCGGCGAGCAGGGCGTCCGCCTCGGCGCACACGCGCTCGGGTGTGACCGAGGGGTGCCCGGCCCACCAGGAGTAGTGCAGGGCGGCGATGAGGGCGCCGGACGCGACGTCGTCGCCGTATCCGGCGGCCTCCAGCTGGGTCTGGACGCCGGTGGCGAGCCGGTAGCGGGAGCCGACCGGGGAGACCAGTCCGCAGCCCGCGAGTTCACCGAGGGCGGCGTCGGCATGGGTGTCGCCGACGAGCGCGGGCAGATGCGCCTGGTGCGGCACCTCACCGCCGAGCGCGACGGCGAAGCGCAGGGTGGCCCGCGCCGAGGTGCTGAGCCGGGAGGCGAGCAGCGGGGCGGGCGCGGCGGCCTCGCCGAGGGACGGCAGCGGTACGGCGTCGGCCTCGTCCGGGTCGAGGGGCGGGGTGTCGAAGGGCGCGTCGGCCGGGGTCGCGTCCTGGAAGACGCCGAACTCCTCGACGGCGCTGGTGCCGACGCGCAGTTGGTCGCGCTGGCGGAGCAGGGCGCCGGCCTGGACGAAGCGCAGGGGCAGGCCCTCGGACTCGAAGTAGAGGTCGCCCGCCCAGTTCGCCTCCTCCTCGGTGAGGACGCGGCCCACGGCACGCTCCAGGACCTCCACGGCACCGGGCCGCCCGAGGCCGCCGAGGAAGACCTCCTCGATGGCGGAGTCCGCGGACGGCGCCGGGATCTCCGGGGTCGCGGCGATCAGGAAGGCGCACTCGGGCGTCGCGTCGAGGAGTTCGTCGAGGGCTGCGGCGCCGAACTCGATGTCGTCCAGGACGACGACCGCACCGATCTCCCGCGTCAGCGCGAGGAGTTCCTCCCGGCCGGGCCGGTGCAGGGGTGCGTCGTAGACGGCGTGGAAGAGGTCGTGGAGGAGGTCGCCGGCGGTGCGGTGGAAGCCGGTGAGGCGGATCACGCCGTCGGGGGCCAGGTCCAGGCAGTCCTCGGCGACGAGGTCGAGCAGGCTGGTGCGGCCGGAGCCCGAGGGGCCGGTGAGGCGTACGGAACGGCCGCGGGCGAGCAGCCGTACGAGACGCTCGCGCTCCTCCTGGCGCTCCAGGAGCGGCAGTTCGGGGCGGTTCAGGCCGGGCGGGACCGGTGGTCTGGCGGCTCGGGCCGCCTCGGCGCGCTCGGCGGCGGCGAACTTCGCGGGCCGGCCGGGCCGCTGTCCGGGCGGGCAGACCTCGATCTCGCTGCCGTCGACGGGGTTGACGGTGAGCAGGAGGTCGCCGGTGACCAACTGCACGGTGCGGGCGAGTGCGGGTGTGTGCTGGCCGAAGTCAGGTGTGAGGGGTTCCCGGAGCGGCCGCTGACGCGACGACGTGTCGTCGCCGTCATGGCCGTACTCCTCGGGTCCCCGGTCGATCGGGTCCATAGGTCCAAGCCCCCCAAAAGCGTCGTGTGCGGGTCGACAGGACCCAGGCCCCTCCCGGCCTTGTGCACACCGCGCTGTCGCTTCTGGTCCGGGCCCGCTCGAAGGGTGGTGAGGCAGCGGGCAACCGAACCGTAAACCTTCGCACAGTATCTACGACAGGCCGGGGTACCGCGCGGTGCGAGACGTCACAGTCTCATGAGGATTGCGCGCGGCCGACGTCGGACCTTGGGATCAGACCCTGGGAAGCGACTCCACCCCGATCCCGCCCTCGATGGCGAGGATGCGGTGCAGCCGGGTGGCCACGAGCAGGCGCTGCATCTGCGGCGGTACGCGGCGCAGCACCAGGCGCCGGCCGCAGCGGCCGGCCCGTCGGTGGGCTCCCATGATGACGCCGAGGCCGGTGGCGTCCCAGGAGTCGAGCTCGGACAGGTCCAGCACCAGATCGCCGACTCCGTCGTCGACGGCCGAGTGCAGGACCGTACGGGCGTCCGCCGCGCTGCGGACGTCGAGGCGGCCCCCGACGACCAGCTCGACGTGGTCGCCCCTGATGTACATATGCGCTCCCCGTGAGTGCGGTGGCGTTCTCCGTGATGTAGGTGATGCAACCTCTGACTGCGTGAAGTGCCACGAGGTTGCCGTCTGTGAGCGAACCGATACCGAATTCACCCCTGCGTGTGATGGGGCAGGGGCGTGTGCGGTCTCAGTGCTTGTAGAAGCCCTGCCCGCTCTTGCGTCCGATGTCACCGGCGTCCACCATTCGGCGCATCAGCTCCGGCGGGGCGAACTTCTCGTCCTGCGACTCGGTGTAGATGTTGCTCGTCGCGTGCAGCAGGATGTCGACGCCGGTGAGGTCCGCGGTGGCCAGCGGGCCCATCGCGTGGCCGAAGCCCAGCTTGCAGGCGAGGTCGATGTCCTCGGCGGTGGCGACGCCCGACTCGTACAGCTTCGCCGCCTCGACGACGAGCGCCGAGATGAGACGGGTCGTCACGAACCCGGCCACGTCACGGTTGACGACGATGCAGGTCT
This sequence comes from Streptomyces sp. NBC_01288, assembly GCF_035982055.1. Classification (NCBI taxonomy): domain Bacteria; kingdom Bacillati; phylum Actinomycetota; class Actinomycetes; order Kitasatosporales; family Streptomycetaceae; genus Streptomyces; species Streptomyces sp. NBC_01288. The sequence continues at coordinate 3,380,961 of NZ_CP108427.1, forward strand.
TGCCGACGGATTCGGCGAACTCCCTTGCGGTGGCGAGGGTTTCGTCGCTCGTCTTGTATCCGCGCACCAGCTCGCACAGCCCCATCATCGGGACCGGTGAGAAGAAGTGCGTTCCTACGACGCGCTCCGGACGCTCCGTCACGGCCGCGATCTTCGTGATCGGGATGGCGGAGGTGTTGGAGGCGAGGACGGCGTCCTCGCGCACGATCTTGTCCAGCGCGCGGAAGATCTCGTGCTTGATTTCGAGCTTCTCGAAGACGGCTTCGACGACGATGTCCGCGTCGGCGACGGCGTCGAGATCGGTGGTCGCGGTGATGCGCCCAAGAGCCGCGTCGGCGTCGTGCGCCTCCAGCTTGCCCTTGCTCACGAACTTGTCGTACGAGGCCTTGATGCCGTCGGTTCCACGCTTCAGGGCTTCGTCGGTGACATCGCGCAGGACGACGTCCCAGCCCGCCTGGGCGGAGACCTGGGCGATACCGGAACCCATGAGTCCGGCGCCGATGACGGCAAGCTTCCGTGCCACTGTGCGACTCCCCTTTGAAACGCTTACAGCGTGTATCCGTATGCCTCTCGGCGGACACTAGCGAAGGTGCGGCGCTGTGTGACCGGTAAGTAACGCGCGTCACGTCTCATCTGACGGACATCACACCGCCACGGGTCATTCGACCCCCCGTACGGCCTAGTTGAGCACCGGTCGACCCTGACTACGCTGGCCGTATGGTCAATCTGACGCGCATCTACACCAGGACCGGCGACCAGGGCACCACCGCCCTCGGCGACATGAGCCGGGTCGCCAAGACCGACGTCCGCATCTCGGCTTACGCCGACACGAACGAGGCGAACGCGGCGATCGGCACGGCCATCGCCCTCGGCGCCCTCCCCGAGGACATCGTCAAGGTCCTCACCCGCGTCCAGAACGACCTCTTCGACGTGGGCGCGGACCTGTGCACACCGGTGGTCGAGAACCCGGAGTTCCCGCCCCTGCGCGTCGAGCAGTTCTACATCGACAAGTTGGAGTCGGACTGCGACCACTTCAACGAGCAGCTGGAGAAACTCCGCTCCTTCATCCTCCCCGGCGGCACCCCGGGCGCGGCCCTCCTCCACCAGGCCTGCACGGTCGCACGCCGGGCGGAGCGGTCGACATGGTCGGCCCTGGAGGCCCATGCCGAGGTGATGAACCCCCTGACGGCGACCTACCTGAACCGCCTGTCGGACCTCCTCTTCATCCTGGCCCGCACGGCCAACAAGGAGGCGGGGGACGTCCTTTGGGTACCGGGCGGGGAGCGCTGACCGGCGGTCAGCGGCGGCGGTAGACGTCCCGGCGGGGGCGGTGGCGGTGAACTCGAAGGCGTACGTCACATCCCGTCCGGCGCCGGCCTGCCGAAGATGTCCGCGAGTAAGTCCGCGAGGGTGGCGCGCTCCTCGGCGAGAGTCCGCAGGGCCGTCCGCGTGAGCACTTCGTCCGCCGCCTCCTCCAGCGCGTCGCAGTCGGACATGGGCACGATCGCGGCCACCGCGATGCCGCCGCGCGTGATGACGGTCGGCTCCCCGTCGTCATGCGGTCGAGGAGTCGCGTCAGGTCGGCCCGCGAGATGAAAGTCGCACGTCAGTCGGTTGCCGACCGAGGCGGGACCGCACAGCCGGGTCCAAGTGGCTTTGCCGGGGCGTGAATTGGGGTTTAGCACACGCATACCAAAGTGGTCCAGACCTATTGACCCGTGGTCCAGACCTTTCTATTCTCGCGGCACCGCGGGTGCGAAGGCTCAGTCGCGCCCCGGCATCCCCGAGATACCCCCGACACCCCCCGCCAAAGGCGCGCGACGGTGTCGAGAGTGCGAGCGCGCGGAGGCCCGAAGGGCTGAGCACGGTCGCACTCTCGACACCGGCTCCAGCGCGCCGGAGGCGTAAAACAAAAGAGGAGGCGCTCAATGCGCTTCAGACATCGAGCAGTTGCCGGGTTCGCGACCCTGCTGCTTCCGCTCGCCGCTCTCGTCGGTCTGGCCGCGCCCGCCGAGGCCGCTTCGACCGCCACCGCCACCTTCGCCAAGTCCAGTGACTGGGGTACCGGCTTCGGCGGTCAGTGGACCGTCAAGAACACCGGTACCAGCGCGATCAGTTCGTGGACGGTCGAGTGGGACTTCCCCTCCGGTACGTCCGTCACCTCGGCCTGGGACGCGGACGTCACCAACTCAGGCAACCACTGGACCGCGAAGAACAAGTCCTACAACGGCACCATCGCCGCGGGCGCCTCCGTCTCCTTCGGCTTCAACGGCGCCGGCAGCGGCTCGCCCTCCAACTGTCTGCTGAACGGCGGCAGTTGTGACGGCGGCACCACCGTCCCCGGTGACGCGGCCCCCTCCGCCCCCGGCACCCCCACCGCCTCCGCGATCACCAACACCTCGGTGAACCTGTCCTGGAGCGCGGCCACCGACGACAAGGGCGTCAAGAACTACGACGTCCTACGCGACGGCACCAAGGTCGCCACGGTGACGACGACGTCGTACACGAACACCGGTCTCACCGCCGGCACCGACTACTCGTACACCGTGCAGGCCCGGGACACCGCGGACCAGACAGGCCCGGTCAGCGGCGCGGTCGCCGTGCACACCACCGGCGGTACGACCACTCCCCCGGCCACCGGCAGCGCGGTCAAGCTCGGGTACCTCACCGAGTGGGGCACGTACCAGCGCAACTACCAGGTCAAGAACCTGGTGACCTCCGGCTCCGCCGCGAAGATCACGCACATCAACTACGCCTTCGGCAACGTGACCAACGGGCAGTGCGCGATCGGTGACGCCTACGCCGACTACCAGAAGACGTTCACCGCCGACCAGTCGGTCAGCGGCGTTGCCGACACCTGGGACCAGCCGATCGCCGGCAACTTCAACCAGCTGCGCGAGCTGAAGGCCAAGTACCCGAACATCAAGATCCTCTGGTCCTTCGGCGGCTGGACCTGGTCCGGCGGCTTCGCGCAGGCCGCGGCCAACCCGACCGCGTTCGCCAACTCCTGCTACAACCTGGTCGAGGACCCGCGCTGGGCCGACGTCTTCGACGGCATCGACATCGACTGGGAGTACCCGAACGCCTGCGGTCTGTCCTGCGACACCAGCGGTGCGGCGGCGTACAAGAACCTGATGCAGGCCCTGCGCGCCAAGTTCGGCTCCAGCAACCTGGTCACCGCCGCCACCACGGCCGACGGCACCTCCGGCGGCAAGATCGACGCCGCCGACTACGCGGGCGCGGCCCAGTACGTCGACTGGTACAACGTGATGACGTACGACTTCTTCGGCGCCTTCAACCCGACCGGCCCCACCGCCCCGCACTCCCCGCTCACCACCTACAGCGGCATCCCGACACCGGGCTTCACCACGGCCGACGCGATCGCCAAGTTCAAGTCGAAGGGCGTCCCCGCGAACAAGCTGCTCATCGGCATCGGCTTCTACGGCAGAGGCTGGACCGGCGTCACCCAGGACGCCCCGGGCGGCACGGCCACGGGCCCGGCACCCGGCACCTACGAACAGGGCATCGAGGACTACAAGGTCCTCAAGACGTCCTGCCCCGCCACCGGCACCATCGCGGGCACGGCGTACGCCCACTGCGGCACCAACTGGTGGTCCTACGACACCCCGAGCACGATCGCCGGAAAGATGAGCTGGGCCAAGACCCAGGGTCTGGGCGGCGCGTTCTTCTGGGACTTCAGCGGCGACACCAGCAACGGTGAGCTGGTGACCGCCATCAACAGCGGTCTCTCATAAGCGAGTTGCCGACAGGAACTACCCGTAGCGACTAAGCGACATTGACGCGCTGACCGGGCGGGGCTGCCTCAAGCCACGCGAGGAAACCGGTCAGCGCGTCTTCGCTCATGGCGAGTTCGAGGCGCGTGCCCCGGTGCAGGCAGGTCAGGATGAGCGCGTCGGAGAGCAGGGCCAGCTCCTCCTCGCCCTCGGGGAGGCGGCGGCCGGCGACCTCGATCGCGGAGCGTTCCAGCGTCCGGCGCGGGCGGTAGGCGTAGGAGAAGACGCGGTACCACTCGATGCGGTCGCCGTTGTAGCGGGCGACGCCGTAGCTCCAGCCCTTGCCGTTGGTGTCGGGTTTCTCCGGGACGTCCCAGCGGAGCGAACAGTCGAAGGTGCCGCCGGAGCGCTGGATGAGTCTGCGGCGCAGGCCGAAGACGAACAGCCCCACCACAACCAGGGCCACCACGATTCCGCACACAGTCAGAGCGAGGACCATCGACACCGACCTCCTCGTCTCCTAGGTAAAACAGGTAACGGAACGGAAAAAACACCCACATTCGCCTCAGCCGCGGCTGGGTCCGGATTCCTCCGGTCCCAGCCGCGGCTGAGTCACGTCATCGCGTCGAACCTGGGTTCAGCGCGTCTCCACCGCACGCAGTCGGACGTCGGCGCGACGCTCGGCGGACTCGTCGCCCTCCGCCTTCGCGCGCTCCAGCTCCCGCTCCACGCGCTGGACGTCGATCTCGTCCGACAGCTCGGCGATCTCGGCGAGCAGCGACAACTTGTTGTCCGCGAACGAGATGAAACCGCCGTGCACCGCGGCGACGACCGTCCCGCCGTCGCTCGTACGGATGGTCACCGGGCCCGACTCCAGCACACCGAGCAGCGGCTGGTGACCGGGCATGACGCCGATGTCGCCGGACGTGGTGCGCGCGACGACCAGGGTGGCCTCGCCGGACCAGACCTGGCGGTCCGCGGCGACGAGCTCGACATGCAGCTCAGCAGCCAAGGTGGGCTCCTCGGGTCACCACCCGGCGGTCGTGCCGGGTGTGGGTTCAATTCTAGTAGGCATGAAAGAGGGGGTGGGACACGCCCCACCCCCTCAGGTGAAGCACGGGGGTCAGGAGACGCCCAGCTCCTTCGCGTTCGCCTTCAGGTCCTCGATACCACCGCAGAGGAAGAACGCCTGCTCCGGGAAGTGGTCGTACTCGCCGTCGATGATCGAGTTGAAGGCCACGATCGACTCGTCCAGCGGGACGTCCGACCCGTCGACGCCGGTGAACTGCTTGGCGACGTGGGTGTTCTGGGACAGGAAGCGCTCCACGCGACGGGCACGGTGGACGGTGAGCTTGTCCTCCTCGCCCAGCTCGTCGATACCGAGGATCGCGATGATGTCCTGGAGGTCCTTGTACTTCTGGAGGACCGTCTTGACGCGCATCGCGGTGTTGTAGTGCTCGGCCGCGATGTAGCGCGGGTCCAGGATGCGGGACGTGGAGTCCAGCGGGTCCACGGCCGGGTAGATGCCCTTCTCGGAGATCGGACGGGAGAGAACCGTCGTCGCGTCGAGGTGGGCGAAGGTGGTGGCCGGGGCCGGGTCGGTCAGGTCGTCCGCGGGGACGTAGATCGCCTGCATCGAGGTGATCGAGTGACCGCGGGTCGAGGTGATGCGCTCCTGGAGGAGACCCATCTCGTCGGCCAGGTTCGGCTGGTAGCCCACCGCGGAGGGCATGCGGCCGAGCAGGGTCGAGACCTCGGAACCGGCCTGCGTGAAGCGGAAGATGTTGTCGATGAAGAACAGCACGTCCTGGTTCTGCACATCGCGGAAGTACTCCGCCATGGTCAGACCGGCCAGGGCCACGCGCAGACGGGTGCCCGGGGGCTCGTCCATCTGGCCGAAGACCAGCGCCGTCTTGTCGATGACGCCCGAGTCGGCCATCTCCTCGATGAGGTCGTTGCCCTCACGGGTGCGCTCGCCGACACCGGCGAACACGGAGACACCGTCGTGGTTGTTGGCGACGCGGTAGATCATCTCCTGGATGAGCACCGTCTTGCCGACGCCGGCACCGCCGAACAGGCCGATCTTGCCGCCCTTGACGTACGGGGTCAGCAGGTCGATGACCTTGACGCCGGTCTCGAACATCTCGGTCTTCGACTCGAGCTCGTCGAAGCGCGGGGCCTTGCGGTGGATGGACCAGCGCTCGCCCGTGTACTTCTCGTCGCTGTTCAGCACCTCACCGAGGGTGTTGAACACCTTGCCCTTGGTGAAGTCGCCGACCGGGACGGTGATGCCGTTGCCGGTGTCGGTGACCGCGGCCTGGCGGACCAGACCGTCGGTGGGCTGCATCGAGATCGTGCGGACCAGGCCGTCACCCAGGTGCTGGGCGACCTCCAGGGTCAGCGTCTTCTTCGCACCGTCCAGGGCCGGGTCGGCCACCTCGACGTGCAGAGCGTTGTAGATCTCCGGCATCGCGTCGACGGGGAACTCCACGTCGACGACCGGGCCGATGACCCGGGCGACGCGGCCCGTGGCAACGGCCGTCTCAACTGTCGTCGTCATTACTTGTCACTCCCCGCGGTCGCGTCGGCCAGGGCTGCGGAGCCACCGACGATCTCGCTGATTTCCTGGGTGATTTCGGCCTGGCGGGCCGCGTTGGCAAGACGGGAGAGCGTGGTGATCAGGTCTCCCGCGTTGTCGGTCGCCGACTTCATCGCGCGGCGGGTGGCGGCGTGCTTGGAGGCAGCCGACTGGAGCAGCGCGTTGTAGATACGGCTCTCGACGTACCGCGGCAGGAGGGCGTCCAGGACGTCCTCCGCCGACGGCTCGAAGTCGTACAGCGGAAGGATCTCGCCCGAGGGCACGTCCTCCGCGACCTCTTCGAGGCTGAGGGGCAGCAGCCGGCTGTCGATCGGCGTCTGCGTCATCATCGAGACGAACTCGGTGTAGACGATGTGGAGTTCGTCCACGCCGCCCTCCGCCGTGTCCAGCTCGATCGCCTCGATCAGCGGACCCGCGACCTTCTTCGCGTCCGCGTACTCGGGCTGGTCGGTGAAGCCGGTCCACTGCTCCGCGATCTTGCGCTCACGGAAGTTGTAGTGGGCGACACCGCGGCGGCCGACGATGTACGTGTCGACCTCCTTGCCCTCGGCCTCAAGACGTGCGGTCAGCTGCTCCGCGGCCTTGATGGCGTTGGAGTTGAAGGCGCCGGCCAGACCGCGGTCGCTCGTGAGGAGCAGTACCGCGGAACGGGTCGGCGTCTCCGCCTCGGTGGTCAGCGGGTGCCGGGTGTTGGAACCCGTACCGACCGCCGTGACCGCGCGCGTCAGTTCCTTCGCGTACGGCGTCGAGGCCTGCACCTTGCGGTGCGCCTTGACGACACGCGAAGCGGCGATCATCTCCATCGCCTTGGTGATCTTCTTGGTCGCGGTGACGGATCGGATGCGACGCTTGTAGACCCGGAGCTGGGCTCCCATGAGTCAGGTCCCTTCCTACGTCACTTGGCCGCGGCCGGGGCGTCCTCGCCGAGGAGCTTGCCGTCCGAGGTCTCGAACTGCTTCTTGAACTCGGCGATGGCGTCGGCGGCAGCGGTGAGGGTGTCGTCCGACATCTTGCCGCCCTCCTTGATGGAGGTCATGAGGCCCTGCTCCTTGCGGTGCAGGTACTCCAGCAGCTCCGTCTCGAAGCGGCGGATGTCGGCGACCGGTACGTCGTCCATCTTGCCGGTGGTCGCGGCCCACACGGAGACGACCTGGTCGGCGGTGGCCATCGGCTGGTACTGAGCCTGCTTGAGCAGCTCGACCAGACGCTGACCGCGCTCCAGCTGGGCCTTCGACGCGGCGTCCAGGTCGGAACCGAAGGCGGCGAACGCCTCCAGCTCGCGGTACTGGGCGAGGTCGAGGCGCAGTCGGCCGGAGACCTGCTTCATCGCCTTGTGCTGCGCGGAACCACCGACTCGGGAGACGGAGATACCGACGTTCAGCGCGGGGCGCTGACCGGCGTTGAAGAGGTCCGACTCCAGGAAGCACTGGCCGTCGGTGATGGAGATGACGTTGGTCGGGATGAACGCCGAGACGTCGTTGGCCTTGGTCTCGACGATCGGCAGACCGGTCATCGAGCCCTTGCCCATCTCGTCGGAGAGCTTCGCGCAGCGCTCCAGCAGACGGGAGTGCAGGTAGAAGACGTCACCCGGGTAGGCCTCGCGGCCCGGCGGACGGCGCAGCAGCAGGGACACGGCGCGGTAGGCGTCGGCCTGCTTGGAGAGGTCGTCGAAGATGATGAGGACGTGCTTGCCGTCGTACATCCAGTGCTGGCCGATGGCCGAACCGGTGTACGGCGCCAGGTACTTGAAGCCGGCCGGGTCGGACGCCGGGGCGGCGACGATGGTCGTGTACTCCAGCGCGCCGGCCTCTTCGAGCGCACCACGCACGGAGGCGATGGTGGAGCCCTTCTGACCGATGGCGACGTAGATGCAGCGGACCTGCTTGTTCACGTCGCCCGAGCGCCAGTTGTCGCGCTGGTTGATGATCGTGTCGACGGCCAGGGCGGTCTTGCCCGTCTGGCGGTCGCCGATGATCAGCTGACGCTGGCCACGGCCGATCGGGGTCATCGCGTCGACGGCCTTGTAGCCGGTCTCCATCGGCTCGTGCACCGACTTGCGGACCATGACGCCCGGGGCCTGCAGCTCCAGGGCGCGGCGGCCGGTGGTCTCGATCTCGCCGAGGCCGTCGATCGGGTTGCCGAGCGGGTCGACGACACGGCCGAGGTAGCCCTCGCCGACGGCGACGGACAGGACCTCTCCGGTGCGGGTGACCGGCTGGCCCTCCTCGACACCGCTGAACTCGCCGAGGATGACGGTACCGATCTCACGCTCTTCGAGGTTGAGCGCGAGACCGAGGGTGCCGTCCTCGAACTTCAGCAGTTCGTTGGCCATGGCCGAGGGGAGGCCCTCGACCTTCGCGATGCCGTCGCCGGCAAGGGTGACCGTACCGACCTCCTCGCGCGAGGCCGCGTCCGGCTTGTACGACTGGACGAAGTTCTCCAGCGCGTCCCGGATCTCCTCCGGCCGGATCGTGAGCTCCGCCATCTGGGTTCCCTGCTCTCCTTGTTGGGCCCGAAGTTTCACTTGGGGGGATGGGGGGACTCCCCCCGTGACGAGGTGAATCCTCTGCACGGCCCAACTCGGGCCGCCTTACTACGTCTTTGTATGGGTGCTGCTAGCTCGCCATGCGGCGAGCGGCGTCATCGAGGCGGTCCGCGATGGAGCCGTTGATGACCTCGTCGCCGACCTGCACCCGAATGCCGCCGAGGACCTCGGGGTCCACGTCGATGTTCAGGTGCATGTGGCGGCCGTAGAGCTTCGCGAGGGCGGCGCCCAGGCGCTGCTTCTGCGGGTCGCTCAGCGGGACCGCCGTGGTGACGACCGCGACCAGGCGGCTGCGGCGCTCGGCGGCGAGCTTGGAGAGGGACTCGAGTCCCGCTTCCAGGCTACGTCCCCGGGGCGCGGTCACCAGGCGGGTCACCAGTCGCTCCGTGGCGGGCTTGGCACGGCCGCCGAGCAGGCTGCCGAGCAGCTCGCTCTTGGCCGCGGTGCCGGCGGCGCGGTCGGTCAGCGCGGCGCGCAGTCCGGTGTTCGAGGAGACGATCCGGCCGAACCGGAACAGCTCGTCCTCGACGTCGTCGAGCTCGCCCGACTGCTGGGCGGCGGTGAGGTCGGCGGTGGCCGCCAGCTCCTCCAGCGCGTCCACCAGGTCGCGGGACTGCGACCAGCGGGAGCGCACCATGCCGGACAGCAGGTCGAGGGCGGGGCCGCCGACCTGGGCGCCGAGCAGGCGCTCGGCCAGCTGGGCCTTGGCCTCGCCGTCCTGCGCCGGGTCGGTGAGGACCCGGCGCAGGGACACCTCACGGCCGAGCAGCGCGGTGACGGCGGCCAGCTCGTCGGCGAGCCGCGCCGCGTTCACGGACGTGGAGTCCGTCAGCGCGTCGAGACGCTCACGTGCGGCTGCCAGGGCCTCGCGGCTCGCTCCGTTCATCGTGCGGCCTCGGCCTTCTCCTCAAGTTCATCAAGGAAACGGTCGATCACGCGGCTCTGCCGGGCGTGGTCCTCAAGGGACTCGCCGACGAGCTTGCCGGCCAGGTCGGTGGCGAGCTTGCCCACGTCCTGGCGCAGTGCCTGCGAAGCGGCCTTGCGGTCGGCGTCGATCTGCGTGTGACCGGCGGCGACGATCTCCTCGCGCTGCCGCTGGCCTTCCGCGCGCATCTCGGCGATGAGCGTGGCGCCCTGCTCCTGCGCCTCCTGGCGCAGCCGCGCGGCCTCGTGCCGGGCCTCGGCGAGCTGAGCCTTGTACTGCTCAAGCACGCTCTGTGCCTCGGTCTGGGCGGCCTCGGCCTTCTCGATACCGCCCTCGATGGCCTCGCGCCGCTCGTCCAGAACCTTGTTGATGTTCGGGAGGAGCTTCTTGGCGAGGAAGCCGAAGACGATGACGAAGGCGATCAGGCCGATGACAAGCTCGGGGATCGGCGGGACGAGAGGATTCTCCTTCTCGGCCGCCAGAATGAGCAGCTGGCTCATGTCAGTGCCTTTCGTCTAGTGGGCTGTCGCTGATCGCGGTCGATCAGGTGCCGTAGACGAACGGCATGACCAGGCCGATGAGGGCAAGGGCCTCACAGAAGGCGAAGCCGAGGATCTGGTTGGCACGGATCAGGCCGGCAGCTTCGGGCTGACGGGCAAGAGCCTGGGTGCCGTTGCCGAAGATGATGCCGACGCCGACGCCCGGACCGATGGCGGCGAGGCCGTAGCCGATGGAGCCGAGCGAACCGGAGACGGCAGCGAGGGTCTCAGTGGCAGCCATGCTGATTCTTCCTTATCTGTACGGACCGGCGGAGGTTGGCCACCGGACGCTAAGGGGGGTTCTGGTGGGGGGTGCTCAGTGGTTCTCGGCGAGCGCGCCCTGGATGAAGGTGCAGGTCAGCAGCACGAAGACGTACGCCTGCAGGGCCTGGATGAAGAGTTCGAAGGCCGTCATCACGATGACCATGACGAACGAGACACCCGCGTAGGCGATGCCGATGCCGTTCAGCAGGTACCAGCTGGCGATCGTGAAGAGCAGCAGCAGGGTGTGGCCCGCGAACATGTTCGCGAACAGTCGCACCGCGTGCGTGAACGGCCGGACGATCAGGTTCGAGAGCAGCTCGATGCCCATCGCCAGCGGGAGAACCGCGCCGAGCGACTTGTCGTAACCGCTGAAGTTCTTGAAGGCGCCGACGAATCCGTGCCGCTTGAACGTCAGCGAGACCCAGGTGGTGTACACGATCGCCGCGAGGACGATGGGGTACGCGATGATCGATGTCACCGGGAACTGGGCGACCGGCACGATCGACCAGAGGTTCATCATCCAGATGAAGAAGAACAGCGAGACGACCAGCGGTACGTACTTCTCGCCCTCCTTCTTTCCGATCGTCTCGTAGACGACTCCGCGGCGGATGAAGTCGTAGCCGGACTCGGCGACCATCTGCAGCTTGCCGGGGACGACCTTCGGCTTGCGGAAGGCGGCCCAGAAGAAGCCGACGACGATGACCGAGCCGAGCAGCGCCAGCAGCATCGGCTTGTTGAAGTACACGTTGCTGTCGCCGTCCCCCATAAGGGGCTTGAACAGGAACGAGTGCAGGCCGGGAGCCGGGAAGCCACAGCCGTCGAAGATGTGGCAGTCGGTCTCGAAGGCGAGCACCTGCGTCGGGTCAGCACTCACCGCGGGCTCCTTCAGCGTGGCGCATAGGTACGGCAACCTCGTTGTGTCGGCGCGGCGCGCAGCCGCGGTTCGGCACTGGACTGGTGTAACGGATGTGGGGGCGGCAGTGGGGCATCGAGCCTCGCGATTGAGCAGGCGTCAGCTCAGATGCCCGCGCCCGCGATGCCGCAGTTGGCACCGGACGATAGCAGGGTCGCTTACGTGCTCTTATCCCGGCCCTACCTCTCACGACGAATGCCCCGACTTCTCGGGCTCGACGTAGAGGATTTTGGCCTTCATGTGGGCACGGGTCTGCGCGACGGTCCAGACGATCGTTCCGGCGAGCAGGGTGAACGCGAAGGCTTTGGGATTGAACAGCGAGGTGTGCTTGAACGCGGCGAGGAAAATGAACAACAGAAGAATCTGCGCCGCGAAGAGCATGAGGCCCATCGCCTGGAACAGGTGCGGAAGCGATTTGGCAGTGCGCTGCAGAACGTAGAGCCCGATTCCCATGAAGAGGATCACGATCAGCGTCCCAACGGCTGCCCCAATAGCTCCTTCGCCGCCGGCGACCACGGCACTGACGACGGCGGCAATCGCGCCGACGGCAGCTGTGGGCACAGCGGCTTGAAGGAGAATCCGGGCGTCATTGGACGGCATGGCGGCAACTCCGCTTGCTAAGGGGGGCGTGTCGTCATGGACGAGCGTAGTCCCGGGATGAGAGAGAACCTCACGCCAATGGACCCTCGCACTACGGTCCTTCGGCTCTGTCCCGGGTTCTCGTGAACCGTATCACAAACTATTTGATGCGGTCTTTACCTAGAAGGTGTGCTTGCTGTCACACATGAGAGTGACAGTGCGCGTCTGTGCAAAATAGCGGCCAACTTGTCTGGTATGGGGAGGCTTTGTCTGCCCACGGGATGGCAACGCTTTAGTCAGATTCTTACCTTGGCGTCAGCGCGAGGACTCGGCTTTACGTCCGTCCAGGAGGCGCGAACGGCGGCCGACTGCGGTCGCCCCGTTGACTCCTGACACTCCGGTGACAACCGGAGGACGCGGGTCACGGTCCTCCTCCGCCAGCACGGCCACGGGGTCAACTGCGGCCCTGCGACGGCGATATCGCGGCGGCACCAGGTGCTCCGCCCAGCGCGGGGCGCGCGGAGTGAAGCGCGGCAGCAGGAGCAGCAGCAGCCCGATCGCGCTCAGAAAGACGATGCCGAGGACGATCCACATCGAGGCCGAGTTGACCGAGTAGGACAGCGCCCCGAACGCGATCAGCGCCGACCAGAAGTACATGATCAGCACCGCCCGGCTGTGCGAGTGGCCGATCTCCAGGAGCCGGTGGTGCAGATGGCCGCGGTCCGCGGCGAACGGCGACTGTCCGCGCCAGGTACGGCGGACGATCGCCAGCACCAGGTCGGCGGCCGGCACCGCGATGATCGTCAGCGGCAGCAGCAGCGGGATGTAGACCGGCACCGTCTGGTGCACCGCCGCCTTCTCGGAGCCGACGAACAGCTGAAGCGCGTCCGGGTCGACCTGTCCCGTGATGGAGATGGCGCCCGCGGCCAGCACCAGGCCGATCAGCATCGAGCCGGAGTCGCCCATGAAGATCCGCGCGGGGTGCATGTTGTGCGGCAGGAAGCCCAGGCACATGCCCATCAGGATCGCCGAGAAGAGCGTGGCCGGGGCGGCGGCCTCGATGCCGTACGAGTACCAGATCCGGTAGGCGTACAGGAAGAACGCGGCGGCCGCGATGCACACCATGCCGGAGGCCAGGCCGTCGAGGCCGTCGACGAAGTTGACCGCGTTGATGGTGATGACGACCAGAGCGACGGTGAGCAGGGTGCCCTGCCACTGGGTCAGCGCCACGTTGCCGACGCCCGGGATGGGCAGCCACAGGATCGTCAGACCCTGCATGACCATCACGCCGGCGGCGATCATCTGGCCGCCCAGCTTGATCAGGGCGTCGATCTCGAACTTGTCGTCCAGGACGCCGATCAGCCAGATCAGGGCCGCTCCGGAGAGCAGGGCGCGCGGCTCGTTCGAGTTCTCGAAGACCGCGCTGAGGTTGGTCAGGTGGTCGGCGACCAGCAGACCGGCGCACAGGCCGAAGAACATGGCGATACCGCCGAGCCGCGGAGTGGGTTCCCGGTGCACGTCACGGGCCCGGATCTCCGGCATCGCCCCGGCCACGATCGCGAACTTCCGCACCGGCCCGGTCAGCAGATACGTCACCGCGGCCGTCACGCAGAGCGTCAGCAGGTATTCACGCACAGGCTTCCCCACAGGTCTCGCTGGCCATCACAGCCCCACACCCTAGCGAGGGACGCATATGGTTGGGGACTTCCGGGTAGCGACGATGGTTGCACGTGTGGCTGTGCACCTTGGTGCGGGTACCCCCGTTCAGCCCGGATACGGCAGGAATCCACCCACAAGATCCCGCACTTCGTCACGGGCCCGCCGGGCGTCGACCCGCCCGCGCAGCACCCCCGCCAGCAGTGCCGCGATCCCCGCCATCTCGCCCTCCCCCATGCCCTGCGTGGTCACCGCGGCGGTACCGAGCCGCAACCCGCGCGAGTCACCGTGCGGCAGCGCGCAGCAGTCCAACACCATCCCGGCGGCGGCGAGTTGACCCCGTGCGGCCCGTCCGTCGACGCCGAGGGGCAACGGATCGACGGTGATCAGATGGGTATCCGTACCGCCCGTCGTGACGACCAGCCCCTCCGCCGCCAGCCCCGCCGCGAGCACCCGGGCGTTGGCGACCACCTGATGGGCGTACGCCGTGAAGGCCGGCGTCGCCGCCTCGCCGAACGCGACGGCCTTGGCGGCGATGGTGTGCATCTGCGCGCCACCCTGCGTGAACGGAAAAACGGCCCGGTCCACCCGTTCGGCCAGCTCGCTCCCGCACAGCAGCATCCCGCCGCGCGGCCCGCGCAGCACCTTGTGCGTGGTCGCGCAGACGACATCGGCGTACGGCACCGGGTTCGGCGCCGCTCCCCCGGCGACGAGCCCGATGGGATGCGCGGCGTCGGCGATGAGATAGGCGCCCACCTCGTCGGCGACCTCGCGGAAGAAGGCGTAGTCGATGTGCCGGGGATAGGCGATGGACCCGCACACGATCGCCTTGGGGCGGTGGCTGCGGGCGAGACCGCGGACCTGCTCGTAGTCGATGAGCCCGGTCTCCGCGTCCACCCCGTACCCCACGAAGTCGAACCACCGCCCGGAGAAGTTCGCGGGCGACCCGTGCGTGAGATGCCCGCCGTACGGCAGCCCCAGCGCGAGGACGGTGTCACCGGGCCGCAGCAGCGCGGCGTAGGCGGCCAGCACGGCCGAAGACCCGGAATGCGCCTGCACGTTGGCGTGCTCGGCCCCGAACAGCGCCTTCGCCCGGTCCACGGCGACCCGCTCGGCGACGTCGACGATCTCGCAGCCGCCGTGGTGGCGGGCGCCGGGGTATCCCTCGGCGTACTTGTTGGCGAGCGGGGAGCCGAGCGCGGCCAGCACGGCGGGCGAGGTGAAGTTCTCGGCGGCGACCAACTGGAGCGTCGTCGACTGCCGCGCCAGCTCCCCGAGCAGGATCTCGGCCAGCTCGGGGTCCTGCCGACGCAGGACATCGGCCTCAAGGACAGGGGTGACCGACATGATGGACTCCGGACCGTCGACGGTGACGTACGTCCAATGTAGGCCCGGGGCGGGTGGGGCGCGCGGGCGTTGCCACGTCTTCGCGGGGACGCCGGTGAGGGCGGTCACCGCGGGGTCGATCGCCTGATTCAGCCACATCAGCCGCTCCGCGGCGGGCGTCGCCGACTCCGCTACCGCCGGATCACCTCCGCGCGGGCGTTGCTACGTCTTCGCCGGAACGCCGGTGAGGGCGGTCACCACCGGGTCGATCGCCTGATTTATCTCGTCGCCGATGGAGCGGAAGAACGGCAGGGGTGCGCCGTACGGGTCGAAGACCTCGTCCGCTTCCGCTGTGGGGGCCAGGAGCCAGCCTCGTAGGGCCGCCGCCGCGCGGACCAGGGCGCGGGCGCGGGCCACCATGCCGTCCTCCAGGGGTGGGAGGGTCGCGGGGTCTATGGCCTTCACCAGGCGGGTGAACTCCTTGAGGGTGAAGGTGCGCAGGCCCGCAGAGTGGCCCATCGAGATGACCTGGGCGCGGTGGTCCCGGGTGGCCGTCAGGACCAGGTCGGCGCGGATCACGTGGTCGTCGAGCAGCTCGCGGCCGGTGAACCCGGAGGGGTCCGCGCCGAAGTCGGTGAGGACGGTCGCCGCGTTGGTCTCCATGGGTGCGCCCTCATGGCCCCACGTGCCGGCGCTCTCCACGATCAGCCCGCCCCACAGCGGGTCGCCGAGCCGGTCCGCCAGGGCATGACGGGTCAGCCGCTCGGTGATCGGCGAGCGGCACACGTTGCCGGTGCTGACGTGGAGGATGCGGAAGCTGTCCATGGGGAGACCGAAGGTCCCCGTCACTTCCCCGTTGCCTATGCCACGCCCCGCGTCAGGGGCTGTCAATTCGCCACCTCAAGGTCGGGGACGACCTTCCGCAGCTCCTCGGCCGAGATCGCGCCCGCGCGCAGCAGCAGCGGCACCTCGCGCGTGACGTCGACGATCGACGACGGCACGTTGCCGGGCGTAGGACCGCCGTCGAGGTACACGGAGACCGAGTCGCCGAGCATCTGCTGGGCCGCGTCACAGTCCTCCGGCACGGGGTGGCCGGTGAGGTTCGCCGAGGAGACCGCCATCGGACCGACCTCCGTCAGCAGCTCGATCGCGACCGGGTGCAGCGGCATCCGTACGGCGACCGTGCCCCGGGTGTCGCCCAGGTCCCACTGGAGAGACGGCTGGTGCTTGGCGACCAGTGTGAGGGCGCCCGGCCAGAACGCGTCGACGAGTTCCCAGGCCAGCTCGGAGAAGTCCGTGACGAGGCCGTGCAACGTGTTCGGGGAGCCGATGAGGACGGGGGTGGGCATGTTGCGGCCCCGGCCCTTGGCGTCCAGGAGATCGGCGACGGCCTCCGAGGAGAACGCGTCGGCCCCGATGCCGTAGACCGTGTCGGTCGGCAGGACCACGAGTTCGCCCCGGCGGACGGCGGACGCGGCCTCGCGCAGACCCGTCGTGCGGTCGGTCGCGTCATTGGTGTCGTATCGCCGTGCCATGTCTAGCGGTCTCCTTTTTTTGTAGCTCGGTTCGCCTCCGGGGCGCCTGTTGTCGGCGTCGAGCCCCCGACCGTGCTCACCCCTTCGGGCCTCCGCGCGCTCGGGCTCTCGACACCGACGCGCCCCTTCGGCTCACTCGCTGCTTGCCAGGCGAACGCGGCTGTCATGGCGTAGCCCTGCGGGCGGTCGCGAAGCGCGGGCGGTTGTTGAGATCGGGGTGGTCGGCCGCGTCGGCCCAGCCACGCTCCTCGGTGAAGATCCACGGCACCTGGCCGCCCTGGGTGTCGGCGTGCTCGATGACGACGACACCGCCCGGGCGGAGAAGTCGGTGGGCGGTGCGTTCGATGCCGCGGATCAGGTCGAGGCCGTCCTCGCCCGAGAACAGGGCGAGTTCGGGATCGTAGTCCCGCGCCTCGGGAGCGACGTACTCCCATTCGGTGAGCGGGATGTACGGCGGGTTGGAGATGACCAGGTCGACATGGCCGTCGAGGTCGGGAAAGGCGTCCAGGGCATTCCCCTGCCGCAGGTCGACCCTCGACCCCTCCATGTTCTTGCGGGTCCACTGGAGGGCGTCCTCGGACAGCTCCACGGCGTGCACCCGGGAGCGCGGGACCTCCTGCGCGAGGGCGAGGGCGATGGCGCCGGATCCGGTGCAGAGGTCCACGATCAGCGGCTCTACGACGTCCATCGCGCGGACCGCGTCTATGGCCCAGCCGACCACCGACTCGGTCTCGGGGCGGGGCACGAACACCCCTGGCCCGACCTGGAGTTCGAGGTACCGGAAGAAGGCCCGGCCGGTGATGTGCTGGAGCGGCTCACGCTGCTCGCGCCGGGCGATGGTCTCCCAGTAGCGGGCGTCGAAGTCCACGTCCTTCACGGAGTGCAGCTCGCCCCGCTTCACACCGTGCACGTACGCGGCGAGCTCCTCCGCGTCGTTGCGCGGCGAGGGCACGCCGGCGTCGGCCAGCCGCTGGGTGGCCTGGGCCACCTCTGCGAGCAGCAGGTTCACGCAAGTCCTCCGTGTCGTACTCGTCCGTGCCGAACCGTGCCGTGCCTTACGCCGCCGCGAGCTTGGCGGCCGAGTCCGCGTCCACGCAAGCCTGGATCATCGCGTCGAGGTCGCCGTCCAGGACCTGGTCGAGGTTGTACGCCTTGAATCCGACGCGGTGGTCCGAGATGCGGTTCTCCGGGAAGTTGTACGTACGGATCTTCTCGGAGCGGTCGACCGTGCGGACCTGGCTGCGGCGGGCGTCGGCGGCATTCCTCTCCGCCTCCTCCTGTGCCGCGGCGAGCAGCCTGGAGCGCAGGATACGCAGTGCCTGCTCCTTGTTCTGCAGCTGGCTCTTCTCGTTCTGGCAGGAAGCGACGACTCCGGTCGGAATGTGCGTGATGCGCACCGCGGAGTCGGTCGTGTTGACGGACTGCCCGCCGGGACCCGAGGAGCGGTAGACGTCGATGCGGAGGTCGTTCGGGTTGATCTCGACGTCGACCTCCTCCGCCTCGGGGGTGACCAGGACACCGGCCGCCGAGGTGTGGATACGGCCCGCGGACTCGGTCGCCGGGACGCGCTGCACGCGGTGCACGCCGCCCTCGTACTTCAGGCGGGCCCAGACACCCTGGCCGGGCTCGGTCGCGCCGTTGCCGCCCTTGGTCTTCACCGCGACCTGGACGTCCTTGTAGCCGCCCAGCTCGGACTCGGTGGCGTCGATGATCTCGGTCTTCCAGCCGACGCGCTCCGCGTACCGCAGGTACATGCGCAGCAGGTCACCCGCGAACAGCGCGGACTCGTCGCCGCCGGCGCCCGCCTTGACCTCAAGGATCACGTCCTTGTCGTCGTTGGGGTCACGCGGCACGAGCAGCAGCCGCAGCTTCTCCGTGATCTCCTCGCGGTGCTTCTCCAGCTCCTTGACCTCGGCCGCGAACTCCGGGTCGTCGGCGCCGAGTTCACGCGCGGTCTCGATGTCGTCGCCGGTCTGCTTCCAGGAGCGGTACGTGGCGACGATCGGGGTGAGCTCGGCGTAGCGCTTGTTCAGCTTGCGCGCGTTGGCCTGGTCGGCGTGGACCGACGGGTCGGCGAGCTTCGTCTCAAGGTCGGCGTGCTCGCCGATGAGGTCCTCGACAGCCTCGAACATCTTGGGCTCCTGAAATGCGTACGGAAGGGAAGGCGGGCGACCAAAAACGCCGGTCCCGGCACACCTGTGGAGGGCGTGGCCGTGGACCGGCGCTAGGGCCTGTCCGGCGGATCAGGTCGGAGGAAATCCGCCGAACCTCATAAATGCCGGTGAGCGGGGCCTGGTGCGTGCAGCTGCAAGGCGGAGGACGGAGTCAACGCGGAGCGTTGGCGACCGACGACAACGCCGCAGATGTGCGTGCCAGGCCCCGCGTCTCCGACAGGATCCGCCGGACAGGCCCTAGGGAAGCTCGCTACTTCGTGGAGCCGGCAGCAGCCTTGCCGAAGCGGGCCTCGAAGCGGGCCACGCGGCCACCGGTGTCGAGGATCTTCTGCTTGCCCGTGTAGAACGGGTGGCACTCGGAGCAGACGTCGGCGCGGATGGTGCCGCTCGCGATCGTGCTGTGGGTGGTGAACGACGCGCCACAGGTGCAGCTGACCTGGGTCTCGACGTACTCGGGGTGGATCTCGCGCTTCAAGGGTGTCTCCTAGTTTCGGGAGGGCGCCGGGTCGCTCCGCGGGTTGCGGGACGTGAACCGGGGCCGACTGTCCAGTCTGCCAGCACTGGAGCCATCTCCCAAAACCGGGGGTTAGCGTTGTCTATTCCCTGCGGGCCGGTGGGGGCTGAGCGCGCCCCCGCGGCGGAGCCGCTAATCGACACAGCCCCGCGCCCCTTAAGAGCTCGTCACCACACCCTTGGCTTCACCGGTAGCCGTGCCTTTGGTCGCCGCCGTAGGGATCGGCAGGTCGTTCTTCAACGCTGTCCACACCATCTGGGCCTTCGTCTTCTCCACGATCACCCGGTTCGGGTTGGCCGGGTCGTACTCGACGGGCATCGTGACCATGTTCATGTTCTTCGAGCTGATGGTCTTGAGGCCGTTGGCGAAGGACGTGAGGGAGTTCACCGAGCCGAGGTCGGAGTCGGTGGTGACGGCCTCGGTGGCGGTGTTGGCGAGGTCGTAGAGCTTGGTCGGGCTGGTGAGGACGCCGATGTGCTTGACCTGGTTGACCAGGGCCTTGATGAAGGCCTGCTGGAGCTGGATGCGGCCCAGGTCGGAGCCGTCGCCGACGCCGTGCCGGGTGCGGACCAGGCCGAGGGCCTGCTGGCCGCTCAGCGTGTGGGTGCCGGCCTTGAGGTCGAGGTGGCTCTGCGGGTCCTTGATGGCCTTGGTCGTGGTGACCGGGACGCCGCCGAGTTCGTCGATGAGCTTCTCGAAGCCGGCGAAGTCGACCTCCAGGTAGTGGTCCATACGCAGCCCGGTGACGGACTCGACGGTCTTCACCGTGCAGGCGGCGCCACCCGTGGAGTACGCCTCGTTGAACATCACGCCGGACGCCGCGTCGTGCGTGACGCCCTTGGTGTCGGTGCACTCGGGGCGGTCGACGAGGGTGTCGCGCGGGATGGACACCACGCTGGCCTTCTTGTGGCCCTTGTAGACGTGCACGATCATCGCGGTGTCGGAGCGGGCGCTGCCGTCGTCGGTGCCGCCGCCGAGCTTCTTGTTGGTGCCGGAGCGGCTGTCCGAGCCCAGGACCAGGATGTTCTCCGAGCCGTTGTCGACCTTGACCGGCCGGTCGGTGCCGAGGGCCTGGTTGATGTCGACGCTCTTGATGTTGCCGTTGAGCTTGAAGTACACGTACCCGGCGCCGGTGCCGCCCAGCACGACGACGCCGGCCGCGACCCAGGCCGTGATCAGCAGGGCCTTGTGACGCGGACTGCGGTCCTTCTTACGGCGTCCTGCGCGGTGGCGCGGGCCGTTGGTGCCGTCATTGCCCGGTATGGCGGGCTCCGGCGTGCTCTCGGCGGACATGGGCTCCTCGCATCTCGTTCCGGGTCGGTTACCCCCTGCTTTCAGGGTTCAGGCCTGGCCGAAGCGACCGATACCGCTCAATCCTCGCTCTATGGTCGCTCCGCCAGGTCAGACAGGGAAACTCGGGAAAGGGTTGCACAACGCAGAGTGCCCATCGCGTACGGCGATGGGCACTCCGCGTAGTCGAGCGAGCGGGTAATGCCCCGCTCACCTGCGATGTCAGCCGAAGATGTCGTACTGCTGGAAACCGGTGCCGAGCGACTTCGGTGTGCCGAAGATCTCGCTCGTGGCCTTGCCGGTGCCCGGGTAGAGGTACAGCACGTTGCTCGCGTTGCGGATCAGGAGGTCCGCCTTGCCGTCGCCGGTGAAGTCACCGACGGCGTCGAAGGCGTTGTAGCTGCCCCAGGTGCGCACCTTGACGCGGGCCGCGAAGGCACCCGAGCCGGACTTGCCGGCGCCCTTGTACAGGTAGACGACGCCGGTGCTCTTGTTGCGGGCGAGCAGGTCGGCCTTGCCGTCACCGTTGAAGTCGCCGTGGCCGACCAGGGTGTTGTACTGGCTCCAGCCCCCGCCGACCCGTGACGGCGAGGAGAAGGTGCCGTTGCCCTTGCCCGGGTAGATCCACAGCACGCCCGCGCTGTCGACCGAGACCAGGTCGGGCAGGTAGTCGCCGGTGACATCGCCGGGAGCGATGATCCGGGTGCGGGTCTTCCAGTTGGCGAAGATCTTCGTGCTGACCCAACTGCCGTCGTCCCGCGCGCTGTTGAGCTGGAAGTGGTCCCAGTAGACCGCGCCGGCGGTGGTCCGGTAGATCCAGTCCTGGTAGCCGTCCCGGTTCAGGTCGGCCGACCGGACCAGGTTGACGCCGCCCCAGTCGCCCAGGGACACGCGCGTGGCCAGCGAGGTGCCCTTGGAGTCCAGCTCGTAGCCCACCTTGTTGGAGGACTTGCGGGCGTAGATGTCGGCCTTGTTGTCGGTGTAGCTCAGGTTGCCGTCGTCGACCTGCGCGTAGGCCGCGCCGACGTAGGCGCTGACCTTCGTGAAGACGCCGTAGGTGCCCTCGACGACGCAGTCGTTGACCGTGGTGGCGTCACCGTCGTCGCCGCTCCAGGAGACGACACCGACGATCCGGCCGCCGACGACCAGCGGGCCGCCGGAGTCGCCGTTGCAGATCGCCGTCGTACCGGTGTCGCTGCCGGTGGCGGGCGTGCCCGCGCAGACCATGTGGGCCTTGATGACGAGGCTGCCGTAGGCGCCGGTGCAGGTGGCGTCCGACTGGATCGGCAGCGTGGCCGTCTTCAGCGTCTGGGAGATGTCCTGGGTCTGGGAACTGGTGCGGCCCCAGCCGTAGACCTTGGCGGTCTTGGCGGGCGTGCCCGTGTACGACGCCGTGTCGGTGTTCGTCGTCATACGGATCGGGGTCGCCTTGACGGGGGCCGCCAGGGTGAGGACCGCGATGTCGTTGTCGATGGTCGTCGGGCTGTACGACGGGTGGGTCCACTGACGCAGGACCGCGGTGGCCTGGCCGCCGTGCAGGTCGGTGTTGCCGTCGGTGTCCGTGGTCGGCAGCACGGTGGCGCTGGTGACGACGGCACCGTACTTGGCCCAGTTGTAGGCCTTGCCGTGCTCGTCCTTGGTGCAGTGCCCGGCCGTCAGGATCTTCGACGGCGAGATGACCGAGCCGCCGCAGAAGAAGCCGAGGTCGTCGCTCTCGTCGGTGGTGCCCTTGTCGTCGTAGTACCAGAGCTGCGCCATGAACGGCGCGGTGTTGATGGTGGTGGTCGTGCCACCGATGATCTTCGGGCCGGCGGTCGTGCCGGTGGTGCTCGCGCTCAGGGACGCCTTCTTGGTCGTCTCCCCGGCGATGTCGTCACCGGCCTCGGCGCCCGCGACGCGCTTCTTCAGCGTGGCGAGCGACGTGGTGCTCACGGCGGGCTTCACGGTCGGCGTCGGCAGCGCGGTGGCCGCGCCGGCGGACGTGGTGATCAGTGCGGCGGTCACGGCGGCGGCGATACCGGCCGCGGCGACAGGCAGGCCGAAACGTATCCGGCGTCTGTGCCGACCGGCCCCAGGCATGGGCGTACCCACTCAAGTCCCCCCTCGGGATCAGAAGTTCGGACGATTATCGAAAACAAGTCCGAAGGGCGCGATCGTACAGCCAGCCACTGACAACCCAAAGGGCCGCCCCCTTAACAGGGAGCGGCCCTTTGATAACGCTGACTTGCCTTAGTCCCCGTTGCCAGGAGTGGTCTTCTGGATCTGGAGCAGGAACTCGGCGTTCGACTTCGTCTGCTTCATTTTGTCGAGGAGCAGCTCGATCGCCTGCTGCTGGTCGAGCGCGTGCAGCACCCGGCGGAGCTTCCAGGTGACGGCCAACTCGTCGCTGCCGAGCAGGATCTCTTCCTTACGGGTACCGGACGCGTCGACGTCCACCGCCGGGAAGATGCGCTTGTCGGCGAGCTTCCGGTCGAGCTTCAGCTCGGCGTTGCCCGTGCCCTTGAACTCCTCGAAGATGACCTCGTCCATGCGCGAGCCGGTGTCGACGAGCGCGGTGGCGAGGATGGTCAGCGAACCGCCGTCCTCGATGTTGCGCGCGGCACCGAAGAAGCGCTTGGGCGGGTACAGCGCCGTGGAGTCGACACCACCGGAGAGGATGCGGCCGGAGGCGGGCGCCGCGAGGTTGTACGCACGGCCGAGACGCGTGATCGAGTCGAGCAGGACGACGACGTCGTGGCCCAGCTCCACCAGGCGCTTGGCGCGCTCGATGGCGAGCTCGGCGACCGTGGTGTGGTCCTCGGCGGGACGGTCGAAGGTCGAGGAGATGACCTCGCCCTTCACCGACCGCTGCATGTCGGTGACCTCTTCCGGACGCTCGTCGACCAGGACGACCATCAGGTGGCACTCGGGGTTGTTGTGCGTGATCGCGTTGGCGATGGCCTGCATGATCATGGTCTTGCCGGTCTTCGGCGGGGCCACGATCAGACCGCGCTGGCCCTTACCGATCGGCGCGACGAGGTCGATGATGCGGGTCGTCAGCACACCCGGGTCGGTCTCCAGGCGGAGCCGGTCCTGCGGGTAGAGAGGCGTCAGCTTGTTGAACTCCGGTCGCCCGCGCCCGGATTCGGCCGCCATGCCGTTCGCCGAGTCGAGGCGGACCAGCGCGTTGAACTTCTCGCGGCGCTCGCCGTCCTTGGGCTGGCGGACCGCACCCGTGACGTGGTCGCCCTTGCGCAGGCCGTTCTTGCGGACCTGGGCGAGGGACACGTACACGTCGTTCGGGCCCGGCAGGTAGCCGGACGTACGGATGAACGCGTAGTTGTCGAGGATGTCGAGGATGCCCGCGACGGGGATCAGCACATCGTCGTCGGCGACCTGCGGCTCACCCGCGGCACTGCCACCGAACTCGTCGCGTCCGCGACGGCCACGGCGGTCCCGGTACCGGCCGCGACGGCCGCGCCGGCCGCCCTCGAAGTCGTCGTCGTCCTGCGGGCCGTTGTCGCGCTGCTGCCGGTCCTGACGGTCCTGGCGGCCACCGCTCTGCTGCTGACGGTCCTGCTGCTGACCGCCCTGCTGGCGGTCCTGACGGCCGCCGCTCTGCTGCTGGCCGCCGCCCTGCTGCTCGTTGTCCTTGCGGCGGTCGCCGCGGTCGCGGTCCTGGCGGTCCTGACGGCCACCGCGGTCACCCCGGTCGCGGTCGCGACGGTCCCGGCGGCCCTGACGGCCGTCGTCACCGGCTTCGCCCTGCGCGGCGGCGGTCGTCTCGGCCTTCGGCTCGCTCTTCGCCTCGGCGACGACCGTCTCGGGGCTGCCGGCCTCGGCGGTCGCACGGCGACGACGGCGCTCAACCGGCGCGTCGTCGCTGGCGGGCTGGCCGGGGATCTCGATCTGCTGCTGGGCCACGGCCTTCTCGGCGGCGACCTTCTCGGCCTTCTGCTCGGCCGGGGCGGCCGCCTCGTCGCCCGTACGGGTCTTGGAGGTGGCGCGGCGCTTCGGCTTGGTCTCGGTGGCGGTCTCGGCCTTGGCCGGAGCACCCCCGCCGGCCTGCGCGTCCTTGATGACCTCGATCAGCTGGCTCTTGCGCATCCGCGCGGTGCCCCTGATGCCGAGGCCGGATGCGACCTGCTGAAGCTCGGCCAGCACCATGCCGTCGAGGCCGGTACCGCGGCGCCGCCGGGAGCCGGCACCGGTGGCAGGCGCGGAGGCGTCCGTGGCGGGCGCGGCAGCGGTCTCCTCGACACGCGCGCCCATCAGATCGGTGGTGTCGCTCACGAAGGGTCCTTCCCTGGAGCGGACGTCGGCCTGTCTGGCTCGGCGACCGGTTGTGCTGTCCGGCTTCGGTTCTTGCTGTGTGAACCGTGCCGGGGCGGTGGTCCGCCTAAGCGGCGGAAGAGATTGCTGGTGACGGCGCTTCCCGAAGCAGTGGCACCGAGTGTCTGTGTCACGTGGCTTGGTCGCACCAATTCCGGAGCGTGCCCGGCGAACCGCTCTGTGCCCCTACAGAACACGGTGCGGCTTGGGAGGCTCCCGGAAGAATGTCTGTCCCGGACGGGGACAACAAGCACCTCGCCATGGTGGGGTCGGGTGCAGACTTGAGATTAACACTACCGGATCCAACAAACATTCCCCCTCTCGAAATCCGGCGACGGTACGTAGTCAATTGGCACTCGGGGCCGCGAGCGGCAGTACGCAGGCGCCCTGTGCGTCGAGATCCAGCCGGTTGGCGGCCCAGCCCTCACCGGCGAGGTGGGACACCTTGTCGGCGTTGTCGGCGTCGACCAGTGCGAGCACGGTCGGTCCGGCACCGGAGATGACGGCCGGAACCCCGTCCGCCCTCAACCGGTCGACCAGCGCGGCACTTTCGGGCATCGCCGGAGCGCGGTACTCCTGGTGCAGGCGGTCCTCGGTGGCGGGCAGCAGCAGCTCGGGGCGCCGGGTGAGGGCCTCGACGAGCAGTGCGGCGCGACCCGCGTTGGCGGCGGCGTCGACGTGCGGGACGCTGCGCGGGAGCAGGCCGCGCGCGGTCTCGGTGAGTACCGGTTTCCCGGGCACGAAAACCACCGGAACGATCGAGTCGGCGGGGTCCATCCTGATCGCCCGCGCGGCTCCGCCGTCCATCCAGGAGAGCGTGAAGCCGCCCAGCAGACAGGCCGCCACGTTGTCGGGGTGGCCCTCGATCTCGGTGGCGAGTTCCAGCAGGGCCGTGTCGTCGAGCCGGGAGTCCCCGCCTATGGTCACGGCGCGCGCGGCGACGATGCCGGCACAGATGGCGGCGGAGGAGGAGCCCAGGCCGCGGCCGTGCGGAATGCGGTTGGCGCACACGATCTCCAGGCCGCGCGGCTGTCCGCCGAGCAGGTCGAAGGCGGTGCGCAGGGACCGTACGAGGAGGTGGTTCTCGTCGCGCGGGAGGGTCTCGCTGCCCTCGCCGGCGATGTCGATGAGCAGCCCGGAGTCGGCGACACGGACGACGACGTCGTCGTAGAGCCCCAGCGAGAGGCCGAAGGCGTCGAAGCCCGGGCCGAGGTTGGCGCTGGTGGCGGGGACGCGCACCCGGACGGCGGCGGCGCGGAAGGCTGGACCGGCCATCGCTCGATGACTCTCCTTGAGCTGCGTGACTGTCGAAGACATTCGATGAGATTCGATAGGTACGTGAAGACCCTCGGGCCGTGGAGACGGCGCGGTGCCGAGCCATGCGCGCAGGCATATGCGGCGGGCGGGTTCGGTACAGCCTATCGAAGGAAGGTTCTGTGGCGACATAGGGCGCACAGGAGGCGCACGATGCGTGTCGTAAGCCCCCTGTGCACCCCCCGTGGCGAATACCCGCCAGGCGGCTTTACGCCAGCCCGAGGCGCTCGGCGGCCGTCGGCGCGTCGACCGGGATCGTGACCGGCTGCGGGGCGCCGGCGACGGCCCAGTCGGGGTCCTTGAGGCCGTTTCCGGTCACCGTGCAGACGATGGTCTGGCCCGGGTCGACCTTGCCCTGCTCGGCCGCCTTCAGCAGACCGGCGACGGAAGCGGCGGACGCGGGCTCGACGAAAACGCCCTCCTGAGCGGCCAACAGCCGGTAGGCGCGCAGGATCTCACGGTCCGTCACCTCGTCGATGAACCCGCCGGACTCGTCCCGCGCGTCCAGCGCGAACTGCCAGGACGCGGGATTGCCGATGCGGATCGCGGTGGCGATCGTCGAGGGGTCCTTGACGATCTCGCCCC
The DNA here is from genome assembly GCF_035982055.1 of Streptomyces sp. NBC_01288. Taxonomy (NCBI): domain Bacteria; kingdom Bacillati; phylum Actinomycetota; class Actinomycetes; order Kitasatosporales; family Streptomycetaceae; genus Streptomyces; species Streptomyces sp. NBC_01288. Next base: position 3,407,764 of record NZ_CP108427.1, read on the forward strand.
GCACGATGGGCGCGGACCCGGAAGCCTGGAAGCCCCACATGCGGGGCGACTTGGCGGCGATCCCATCCCCGGCGTACTCCTTGTAGCCCTTCCAGTACGCGGTGATGTTGCCCGCGTTGCCCACCGGCAGGACGTGGATGTCGGGTGCGTCGCCGAGCATGTCGACGATCTCGAAGGCGGCCGTCTTCTGACCCTCGATGCGCACCGGGTTGACCGAATTCACCAGCGCCACAGGGTAGTTGTCGCTCAGCTCGCGGGCGAGGGTGAGGCAATCGTCGAAGTTTCCGTCGACCTGAAGGATCTTCGCGCCGTGCACGAGGGCCTGGCCCATCTTGCCGAGCGCGATCTTGCCGCGCGGCACGAGGACGGCACAGACCATCCCGGCACGTACGGCGTAGGCGGCGGCGGAGGCCGACGTGTTGCCGGTGGAGGCGCAGATGACGGCCTGCGCGCCCTCCTCCTTGGCCCGTGTGATGGCCATGGTCATACCGCGGTCCTTGAAGGACCCGGTGGGGTTGGCGCCCTCCACCTTGAGGTGGACCTCGCAGCCGGTGCGCTCGGAGAGCACCTGCGCGGGCACGAGGGGCGTGCCGCCCTCGCGGAGGGAGACGACCGGCGTGCTGTCGGACACCGGGAGCCGGTCCCGGTACTCCTCGATGATTCCGCGCCACTGGTGGGTCATTGCTGGTTACTCTCCTTCAACCCGCATGATGCTGGCGACACCCCGCACGGTGTCGAGCTTGCGCAACGCCTCGACGGTCCCGCCCAGGGCGGCGTCGGACGCGCGGTGCGTGACGACGACGAGGGATGCCTCGCCGTCCTTCCCCTGCTGCCGAACCGTATCGATCGAGACTCCGTGCTCGGCGAACACGGTGGCGACCTGTGCGAGAACACCCGGTTTGTCGGCGACGTCGAGGCTGATGTGGTACCGCGTGACGACCTCGCCCATGCCCGACACGGGCAGTCCGGCGTACGCCGACTCGCCGGGCCCGGTGGTCCCGTTGAGCCGGTTGCGGCACACGGCGACGAGGTCACCGAGCACGGCGGAGGCGGTGGGGGCGCCGCCCGCGCCGGGGCCGTAGAACATCAGCTGCCCGGAGGCGTCGGACTCGACGAACACGGCGTTGTAGGCGCCGCGTACGGAGGCGAGCGGGTGGCTGAGCGGGATCATCGCGGGATGCACACGCGCGGTGACGGACCCGCCGTCCTCGGCCCGCTCGCAGATCGCCAGCAGCTTGATGGTGCAGCCCATGTTCTTCGCGGAGGCGAAGTCGGAGGCGGTGACCTCGGTCATGCCCTCGCGGTAGACGTCGTCGAGACGCACGCGCGTGTGGAAGGCGATTCCGGCGAGGATGGCGGCCTTGGCGGCGGCGTCGAAGCCCTCGACGTCGGCGGTGGGGTCGGCTTCGGCGTACCCCAGGGCGGTGGCCTCGTCGAGGGCCTCCTGGTAACCGGCGCCGGTCGAATCCATCTTGTCGAGGATGAAGTTGGTGGTCCCGTTGACGATCCCGAGCACCCGGTTGACCTTGTCACCGGCGAGGGACTCGCGCAGCGGACGAATGAGGGGAATCGCACCGGCGACGGCGGCCTCGTAGTACAGATCCTTGCCCTGCTGCTCGGCGGCGGCGTGCAACGCGGCACCGTCCTGGGCGAGCAGCGCCTTGTTGGCGGAGACGACGGAAGCACCGTGCTCGAAGGCGGCGGTGATGAGCGAACGCGCGGGCTCGATCCCCCCGATGACCTCTACTACGACGTCGATATCGCCGCGTTTCACCAGAGCCGTGGCGTCGGTGGTGACGAGGGCGGGGTCGATGCCTTCGCGGACCTTGGAGGGCCGTCGTACGGCGACGCCCGCGAGCTCGACGGGTGCGCCGATGCGGGCGGCGAGGTCGTCGGCGTGCGTCGTCATGATGCGCGCCACCTCTGAGCCGACCACTCCACAGCCCAGCAGCGCCACCTTCAGCGGACGCGTACGCATCATCCGACCTCGTTTCCTCATACCGTCATCGGTTGGACCAGTCTCACTCACCGGACGGGAGTTTCTATCCATGGTCCGGATCGTGAGACATCGATTTCATTTACAGGGGGGTGGAAGACCGAAGATCTTCCACCCTTTCTTGCTTCCTCTTTTATGGAAGATCTCAGCCGACGTCGAGACGCAGGAGGTCGTCCTCCGTCTCCCGGCGGACGATGACCCGCGACTCCCCATCCTTCACGGCGACGACCGGCGGCCGGAGCACATGGTTGTAATTGCTGGCCATGGAACGGCAGTACGCACCCGTGGCCGGTACGGCGATCAGGTCACCCGGTGCCAGATCCCCCGGCAGAAAGGCGTCCTTGACCACGATGTCCCCGCTCTCGCAGTGCTTGCCGACGACCCGCGCGAGCATGGGCTCGGCGTCGGAGCGCCGGGACACGAGAGCGACGCTGTATTCGGCGTCGTAGAGCGCCGTCCGAATGTTGTCGGACATGCCCCCGTCGACCGACACATACGTCCGCAGCCCGTCGAGGGGCTTGATGGTGCCGACCTCGTAGAGCGTGAAGGCGGTCGGCCCGACGATGGCGCGCCCCGGCTCGACGGAGATCCGCGGGGTCCGCAGCTTCGCGGACTCGCACTCACGGGTGACGATCTCGGTGAGCGCCTTGGCGATCTCGTGCGGCTCGCGGGGGTCGTCGTCGCTGGTGTAGGCGATGCCGAGCCCGCCCCCGAGGTCGATCTCGGGAAGCTCGACACCGTGCTCGTCACGAACGGCCTTGAGTAGCCCGACAACCCGATGGGCCGCGACCTCGAACCCGGACATGTCGAAGATCTGCGACCCGATGTGACTGTGGATCCCGATGACTTCGAGCCCGTCGAGCTGAAGAGCGCGCCGCACGGCTTCGGCGGCCTGGCCCCCGGCAAGCGGAATCCCGAACTTCTGGTCCTCGTGGGCGGTGGCGATGAACTCGTGCGTGTGCGCTTCCACGCCCACGGTGATACGGATCTGCACGCGCTGCCGCTTGCCGAGGGACTGCGCGATATGAGCGACCCGCACGATCTCCTGGAAGGAGTCGAGCACGATCCGCCCGACACCGGCCTCGATGGCCCGCGTGATCTCGCCGACGGACTTGTTGTTGCCGTGGAAGGCGATGCGGTCGGCGGGCATCCCGGCGGAGAGGGCGGTGGCGAGCTCCCCACCGGAACACACGTCGAGATTCAGCCCCTCCTCGTCCAACCACCGCACGACGGCACGGGACAGGAACGCCTTGCCGGCGTAGAAGACGTCGGCGTCCTGCCCGAACGCGGTACGCCAGGCCCGGGCGCGCTCCCGGAAATCGGCCTCGTCGAGCACGTACGCCGGGGTGCCGTGCTGCTCGGCGAGCGTCTTCACGTCGATACCGCCGACGGTGACGACACCGTCCGCGTCACGACTCACGGTCTGCGCCCACACCTTGGGGTCGAGTTCGTTGAGGTCGGCGGCCGGGGCGGAGTAGTGCCCCTCGGGCAGAACGTCGGCGTGCCGGGGACCGGCGGGATGTGCGGAACGGCTCATGTCGTCTTCTCTTCTGTCTCTTCCTGGCGCTCAGATCGTGCGGTGTCTTGTCGGTCGTGGCGCTCAGAGGTGTTCGGGGGCATCGATGCCGAGCAGGGACAGGCCACCGGCGAGCACCGCCCCGGCGGCTTCGGCGAGCGCGAGCCGGGCACGGTGGGCGGCCGAGGGTTTCTCGTCCCCGAGCGGCAACGTGCCGGCGAGCAGAGGAAGCGTCGCGTCGGCTACGGCGACCAGGTGACGGGCGAGCAGGTCCGGGGTGCGGTGGGCTGCCGCGCGGGTGAGGAGGCGGGGGTGGTCGGCGAGGTGGGTGAGGAGGGGGGTGGGGTCCGCGGGGGTGGGGGGGGCGGTGCCCTCTCGTACGTCGTGTCGTACGTCTTGTTGTGTGTCCTGTCGTACGTCGCCGGGTTCGGCGGTGAAGCCGAGGTCGGCGGCGTTACGGCTGACGGCCCGGGTGCGGGCGTAGGCGTAACGGACCCGGAAGAGAGGGTTGCTCTCCCGCTGCACGAGATGGTCGGCGGTGAGACGGGGCCGGTCGTGGGCCGCGGGGTGAAGGAGGGCCCAGCGGGCGGCGTCACGGCCGAGGGAGAGGAGTTCCGCGGGGTCGGGGGCGGGCACGGGCCGTACGTTGACGTCGAGGGGGGCCGGTGCCGCCGGGGTGCCGTACGCGTCGACCCCTACACCGAGGACCGTCGTCCACTCGGGCTCGGGCCGGGCCTCGCAGCTGGTGCGGACGAGGGAGCCCTGCGAACGCAGGAGGCGGGCGACGACCTCCATGACGACGAGGGCGCGGGGGTCGTGAGGGGCGTGCAGTTGCACGAGGTACGGGATGGGGGTGTGTTGGCGGCTGAGGGGGTTCAGGCTGCCGGAGGCGGGCTGGCAGGTGGGCGCGTCCGGGCTGCCGGAGGCGGGCTGGCAGGTGGGCGCGTCCGGGCTGCCGGAGGCGGGCTGGCCGATGAGGGGATCCGGGCTGCCGACGGCGGGCTGGCCGGCGGGGGCGTCATGGCTGATGCCGGCCGCGGCCTTGTCGACGTACCCGTACCCGTACCCGTACCCGTACCCGTACCGCGGTCCGCGCCGCAGGATCTCCTCGACGAGGGCGGTGGACGCCGTACTCCCGAGGCTGATGTTGAGGAACCCGGGCCCGGTGATCTCGACACCGCTGACGCCATGCGCACCGGCGAGATGCGGCCGCAGCAGCTCGGCGACACGGCGGGGCGTCTCCCCCGCGGGCCGGGCGAGCTGGAGGGCGATGTTGGTGGCGTAGTCACCCCACCCGCCGGCCCCCGGCACGGTCACCGACACCTTCTCCGGTACGGCGACGTGCAGCTCCCCGTCCTCGACAGCACGACGCACCGCGCGCAGCACGGTACGGGAGAGCTCGACGGGGGTCACGGGACAAGCGTATGGGAGGAGGGGGGTGGGTAGGCCAGCCGGTTTGTCTGGTGGTCCGGGATGTGGACATGACGGGCACGGGGCTGACGGGATGGAGCGGGCGCTGCATCCGCGGAGGCGGGTCTGTATATACGGGGAGCAAGTAATAGAGGGAGCAAGTGAGGGGACCTACAAGTAGTGGCGACAAGTGGCGAGCCGTAGGCAGTCTCGTCTCGCCCTCAGCCGCCGCTACGCCCGCCCCGCCCAGCCCGCTCACCCTCACCGGCGCCGGCACCGAAGGCACCACCGAGGGAGAGACCGTCAGCCGGATCATGCGGGCCCCGCGGGTCCCGCGGCTCACGTCGCCCCCGCTCGATCAACTGCCGTACCAGAGCGATGAGTTCGGCAGGTTCGAAGGGCTTGGCGAGAAACGCGTCGACGCCGACATCGAGCCCGCTGTCGACCTCGTACTGGGTACAGGCGCTGACGATGGCGAGGGGCAGATCACGGGTCCGGGGATCGCTACGCAGCCGAGCGGCGGTACGCAGCCCGTCCAGCCGAGGCATGACCACGTCCAGGGTCACGACATCGGGCCGCACTTGATGAATCACGTCCAGACACTCGGCACCATCGGCCGCGGTCACGACCTCGAAACCCTCCAGCTCGAGATTGACCCTGATCAACTGCCGGATGACCTTGTTGTCGTCCACAACAAGCACCCGACCCGACGCGCCTGGCACAACTCCGAGAGTAGGTCCGGACCGGCCACCGCGTCCGGGTTTTCCCCACTTCCACCCCCTGCGAGCGACCCACCACCCCTCACTGCCCACCTCCCTGACCACCGAGAAACCTGTTCATGAACACCGGTAGGGAGCTGGTAGGGTTCTACCCGTCGCCGCGATCACCGCGACGGACACGCCCCCGTAGCTCAGGGGATAGAGCAACGGCCTCCGGAGCCGTGTGCGCAGGTTCGAATCCTGCCGGGGGCACCCCTTATAAGGTGCCCAAAGACCCCGCGATCAGCGCTTTAGCTGAAGACGGGGTCTTCGCGTGTGTGCAGGCGGATGCCGCTGAAAGCAGCCGTTTGTCAGTGATCACGTAATGACGACGTAATGATCTTGAGGGCTTCGTTGCAGGTCAGCAGTGCCACCTCACGGAACCTTCGCTCGCATCAAGCTGGACGCCACGAGATCACTCGTCCTTGCTCGCCATACCAACGGCGACCAACGCACCGACAGCAGCGATCACAACCGCACCAATCAGGTAGGGAGGGGCGGCATTCCGGCACCCGGGCCACCGGTGGAAGGCCGCAGAAATCGCCGTCCCACATGAGTATGTGGCTCCATCTACATCGCTAGTGAAACTGACCGGCAGTAGCGCGACAATAACGGCAGCAGCGCCAGCGACTACGGCGACGAACTTGGCGCGAGCACGAGGGGGCACCAGCGTCCTCTCAGAGTGAACCCAAAGCCGCCAACTCGGACGGCCAGAGTGATCGTAGGGCTCCAGTCAGTAGTCCAGAGTCGCCTTCGTGATTCCCGCAACGCGACTCCCTGAGCACGACGCGAGCCCCGAATCTTTCCAGGGCTCGCGCCCGCTGGTCCTGCGGACCGTTTCACTCTTTGGGCTTGTCCTCCTCCCCCAGCCCCTTCAGAATCCGGTCGTTCATCTCCTGCTCCTGTCCGTCGATGCACTTGGCATAGATCTTCAGAAGGACGTCGACCGAGTGACCGGCACGGGCCGCCACCTCGGGAGCAGGGACACCGGAGTTGAGCCACTGGGAGACGCCCGCGTGACGGAGGTCGTACGGCCGGAAGGCCAGGACCGATGACACCTGATGCGGTATGAGCGCCAGTTCCCGAGCCTGTTTCCACGCTCGTGAGTACGACGAGGCCGCGATCACGTTGCCCCGCTCGCTGGAGAACAGCCGGCCGTCCTTCGCCGTACCGAACTCCTTCAGGTGCTCGCGGAGCAGTCGCACCAGCGGAGGCGGAATCGGCACGATGCGCACTTCACCGCTGGCCCGTTGCTTCAGGCCGCGTCGATCGTGGGCTTCCCCGGAGTCCGTCCACGCCTTCCCGGCCGTGGGACGGGTCTCCGCCAGCTCAATCCGCCCCCAGCCGGACGACGGAAGTGTGCAGTCGGAGCGGCGGAGTCCCAGCGCCTCGCCTGGCCGCATGGCCGCGTAGTACAGGCACCCGAAGAACGCTTTCAGCCGTCGGCCGCTCGCACGCTCATAGCCACCAACGTAGGTGAGGGCGGTCAGCAGTTCGCGAGCCTGCAGAGGATTGACCACCACTCGACGGTCAACCTCCTGCACCGCACGCTTGCCTCGCTTACGCCGCACTCGGCTCAGCGGGTTGGACTGCAAGTGCTCCAACTCCACTGCGTATTCAAGTGAGTTGAAGACCACCGCCCTGCGTCGGCGGTACGTCTGTGTCGCCGCAGGTTTGCCGTCCATCCTCCGGCCCAACCCGTCGATCAGCTCATGCACTCGCGCGATCTCCTGCAACTCACCCACGGGGAGCGAGGCCTTCTCGATCCACCGCACGGCCGCCGCGATCTCTTCCGGCCGCTCTCGTTCCCTGCGGGAGACTGGCAGGACGTACGAGCGCAGTGCCCTCCGCAGCATCTCGGGACCGGGCCGCCCCCTCCCCGGCTTGACGAGGAGAGGAACGGCCGTCGCCAGGGCATCGGTCATGCTGTCCCGTTGCTTCGCCGACGCCTCCGCCCAGCGCGCTGCCACGTACTTCACTGCCAGGTCGAGGAACGACAACGCCGCTTTCCCACCGCGGAGCGAGTCAGGCAGACCGGTCACTGTGTCGAACGGTTCGCCCTTGTCGGCGGCTCGAAGCAGCTTGGCCCGAAAGCGGTCAGCGAGCGCCTTCGTCTTGTGCGACTCGTGGAACGGCTCGCCATCCACGGACCAGCGGACGAGGTACGTCGGCTTCTTCGCGGAGCGGTTGATACTCAACTTCCAGATGACGACCTTGTACGACTTCACGACGCGGCCCCCTCCGCACGCTCCGCCAACCAGTCGTTGAGGACGTCGCGGCGGACCCTCAACTCCCCGTTGGGTAAACGGATACAGGCCGGCGCGAGGCGCAGTTCCCGCCAGCGATAGAAGGTGCGCCGGGAGATCCCGCCCAGCTCTTCGAGCACCTGCCGCACGGTGAGCAGTTCGGCCGTCTTCTCACGCGCCATGAGGACCACCGACCTCCCGTACGGAGGCCGCCAGGAGGGCCGCCTCCGGCGAGTAACCACGGCCGGCGTAGCGCCACTGCCCGACGGTGACGGTTGTCCGCCCGCTGATACCGAGGGCGGTCCGCTGCTCCTCCGCACGGTGTTCTGCACGCGCATCACGGAGTGCGGTCAGAGTCGTCGAGTAGCGCCGTGACTTGGTGGAGAAGTGGCCGCCGTAGCCGAGCATGTGGGCCCAACGGCGCAGCCCCAGAGGCTCGAAGGGAGGCAGACCGCCGAGCCACCAGCACGTACTGATCATGCGGAGGACGTGAGCCCGTACCGGCAACATGACCAGTTCCCGCGCCTGGTGAATCCGACCGTCGACCGCACCAGCGGACTCGGCACCCTTCGTGGCGTACTTCGCGATGTAGCCCGCAACAGCCGCGGAGGTCAGCCGCTCCCCCGCTCCGAACGCCGCGATAGGCCGCACGTCGACCTGTTCGCCGAACCGCAGCACGCGAGTGCCGACGACATCCACGCCAGGAGCGATGAGCCGCACGCGACCGACGACCGCCTGTATCGCGTCCATCAGCAGAGCCGTTGTGGCCCAACCGGGCGGAGCCGAGGCCGGTCCATCCGGTCCGTCGAGGCGGACCACGACATGGAAGTGGACCAGGCCCCGCCGCTGGTACTCGGCCACCTTCGCGTACGACAACCGGGCCACGTCTCCGAGTTCGGTACGGGACAGCCCAGCCCGCCGCGCGACCTCGCGACGCAGCTCCAGTGCGAACCGGTGCCACAACTGACCGGCACACGCCTGCCAGAGGACAACCCCGGCATAGTCGTAGCAGCGCGGGCACAGAGGCTCACCGAGACGGGGCTCACCCTCTGCGTGTCGCTCATGGCATCCGACGAGCGAGCCATGCGGGCAGCACTCCCCCGCCTTCCGGGGACGGCACGCCCGTACATGCCCCGCACGCTCACGACGGGTATGAACCGGCCCGAAGCCCGGAGCGGTGAGTGTGGCGAACACCCGAGGGTGCCCGGTCACCGCCTCCGTGACGTTCTTGCCGCCGACCAGTCCAGCCCGGATCAGTTGATAGGTGTCGGCTCGGTAGAGGCGGGAGCAGGACGGGCAGACCGATGCACGCCGGTTGCCGCATGCGGTCAGGAGCCGACCGCCGTAGACGTCCGACGCGTACGAGAACAGGGCCTCGCCCGTGGTCGTGTCGACGACGGTTGCACCGCCGACCAGGTGGATCGGGTTGGTGCAGCCGGCGAGGCTGACGATGTTGCGCCGCCAGGCTGCGAACTCCGGCTCTACTGCTCTGGTGAGCAGGGCAGCAACGTTCTTCGGCAGGGGTGCCGTCATTGCCGACCACCGCCTCCGAACGCCTGCCCCATCACGGCGGCGATTGCTTCCGTACGAGTCTTGGCGCTGAACCGGAGTGTCGGGTCCGTGAGCCAGAGTGCAGCGGCGTGTGCCGGGCACAGATGCCGCTCGAAGCCGTCGAGCCCGACGAGGACGATCTGTTCCCGTCCGTCGCAGGTCGACACCTCAGAGTCGACGACCCTCAATTCGCACTCGGGCAGAGGGGATTTGCGCGATCGATGCGCGGTGGACAAAGTGTGAGTACTCCTTTCACTGCTCACGTGGCGGATGGAGTGGGTTCCTGACGGGGTCGGGTTTGGCGACTTCGCGCCCCGTCGGGAGCCCGTCATACGGGCGATCACTGCTGTTCCTTGGGCGGGATCGCGACGACGCTGTACGCGATCGGTCCGAAGGCGCGACGTGCGTCGTAGTAGCCCTCGCCGAGGTCTTCCACAGGGACGTCGAGCGGAGCGGCGACGTGTTCCGCGCCCTCCCTGCGTGCGGTGGAGTCAGCCGCGTCGACGAAGACGCCGAACGATGCGTTGCGCGGTACGAGGACACTGGGGTTCGCGGTGAGGAAGTCCGCCAGCTCGCGCAGGCCGGCGATGAACGCAGCCCTGTCACCGGAGCGGATTTCGTACGTGGACATGGCTCGCCCACCTCTCTGTTGTTCGGAGATCAGGTGAGGTCGCTTCAGAAGCGGAGTTGGCCGAGGAAGCCGCTGACCGCGACGAGGACCGCCTGAACCACCGGCGCGGCCACGGTCTTTGCCACCAGGAAGCCGAAGGTCCCGCAGAGCAACGTGTCCGCCCAGCGCAGGTAGCGGATGCGCAGCAGGAACCAGATGAACAGGCCGAGCAGCAGTACGGCCGACATGGACACCAGCACGACAGCCCCCCTCTCACTTGGCCGCGGTGAGCAGTTCGGGCAGGACCGGGGCGAGGTGCGCGTACTCGGCCGCGATGGCTTCCGCGTCCGCCTCTGTGACCAGGTGCGAGCGGGCGCGTTCCCAGCCGTCGCCGGAGGCCAGCACGGCCGTACCGGCCTGTTCCGGGGTGATGGCTTGTGCGGCCTTGAGCGCGTCGGGATTGAGGTCGCCGAGCGCCATTTCCGCCGTACCGGGATCGGCCACTCGGTGGCACACGCGTCCGCCGAGTTGGGCACGCAGTGCCGTGACGCCCGGCCCCAGGTCGGAGCCCACCCGTTGGCCGGCCACGACGAGGAACACCCCGAGCGCAGCGCCGAGTTGAGCAAGTCGGATCAACGCCGTACCGGCCGCGTGCGCTTCGTCTTTCTCGTTGCGGCTCGCGACGAGGAACAGTTCCGCGATCTCGTCGACGATCACGACGACAGGGACCGGGCGTTCCTCCTCCGACAGACCCCAGATGTTGCGTACGCGGGCCGCCCGACAGACAGTCATGCGGTCGAGGGTCAGGTCGACGAGCGCCGCCAGGAGCCGAACCGCTTGCTCACGATTGGTCGCCAGGGCGGACAACCGGGGTTCGTAGAGCGACAGTTCCATGCCGCCCTTGCAGTCGATGCCGACCAGAGCGACCGGTTGCGGAGCCAGACCCGCTACGAGTGCGTTGATCAACGTCGACTTGCCGGACCGGGTGGCACCGACGATCAGCCAGTGCGGCACGCGGCGCAGATCGATGACCCAACCGGCACCGGTCTCCAACACACCCACGGCGACTCGGAGTAGCTGAGCGGGCCCACGCTGCTTCGGCAACCGAGGAGAGGCCAGTGGATCGGCCACCGAGGCGGCGATCCGTACAACTCCCGGCTTCCAGGAGGTGACCCGCACCCCATGGACCTGCCAGCCCTCCGCCATGGCGGGCCCCGCCTTGACGAAGTCCTCGGGCACCTGTCCCGGCAACAGCCGTACCAGCAACCAGAATCCGCCGCCCGTCGGACGTATGAGCCCGTGCCGCGGGACACGCGGCTGAGGCGGAGGCGCTCCGTTGCCGACGAGCCCGGACACCACGGTCAGCGCCGGCCGACGGCTCACGGCGAGTCCGCACCCGGCCATCAACGGCCGCCAGGTGCGCACCACTTGGACGACCATGACCGGGAAGCCGAGTAACAGCCACCAGGCCACGGGGTAGCGGCGGCGCAGGGCCGGGCCTGCGAGAAGCAGACCCGACACCAGCACTGCGGCCACCACCAGAACCCAACTCGGCCAGACCGTCCCGGCCGAGGAGGTGGAGGAAGCCAGCATCATCACTGCCCGGCCCCCTTCCCCGCCGGAGCACTCAGGGGCCGGATCTCTGCCGCACGGAATGCGACCCCGTGCCGCCCGTCGTTCTCCCACGGCGTGGCGACCAAGTCCCGTACGGCCACGGGCATACCGAGCTGCACACCGGCCGGTTCGCCGGCGACGCTCACGTTCACCACGTCCGCCGATGACCCGGCCATCAGGCAAAGACCGACCTGGTACACGGTCTTGCCGGTGTCACGGTCAACGCGAAGCTGACCGGTCTCGCGATTCGCAACCCGCGGAGCCGGGGGTACGGCACAGATGATCCCCGTGAACTTCGCGGTGTCGATCGGAAGGCTTGCCACTGATCTGAACTCCTCATCTCTGGCACCCGAAAGCCAATCCTTCGGGTTGCTAGACCACCCGTAGTACGGGTGACCGGAGTCCAGAGTGCGACCCGTAGTACGGGTTGTCAACCGCCTTGTGATGAGAGAGGCTGTCTACGCACGTGGACGAACTGTCCACGCAGACGCACAGCCGAGAGACGATCACGGCCACGGAGGGCCCGCATGCCGCCGAAGAACACGCAGCCGAAGTATCGGCAGATCGCCGACTACCTGCGCGAAGGCATCCTGAACGGCACCTTCCCCGCCGGCCAACCGCTCCCCTCCGAGGAGGCGTTGGCAAAGCAGTTCGGCGTGACGCGTCCCACAGTCCGTCAGGGCCTCACAGAGCTACGGGCATCCGGCCTGGTCGAGGTGATCATGGGCCGAGGCACATTCGCCCGCTCACCCCAGAGCCGCCCAAGCCTCACGCGCCCGCGCGGCGTACGCCTGGCCCCCGACGGGCGGTACATGGAGGCCGACGGCATCCAGTGGACGAACGGCGAGCCACCGGTAGCCACGCGCACGGACGCCCCCTTGGCATTGGCGGATCTCCTCCGCATCCCGCCAGGCGAGCCGATGTTCACGTACGACGTGTTGCAGACCGCCGACCACGGCCGCCTCCGCCAACTCCACCGCACCTACGTGCCGTTCTCCGTCCTGGTCGACACGAAGTACGAGGAGGAGGCACCGCCGCCAGCGCCAGAGCTCTACGTCGCGCTCGCCGCGTTGGGCCACGAACTCCACTTCACGGAGTACATCCGCACCCGCATGCCCCTACCGGACCAGGCCCAAGCCCTCCGCCTGCCCGAAGGTGTCCCGCTCCTGCATGTCATTCGCGTGACGCTCGCCGAGGGAGACAAGCCGCTGGCCCTAGAGGAGTTCCACCTTCCCGGCGACGATCTGGAACTGTCCTTCAGGCTGTAGCCGAACCTCAGTTGGCTCAGACTTTCTCCACGTCATCAAGGCGGCTCGCTCCGCTCACCGCGCGCGGCCCGGTCGCTGAGCGGGCCTGCGCTCCTGCCTCCGCCCCGGTCCGGGGCCCGCGTCGAGCAACGCCAGAGGCGCTCATGCACATAAAGCCTGACTGGATTGACCAGTCAGCGCGGTCCCCGATCAGTCGACCTGAAGTGCCGCGAAGAGCCAGGTTGTGCTAGTAGCTGACACCGGGTGCGACTTGTGCTGAGCTAGTGACAGAGATGCGATCAGGGGGACTTGAGTGTCAACAACATCAAAATGGCTCACCGCCGTTGGCGTAGCCGTCCTAGTACTCGCAGCATCCACAGGTCTGGCCTACGTTCTGGTTCCGGGTGATGTCTCGAACCGGATTGCCATTGGCACAGCAGTCGGCAGCGTAATCGGCGGGCTCGTCGGCGCTTGGGCTCCCGGCTGGGCAGAGCGCAGGGCGGAACCAAGCAATGCCAATCAGCCCGAAGATCAGCAAGCTCAGTCCGACCCAGCACCCCCTCCGACTCAGAGCATCGGTGGATCTGGGTTCAATCTATCTGCTGGCGATGGCGGCCAAAACTTTCAAGGTGCCACCTTCAACTTCGGGACGTCGTCAACTTCTACACCTCCGCACGCTGAAGGGTCGGAGGTGGTTCGCCCAAAAGTAATCAGGCTGGGGGAGATCCCGCGTGAGCCACCGGGTTACCAGCTTCGCAGCGCACTCCTCCAGCAATTGGAAGTAACTGCAAGAAGTGAGGGCTTGGCGATCGTCCAGGCCCTCACTGGGCTCCGCGGAGTCGGCAAAACCCACCTAGCAGCAGCGTACGCTCGAATGTGTTTGCAAAATAACTGGCCCGTAGTCGCTTGGATCACTGGCGAAAGCTCTGACCAGATCGTTAGCGGCCTATCTGTTCTTGCATCACGCTTGGGCCTATCAGATCCAGATCACGATACCGCAACAGCCGCAAGGGCGGCTCAGTCGTGGCTTGAGATCACAGACGTGCCAACACTGCTAGTTATCGATAACGCTGAAGATCCTGGTGATGTCCTCCCTTGGGTTCCCACCTCTGGAAGCGCCCAAGTCATCATAACCACCAATAAGCATTCCTTTGAAAATGCAGCACAAGCCATCAGCGTCTCCACTTATACTGCGGATCAGGCGATCGAATACCTAATCCAACGAACGGGGATTGAAGATATACAGGGGGCGCAATTTCTGGCAGAGGAGGTCGGATACCTACCCCTCGCCCTCGCGCAAGCGGCTTGGCTCATCAAGATTCGAGGCTATACTTATTCACAATACCTCGAAATTCTAAATACTACGCCAGTCGCAGAAATTCTACAGGCCGCCCAAGGTGATACGTACCCTCACGGGACTGCACAGACCGTTCTTCTCGCAGTCGAACAGGTCGAAGCCTCAGCGCGCGACCGCACTCCCCGGCAAGTGCTTGAGGCGCTTGCACTACTCCCCCCTGCAGGCGTGAAGCGCTCTTCACTCTCAAGCGTGTTTCAGGATGTCTCGCCTGCCAAAATAGATCGAGCACTCGGCGATCTCGCTGATGCATCGCTCATCTCCTACAGCGTAGATCGTTCTACCGTGATAGCCCATCGACTCGTTCAACGCATCATCCGCGATCACGGCGCAGCCACAGGGTCATTAATGTCCATTGGCGAGAAAATAGTTCAACATTTCCTGCATAGCCGCATTCCACAAGATCACTCGTGGCAGAATCGAGTAGAAGGATTCCAATTGGTCGAGCAGATAGCGGTCACATCAAAGTACCTACAGGTGCCGCTTGCTCGACACAATAAGGACCTGGCGCTGGCTTTAATAGAGACTCGCACCTGGTCTTTGCGTTATCTCACTGAAGTCAGTGATGGCGTAAGAGCAATTTCAATGGGCGAGCTTCTTGTCACGGATTGCAAAAAAGTTATCGGAAACTCTCACCCAGCAACGCTAGCAGCTCGGCATAGCCTCGCCCACGCTTACGGAGAGGCGGGGTTCAAGGATAAGGCGCTCATCCGTCACCAGGAATTACTCGAAGCCTATCGTGCCACCTACGGACCCCGTCATCGCGAGTTCGATCGAGCCCGCCACTGTCTAGCCACGGCTTACAACGCTGAAGGGCGTACTGTCGAGTCTCTCTCACTCCACCAAACAGTGCTAGAAAGCCGTGAGAAGTCTCTAGGATCAGATCATCCAGACACGCTGGCATCCAGACATAGCCTCGCGCACGCTTACAGCTCAGCCGGCCGACACGCTGACGCAGTGAGATTCCACGAGCACGTATTGGCTGACCGAGAGAGGCTCTTCGGGGCTAACCACCCGTCCTCTTTTGAAGCCAGGCATTGTCTAGCGGCAGCCTATCGAAAAGCCGGGCGTTCGGATGATTCTCTGGCACTCCATCGAAAAATCTTGACCGATCAGGAGAACTTTCTGGGCCCCGATCACCCTGATGTGTTCGATGCCCGCGAGGGGCTCGCACGCGCCCTTAATGCAATGGGGCGCGGTGACGATTCAGTTGCGCTCCTTAGGTCAGTGACAGAAGACAGAGCCCGGGTCTTTGGGTCTGATCACTCAAATTACCTCACCTCCATGCACAACCTAGCTTCCGCTGTAAGCGCCAATGGGAAGTACAACGAGGCCATCGATCTATACAGAAGCACTCTAACTGATCACGAAAGGATACTCGGTTCAGAGCATCCCAGTACGCTCATCGTCCGACAGAGTCTGGCGAATGTTTTAAGCAAAGCCGAACGGCACAGTGATGCCATCGCTTTGCAAACCGCCGTGGCCGGAAAGTACGAGAAGACGCTCGGTCCAGAACATCCACGAACATTAAGCGCAAAGCACAAGCTTGCCGATGTGTACCACTCGGCTGACAAAATTCCAGAAGCAGTCAGTCTTCTTCGATCCGTGCTAGCCGATAGACGCCGAGTGCTCGGTACTGATCACCCGGCGACGCTGGAGACACTGCATAGCCTCGCTCATGCACTTGATGGTGCAGATCAGAAATCTGAGGCCCTGGATCTTCATCGCGCGTTCGCATCTGACCGGGAGAGAGTCCTGGGCGGGGATCATCCTCACACCCTCCTGGCCCGTCATTGTCTTGCCAATTCCTACAATTCTATGAGTCTTATCGAGGAAGCGTTGAAGCTACACTATTCCGTCCTAGCTGACCAAACACGAGTACTCGGCACAGACCATCCGCATACTTTGAGTTCTCAGCACAGTCTTGCTCACGCACTCACTTCAGCAGGTAAGCACTCAGAAGGCTTGGAATTACACAGGAAGGTACTGTCTGACCGTGAACGTATACTTGGGTTTGACCACCCAAGTACCTTGGAAGCGCATCGTTGTCTTGCTTCAGCTCTTAAGGATGCCGGGCGCCTAGAAGATGCCATCTCGACTCACGAGGCTGCTCTAAAGCGCCATGAGGACGTTCTTGATGCGGATCACCCTGCCATTTATTCAATTCGCTACACTCTTGGCAAGATGTACGCATCCAATCGCCAAGAAGATAAAGCGCTCGCCCTGCTCAGTAGCGTATTGGCCTACCGTGAGCGTGTCCTCGGCGAGGGCCATCCAAGCACTCTGCTCGCGCGGCGCGCCCTCGAAAATATCAACCAGGTGACGCGAAAAAGGTCCGGCCGAGTTCCCTTAACGTCCAAATTCATGCCGCGACGCCGAGGAGAAACACAGTGACGAGTTCAATCTTATTGACCGAGCGGTAAATAAGATTGAGACCGGCGCAGCCGTTCTGTCGACAGCAGCCGATCGATACACAGTGAAGAACAACAAGGAGGCTGGCCACATTTACGAACCGGGACTCCAACACCACTCCTCCGCTGGTTAGCGCAGCAACTGTCGCCAGATAACCCAAGCTTCCCGGGCTGTTCTCCCAAGGGCGGCACAGCTCTTGCCCTCCAGCGGGCCCCTTGCGACGTGCCTACGAAGTTCGGTGCTGTCGAGACAGTTCGGCCAAGTGGCGGCAAGCTACAAGTGATCGCAGCTTCCCAAGCTGATGTAGTAGTTGTCCTGCCGTTCGTCCGGGCTGCGGCGCTGGGGCGCCGGTCCCGGCCGAGCGGCAGGACAACCAACCGCCACCGAGCAGTGGTTCATGCCGCAGGAGCTTCCCGAGGCGAGAGCCGAGGCGCCTTCGTCGTCATGTCACTCGATTCCGCAGCGAGCCCGGCCGCAATCAACCTCGCCAGCAGCTCGGCCGCTTCAGGCCGAACGGTCCCGACCTGCACGATCCCGTCACCGAAGACGTTCACGTCGGCCGCCAGGCCGGCGAAGTCGGAGTCCAGGCCGAGCAACACGAGCTGATCAGCCAGGGTGCTGGCGCCTCGCCGTGCGCGGTTCCAGCCGCGTACGTAGGGCACGCCAGGGGACAAGTCCTCGGCTCGTTTGGCCACCACTCCGCGCCGGTCGGTCATGGCGTCAGGCCCTTCCCTCGTGTTCTTCGGCAATGGACGATCCGTGACTTCCGTCGTCTCCGTCTCGGCGGTATCCGCTTGCCAGCGCCAGGCGAAGGAGTTCTGCGAGGCGCTCGGCCGTGGCGGGGGACACTCGGCCCAAGTCGACGAGACCGTGTCCGAAGGCGTTCACGTCCGCGCGCAGGTAAGGGAAGTCCTTTTCCAGGCCGGCGCGAACAAGGACGTCGCGCAATGCAGTGGTCGCGTCTCGGGCCGCGTACCAGCCGTCGCTGTCTAGAGGTGACCACGCGGCAGCGTCGCGCCCGTGGGTCGGCTCATCCGGCATCTGTGGTCGTCTCCTCAGGGAGGGCAACGACCGCTGAGTAGGGCGTCGGGTACTCCTCGTCGAAGCGGTCCATCCGTGCCAGGAGTTCCGCGGAGGCGACCAGAACGGTTGCGAGGGCGACCGGGCGCCGCGGATTGGCTTCCGGTCGGCGGGTAGGTGCGCGAAGCCATTGGTAGCGGTCCTCGGACAGAGGGATGGCTCCGGGGACGACAATGGCGCAGCCGTGGTCGAGGTACCGGTACGACGGTGGCGATGACGTTTCGCGTTCGAGGTAGTACGTGAAGACCTCGCGGCCCTGCGAGCCCAGAAAGAAGCCGACTCGCTGCGCCCTCCGGTCGACGACCGCCGGCCCGAACAGCATGCCATTTCGTCGAAGACGGTCGAACATCTCCAGCCCGAGACGCTGGTCCACGCTCAGCACGTCGAAGAAGCGGCCGGTCGACAGCGCGCAGGGCCTCCGGGGATCGTCCGCCCACACTTGCCGACACTCGGCGGGATCGTCCGCTGCGGCGGAGAGCCACTCCATGCCACTTCTGGTCATCCTCTGCACGTCATCTCACCTCGGTCAGAACCCAGTTGCGGCCGCAATGCCGCCTGGTGTCCAGACTCAGGGGCACCACCCTGGTGAGGGCAGATGACGAGAGGTGACGGGGGATGACACGTCCCGAGTGCACGCGTCATCCCCCGTCACGGGTCAACAACCCGCGAACTCCGGTTACTTGCAGCGCGCACCGGTGAACAGCGCGTACATTCGGTCGAGAAGCCAAAGAATCGCGTGCCCCAGAAGTCGCACCCATGTACAAGTGGGGAGGGAACGGTCACGTCCTCGCTGGAGCCGATCAGCGTTCACTTACGGCAAGCCCGTGTAGGTCGCGGCTGGAGTCAGCCGCGGTTGGTACGGGAGCTGCGTCAGGTTGCGCTCCGCCGTGGCCACCACCTTCCGTCGGACGCCAGCGTGAAGCGCCGTATCGCCAGTTGGGAGAACGGGCACAGCACGCCGGACGACTTCTACGGTCCACTTCTGTGTGAGGCGTACGGACTCAGCGCCGCCGAGTTGGGGCTGAACCACGAGGGCCAGCGAGACACAGGACTCCTCGACGCCAGTTATCCGGCAAGCCCCGAAGGGGCAATCGAGACCGTCGGCCTGCTGTGGCGCGCTGATCTGAACCGGTACGAGCCCCTGTTACAGGCCGAGCCGTCCGAGCCCG
The DNA here is from genome assembly GCF_035982055.1 of Streptomyces sp. NBC_01288. Taxonomy (NCBI): domain Bacteria; kingdom Bacillati; phylum Actinomycetota; class Actinomycetes; order Kitasatosporales; family Streptomycetaceae; genus Streptomyces; species Streptomyces sp. NBC_01288. The sequence goes on from NZ_CP108427.1 coordinate 3,426,727, forward strand.
CATGGAACGAAGCCTCGCTTCGGTGGCTGGTCGCACCCGAGCCAGCCTCTCCTCGGCAACATCGGGATGGAATGCGCGTCGGTTTCGGAGACGTGGCCGCCATCAAGACCACCGCGGACATGTTCGCCGAGTTGGACGACCGTTTCGGTGGCGACCATGCTCGGCACGCTGCTGTCCAATACCTCAGCACCGAAGTGACACCGCTCCTGCGCGGGCAGTACACCGAGCAGGTCGGGCGGGCCCTGTTCTCCACCGTGGCCGAGGCAACTCTCCTGGCCGGTTGGATGTCCTACGACGCCTGCCGCCACGGCTTGGCGCAGCGGTACTTCCTCCAGGCCCTCCGACTGGCCCAGGACGCCAACGACCGCCGGCTCGCCGGGAGCATCCTGTCCGCCATGAGTCATCAGGCGACGTTCCTCGGTCGCTACACCCAGGCCGCGACACTCGCCCGTGCCGCCCTGATGGGCATCTCCCCCGTGGCTACTCCGACACTGCGCGCCCAGTTCCACGTCATGGAAGCCCGCGCTCTAGCCCGAACTGGCGACGTGCGAGCCTGCGAAGCCGCTCTGAGCGCAGCCACCGGGGCGTTGGAGAGCCGGAACAGCGACGACGAGCCCGAGTGGATCAGCTACTTCGACGAGACAGAGCTTGCCGCCGAGGCCGCGCACTGCTTCCGTGACGTCAACAGCGCCTGGCAGGCCGTCTCTCACGCCGAGAACGCCATGAGCGGCAATCACGTGCGGAGTGACTTCTTCGCGACCATGGTTCTCGCCGACGCGCACCTACGTGCCGGCGATGTCGAGGAGGCGTGCAGGGTGGCGCTCGATGCGCTGGACCTCGGCGAACAGCTCAAGTCAGCCCGGTGTGTCAGCTACCTCGCCGAGTTTCGGCAGGGCCTAGCCGCCGTCGGCAACACCACGGAAGCGCGAGCCTTCACGGAGCAAGTCGGAGAGCACAGACTCTGGGTGGCTTCCGAGGCCCACGTCAGTGTCTGACTCCCGCGTGTAGGGCCGCCGCTCAGAACGGGCCCCACTCGTCTCGTCCCTCGCCGGTACGCAGTGAGCGCACGCGCCGCGCGAACTCCGCCGCGGAACGCTCGCTGCCGGCGACCTGGTGGCCGAGCCAGGACACCATCATCAGTTCACGGAGATCCGCCAAGGTCTCGTAGCCGGGCCAGTTCATCAGCTCGAAGCCATACCGGTGAACGAACTCGGCGTACTCAGCCTTCGTGTGCCAGCCGTACCGGTCGTAGAACATCGCGGTCTGGATCAGATCCCACTCGCGCGGAGCGAGCGCGAAGCCATCGAGGTCGATGAGCACCGCGTGACCGTCCCGGTGGCGGAGCACGTTGCCGATGCTCGCGTCCCCGTGAATCATCCCGAAGGGGAGGACGAAGTCCAGCCGGTCGTAGTCCTTGTGGAGCTTTGCGGCACGGTCCTCCAGGAACGTGCGGTCTTCCTCCGTGACGCCGTCCATCCGCCTCAGGGAGGCCGACAGATTCGCGAACGGATCGAAGTACGGGAGTCTCAGGGACTCAGGCTCCTCAAGCCAGTGAAGTCGGCGCAGCAGGTCGGCCAACTCGCCCACCGTGGCGTACTCCTCGTGCTCCTGAACGCTCTCCCAGAAGGTCACGACCCGACCGCCGACAACGAGCGGCTGCGTGATGCCCGCCGGCACCCGAGTAGCCGGAAGGTCTTCCGCCTCCAGCCATCGCGCCACTCGTACGGCCCGCTCCATGTCTTCGAGGACATCGAGGTCACGGGCAACGCGAACGATGATCGGCGACTTCGATAAGCGGTACACCGCGTTGGAGCCGAGCCTCAGCAACTCGGCACCGTCCGGGTCCAGTTGGGCCTTCGCGCACGCCTCGCGCAGGACAGCCCCGAGGCCCTCCTCCGTGAACTCCGTGCCGCCGTCCTGGTCCCCGCCGCTGCCCGAGATCATGCCTTCGACCATACGGCGCCGCCTCGCCGCTCGACAGGCCGCCCACGTAATAGGGACGTGATGACCTTGCTCAGCGGGCCCCACCGACGCCCCTCCCCCGCAGGTCAGGCCTACAAAAGCGTCACGGTCTCACCTGGGCTCCGGAGCCGTGTGCGCAGGTTCGAATCCTGCCGGGGGCACCTTGTACTAGGTGCCCAAAGACCCCGCCGTCAGCGCTTTAGCTGAGGACGGGGTCTTCGCGTATGTTCAGGCGGGTGTCAATGGAAACCGCCGTTTGTTGCTGATCACACTGCCGCGGCGGGGCATCGTTCAACGAGTCCATGGCGAGGTGGGGATGAAGGACAGCGAGCCTGAGCGTGAGGTCGACGGTGCTTTGCCTACGACGCAGGAGGTTCGCGAAGCCTGGGCCGTGGAGGCGTACTCCGTGCTCGTGGGCGTGGCGCGCAGCTATCACGCCGTCATCACTTACAAGGAGTTGGCTGAGGAGATCCAGAGCGGTACGGGATTCCGTACGAAGGTTCGCCTGCATCACTGGATCGGCTCCACGCTCGGCAAGGTGGTCCGTGAAGCGCATCGGCGGGGCGATCCGCCGCTGACCGCGCTGGTGGTTCACAGCGACGACGGCATGGTGGGCAACGGCTACAAGGAAGTGCTGGAAGTCGCCGGAGAAACGCCGGTGGAGGACGTGTTGGAGCGTGAGCAGCATGCCGCCGATGCCCGGCTCGCCTGCTATCGGCACTTCGGAGCGACCCTGCCGCCCGGTGGTGGCGTCCCTGCGCTCGCTCCCAGACATCAGGCAGCCGTCGAGCGCCGACGCGCGCGTGTCGAAAGGCCTCCGCAGATCTGTGGCAGGTGCTTCGTCCAGCTCCCCGCGACGGGCGTTTGCGACTCGTGCGGTTAGCCGCCGTAGAGCAGTTGGGCAGTTGGGCAGTTGGGCAATGGAGCAGTGTCCAGAACCGTGCGGCCTAGCCCTGAGCTTCTGCGCGGTCCGGAGCTTCCGTCCGCCTCGGCCTGCGGACCTGTTGTCCGGGCCGCCGACCCCAACAGGTCGGCCGGCCAGTCCACTTGGCGCGGCGGGCTCCGCTACTCGCCCGCCCGGTACAGCTTGATGTCCTTGTTCACGAACAGGTGGACGTAGCCGCAGCGCCAGCAGATCAGGCCGGTGGCGTTCTCGTCGGCCCAGGCCAGTTTCATGAATTCCATGCCGGTGCTGTTCAGGAGGACGCCCCGGTCGCGGAACAGATCTCCTTGGCAGACCTGGCACTTGAGCCAGATGTCTCCCACCGCCGCGCGTACCGGTTTCTTCGCCATCGTGTGAACGCCCCGTCCCTGCCGTGTGGTTGGGGCCAAGCTACCCACACCTGCTCCCGGCGCAGAAACAAGCGGCGCGCCGCCCTTGGATGGGGCAGCGCGCCGCGGATGTCACGTCACCGCTCGGGCCTCACGGCGTCATAGCGCCAGGACGCCGTAGTGCGGGTGATCAGTGGTGGCCGCCGCCACCGTGACCGCCGCCACCGTTGTGACCGCCGCCGCCGTTGTGGCCGCCACCGCCGTGGCCGCCGCCGTGGTTGCCCCAGGACTTGTCGTCCACGAGGCGGCGGTGGTCGTTGCGGAGGGTGGCGGTGTCGGAGCGGTTGTCCCAGGTGTAGTTGTGGCGGTCCTGGTAGAGGTCGCGGTTGGTGTCGCGGCCGACACCGGTGTGGACGCGGACGGTGGCGTGGCCGTCCAGGCGGTAGTGGCGGAAGGTGTAGGTCTGGCCGTCCTTGTTCGAGAGCTTCCAGCCGTCGAGGTTGACGGCGCTGCGGGTGTGGTTGGTGATCTCCACCCACTCGTTGTTCAGGGAGCGGTTGGAGCGGTCCTCCGGTCCCGGAGAGTCGTACTGCACGCGGCTGATCTCCACGTTCGCCCGGGCCGCGTGGTGGTCGGCAGCGGTCGCCGGCAGTGCCGCCGCGCCGACGAGAGCGCCGGCGGCCAGAGCGGCTGCGGCCAGACGGCGGACGGACACGGAAGGTGAAGAGGTCACGGGTTCCCCCAGCATGGTGCGGGCACTTCCCTGGATACGGCTACGGCCGGACCCCGGGCTGTGCGGTGTGCGGGTGGCGGCCTGTTGGCCGCACACCCACACCTTCTCCACCGGGCGGACGGGATATGAGCGATACGTGAATCGTGTTACGAGTCGGTCGTATTTCCGTGACTGTCGGCTGTACCGTCCATTTATGTGCGTGATGCACCAGGTTGACGCCCTGGCGGGGCGACGGACCTTGTGGGCACTGGGCCGGGTCCCGTTTTCGCCATGGTGCGCCACCCCAGGCCCGTCGGGAGCGTCACCCGAAAGTGAGTAACGGCGGGCCGCCGACCTGCGCATTGTTACTGGTAGTAACAGTACTTCGCCGTTCCTGATGCCGGGTCACCGAACACTCCGTTGGTGCACGGGGTGCCCCCGTTGAACGAGCCGTAGAAGTACTGGCCGTTCGCTCCGTACGCCACCTCGTGCGTGCCGGAGAAGGAGCAGGTGCCGTTCTCCGCCGAGCAATTCGTCCAGGTCGCGAACGTCGGGGGTGGCGAGACGACGTAGCAACTCTTCGCCGTGCCTGAGATCGGGTCGCCGAAGACCGCGTTGGTGCAGGGGGTGCCGCCCGGCAGGGTGGCGTAGCGGTACGAACCCGCGGCGCCGTACGCGACCGTCATCACGCCGGAGAAGGAACAGGTGTTGTTCTCGGACGCGCAGGAGGACCAGATGTCGGTTGCCGGGGGTGCCGCTTCCGCGTAGCAGGACTTCACCACTCCGGAGGTCGGGTCGCCGAAGACCGCCGTGGTGCAGGGAGTTGAGCCGGTGGCCGTCGTGTAGTTGAAGCGGCCGTTCGCTCCGAAGGCCACCGCCGATGTGCCGTTGAGCGTGCAGGTGCCGTTCTCGCTCGCGCACTGGGCCAAGTGCCGGGCAGGGCTTGGGTGGTGGAGCCTGTGGTGCTTCCTGTTGTGGTGTACGCCGCTACGTAGTCGACGCTCAGGGTGCCGCCCGATGTCGTCGAGCCTGACGGCGTTGTGCAGCCGCAGGCCGCGTCCGGGAACGTGCCGCCCATCGCCAGGTCCAGGATGATCGACTGGTTGTGGTCGAAGGCCGCCTGCCAAGTGGCCGTGCCCACCTGGGACTCGGAGACCGAGTAGTAGGCGTTGCCGTCCAGGTAGAACGTGATCGTCTCCGCCGAGGTGTTGGTGCGGTCGAGGATCATCGCGTACGTGTGGAAGCCGCTCTGGCAGCCGGAGCAGGCGCGCAGGCCGCTGCTGATTCCGGTGCCCTCGTTGCAGGGGCCGCCCGGGGAGGTGCCGCAGTGGATCGTGCCGGCCACGTCGGAGAGGGCGTTGACGTCCTCCATGATGTCGATCTCGCCGTTCTCCGGCCACTGGCCCGGGCCGAGCATCCAGAACGCGGGCCAGTAACCCAACCCGCTTGAGGGGCTGGGCTGTTGGATGGACGCGGCGACCTCCAGCTTGCCGCCGGCCGGTGCGCCCACGTTCGCGGTCGGGGTCTGGATCCGGCCCGAGGTCCACGAACTGCCGGAGCCCAGCGCGGTGATGTCGAGGTTGCCGTTGCCGTCGAGGTGGGTGTTGGCCGTGGAGTCGGTCATCGTCTCGATCTCACCGGTCCCGAAACTGGAACCCGGGCCGGTGTCGAACTTCCAGTTGGCCGCCGAAGGGGCCGATCCCGCCGAGCCGTTGAAGTCGTCGGTGAAGACGGTGGACCAGCCGGAGGGGGCTCCGGGGGCGGCGGCCAGCGCGGGTTGGGTGGTCGTGGTGCCGTAGAGGAGGGCGACCATCGGGGCCAGAGTCGCCAGCCAGATCAGGCGTCTCGACCTCGGCCTTGACCTCCACCTACGTCCGGTGGTGTGCGCGGCCTTTCCTCTCAACTTCGATCTGAACATCGTCCGGCCTTCCTCGTGAGGAGTGCGTTACTGGACGTAACAGGACTTGCTCGTTCCGGAGGTCGGGTCACCGAAGACCCCGTTGGAGCACCCGGTGGAGCCGGACACGGACCGGTACACGTACCGTCCGGCCGCGCCGTACGCCACCTCGTGGGTGCCGGAGAAGGTGCAAGTGCCGTCTTCCGCCGCGCAGTTGGTCCAGGTGGCGAAGGAGGGCGGTGCGCCGATCAGGTAGCAGGACTTGGCGGTGCCGGAGGCCGGGTCGCCGAACACGGCGTTGGAGCACGCCGTACCGCCGGGCAGGGTCGCGTAGTTGAAGGAACTGCCCGCGCCGTAGGCCACTGTCATCACGCCGGAGAAGGCGCAGGTTCCGCCCTCGGTGGCGCAGGAGGTCCAGACGTTGGTCGCGGGCGGGGCGCTCTGGCCGTAGCAGGACTTGGCGGTGCCGGAGATCGGGTCGCCGAAGACCGCGTTGGTGCACGCCGTGGAGCCGGTCTCCGTGGCGTAGTTGAACCTGCCGCTCGCGCCGTAGGCGACGGCGGTCGTGCCGCTGACCGCGCAGGTGCCGTTCTCGCTCGCGCACTGGGTCCAAGTCCCGGGCAGGGACTGCACAGTTGAACCGGTTCCTCCGCCACCGCTGCTGCTGCTGCCGGAGGTGAACGCCTGGAAGATCCGTGCGAAGTCACCGGAGTTCTGGCTGACGCCGCTGCACGTGCTCTGTGCCGAAGTCGAGCCCGCGCAGCCGCCGTTGTCGCGGTTCTGCGACCAGTACGACGTCAGGGCGATCCCCCGCGAGGCGTCGAAGGCCTCGACGCTGCGGGCGTTGTCGAGGGTGAAGACCTCGCCGGCGCTGTCGTTCTGGCCGATCATCGGGGTGTTGCCGAGCTTGGCGTACGCGGCGGAGGTGGAGATGCCGAAGGCGCTCGCGACCTGGCCGGCCGCCGCGTCCACGGACGTGTTGGCCGCGTTGCCCATGTCGGTGCCCGAGGAGCCGTAGTCCATGGTCATCAGGTTGACGACGTCCGGGGTGAAACCGTTGGAGCGCGCGTTGTTGAGGACGTTCAGGCCATCGCCCGAGAGGCCGCTGGGGAGGGCGGGGAGGGTGACGGAGATCGACAGCGCGCGGCCGTTGTTGGCGGCCCAAGTGCGCACCTGGGCAAGGGCCTTGTCGCGGCGGTCGATGCCGGAGGAGTTGGTGAGGGACGCCGACTCGATGTCGAAGTCGACGCGCGAGAGGTTGAAGGTGGTGATGACGTTCTCGATCTGCGCTGCCGCCGCATCCGGGCTGGAACAGGAGTCGCCGATCTCGGTGAGCGCGGTGTCGGAGGTGTAGCCGCCGAAGGACACGGAGACGTCGCCGCCGAGGCCGCGGATGCCGTCGATCTGCGACTGGAGGGCGGACTGGCCCGGCACCTGCCACTGACAGCCGGGGCCGTCGACGAATGCGGCGGTGAAGAACTTGGTGCCGTAGTTGTTGGCCACGTCGGTGAGGGAAACGTTTCCCGAGCCCGCGTCGAAGTAGGGCGCGAAGACGTGGGCGGGCCAGGCATTCGGGGACGAGGCCGCCGATGCGGGGGTCGCCGCGGTGAGACCGGCGGCCGCGAGGGCTCCGGTCAGGAGCGTGGTGGAGAGGGCGGAGAGGAGGGAGCGGGATCTCGATCGGGTGCGCATGCAACGTCCTCCAAGTGGGGGTCAATCGCCCGGGTGAATCGATTCAATCCTGGATCGATATTGGTGCAGACCAATTCGCTGTGTGGGCTCAGGGAAGCAGCGTTGACAGGGGCGAGTCAAGGCAAGGGCGGGTCAAGGGATTTGGGGAGCGACGGCGGGCCCGCCGCGGATCGGCGACGGGTGTCGTGACGGGCACGGATTGGTTGCGGGACGGCGCCGCTCCCCCACAACTGCCGTCCGGCGGCGGCACCATGGCGTCCCATGGGGGATTTGAGCGGGGGCAGCGGGAGCCGGGATCGCTACGTCGACTTCTTGCGGGCGTGGGCGATCGTGCTGGTGGTGGTCGGGCACTGGCTGATCACCGGGCTGGTGCGGGACCCCAACGGGGTGTTCACCGCACCGGAGTTGCTCGCCACCGTGCCCTGGACCCAGTGGCTCACCCTGGGGTTCCAGATCATGCCGCTGTTCTTCCTGGCCGGCGGGCATGCCGCCGGCGGTTCCTGGGCGCGGGCCCGGAACGAGGGCCGTACGGCGACCGGTTGGGTGGGGCAGCGGGCGCTACGGCTGCTGCTGCCGGCCGGGGTGTACAGCGGGCTGGTGCTGGTCGCCGTCGCGATCTGTTCGGCGGTCGGGGTGGACCCCGGCATCCTCGCGCTCGTCGGGTGGGCGATGGCGATGCAGTTCTGGTTCCTGCCGGTGTATCTGCTGCTCAGCGCGGCAACTCCCGTTCTGCACGCGGCACATCGGCGGTGGGGGTTGCGGGTGCCGGTGGTGATGGGGGTGGTCGCGGTCGGTGCCGATGCGTTGGTGGTCGCCGTGCACGCGCCCTTCGTCGGGCTGCTCAACTACGTGCTCGTGTGGGGCGTCGCCTATCAACTGGGCTTCTGCTGGCGGGACATGTTGCTCACCGAACGGGCCGTCCTGCCCGGCGTCATGGCCGCGGGCGGTGCGGTCGCCTTCGCGGGGCTGGTCTCGTTCGGGCCGTTTCCGGTGAGCCTGATCCTGGTGACCGGGCAGAGTCCCAGCAACACCGATCCCCCGTCGGTGGCCATGCTGGCGTGGGTAGTTGGGCAGGTCGGGGTGGCGCTGCTGCTTGCGCCGGTGCTGCGGCGGCTGTTGGAGCGCGAGCAACTCTGGTGGCTGGTACGGCCGTTGGGGGGCGCCAGTATGACGCTCTACCTGTGGCACATGCTGCCGGTGCTGGTCGTCGCCGGCGCCTTCTATCTCACCGGGCTCGCTCCCGAACCGGCGTACGGGTCGGGGAGTTGGTGGGCGTTGCGGGTGCCCTGGCTGGTCGTGCTGGGGGTTGTGCTGGTGGGGGTCGTCGCGGCGTTGCGGCCGTTGGAGCGGGGGCTCGTGGTGGTGTACGAGTGGACGCGGCCGGGGGATCTGCCGTTTGAACTCCCGCGTTGGCCTTGGGCGTTGTGGGGTGGGATGGCGGCGAGTGTGAGTGCGCTGATCTGGTTCGCGGGGCATGGGTTCGCCTATGGAGGGCGGTTTCCGGTGCTGCCCGCGTTGGGGTTGGCCGTGGGGGTTGGGCTGGTCATGGTGACGGGGCGGAGTGTGGTGGACCGGGGTGTGCGCCTTGGCGTCTGAGTGGCTTGTGTTGTCTGGCGAGTGCGAGCGCGTTGTGGCTGGTCGCGCAGTTCCCCGCGCCCCTTAAGGGGTTGCCCTGTCCGGTACAGGGAGGCGGGAGGCGCGCGGCGGAGCCGCAAATGGCACAGCCCCGCGCCCCTTGGGGGAGTTGCCTTGACCGGTACAGGGAGGCGGGACGTGCGCGGCGGAGCCGCAAATGTCACCGCCCCGCGCCCCTTAAGGGGTTGCCCTGTCCGGCACCGAGGAGCTGACGGGGCGGGACGGCTTGGGCCGTTCCGCCCCGTTGGCCTTCAACAGGGTTAGTGGCTACGGCACTTCGAGAGGTCGATTCGGACGATCTGTGGGTCGTGGTCGCTTGCCTGGTCCGCGAACTCCGCGTTGATGTGGACGACGTCGTAGTTGAAGGACGTCACCGCGGGGCTGGTCAGGATGTGGTCCAGGGTCTGGGAGTTGCCGTCGTAGACGTAGGTGTAGCGCTCGGCGGCGGGGAGGGTGGTGATCAGGGGCTTGAGGACCTTGTCGGCCGTCAGGGTGGTCACCGTCTGGGAGAACTCGTAGTCGTTCAGGTCGCCGAGGACGACCGCCTTGGCGTTCCTGTCCGCCGCGAGCAGGGACTTGACGAAGGTGTTGACCTCCGCCGCCTGGGCCGCGCGCTGGGTCTCCGAGCTGCGGGCCGGGGGCTGGTAGCGGCCGTGGATCGGCTGGTCGCCGCCCTTGGAGATGAAGTGGTTGGCGATCACGAAGACCTGCTCGCCCTGGAAGGTGAACTCGCCGACCAGCGGCTTGCGGCTGTCCTCCCAGGCCGCGTTGGTCGGGTCGATACGGCCCGGGGAGTAGGTGAGTTCGACGCCCTTGCGGGTCTTCACCACGCTCGTGGCGGTGGTCGCGTCGCCGCCCTTGTGGTCGGTGAAGGAGACCCGCTTCGGGTTGAAGAGGAAGACCTGGCGGATGTTGCCGCCGGGCTCGCCGCCGTCCTGGTCGTTGGTCGGCGAGATGTAACGCCACTTGTACGCCGGCCCGCCGGCCGCGCGGACCGCGTCCGTGAAGCGCTTCAGGGTGCCCTCGGCCGTCACCGTGCCGTCGTTCGTCGCACCGTTGTCGTCCTGGATCTCCTCCAGGGCCACGATGTCGGGCGAGTTGAGGTTCACCGCGACGCCCTCGGCGAGCCGGTCGAACTTCTCCTGGGTGTCGAGCGCGTCCAGGTTCTCCACGTTGTACGTGGCGACCGCGAGCTCGTCCTTCTTCTGACGACGGGTCACTTCCTGCTTCAGGCCCTTGTCGACGAGGGCGCCGAGCTGGGTGGCCTGGACGTTGTAGCCGCCGTAGGTGGAGTAGTCGAGGGGGCCCGTGGTCGTACCTGAGAGTTCGTCACCTACGTTGGCCACGGGGAAGGTTGAGGTCGTGTCGAGCGACATCACCTCGATGCGGCCCGTGTTGGGCTGGTCGTACGACGAGTACAGGGTGCCGCCGCGTGCCGTGGCGTTCTCGTTCGGCTTGACCGTGACCCACAGCTCGCCGTACGCGTCCGAAGCGCCGACCACGCGGGCGTCGCTGAAGGTGACCCGCATGCCCTCCAGGGACTCGTAGAAGTCCTGGGCGTAGACGGTGGGTTGGAGCGCGAGTGACTCGATGCTGCCGCCGGACGCGGTCGGGATGTAGGCGTCGGGGACCGAGGTCGCGTCCAGTGTCACGGCGTCCGGCAGCGCGTTGCCGCCGGAGAGGACCGTGGTGGTCGGGCCGGTGATCTCGGTGTTCGACTGGCTGGTGCTGCTCGGGTAGTACTCGCTGACTTTGCCGGTGACCAGGACCGAATCGCCCGCCGCCACCGTGGGCTTGGTGGAACCGGTGTAGACGAAGACGGCTTCGCTGGTGCGCGGGTCGGTGTCGGGGGTCGGGTCCTGGATCCAGTAGCCGAGGGAGCCGCTGGTGCGGACGCCGGTGACGATGCCCGGGACGCGGGTGACCGTCTGGCCTGCGTACGGCGAGAGGCGGGTCGTGCCCTGGATGTCGTGGACGCGGACGGTACCGGGGTCGGTGGGCGAGCCGCCGTCACCGCCACCGTCGCCACCGCCGTCGCCCGAACCGGGCGTCTGGCCCGCCGAGTTGACCGGTGACGGGGTGCCGGCGGTGAAGTCCGCCGCGTTGTCGTCGGTGTCGGCGAGCGAGTCGGCGCGGGCGACGGCGGCCGTGTTGGAGGCGCCGGTGGCCGGGCCGCTGCCCTCGCGGACGACCGCGGTGCCGTAGCCCGTGAGGTCGACGATGCTCGGGTCGGCCGCGCAGTCCGCGGCGGTCTTGCAGGTGAGCGCGGTGGTGCCGGAGACCAGGGCGATCGTGCCGGAGGTGGCGCTCATGGCGATCGAGCCGGTGGCGTCGGTGGTCGGCAGCGCGGTCGTGCCGCCGCTGCCGGTGCCCTCGCCGACCAGGTAGCGGGCGCCGGGGGCGATCGCGCCGGTGAGGGCGGTGACCTGCCAAGTGGAGCCGGAGGAAGGCGTACCGGGCAGGTACTGGACGCTGTAGCCCGACAGGTCGTAGGCCGTCGAACCGGCGTTGCCGAGTTCGACGAAGTCCCGGGTCAGGGTGGCTCCCGAGTTGCCCCCGCCGCCGTACACCTCGGCAATGACCGCCGAGGCGGACGGAGTTGCGGACGCGGCGGGCAGGGCGGTGAAGGCGAACGCTCCCGCCGCGCCCACCGAGACGATCGCTTGGGCGGTGCGGCGGGCGCGGGGTCTGCGCCCTTCAGGTCTGGACACGCTGGCGGTCTCCTCGTACTTCGTGTAGCTGCCGATACGGGGTGCCTGTGGGGAGTCGGCTCAAGTTACGCGCGTAGAAAGGGAGTTGCCAGAGGGGCCCGCGTTAAATCCAGGGAACAAGTGAGTGCGGGGACGGGCGTTACGGCCATGAAAGTGATGTTCCACACATAACCCTGGTGACCAACTGGACAACTCGCCCTATTTCAGCGGACCTTGAAAGGTCTCGGGGCGCAACAGGTCCAACTTTCAACCGTGGCTTTTTCCGGTTTCGTCCAGTTCACTCGGGATGGTTTGCCGTAGGGCATAAGCCCGTTCCGTCCCCCAGGAAGCGTGTATCGATATGTCCAATTCATCCGATTCGTCACAAGTCCCCTTCGCTCCGCACCCGGTGTCCGCCGCCGAGGTCATCCCGGGTGATCTGATCGCCCTCACCCCGGCCGACGCCGAACGCGCCTGCTGGTACGTCGTCACCCACACCCTCCCCGAGACGCCCGAGACGATCCGCGTCACCCTGCGGCCGCCGCTCGGCGGCACGGACCACGACGAGGTGCTCGGCCGCGACCGCCGGGTGATCAGCGGGTGCCGGCGACTGGACGTCGGGGCGGTGCCGCGATTCGTCTCCGACGACCTCTCGTCCGTCGGGTTCCGGGAGGGCGACCGGGTGAGTTCGTTGCGGGTGGTGGATCCGGGGGCGGGCGAGGTGTCGTACGCGCGGCGGTGGGGGGTGTGGCATCGGGATCTCGACGGGGGGTCGGGGGATGACGTTCTGAGCGATGCGGAGGTTCGGGGGTGGAGTGGTTCGGGGGTTACGGGGGCTGGTGTGGGGGTCGGCTCGGAGACCTCGGGTGCTGATGCGCGGGTTGGTGCGGGGACGCCGGGCGCTGGTGGAGAGACGCGGGGTGCCGGTGTGGGGACGCCGGGTGCCGGCATGGCGGGCGGTGGCGAGTTCGTCGTACGGCATCATCCGCGACCGGAGCGGGTGGCGGCCGCGGGTGGGCCGCGGCGGGTCGTGGTCACCGGGCTGGGGGCCGTGACGCCGCTCGGGGTAGGGGTCGACGAGTTGTGGCGGGGGCTGCTCGACGGGCGGCACGGGATACGGGAACTGGACGGGGAGGAGTTCGCGGAGCTGCCCGTGCGGGTGGCCGGGACCGTGCCCGTCGATCCGATGGAGCTGCTGCCGCGGCAGGCGGCGCGGCGGATGAACCGGGCCGCGCAGTTCGCGGTGCTGGCCGCGCGGGAGGCGTGGGGTGACGCCGGGTTCGTGGCGGGCGGCACGCGGGAGAGCGGGCTCGATCCCGAACGGGTCGGGGTCAGTCTCGGGGCGATCCTCGGGGACGCGTCCGTGCTCGTCGGCGGCGACCGCAAGCTGCGGGACAAGGGGCCGCGCGGTGTCTCGCCGCTCACCACGCCCATGACCGTTCCGTCGCAGGCGGCGTCCCAGGTCTCCCTCGACCTGCACATCACCGGCGAGGCCCGCACGGTCACCGCGGCGTGTGCCTCCGGCACGGAGGCGATCGGGGCGGCCATCGACCGCATACGGTACGGCCGTGTCGACATCGCCCTCGCGGGCGGGGCCGAGGCGGTCGTCACGCCGGCGATCATGGCGTCGTTCGCGGCGATGCGGGCGTTGTCCACGCGGGGGCTGGCAGACGGTTCGTCGCCGTCACGGCCGTTCGCGAAGGACCGGGACGGGTTCGTGAACGGGGAGGGTGCGGGGGTGCTCGTCCTGGAGGCCGAGGAACACGCACGCGCGCGTGGAGCGCGGATCTACTGCGAGGCGGCCGGGTGGGGGCTGTCGGCCGACGCGCACCACATGGCTGCGCCGGATCCGTCGGGCGCCGGGGTCGCGCTCGCCGTGCGGCGGGCCGTGCGGGACGCGGGCGGGCATATCGCTGACGTCGTCCATGTGAACGCGCATGCGACGGCGACAGTGGAGGGGGATCTCGCCGAGGCGGGGGCGTTGCGGGCGGTGTTCGGCCGCAGAAACGTTCCTGTCACGGCGATCAAGGGGCATCTCGGGCATCTGCAGGGGGCTGCGGGTGGGATTGAGGCTGTGGCGGCGGTGCTTACGTTGCATCACGGGGTGGTGCCGGCGACGTTGGGGGCGGCGGGTGAGCTGGATGACTCGATCGGGCTGGATGTGGTGACGGGGGTGGCACGGGAGTTGCCTTGGGGCGGGGACGGGGGTGCGCCCGGGGTGGGGGATCTCGCGTTGAGCAACTCGTTCGGGTTCGGGGGGCATAACGCGGTGTTGGCGTTGCGGCGGGTGGGGTAGCGCTGCGCGGGGGTTGGCGACGGGGTTGCGGCTCGGGCTGGTTGTTTTCGGGGGGGGCGGGGGGCTGCTTCGCCGGAGTCCTTGCCGGGGGTTTCTTCGCTGGCGCGGCGAGTTGGTCGCGGTGGGGGCAGTGGGTGGGGGTGATGCTGCGCGGGGACCGGCCAGGAGGCCACGGCTCAGGCCGTTCGCTCGCGGGGAGTTGCCTTCTTCGCTGGGGGCCTTGACTGAGGTCTTCGCCGGGGTCGCGGTGGACTTCGTCGCGGTGACGGGTGGGGCAGCGCTACTCGGGGACCAGGTTCGGTTTTGGGGCGGGTGCGGGCTCGTTGTGGCTGGTCGCGCCCGCGCGGCGGAGCCGCACATTGATATAGCCCCGCGTGCCTGGGTTGGCTGCCCTGTGCGGTGTTCATGAGGGACAGCGCCACATGGGGACCGGCCAGGAGGCCGCGGCTCAGGCCGTTCGCTTGCGGGGAGTCGCCTTCTTCGGCGGGGGCTTCTTCGCCGTCGCGGTGGACTTGGTCGCCGTCGTCTTTTTGGTTGCGCGCGTTGACTTCTTCGCCGGTGGCGGTGACTCGGACTGGGACTTCTTCGTCGTTGCCGTCTTCTTTGTTGCCGTGGAGGTCGACTTCTTGCCAGGGGTCTGTTTGGGGGTCGCTCGGGGTGAGATACGCCTGACCTCGGCCTTTGTTCCCGTTTGCTTGCTGTCCGGTTCCTCGCCTCGCGATTCCTTCGCCTCTCGGACGCTTTTCTCCAGGGCCGCCATCAGGTCGAGGACCTTCGCGCCGGGGGCCGGGGACGGAGTCGTCGCGGGCTGTTCGCCGGATGCCTTCGCGGTGATCATCTCCTCTACCGCCTCGCGGTAGTCGTCGTGGAGATCCGCGAGGTCGACCTCGCCCAGCGTGTCCATCAGGGCGTCCGCGAGGTCGAGTTCCTTGTCGCGGACGCTGACGTTCGTGTCGGGGGCGACGCCCTCGGGGACGCGGATCTCGTCCGGCCAGAGCAGGCCGTGCATGGCGATCACGTCGTCGACCACGCGTAGCATGCCGAGGCGTTCGCGGCCTCGTAGCGCGTACTTCGCGATGGCCACCTTCTGGCTGCGCTTCAGCGCCTCGCGGAGCAGGGTGTACGGCTTGGCCGCGGGGACGCCGTTCGCGGAGAGGTAGTACGCCGCGTCCATCTGGAGCGGGTCGATCCGGTCGGCCGGCACGAACGCCACGATCTCGATCGTCTTCGCCGTCGGGATCGGCAGCTGCGCCAGATCCTCGTCCGTGATCGGGATCATCGTGCCGTCCGCGTCCTCGTACGCCTTGCCGATCTCGGCCTGGGCGACCTCTCGGTCCTCCAGTTCGCAGACCTTGCGGTAGCGGATACGGCCGCCGTCCTCCGTGTGGATCTGGCGGAACGAGATGGAGTGGTTCTCGGTCGCGTTCACCAGCTTGATCGGGATGCTGACCAGGCCGAAGGATATGGCGCCGTTCCATATGGATCGCACCTGCCGCACCCGCCTTCCGATTTCGGCTCACGCCCGACGCACGTCCGGTTCGTCACGTTTCCGTGGGATTCTCATCGTATGACGCCGATCGCAGAGGTGGAGGGGCGAAGGGTCGCGCTCAGCAACCTGGACAAGGTGCTGTACCCGGCGACCGGGTTCACCAAGGGTGAGGTCCTGCACTACTACGCGACCATCGCCGAGGTTCTGCTGCCCCATCTGCGCGACCGGCCGGTGTCCTTTCTGCGATATCCGGACGGGCCCGAGGGGCAGGTGTTCTTCACCAAGAACGTGCCTCCGGGTACGCCCGACTGGGTCACCACCGCGGAAGTGCCCCGGTCGGAGGGGCCTGCCCGGATGGTGCTGGTGCAGGATCTGGCGTCCCTGATGTGGGCGGCGAATCTCGTCACCGAGTTCCATACGCCGCAGTGGGTGATCGCGGCACCCGGTGTCGCCGACCGGCTTGTGTTCGACCTCGATCCGGGAGCGCCTGCGACCGTCGTGGAGTGCTGCGAGGTTGCGGTGTGGCTGCGGGAACGGCTGGCGGTGGACGGGATCGAGGCGTACGTCAAGACGTCCGGGGCGAAAGGGTTGCATCTGTTGGCGGGGGTGGCGCCGGTGCCTTCGGAGCGGGCTGTCTCGTACGCGAAGGCGTTGGCCGTGGAGGCGGAGGCGGCTCTTCCTCGGCTTGTCGTGCATCGGATGACGCGGAGCCTGCGGGTGGGGAAGGTGTTCGTCGACTGGAGCCAGAACGCTGCGCGGAAGACCACGGCGGCGCCCTATACGTTGCGGGCTCGGGCGGCGGAGTGTGTGTCGGCGCCGGTGACGTGGGAGGAGGTGTCGATGTGCGGTGAACCGGATCAACTCACTTTTCCGGCAAGGGAGTTGGAGGTACGGCTGCTTGAGTACGGCGATCTGCTGGAACCGTTGCTCGACGCCGGACTAGCGGGAGCGCTGCCCTGATGAGGGGTTGCGTGGGGATGCGCCTGGCTCTTTCGTAAGTGACCGTTGGGCCGCCCGCTTCTTGGTCAGTGTCGGGCTTCCGCGGCCCGAGTAAAGGGCGCTCCCTGCGGTCGCGTCGCCTTCGGCGATGGCCCTGCGGGCCACCCTTGACTAGGGCCGCTCCAGCCCGTTTCAGAAGCGAGCGAGCGGCCCCGAATGACGGTTGCCCAGGGAGATGGCCCGTTACGGCGGTTGCGTGGCTGGCCAGTGTTGAGGAACGCGCTCGCGTCTCGCCAGCACGCCGGGTCGGCTCAGCGGCCAACGCCGAGTGGGAGTGGCGCGTCGGCAGGGTGGCGGCACGCCACGTCGGCTCAGCGGCCAACGCCGAGTGGGAGTGGCGCGTCGACGGGTCGGCGGCACGCCGCGTCGGCTTAGCGGCTGCGAGCGAGTGGGAAGCGGGCACGTCAGTCCGGAGACGGCATGCCGGGGCGGCTCGGCGGCTGAGTCCGAGTGGCGGGTGGTGCGTTCGGTCGGTCCCGGGACGCCGTCGGGTGGGCTGGCGACCCTTGCCGGGAGCCGCAGGGTATGAGGGGGTTCGGGAAGCTGGGTGTTTTTCTAACCGGTCAAGTAGCAGGTAGGCGGTTAGTTTTTCGACAGCTTCCTGACACCACCTGCTCCGCCCCGCCCCATCCCGACCCATCCCGCCCGCTCCATCGGCACACCCCGCCTCATCTCACCTGACCCCACTCGGCGTTGGCCGCTGAGCCGACGCGGCGTGCTGGCGAGACGCGAGCGCGCCCCCTGTGCCGGGTGAGGGCATAGCAGGCCCGAGGGCCTACCTACCTGGGCAACCGTCTTTTCGGGCCGCCCGCTCGCTTCTCAAACGGGCTGGAGCGGCCCTAGGCCCAATGCCGTTGCTTTAGTTGGCGGCGTAGCCTGCTGGCAGGGCGTCGGGGGTGGTGCCGGTGGCGGAGAGTGTCCCGGAGTTATCCGGTCTTGGATTGTTGACCTGGGTGTATCCGCCGGGTCTGGTGGATCGGGTGGTCGCTGCGTGCGGCCGGACCGAGCAGCGCAGACGGCTGCTTCCCGCTCGGGTGGTGGTGTACTTCGTTCTCGGTCTGGCCCTGTTCTCGCCCGCTCCGTATCTGGAGGTGCTGCGGCATCTGACCGACGGACTGCGTGCGTGCGGGCTGTGGGGCAACTGGCGGATCCCGGCGAAGTCCTCCCTGTTCAGGGCCCGTGGCCGACTGGGCTCCGAGCCCCTGCGGGTGCTGTTCGCGGCCACCGTCCGTCCATTGGCGGATGAGGAGACACCGGGCGCGTTCTGGCGCGGGCTGCGGCTGACGGCGGTGGACGGCACCTGCTGGGATGCCGCCGACACTGCCGCGAACGACCAGGAGTTCGGCCGTCCCGGCAACACCCGCGGCCCGGACAGGTCAGCGTTCCCGCAGGTGCGGATGGCCGCTCTGGTCGAGTGCGGCACCCATGCCGTGCTGGATGCGGAACTGGCCGGCTGCCGGGTCGGTGAACTCACCCTCGCCGCCTGCCTGGTCCGCTCCACCGGGCCGGACATGCTGGTCCTGGCCGACCGGGAGTTCCTGGGGGTGCCGTTGTGGAGAGCGTTCACCGCCACCGGCGCCCACCTGCTGTGGCGGGTGTCGGCCAACCGGGTCCTGCCCGTGCAGGAACTCCTTCCCGACGGCTCCTGGCTCAGTCGCCTGCACGCAGGCACCGACGGCAAGAAACGCGATCCGGTGCGCGTGAGGGTGCTCGCCTATCAGCTGTCCGACGGCGGAGCGAGCACCCAGAACACGCACTACCGCCTGGTCACCGACCTCCTCGATCCGGAACGCTTCCCCGCGGCCGAACTCGCGGCCCTGTATGCCCAGCGGTGGGAGATCGAGTCGGTCTTCGACGAGATCAAGACCCATCAGCGCGGCCCCCACGTCGTCCTGGCCAGCAAGACCCCCGACGGCGTGCGCCAGCAGATCTGGGCCCACCTGCTGGTCCACCACGCCCTGAGGTCCCTGATATCCAGAACCGCTGCCGTCCACGGCATCGACCCGGACCGGCTTTCGTTCACCGACACCCTGCGTGCGGCCCGCCGCAGCGTCACCGTCGCGCCCGGCATCTTTTCCCCCTGAGCACCTGATCACGGCGCTGGTCCGGCTCCGCGACGACCTGCTGACCACGCTGCTGCCACCGCGCCGGCTCCGCAGCCAGCCCCGTGTCGTCAAGCGCAAGATGTCCAACTACCTGCTCAAACGGGCCGAGCACCGTGCCTGGCCCCAGCCCACCAGAACACACGACGACGCCGTCACCATCCGCCCACCGAGACCAACAGCCCAGTAAAGCAACGGCATTGCCCCTAGGCCGTGTCTTCAAAAGATCTTGAGTGGTGGATCATGGTGGGGTGATACGTCGCCATGAACTGTCCGATGCCGAGTGGGAGTTCGTCGGGCCGCTGCTGCCGGTGTCGCTGCGGGGCCGGAAGCGGCTGGACGACCGCAGGGTGCTGAACGGGATCGTGTGGAAGTTCCGTACCGGGACGGCCTGGCGGGACGTGCCCGAGCGGTACGGCCCGTGGGCCACCCTGCACACCCGCTTTCGCCGGTGGGCGCTGGACGGCACCTTCGAGCGCATGCTCCGGGCCGCCCAGGCGCACGCCGACGCGGCCGGGGACATTGACTGGCTGGTGTCGGTCGACTCCACCGTCGTCCGCGCCCACCAGCACGCCGCCGGGGCCCGAAAAAGGGGGCCCGCAGTCCCGGCCTCGGACGCTCCCGAGGCGGCCTGACCAGCAAAATCCACCTGGCCTGCGACAGCGTGGGCCGCCCGCTCGCCTTCACCCTCACGGGCGGCAACACCAACGACTGCACCCAGTTCACCGCCATGATGGAAACCATCCGGGTGCCCCGCATCGGCCCGGGA
Organism: Streptomyces sp. NBC_01288; assembly: GCF_035982055.1. NCBI lineage: Bacteria > Bacillati > Actinomycetota > Actinomycetes > Kitasatosporales > Streptomycetaceae > Streptomyces > Streptomyces sp. NBC_01288. The sequence goes on from NZ_CP108427.1 coordinate 3,446,242, forward strand.
CGGCCCCGCACACGGCCCGCCCATGTGCTGGGCGACAAGGGCTACAGCTCCCGGGCCATCCGCACGTGGCTCAGGCGGCGGGGCATCGGTCACACCATTCCCGAGCGGTCCGACCAGGTCCGCAACCGGCTCCGGCGCGGCAGCCGAGGCGGGCGCCCGCCGGTCTTCGACAAGCAGCTCTACAAGCGACGCAACGTCGTGGAACGGTGCTTCAACCGCTTGAAGCAGTGGCGCGGCATCGCTACCCGCTACGACAAGACCGCCGAGTCCTACCAGGCAGCCGTCACCCTCGCATCGCTCCTGATGTGGGCGTGACATTTGAAGACAACTCCTAGTCAAGGGTGGAGCGGAGCGGAATCGCCGCAGGCGACGCGTAGCGCAGCGAAGCGCCCTTTACTCGGGCCGTGGAAGCCCGACACTGGCCAAGAAGCGGGCGGCCCAACGGTCACTTGAAGAAAGCCAGGCGTGTCCCCACGTCACTCCGAGTGAAGGCACCTCGCACGACTGAAGCAACCCCAAGAGATGTCCCTCACACCCTCCCCCACGTATGCCGGTCCCTCGCCATCGCATGCAGCGCCTCCACATCCGCCGGCTTCAACACCCCGCCCGTCCTTGCCAGTCCGGACAGTTCCGTGTCCTGGAGTACGCGGACCTCGCGCAGTGGAGTCGTCATCCTGATGTCCGCCGGGCCGGACAGGGCGAGGACCGGGTGGACCTCGGCCGTCAGTGCGTACGACGCTCGGGCCGCGTCGGAGCGGGCTCGGCGGAGTAGGGGGAGGGGGTCTCGGCGGCCCAGCGTGATCATGGGGTCGGTGATCTGGACGCGTTGTTTGCGGGCGTAGAGCGTGTGGAGGGCGAAGAGACCGCCGGGGCCGATCAGCAGGTGGTGGAGGCGGTCACCGCCGGGGAGAGGGATGGAGTGGAGGGCGTGCCAGCCCGCGCCGTCCAGGGCGTCCAGGGCTTCGCCCACCGCTTGTTCCGCGGTCAGGGCTCGGCGGCGGGGGTCGGCGCGCAGGCGGTGTGGCGGGCCCGGGTCGCGGTCGAGGGCCACGTGGAGGGCCTCGCCGGGGCGGTTGGGGGCCAGGTCGTCGTCGGGGTGGAGGGTCAGGCGGGCCAGTTCCGCGGGCGTCGGCACCGGGGGTGGGCCCACCGTGACCGGGCCGGTGAGGAAGGGGCCGAGAGCGTGCAGGACGTCCTCTCTGCGGTCCTCGCTCAGCAGGTTGATCCGCGCCGCCTCCCTGTCGTACCAGGCGACGTTCCTTCCGTCGGTGTGACAGACGTACAGCCGTTCCTGACCATGGCGCCAGGTCGGTATGACGCGCAGTCCGTTCATGCACCATCACCCCTCGACCATGGGAACAGGCGGGGTGCTCAAGGGGCAAGAACCCGGTTACCTTTGGGTCAGTCGCTGGGGCTTGGGGAGGCGCCGTTGCGGACGCGCAGGAAGCAACCCGACGTACCCGCTCCGGACAGTCCGTGGAGCGAGATCACGCCCGGTCTGTGGATGGGCGGGCACGAGTTCCGGGGGCGGTCGGGGCAACTGGAGTTCGCGGTGGTGCGGGACGAGTTCGATCTCGTACAGACGCTGCTACGGCTGCCCGGGCACGGGCCCGACACCGGCGTCGAGCACCATGTGTGGCCGATTCCGGACGGGCCGCTCGACGGGACGCAGCTGGCCGGCGTGATGCGGCTGGCCGTAGCGGCCTGCGACGCGCTGGACGAGGGGCGGAAGGTGCTCGTCCGCTGCTACTCCGGTTACAACAGGTCGGGCCTGGTCGTCGCCCACGCGCTGGTCCGCCGCGGGTACTCCACGGAGGAGGCGATACGGCTGATCCGTTCCCGCCGGTCCCCGTGGGCGCTGCACAACGAACTGTTCGTCGCGTATCTGCGGACCGGACTGTCCACGGCCCGGCTGCTGGAGGAGCTGGCCGAGTAGGCGAGTAGCCGGATAGCCGAGTAATCGTTCCCTCAACCCGTCCGCACATATGAACAAAAAGGACTTCCCTACGAATAGGGTGTACGGGTCCCACACCCGCGCCCCGCAGGAGAGCAGTGCCACCCAGTCGCCCCGTGCGTGCCACCCGTGCCGCCCGCACCACCGCCGCCGTCGCCCTGCTGCTCGCGACCGCGGTGGCCTGCGGTGACACCGGCGCGCTGCGGGCAGCGGGGGCGACCCCGACGGCGACCAGCCCCGCCAAGCTCTGGCCGAATCTGTCGCCCGCCGCCTCCCCCGCCTACGACTTCGACGAGGCGGACACGGAGACCGTGAAGGGCATCGCCGTCCCCGGCGACGACATCCGCAAAGTGGACCCGATCGCCGTCGTACGCGCCGAGATCGCCGCGAACCCGAGTGACTACGACGGCCCCAAAGCGCCGTATCGGGGGACAGCAGAGCGGATCGGCGACTGCGGGCAAGGTGGGGACCGTAGCGCCTGTCCCGTTCTCAAGCCCTACTACCGCGATCTCACCGGCGACGGACGCGACGACCTGACGCTCGGGTTCCGGCTGCTGCCGACCAGGATGACCGCCGTGCGCGTCTACACCGTCGAGAAGCACCGGCTCGTGCAGGTCATGGCCAACGACGATGCCGTGAGCGGGGTCGAACTGGCCGGGCATTCGGTGATCATCCGCTCGCCTTCGGAGCTCGCGGGGTACGAATACCGCGTGCAGTGGACCTGGGACGCCGATCAGAAGGCGATGCTGCTGACCCACGACGAGTTCCTGCGCACGGGCAGCCGCAAGCACGGAGTCCGCCGCGCGACCCCCGCGCCGCCCGGTTCCCCCGCCTCTCCCGCCTCTCCCGCCTCTCCCGCCTCTCCCGCCTCTCCTACGTCCCCCTCGGCGACCCCGTGATGAGACTCGCGCTGCCCAGATGGGCCGGGACCCTCGCCTTCAAGGCGGCCGTGTTCATCACCGTGATGTGCTGCGCGCTGGCCGCCCTGCTCGGCGTACTCGTGCATGTCTCGGTGACCGACCGGACCGTGGGCCAGGCCCGCGACCTGGCGCTGTCGCGGCTGAAGGAGGCGACGACGCAGTACGAGGCCGGGGACTCCCTCGTGCACGGCGCCGGCGTCGATCCCGAGGAAATGCCTTTGCCGCTAAGGGAGTTGGCGGCGGCCGGGGAGCGCGGCACGATGGTCGGCAAACGCCGGGGGCACCCGACGATGTGGGCGGCGGGACCGGCCTCGGGCGACCGGGTGCTGGCCGTCGCGGTCGACTACTCGCAGGGCGCCGACACCATCGCCGGACTCGACCGGGCGATCGTCTGGTCCTCGGCGCTGGCGATCGGGGCGACGCTGCTGGTCGGCGCGTTCGCGGTGACCCGGGTGACGCGGCGGTTGCACGGGACGGCGCAGGTGGCCCGGCGGATCAGCGCGGGTGACCTGGACGCGCGGGTCGACGATCCACGTACGAAGGACGCGACCCTGCCGCAGGACGAGGTGGCCGCGGTGGCCGCCGCGCTCGACACGATGGCCTCGTCGTTGCAGGGGAAGCTGCTGACCGAGCAGCGGTTCACGGCGGATGTCGCGCACGAGTTGCGGACGCCGTTGACCGGGTTGCACGCCGCGGCCGAGTTGTTGCCTCCGGGGCGGCCGACCGAGCTGGTGCGGGATCGGGTGGCCGCGTTGCGCACGCTCACGGAGGACCTGTTGGAGATCTCCCGGCTCGATACGCGGCGGGAGAAGGTGGAGTTGGACGCCGAGCGGCTGGGGGCGGTGGCAGAGCGGGTGGTGCGGGCGTCGGGGGCGGACGCGGAGGTCGTCGTCGTACGGGACGAGTGGGTGGAGACGGATCGGCGGCGGCTTGAGCGGGTGCTGGGGAATCTTGTCGCCAATGCGCATCGGCATGGGCGGGGGCCCGTTGTCGTGACCGTCGACGGGGCGGTGGTGGCTGTGCGGGATCACGGGGACGGGTATCCGGAGTACCTCGTCGAGCATGGGCCGCAGCGGTTCCGTACGGAGGGTGGGGCGACGGGGCATGGGCTCGGGTTGACCATCGCGTTGGGGCAGGCGGAGGTGTTGGGGGCGCGGTTGGAGTTCTCGAATGTGGACGCCGGGGATGGTGGTGGGGCGCTTGCGACGTTGACGCTCCGATGAGTGGAGAGCGGTAGTTCGTCGACCGCGGGTCGGTGGGGGCTGGTCGCGCCCACGCGGCGGAGCCGCATATCGACACAGCCCCGCGCCCCTTCCGGGCGCTCGTGCCGGCCGCGCTCGTATGGGCCGCCGCTCCGATGAACCCTGCTCGTGTGGACCAGTGTGGCGAGCGCCCCTCGTCCACCCCTCCTAATGTGGCGATAAGTCAGGTTCGCCCCACCCCTGGAGGTTCCCCCATGTCCCTCAGCCTCTCCCTCCGCCGGATCGGCATAGCGGTCGCCGCCGGTGCGCTGGTCACCGCCGCCGCCGTCGCGCCCGCCGTGGCCGACGACGAGTGGGGCGACGAAGACCCGGGCGTCAGCCGTCAGGACGACGGTGGGTGGAACCAGCAGGGCGACGAGGACTTCGGCGGCCGCGGCGACCACGACAACCAGGGCGATCACGGAGACCACGGCGACCACGACAACCCGCGCCTCTACCGGGGTATCGTCACGGCCGGTCAACTCGCCCTGCGTTCCCGCCCGGACCGCGGCAGCAGGATCATCCGGTACGCCTACCGCGGCGAGCACGTCTCGATCTTCTGCAAGACCGGCGGCTCGAACGTCCAGGGCAACCCGCTCTGGTACCTGCTCACGGACGGCACCTGGGCCTGGGGCTCGGCGCGGTACATCGACAACATCGGCCCCGCCCCCCGCTGGTGCTGACGGACAAGACACACGCACCACCCAAGGCACACAACCTGTCCCATTTGGGTAAGTTCCGGACATGACCAACGCCGGAACCACCGTCACAGCGGACCTTCCCACACCCGCTGTACGCCTCCCCCGGCGCCGTGGCATCGAACTCACCCTCATCGTCGTGGCCGTCCTCCTCTCCGTGTACGGCTACTGCGCTGTCGGTCTCGCCAAGAACGGCACGGTCCCGCCCGGCGCCGCCGGCTACGGCGCCGGGCTCGGCGTGCTCGCCCTGCTCGCGCACATCGCGGTACGGCTGCGGGCCCCGTACGCCGACCCGCTCCTCCTCCCCATCGGGGTCCTCCTCAACGGCCTCGGGCTCGTCCTCATCTACCGGCTCGACCTGGAGACCCCCGGCGACCGGGCCGCCCCCACCCAACTCGTGTGGTCCACCCTGGGCGTGACCCTCTTCATCGTCGTAGTCGTGGCCCTGCGCGACCACCGCGTCCTCCAGCGCTATGCCTACGTCTGCGTGGCCGCCGCCCTCGCCCTCCTCACCCTCCCGGTCCTCTTCCCGGCCGTGAACGGGGCCCGGATCTGGATCCGGATCGGCGGATTCTCCATCCAGCCGGGCGAGTTCGCGAAGGTGCTCCTCGCCGTCTTCTTCGCCGCGTACCTCGCGGCCAACCGCAACGCGCTCGCCTACGCGGGCCGCCGCGTCTGGCGCCTCCAGCTCCCCACCGGCCGGGTGCTGGGCCCGATCGTCGCGATCTGGCTGTTGAGCGTGGGCGTCCTGATCCTGGAACGCGACCTCGGCACCTCGCTCCTCTTCTTCGGCCTGTTCGTGACCCTCCTCTACGTCGCCACCGGCCGCACCGGCTGGATCGCGGTCGGCCTGCTGCTGGCGGCCCTCGGCGCGGTCGCGGTCGGCCGGCTCGAACCGCACGTCCACAGCCGGGTCCAGGACTGGCTCCACCCCTTCGCCTCGATCGACGCGGGCCACGGCCCCAACCAACTCGCCCAGTCCCTCTTCGCGTTCGCGGCCGGCGGCATGCTCGGCACGGGCCTCGGCCTCGGCCACTCCATCCTGATCGGCTTCGCCGCCAAGTCGGACTTCATCCTGGCCACGGCCGGCGAAGAACTCGGCCTGGCCGGCCTCTCCGCGATCTTCATCCTCTACGGCCTTCTCGTGGAGCGCGGCTACCGGGCGGGCCTGGCGCTCCGCGACCCCTTCGGCCGACTGCTCGCGGTCGGGCTCGCCTCGATCGTCGCGCTCCAGGTGTTCGTGATCGCGGGCGGGGTGACGGGCCTGATCCCGCTGACCGGCATGGCGATGCCGTTCCTCGCCCAGGGCGGCTCCTCGGTCGTCACCAACTGGGCGATCGTGGCCCTCCTGATCCGGCTGAGCGACTCGTCCCGCCGTCAGTACGACATCGAGGTGGCCGCGTGACCGACTCCATGACCCGCCACATCCGCCTCGCCGCGGCCTTCTGCACCCTGCTCCTGCTGGCCCTGCTCGTGAACGCCACCCGCATCCAGATCTTCGAGTCCCGCTCCTACGACGACAACGTCGCCAACCGCCGCCACACCATCGCCCGTTACGACCAGCCGAGGGGCGGCATCCTCGTCGGCGGCAAACCGATCACCGGCTCCCGCGACTCCGGCGAGCAGCTCCGCTACGAACGGACGTACAGGAACGGCCCGTTGTACGCGCCGGTGACCGGCTTCGCCTCGCAGGAGTACGGCACGACGTTCCTGGAGCACTCCGAGGACGACATCCTCGCCGGCACCGACTCGATGCTCTCGCCGTTCCCCCTCTGGAACGACCTGACCCGCGCCCAGAACCCCGGCGGCAACGTCGTCACCACCCTCAACCAGGCCGCACAGCAAGCGGCGTTCGCCGGACTCGGCACGCGCACGGGCGCGGTGGCCGCGATCGAACCGTCGACCGGCCGCATCCTCGCACTGGTCTCGACCCCCTCCTACGACCCCGGCGCCCTGTCGGGCAACAGCCGTTCCGCGAACCGGAGTTGGGCCCGTCTGAACGCCGACCCGAACAAGCCGATGCTCAACCGGGCGGTACGGCAGACCTATCCGCCGGGTTCGACGTTCAAGGTGGTCACGGCGGCGGCGGCGCTGGACGCGGGGGTGGTGACGGACCTGGACGCGGCGACCAAGTCCCCCGACCCGTACACACTTCCCGGCACCTCGACGACCCTCACGAACGAGGGCGACGGCTGCGTGGACGCGCCCCTGCGCTCCGCCTTCGAGTGGTCGTGCAACACGGTGTTCGCGAAACTGGGCGTGGATGTCGGCGTGCGGAACATGAGCACCACGGCGGAGGCCTTCGGCTTCAACGACACCGACGCGAGGATCCCCTTCTCGGTCTCCCCCAGCACCTTCGACACGACGCTGGACAAAGCCCAGTTGGCGCTGTCGTCGATCGGGCAGTACAACACGCGGGCCACGCCGTTGCAGATGGCGATGGTCGCGGCGGCGGTCGCGAACGGCGGGCAGGTGCGGGAGCCGTACCTGGTGGAACGAACGACGAGGCGAGGCGGCGAGACGGTGTCGACGCCGGGCTCACGCCCCGTCCGTCAGGCGATGCACCCGGCAACAGCCGTACAGATGAAGGAACTCATGGAGGACGTGGTCACCGAGGGCACCGGAACGAACGCGGCCATCCCCGGCGCGACCGTCGGCGGCAAGACCGGTACCGCACAGCACGGCATCGGCAACTCCGGTACGCCGTATGCCTGGTTCGTGTCCTGGGCGCAGGGCGAGCGCGACATCGAGCCGAAGGTGGCGGTCGCGGTGGTGGTGGAGGACGCGTCGGCGGACCGCTCGGACATCAGCGGGGGCGGCGACGCGGCGCCGATCGCGAAAGCGGTGATGCAGGCGGTGCTCGGTTCGTGAGACGGGGTCTATCGGGAGACGTCCACCCCGACCTACCGTTCGGTCATGACCGACCCCTTAAGGACACCCGCGTACGAACTCGCCCAGGCCAACGTCGGCCGGCTCTCGTTCCCCCTGGACTCCCCGGAGTTGAAGGACTTCGTAGCCGCCCTCGATCCGGTGAACGCCGTGGCTGACACGGCCGACGGCTTCGTCTGGCGCCTCCAGTCCGACACCGGCAACGCGACCGACGTCCCCGTCCTGGGCGACGACTGGCTGATCATCAACATGTCGGTGTGGCGCGACCCGGACGCCCTCACCGCGTTCATGTACCAAGGGCAGCACCGGGAGTTGCTGGCCCGCCGCCGGGAGTGGTTCGAGCGGGTGCGGGAGGCGATGGCGGTCCTGTGGTGGGTCCCGGCGGGCCACCGGCCCACGGTGGCGGAGGCGGAGGAACGGCTGCTGCATCTGCGGGCGCACGGCCCGACGCCGTACGCGTTCACGTTGCGGACGTCGTTCCCGGCGCAGGGGGCGGGGCCGGTGGGGCCGGTCAACATCCCGGAGGGGCTGGGCTGTTCGGTGTAGCGGACCGTCCGCCTACTTGATCGGCGTGCGCACCTCGGAGCGCACGCGGAGCACCGCTCCGGCGGCCGACTTCAGGTCCAGGTCCGGAACCGCCCCGCCGAAGGTCATCTCAGCGACCAGGGCCGACGTGTTGCCGTCCGCCCAGGTGCACACCGGGAAGGTGTACTTCGGGCCGGCCGACCTGTCGGTGACGATCTCGCAGCTGATCCCGGTGTCCGAGCCCGCCGGGGTGACGTCCTTCGGCGGGACGATCACCGTCTTGCCGGCACCGGCCCCGAATGCCTTCAGCGCGCCCACACGGATCGCGCCGGTGTTCCTGAGCCGGCCGGAGAAGCCGGAGATCACCAACGCGCCCTGGCCTGCGTCACCGTAGAGGCTGTAACGGGCGACGACGGCGTGGGTGACCCGGGAGTTCCGGCTGTGGGACAGCTTCTCCTCCATCTCCCGGCCGGCGGTGCCCGAGAGGTCGTGCGCGAGTCGGTAGCGGCCGTCGAGCAGTGTCCCGGGGAGGGTCAACTCGTACTCCGCCTTGGGGAATTCGGCCGCGGTCGCCTCCCGGACCCGCACGATCGCCACGTTGACGACGAAGCCGAGCCCGAGCATCACGGCCAGGACCCTCAGGGCCAGTTGGGTGCGCCGCCGAAGCGGGGAGGGCGGTACCGGGACGGGCTGAACTCCCCAGCCGTAGGCGGCGGACGGGCCGTGGAGGCCCCCCGGCGGTGAAGGCTGTGACTGCTGCGGGGGCTGCGGGGGCTGCGGGGGTTGCGGGGGCGAGGGAGGCATGGACACGCCAGCACCGTACAGGTGTACGGATCGCCGCCGCCCGGTCAATAAGTTCCGCACGAGGGTTGACGGGCTTGCTGACAAGCAGTCTCATAAGACGTCGGAGGATGTGACCCCGGGTAACACGCTGATCCGCGAGGTGGGAGAACCATGACGACCCTGACCGAAGCCGACGCGGTCGACGGGCTGCGTGACGCCCTCGGGCTGCTGAAGGACCGCGAGCAGGTCGCCGAGCGGTTGCTCGCGTCGTCCGCCAAGCACTCCTTCGACCCCGACAAGGAACTGGACTGGGACGCGCCCTTCGAGGAGGGCAAGTGGTTCTGGCCGCCGGAGCTGGTGTCCCTGTACGGCACCCCGCTCTGGAAACGGATGGGCGAGGAACAGCGCGTCCTGCTCTCCCAGCACGAGGCCGCGGCGCTCGCCTCGCTGGGTATCTGGTTCGAGTTGATCCTGATGCAGCTGCTCGTGCGGCACATCTACGACAAGGCGGCGACGAGTGCGCATGTGCGCTACGCGCTGACCGAGATCGAGGACGAGTGCCGGCACTCGAAGATGTTCGCCCGGCTGATATCGCGGGGCGAGACTCCCTGGTATCCGGTGAGCCGGGCCCATCAGAACCTGGGGCGGTTGTTCAAGACGATCTCCACCACGCCTGGTTCGTTCACGGCCACGCTGCTCGGGGAGGAAGTCCTCGACTGGATGCAGCGGTTGACGTTTCCGGATGAGCGGGTGCAGACGCTGGTCCGGGGGGTCACTCGGATCCATGTCGTCGAGGAAGCGCGTCATGTGCGGTACGCGCGGGAGGAGTTGCGGCAGCAGATGGTGACGGCGCCGCGGTGGTCGCAGGAGTTCACGCGGGTCACCTCCGGGGAGTTCGCGCGTATCTTCTCGATCGCCTTCGTCAATCCCGAGGTGTACACGAACGTGGGGCTCGATCGGCGGGAGGCGGTGGCTCAGGTGCAGGCGAGTGGGCATCGGCGGGAGGTCATGCAGAACGGGTCGAAGAAGCTGACGGACTTCTTGGACGACATCGGTGTGCTGCGGGGTGTGGGGCGACGGCTGTGGAAGGCGTCGGGGCTATTGGCTTGATTTCGGAGTGCGGCCCGGTGGGGGCTGATGTCACAGCCCCGCGCCCCTTAAAAGCGCAGCCGGGCCGGTGTCTTTTAGGGGCGCGGGGCTGTGACATCAGCGGCTCCGCCGCGGGGCGCGGCCAGCCACGACGCACCCGCACCCGCCCGACTACCCTGCACCCATGCCCCCCGCCGCCTCCACCCCCGCCTACCGTCGCCTGAACGTCGAGGAGCGGCGCAGCCAGCTCCTCGACGCCGCTCTCACCCTCTTCGCGCACCGCGCCCCCGAAGAGATCTCCCTGGACGACGTGGCGGAGGCGGCCGGGGTCTCGCGACCCCTGGTGTACCGGTACTTCCCGGGCGGCAAGCAGCAGCTCTACGAAGCCGCCCTGCGCTCCGCCGCCGACGAACTCCAGCAGTGCTTCGACGAACCCCGCGAAGGCCCGCTCCTCCCCCGCCTCGCCCGCGCCCTGGACCGCTACCTCGGCTTCGTCGACCAGCACGACGCCGGTTTCAGCGCACTGCTCCAGGGCGGCAGCGTCGTGGAGACATCCCGTACGACAGCCATCGTGGACGGCGTCCGCAGGGCCGCGGCCACGCACATCCTCAGCCATCTCGGAGTGGCCGACCCCGGCCCCCGCCTCCGCATGACCGTACGGATGTGGATCACGGCCGTAGAAGCCGCGTCTCTCATCTGGCTCGACGAGGACAAGCAGCCGCCGCTGGACGAGTTGCGGGACTGGCTGGTCGAGCAGTTCGGGGCGGTGCTGTCGGTGACGGCGCGGCGGGACCCGCAGACGGCCGCGCTGGTCCAGGGCCTCGCGGCGGATGGCTGAGACTGGTCCCGTGAAGAGCGAAGAGACCCCGTTCGAGGGCGGCCCGATGGACGGTCGCTCCCTGCCCGTCCTGCTCGGCCCGACCGGAACCCCGCCGAAGACCTACCGCATCCCGGTCCCCGACGACGCCGGCGGCCCGCCCACGGTCCTCGTGTACCGCCGCGTCCCCCGCGCCCACGGCAAACGGCTCGGCCTCCCCAAGGGCTGGAAGTACGAGTACGACCCGGAAGGGAAGCGCGGCAGCGCCGTGCGCTGGCCATGGTCCAAGCCAGACGCCACGCCGGGCGGCAAGCCGGACGACACCCACGGGTGACCGGGTTACGCCGAACCGCGCACACCCCGCGCGCGGACCCGCCGCCCCCGACTGATGCTCACGGTGCGGGGCGGAAGGCCCGCCGCGCACCGGAGGTGATGACGTGTCAGGAAGGCTTCTGCGTCTGGTCTGTACGGCAACGGTGGCGGCCGGCACCGTCCTCGCCCCGCTGCCCGCCGCGGCCGTACCCGAACCACAGGCACCCGGACAACGCCCCGTCGCCGAACTGCTGACGGATCTTCAGACCCTGTACCGCGATGCCGAACAGGCCTCGGAGACGTACAACGCCACCGAGGAGAAGCTGAAGAAGCAGCGCACCGAGGTCGACCGCCTCGACTCCGAACTCTCCCGCGCCCGCCTCACCCTGCACGACAGCCGAGGCGCCGCCGGCCGCCTGGCCCGCGAGCAGTACCAGAACAGCACCGCCATCTCCCCGTACGTACGACTGCTCCTCGCCCGCGATCCGCAGCACGCGCTCGACGAGGGCCATGTCATCGGCCAGTTGGCGCGGGAGCGCGCCGAGACGGTGGGCCGCCTGGTCGGCAGCGAGAAGAAGAGCGACGGCCTGGCCCGCGAGGCCCGCAAGGCCCTGGACACCCAACTCACCCTGGCCGCCCACCAGAAGAAGGACCAGGACGACGTCCGCAAGCGCCTCACCGACGTCGAGAAGCTCCTCACGTCCCTCACCCCCGACCAACTCACCGCGCTGGCCGCCTTCGAGAAGACCGACGTCGACAAGGCCCAGCAGAAGCTCGTCACTTCAGGCGCACTGGGCGACGACTCCCGCGAACCCTCACGCGAGGGCGACCGGGCGTTGCGCTACGCCGTACAACAGATCGGCAAGCCCTACGAGTGGGGCGCGGAGGGCCCGAAGACGTACGACTGCTCGGGCCTGACGTCCGAGGCCTGGGGCTACGCGGGGACGACAATCCCGAGGACCAGCCAAGAGCAGTGGGCCGAGCTGCCCAGAGTCCCACTCAACGAACTCCGCCCCGGCGACCTGGTCATCTACTTCCCCGAGGCAACACACGTGGCGCTGTACTTGGGCGCAGGCCAAGTGGTGCAGGCCCCCCGCACAGGCGAGAAGGTCCAGGTGTCGCCCATCGCGTCCTACCCAATCCTTGGAGCAGTACGTCCAGACTCGCGCCCTGAAGGGGCGCGGGGCTGAGACATTGTGCGGCTCCGCCGCGTGAGCGCGACCAGCCACATCGGACCGGCAGCCGCCCACTCCCCACAACCCCAACGGCGACTAGGCCCCGGCCACAGAAGCCAGGTACGCCCCAGTCTTCTCCGGCTCATAGAAACTTGCCCACGGCCCCACAGGCTTTCTACCAGCAGGTTTCCACCAACTGGCGTTCCCGTAGAGAGCCGTGGGCCGTCTGTGGGCCGTCAGGCCGAGCGCTGAGTCTTGTCGGATTGAACCTCCGACGCGTCTCCCCCATGACTCCCAACGTCCCCTGTCATCACAAGCTCCACGCTGCGAGGGCAGGGCCGCATCAGACACTGCGGGAATCGCGATTGGTCACGATGCGCCACCGCTTGGCCTTTGTCAGGTCGTGGGAGCGACGATTCAGTTCACGTGTTCCCTGCTTTCCGTCATCGATCACGGCCCTCTGGACGCGCTCTTATCGTCCCTTCCATGGAATTCTGGGAAGGCATGGCGTGGGGCGCCTTTGGCGGATTCGCCATGGAAGCGCTGGACTACATCACTGCGGTTCGCCGGTGGCGCAGACTGCCGTGGAGTGTGGGGGCGAGCACGCTCACCCCTGATCGTATGGTTGCTCCGAATCATCATGGCCATCAGCCGCCCATTGAGTTGGCCGCACCGGGCCTACTCGCCTACACCATCGCGGGCACATTGCGCATCGCGATCGGCGCGGGCTTGTCTGCGACCGTGGTGAGTACGTCGCCCCAGACTGCCTCGGCTTGGATCGCCGTGCTTACGGGTGCCACCGCGCCGCTGGTCCTGGAGAAGGTGACCGTGCTAGTCCCACTCGTCATCCACGGCGACAAGAGCGTCCCGCTGCAACAGGTGGACGGCAGCCCAACGGGGCCGGAACAGCAGCCAGGGAACCTGCCTGCTCGATCCAATACGGCAGCCGGACAGACAACTTCCGCCCCCAAGGGAGATTGACTGCTATGCGTGCAGACGGCCTCGTTGGCCGCATTATCTCCGTGCTCTCGCGCCGCGCGCCGGCATTTCGCTCTGCGCCTAGCCCCGGCACACCGCACCGTCAACCCGCCCGTGAACTGAGGAAGTACTCGAAACGCGCAGGCAGCGGGGCCGGGGGCGCATCGCAAGCGCAGCTGGTCAACGTGGACCTGCCCAAGGCCAATCTGCGCGGAGTCGTGCTGTCGGACGCGAACCTGCGCGGCGCTGACCTCCGCGGCGCGGATCTCAGGGAGGCTGACCTCCGCGGCGCGAATCTCCAGGTAGCCAATTTCACCTCGGCCACTCTGGAAGGCGCCAACCTGCACACAGCCGACCTGAGGGACGCCCACTTGAACGAGTGTGACCTGCGGCAGGCTGATCTGACGGACGCTGATCTGCGCTACGCGCGCCTTCGGAGCGCAACCCTCGCCCACGCCAACCTTGCCGGTGCCGACCTACGGGAAGCAACGCTCTCGGACACGATCCTTCACGCCGCCGACTTGCGGGGCGCCGATCTGAGGAATGCCCATCTAAGCCATACCGACTTGCGGGGCGCCGACCTGAGAGGTGCATGCCTGCGGACGGCTCTTCACACGGCGAACCTGGAGGGGACCGACCTCAGGGGCACAGATCTGCGACGGCACGAACTCATGCGAGGCAGACTCCGAGGTTGCGATCTGAGGGGGGCAGATCTTCGAGGTGCCAACCTTGGCAGTGCAGATCTGCGAGACGTCGACTTCACCGGTGCCCTGCTCTGGAAGGCCGACTTCGAAGAAGCCGACCTCAGCGGCGCCATCTTCATGGACATCGACTCCGGCCCGTGGGAAGCCAGCAGCCGCGGTCTCCTGCGCCTCTCCGGAGCCCGCTGGACAGCAGCCACTATGTGGCCACCAGATCTGCGCGCCCTCATGCACACCCGGTCCCTCAGCATTGGTGATGGCGTTTGGGTCGTCCACCGGACCAGAATCCACCGCATGGTCGGAGAACCGGCAGGTCACTGACAGTGCACGAAGAAGAAGCTGGGCTGGCGCAACGTCGTCCACGCCACTACTCACCGAATGGCCCGCTAGTGCCAGCGCGCCCTCTGGCACTAGCGGGCCTGGCTCACCGTCAGGCCAGACGTGGGGCGTTGTCGTAGACGGTCGCAATCGCCGTGCGCGTGCGTTCCTGACTGCTCGGCATGAGGTGGGCGTAGATCCTCAGCGTCAGGGCCGCATTGCTGTGACCAAGGTACTCACTGACGGCCTTAATGTTCTCCCCGCCGTCCAGAAGGGCGGACGCGTAGAAGTGCCTCAGCGCGTGCATACCGTGCTCGCGAGCGGCGGCATACCCATCTGCCTTCGTCTCAGGCTTGGGGATCACTCCGGCCGCCACGAGAGCGGGCTTCCATGATTCCTCGTTCAGGCTCGTACGCCACACGTGGTTTCCGCCCGGCGCCATGAAGACGAGCCGCTTGGTCACCTTCGGGCCGTCAGGTGTCTTCCAGGGCAGGGTGATCTCAACCGGCGGGAACTGCTTCATGTGGGCCCGGAGCGCATCGGCCACGGGCCCAGGAATCGGCACGTCGCGTGTCTTGCCGCCCTTCGGCAGAGCGAACACGGGCTTGCTGCTGCTGAGCTTGAGTTGCTGGACCACGTGGAGCGTGTCGGAGTCGAAGTCGAGCGCGTCTACCTCGATGCCCAGGATCTCCCCCTGCCGCATGCCGCACCCCGCCCCCAGGTCGACCATCGCCCGGTACCGCGCAGGCATCGCGGCCTGCACCGCGAACACGCGCTCAGCCGACCACGGCACCACGCGCTTGGGGTCAACCGCCGGCGGCTTGACGGAGCGCGCGGAAACCGGGTTGCGGCTCAGGTATCCGTCGTCAACGGCAGCGCTCAGGGCGCCACGCACGTTCGCGTAGATGATCCGGCCGTATGAGCCGGGCACGCTCGCTTCGAGCTGTGCCACCCACTCACGGATGTGCTCCGGCTTGAACGACCCGAGCGGGCGAGACCCGATGTACGGGAAGGCGTGCAACCGGAGTTGGGAGTTCATGGACTCGATGGTGTTGGGGTCGGCCCCGAGAGTGCTGAGCCACTTTTCCGTGTACTGCTGAAACGTCGTCTTGGCCGCACGGGGGTCAACGTACTGACCACTCGTCATGTCGGCCTCGATGTCCTTCAACCACTGGTCAGCGAGCCGCTTCTGACCGTCGCGAAAGCTCTTGGACTTCTCGGTGCCGTCGGGGCCGACGTAGCGGGCCCGGTAGCGCAGGCCGGTTCCGTGGCGGTCGGTCTTGACCTTGCTCTCCTTGCCGTTGGTGTCGGTTTCGGTCTTGTACCAGCGGTCTTGGATGTGGCCTGCCATGCGGGGGTGTTCCCTTCGGGGCATGGGAAGGGAGGGCCACGGTGTGGCCCTCCCTGGGGTGTTGAGCTGTGAGGTTGTGGCTGGGTCAGGCGGCGGCCTGGTCCTCGTTCTTGCGTTGGGTGACGTAGGCGCGAACGTCGGTGGGGTCATAGCGCAGGTGTTTGCCGATGCGGAATCCGGGCGGGCCGACGTGCTTCTTGCGCCACTGGTAGACGGTCTCTTTGGGGACCTCGAAGATCTCGGCGATGTCGTCGGGGGTGAGGTACCGGTCCGGGAGGCCTTCCCGGAGGATCGCGCGGGGGTCCGGTCGGTCAGGGGGGTCGGGGAGTTCGAGCAGCTTGGGGCGAGCCACGGTGAGACTCCTTCGGGGCTTCGTTCATGGGGGCGGGGGCGGTGCCTGTCCTAGGTGCGGATTTCTGCGTCATTGCGTCATCAGTGTCATTCAGGCTTCTGACCTGCGGCTTTGAGTGACGCAGGGGGTGAGGCCTGCGTCATGGGTGCGTCATGGGCTGCGTCATGGGTGACGCGGACCATGACGCAGATGACGCAGGATGACGCAGGCGCGGCCGTCTGCGTCATGCCCGTCATCGCAGATCAGGGGCCGTTTTCCGGCTCGCATGACGCACATGACGCAGCGTTTCCCCTCTTAGGACAAACAGGGGGGGTCTGTCGTAGTCGGAGCCGCTCTCAAAGAGCAGAGAAGGGGCCGCTACGCGGCGCGTTCTTGGGGCGGCGCGCTGCGCCGAACAGCAAGAGGAGCACGCGCCGCATCGCGCGCCGGTGCTCCTCTTGTTTGTCCGGGTGAGCCTGCGGAGCGCGGTCAGAGCGTCTGCTGCTCGTAGGGGGGTGGTGCGGCGGGGCGGGCCATTTCGAGGTACCTGCCTTCGCTGGTGCGGCCCGTGTCGACGAGGACACCCCGGGCGGCGAGGGTGGGCTGTAGGCGCTTGAGACGGTCGGAGAGGACTTTGCCGGTGGTCGGCCACCCCTTGGGCAGCGGCCGGCAGTCGTCGCCGCTGTAGAGACGGCTCAGGCAGTTGAGCCACTCCGTGGACGTCATCCGCTCCGCCGTGCCCGGCTCGATGGTGTCGGCGTGCCGGAGGACGGTCTGTGCGAGCAGGTCGCCCTCGATCACGTCGTCGTTGAGGTCGTCCAGGCGGGCCCGGTAGGCGGCGAGCGCCCCGAGTCCGGTGGCCGCGTCGAGCTGCGCGCAGAGGTGCGCGAAGTCGGCCATGCGTAGGTCGGTGGGGGTCTCCGCCCGCGCCGCGCGGACCTTGACCGTGAGGTCCAGGAGTGAGCCGAGCACGACGGGCAGGACTTCCGCGTACTCAGCCCACAACTCCGCCTCGGTCCGCCGCACGCGGGGCCGCTCCAACCGCAGCGGGAGCAGGCGTTCGGCGAGGTCGGGCCGGATGACTCCCACATCGATACCGGTCAGGAGCAGCGGCCGGCGGTAGCCGACGCGGAACACGTCCCCGTCGGTGAACAGAGCCCGCTTGACGCTCTCGGCCCCGGTGACGATGCAGCACATCGCATCCGACAGGTCTGGCGTCATGTGCGAGAGGTTGTCCAGCGCGGTGACCCATCCCGCTGCCACGGCTGCGATCAGGTTCTCTTCATCCTTCGGGGCCCGGCGCAGGTCACCGCTCATGCCCTCGATGATCCGCACGAGCATGCGTCCGCCGGTGGACTTCCCGGCGCCCTGGGGGCCGGTGAGGAAGGGGGCGGGGACGGGCACGGAGGGTCCGAGGCAGCCGATCAGCCACGCGATGGCCAGGCACTCGGTCTCCGCACCGGAGAAGTTGCACAGCCGCATCAACAGGTCGATGCCCTTGCCGTTCGTGTCCTTGACAGGCAGGGGGAGTTCCCCGGTGAGCTGGGTGCGCCGCCAGCACACTTCCTGCGGGTCGGGTGTGAGGATGTCCCACCCGGTCGGGTGGATACGCACGGACTGCCCGTCATCGCGGCCCAAGTCCAGCCACGTTGCCCCGTCGAAGCCGGGGGCGACGCGGATGTTCACGGCGTGCGTGTCCTCGTACAGCGCGAGTGCTTCGATCAGGTCCAACGCCTCTTTGAGCGCGGTCCCGTTGAACACGCCGACCCCGTCCCGGTACATGCCGACGATGAGTTCCTGCCGGTGGCTGCCGGTGGTGCCCTGGGAGCGCATCGGGCGGGCCACGGGGTGGCCGTTGCGCTGCGCGTACACGGTCCCGTCTGCGGTGCGGAAGTAGCGGAAGTGGGATTGCGCGTAGTCCGCGATGATCTCGCGGGCGGGGTTCTTCTCGTCCTCGGACATGTCACAGTCCCAACGTGGTCAGGGCGTTGGTCCACGCGTCGGTGCAGTGCCGGGGCGTTTCGCCCTTGGCCTGCGCGGCGGTGAACAGCCGGGCGACGTGCGTGTCCGTGAGGCAGCCGCACCGCCCATGCGTCGACAGCACGGCCAGGAACGTCCGGTACACGGTCGAGTGGATCGCCTCCCGGGCGCCGGTGATCTGCCGCTCCGCCATGGCGATCCCACGGTCAAGAAAGGCGGGCGTACGGTGCGGGCACACCCCGCCCTGCCCCCTCAGAGGCGCTGAGGCTGCCTGCGGCGCCCTGTGGGTCGTAGACGGTTGCCTCAATGCCAGAGAGCGCACAGCGTCCGGTAGAGAGGCCATGGAGCCGTTTCCGGTTCCGAGCCAACGGGCGTACGCCGTAAGGGACTTGATGTCGATGCCGGACCGGACCGCGTTCACGGACTGCATGGTGCCCTGGTAGATCCAGTGCTCACCGCGAGTCGTCGGCACGGTCCGGGTGGTGGGCAGCGTCGCGCGGGCCCACGCGATGGCTGCCGCGTTGTCCAGGTCGACGACGGTCACCCCGGCGCCTCCAGGGTGGTAGGCGACCGCCGCCGCCCGCCGCCACGCGATGGCCCACTGAGGGGAGTTGAGGACGTTCGGGTCGGTGGTGGCGGCGGCCCACGCGTGGCAGACGCCCGGGCACTGGCAGGGGCCGGGGGTTTTCATGTTCGGCCGGCCGCCGCACGCGTTCTTCGCGCAGGTACGGCAGTTGCCGAACGGGACCTTCCCCGCCCGCAGCGGCAGCACCGGCACGCCGTGCGCGGCCAGGTCGAGCGCGGTCCGCAGGTGGCTCATGCTGCGGTCCCCCATTCCCGCCGCGCGGTGGTGTGGGCGCCCAGGAGGAGGCCGTAGGCGTGGTGGGCCTGGTGGGGCACAACGCCGTTTCCGAGGATCTTGAGTTGTTCCTTGCGGGGGATGCCGTCAACGGCGGTGACCCAGCCGGCGGGCAGGCCCATGAGCCATTCTGCGAACGCCGGCGACAGGCGTCGGTTGCCGCGGGTGCCGGGCTCGGTCGGGCACGGCGCTGGCCGCCCGGTCACGCGCTCCCACCGGCGGATCGCGGGCCCGAAGTCCGTGCCGTCCGTTGCCACCCACTGCTGGCCGTCGGCCAGGTCGCGGGCCAGGTACTCGATGGACGGACGCGAGCTCGCACCCTGCGAGGCAGACCGGTTGCGGCCGTAGCGGTGTGCGGTCGGGGTGGGCAGCAGGTTGACGACCACCTCGTTCAACGGCCGCGCGTTGCGGCCCAACAGGTTGGAGGCGCCCGACTTCCAGTCCCGCGCGGCCGGGGTGGGCAGCAGGTTGCGGACGGCGTCCGTCAGGGTGCTGCCGTACCCGGTTCCGTACGGTGATCCGTCGGCCCTGAAATTCGCGGTCCCCCTCGAATCGGCCGCGGTGGGCGTGGGGAACAGACTCACTCCTCCGGGGGCGCCGGCAGCCTGGTCACGGCGGTGCGCAGGTTCAGTCCGCCCTTGCGGTTGGGGGAGGTGCCGGGCCCACCGGTACCGTCCGCCGTGGTCGGGGTCGGCATCAGCGGGATAGCCAACTGCGAACCAGCGATCCCGCGGGTGCGGGGCGCCGACTTCGGGGTCACCAGCTCGTAGACATGTCCACCGCGCGTCATACCCGAGCGCGGCCAGGTCTGCGGCGACGACGTCCAGGCCCCGCCCCCGCGAGCGGATCGCCGCCACATTTTCCAGGAAGACGAGGCGCGGTCGAAGGACGCCCACAGCCTGAGCGACGTTTTTCCAGACCCGAGACCACTGGCCATTGATTCCGTCCCTTCGTCCAGCGTTGGAGATGTTGCGGCAGGGGAAACCGGCGCCGACCACGTCCGGCGCGTACAGGTCCCGGACCATCTGCCAGTCGACGGTGGTGATGTCCCCGAGGTTGGGCACCTGGGGGTGGTGCGCGGCGAACACGGCCGCGGCGTACGGGTCGTTCTCCGCGAACGCGGCGACCTGGCCGCCGATCCCGGAACGGATCGCCGTTTCGAGTCCGCCGTAGCCGGCACACAGGGCAACGATCGTCGGCGGCTCGATGAGGGCTCGCCGGATGTCGGTTGGATCGGTCATGCTGAATGTCTCCAGTCCTGTTGAGGGTGCTGGTGGACAAAGAGCGGCCCCGGATTCATTGGCGTGAGGTCGGGGTCGCTCTTGGCGTGGCTAGAGGTGGGCGTTCGGCGTGCACCGGGGTGTTCCGGCAGCCATCAGGAGGTTTTCGTGATCCCACTCATCGACGTGAAGGTCGATCCGTCATTCCCGGAGGGTGTGCCCATGGACATGCCTGCGGAGGACGAGATCAGCGAGGAGGGATACGGCTTCTTCCGCGGCGTGTGGGACATCAGCGGTGTCACCCACGAGGAGGCCCGCGCGATCGTGGAAGAAGAGCGGCACTTGGCTCACCTGGTGGATCAAGTGACCACGACGCCTGAGGAGTTCGAGGCCGTCGCCGGCGCCGTGGAGAGCGGTGATCCCGACTCCCTGCCGGCCGGCTTCGCGGAGCGCCACCCGGGCAGCGAGATTCTGGAGATCGTCGGGGACGGCGACCGTGAGGAAGGCGTCCTGGACGGCTTGGAGATCGGGGTGGCGGGACTGTCTTTTGCGCTCTCCTCCGTCGGGTGTTTTCCAGCGGCGAGCTGCCGGAGCCATGCCTCGGGCGGTTCGTGGTCTGATCGGCCGGTCGTCTACTTCGCGGCCGAACGCCTGACCGTTCACTGGCTGACGCCTCTGGTCCGTGACAGCGGTTGCGGGTTCGGGAACGGGAGCGATCGCGGCAAGCTGTTGTTCGTGGAAGCGCCGTCAATCAGCAGGTTCATGGAGCTGGCCAACCAGGTCCTCAACCAGGTCGAACGGCAGTCGTACAACCGCTGATCGAGGTTCGAACTCGGCAACCGAGCGTTGCGGAGCCAACCTTGGCGCGGCTAGAAGGGCGGTTCGCTGCTGTAGCCGCCGCGCGGGGTGCGGCGCAGCCAGCGCGGCAGGGGCAGCAGAGGCAGGGCTCCCAGCGGGTGCCCTCGTACTCGCCCGTCTCGGGGTGGCCGTAGTCGTGTGCGATGCCGCCGGTGCCCCGGCAGTTGGGGCAGTCGGGGCGGGCCGTGTCGATGAGCGAGAGTGTCCTGCGGGGGCAGCCGAGGGCCTTGAGCCGGATGCGCATCATGCGCGATTCCTCTCGGTCGGGCGGTTGGGGCGTTGGGCGGTGCGGTCAGTCCTGGTCGTTGTGCGTCTTGGCCCACAAGCCGGTGGTCCGGGTGTGGATGTTGCGCTGGTCCTGGTAGACGGGGCCCTCGTAGTGCTGGTGGATGTCGGGGGCGGGCTTCGCGTGCCTGGCGAGGCGGGAGAGCGCGAGGACCAAGGCGGTGGGGGCGCCGAAGACGAGCGCGCACACGAGCGGGTTGGCGTACTGGGACACGTACATGAGCACAGCGGCCGTGCCGCCGACCATGGTGGTGGTGACGCCGCCGGCGAGCATGAGCACGCTCGCGTCGGTGGCGCCCTGGCTCATCGGGGGGCGTCCCGGCTGCGCCACGGGCGGGGTGTCTCCCCGGGCGGGGACGGGGGTGGTGTCGCGGTAGGCGGTGGGCCGGTAGGCGTCGGCGATGATCCGGCGAGCCTCGGCAGCCGCTTCGACGTCGCTCATCACGGCGTCCGGCGGGGTGGTGCCGGGGGTGGTCTCGGGGTGCATGCGGAATCCCTTCCGAACATGGATCAGGGAGGCAGGGACACCCCCTTCGAGGGGCGCTCTGGAGGGGGTTTCAGGGGGCTTACCTGGGGTGCCTCCCCGCCTCCCCGAAATGATGTTTCCGCTGATCAATGCGGGGGATGCGGGGTCAGGCAGGGAGGCGGGGACTCTGCCCCGCCTCCCTGCCCTGGGAGGGTGTGCCTCCCTGTCATCCGGCGGTGGAAGCGGAACCCTCGTCGTCGCGGTTGGTGAGGGCGCGCCGGACGTGATCGCGGTGGACGACCATGCGCCCGTTGGACTTCTTGGGCTCCTCGCCCTCGGCCTCCAGCACGCGCTTGAGGTCGCCGAACGTCCAGCCGTCGTAGGCCGCCTCGTCCAGCACGGCGAGGCGCTTGAGGATGTCCAGCGTGAGCAGACGCGACGCATCGCCCATCACCCCGAGGATGTCCGCGAGTGGGTCGCGGTCCTCGCCGCGCTCGATGACGGTCAGCGTGGTGACGCCGTCGCGCAGGGCCTTGGCGCGCTCGATGATGGCCTCTGCCGCGTCGTCGTCGACGTAGTGCGTGCGCACCGTGATCGACGACTGCCCCTTGGGAATGTCGATGCCCGACGAGGCGACGACGAGGGTTCCCTGATCCAGACCTGGGCGCAGCAGGTTCGGTGCGGCGCCGCCGTCGACGGCCTTGTCTCCCAGCGCCATGCGCGCCTGCGACTCGGTGCCCAGGGCGAGCGAGGCCCGCGTGTGGGCGCCTTCGCGGACGAGCTTGGGGAGGTTTTGGTCGGTGGGGTCCTGAGTGCCCTGCCACATCAGCACGTTCACGGCACGGCCCTGGTTGTGGATTTTGCGGACGGCCATGAAGTAGCGGGAGGTGGCCTTCGAGCCGCCGTAGAAGCGGCCCTCGTCGTCCTTGAGCGGGCACATGAACGCGACCTGCGCCTCGTCGACGAGGACGATGAGCGCGGGGAACACGGTGCCGGGCGGCGCCATCAGACGACGGTTCATCTCGTCCACCGCGCCTTCGACCATCTCGGTCACCTGGATGACGTGCTCGTCGGTCGGGCCCTGGATCAGGGTGGTGGCCACGCCGTCGAACATCTTCCAGTCGCCGATGCCTTTGAGGTCGCCCATCAGGAACTGCACCGACTTGTCCAGCGCCAGCCACAGGGCCAGGGAGCGCAGGGCGACGGTCTTGCCCTGGTTCGACAACCCGGTGATCAGCAGGTGGCGCTGATACACGCTCAGCGCGGCAGCGTCCCCGCGCAGGTCCTGCCCCCAGGGGGCCTTGCCCTTGGTGTAGTCGGCGGTCATCGTCTCGTCGGTGACCAGCGGCGACGGGCCGATCGGCTCATCCAACGCCCCGGAGTCGGCCACCCACAGACGGACCGTGCGGGCGGCGGTCGGGATGGTGATGAACACCTCGTGCTCGTGCCGCGCGAGGTTCTCGGCCAGCTTGCGCCGCTTGTTCTGCACCTCGTTGGTCGACACCCCGGACGGGAGGGTGACGTCGACCTCGACTCCGCATCCGGCGATCCGGATCGGTCCGAGCATCGCCGCGCCGGCGTCGCCCATCTCCTTGATGGCGTTGCGCAGCGCGGGCACCCCGAGGTCGCGCAGGGCCTTGACGACGATGGACGGGGTGATCGGCTCACCCTCGCCGGTACGGACGTTGGCGGGGAGCGCCCACTGGGGTGCGGCCTGCTGCTTGCTGCCGACCGCCCACAGACCGAGCAGCGCGAACAGCGGACCGAGGATCACAGCGGTGGGCCAGATGACCTGAACGATCCGGATCAGGGTCGCGATGAAGTCGATCGTGGCCATCAACGGCGTGATGACATCGGTGACATCGTGGGTGTTGATGGCCATCACGACCCCGAGCGCGACCAGCACCCCGACACTCATGGCGGCGCCGACTCCGACGCCCTTGGCGGCTTCCACGGGCGAGTGGAGCAGATCCATGCGGCGGTGGTGGCGGGCGGCGCGGAAGCGCTGCAACCGCTCCTCCCACTCCTCCGCCAACTCAAGGTTCCCCGCGGCTTCCGCCGCGCGGATCATCCGCTCGTAACGGGCCCCGGTCTTCCCGTCCCAGGTGCGGCGGGCCACGATCCGCCCGCCGTTGAACGTGTAGAGGCTGTGGCGGGCGACCGCGCGGGCGGCGGACTTGGTGTTCTCGTGCGTGACCGCAGTCTTCACGGCCCGCCCCGAGCGCACCCACAACGGCACCACGGGCGCCGGCGGGGCGTCGGGCACCACGGTCAGCACCGTGGGCGTCCCGTCCGGCTCAGCAACGGTCGGCGGGGTTTTGACGAGGCGTACGACGTTCTCGGACATGCTGGAAGTGCTCCTGACTGCCCCTTTGGGGGCGGGAGTTGAGGAAAGGCCGGGGCGGCCACCCTGGCGGGCCGTACAGGCTGGTCAGAACCAGCCGGAAGACTTCTTGGCGGCCTTGGCGCGGGCCGCCTCGGTGAGCAGGCGCTGCTTCTCGTTGTGGAAGGCGGTCAGTTCGGCGGTCAGCCGGGCGGTGATCGAGGAGTCGATCGACTCCATCCGGCTCTCGGCTCCGCCCGTGCTGCGCCCCTTGTGGACGCTGTGGGCACCACTGGCCAGGGCGCGCGTCATGGAGAGACGCTCGCGGGCGGTCAGCGGCCACCACTCGCCCCGCTGTACCGCTGACAGCTTGTTCTGTGCCTTCTGGATCTCGCGGTCCAGGCGGCGGATCTCGGACTTGGACACGGTCAACTCCCCCTCAGAGGTCGAACAGGCCGCCCTGGTCCACGGAGGACGCGGGCGCCTGCTTGCGTGCGAGCCGGGCGGCGGCGCTGTGGCAGTCGGGGCACCACGCGAGCAGTTCCGTGGCGGGAAGGCGGGCGGCGGCGATGCCGGTGACGAGCGGGTCGACGGGCGCGGCCATCAGGCGGATGCGGTGGCCGTGCTTGCTGCTGTATCCGTCGTGCTCACGCGGGCAGCGGCCGTCCGTCTTGGCGTGAGGCTGGCCGCACGCCCCCGTGCACTGGCAGCGGTAGCCCGCCGCTTCCATGACCAGCAGCCATGCGCCGGTAGCGGCGAGAGGCTGGGACCGCATGGTCAGCTCGCTTTCGGCTTGCGGCGGCGGTTGGGGGTGGCCATCGGGCCGGTGGGCGAGTCGCCGGGCCGGACCCCTGCGCGCCCCCACGTGCCGGGCGACTTGCCGGCGGGGTTGATGGGGCCGGGGTCCGGGCGGGTGATCTCGTCGTCCTTGCGCGGGGTCTTGTCCCGCCACATGCCCATCAGGCGACCCGCTTCCAGGCGGCGCGGAGGCGGACCTCGGATGCGGAGTGGCCGGCCGCACGGAACCGCATCGCCATCTCGCGGTACGACAGGGCGGGTGTCTCGCTGGTACGGATCTCGTCGACCAGGCCGTCAAGGTCCCCGTCGCTGAGCGCGGGTGCCGCCCATCCGAGGGCGGGAACGGGCTCGGAGCGTCCCCATACGGGAAGTTCCCACTGGGAGGTGACGCCGGGCGTGACGGGCCTCGTCACGCTGGTCAGTGCCCTGCCGGTGTCCTTGCCCTGCCGGGCCGTCTCCAGCGTCGACCACGCCCGCGACAGACTCTGCGCGGTCTTGGCCTGCACCCGTGCGACGCTCGCCCCCGCCTGCGTCACGGCCGTCAACCGGGTTGCCTCCGTGGCGGCTTCGGCCCGCAGGCGGGCGCGGGCGACGGCGGCTTCGTCACGTGCTTCCTGCTGAATGCCCTGGATCGCGTCCAGCGCGGTCGGGGTGAGCGCGGTCCGCTCCCACATCCCGTGGACCAGCCACAAAGCCTTGGCCGCGATCGGCAGCCACGCCACCGCCAACCACGCCCCGGAGGACGCTTCAGCGGTGAGCGCGTGCGCGACGAGGACGCCGGCCGCGATGGCACCGAAGCACCAGCCGACCCCGGTCACCACGCGGGAGTGGTCGCCCTGCGCGGCCAAGC
This sequence comes from Streptomyces sp. NBC_01288, assembly GCF_035982055.1. Taxonomy (NCBI): domain Bacteria; kingdom Bacillati; phylum Actinomycetota; class Actinomycetes; order Kitasatosporales; family Streptomycetaceae; genus Streptomyces; species Streptomyces sp. NBC_01288. The sequence continues at coordinate 3,471,963 of NZ_CP108427.1, forward strand.
GGCGTTCGTAGGCGAGGGTGGCGAGCCATCCGCCGTCGATGCCGAGTCCGACGACGAGGGCGACGAGCCACGGCATCGCGCTGCCCAGCCACATCGTGACGACGGCGAGGGTGAGGACCATGGACACGGCCGTCATGGCGACGGCCGGCAGCACGGTCTTGGTGGTCTTGGCGTTCACCGTGTACCTCCCGCCTGCTCGGCAAGGGCCGTGTCGCCGGCGGGCACGGTGGCGTAGGCGGTCAGCTCGATCTCCGCGCCCCCGTACGTGCCGTGGCCATCGAGGACGGCGGTGCGGTGGTCGCACTGGATGTGGAAGTCGACCGAGTCGGGCTCGATCCTCAGCGCGTGGCGCCACTGCTCGAACGCGCCGAAGCTGTCGCACGTCATCCCGTGCAGCGACAGTCGCAGCACCTTCGGGTAGATGGGCGACACTTCCACGACGGGAGCGGTCAGGTGCGGGAAATCGACCGCGAGCAGGCGCAGCGTCGCAAGCGGTCCACTCAGGCCGCTCAGCGTCAGGTCCTCGTTCATGCCGCACCCCCTGCCGCGATCAGCACGGCGATGATGAGCAGGGTGCCGCCGGTGAGGGTTAGGTCGACCGCGCGGCGCAGGCCCGTGTACTTGGCGACCGCCAGGCGGGACAGCCCCGCGATGTCGGCGGCAAGGTCACCGGACACGGCGTCGGCGATCTGCTCGGGGGTGAGGGTGGCCCACAACGGGAAGCCGTGCCGGCCGCTCAGGTTGGGGCGTACCGAGCGCAGCAACAGCCCTGCCGCGCCGATCAGCAGCCCCATCCCGAGCACGCCGACCACCAGGGCGGGCGGGATGAGCGGGAGGGAACTGGCGATGGTCCAGGCGCCGGCGAGGACCGCGCCGACGAACGCCAGCAACAGGGCGGTCTTGTTGTCGGTCCGCGCAATCTCCGCCTTCACCTCAGCGTGCGCAGCGGTCAGGTTCTGGTCGGTGGCGCTCATGCGCCCACCCCCGGCATGCCCTCGGTGGTGCGGTTGGCCTGCTCACGGCGGGCCGTCAGCAGGCGGCGCCAGGCACGGCGGATGCGCTGCTGGTCCAGCTCGCTCGGGGTGCGGTCAAGAGTGATGATCTGTGCGCTGAGCAGGTTGACGCCCGCCGTGATGGCGGGCATCTCCTGCTCGATCGCGTCCAGTTCCGCGTCCGTGGGCTCGATCCAGTCGGCGAACGCGGTAACAGTCTCTTGAACAGTGACGATGTGCTTCATTGGGTCGTGTTCCTCTCAGCGTGGAACGGCCCGAACAGCGGCCCCGGGTCTAGCCACCCGGGGCCGCGCGCCGTTGAAGTCGGGAATCCGGCTCCCCTCAGCGCCGCTCGTACGAGACGAACAGCGGAGGCAACCGGCCGTAGCTGTTGAGCTGCGGAAAGGTCGGGTTGCGCTGTACCGCGCACGGGACAGAAACCGTGCGCGCCCGCCCGCTTGTTTGCGGAGGTGGGGCGGGTCCCCCTCAAACACTCTGTTGAGTTTTCAAAGAACAGATCCTCCCCGGCAAGCGCGGTAACCCCTGGTCAGAGGGGTTCTCGTCCTCACGAGACCCGCCGGGCGCTCTGCGGTCGTGTAGTTCGAAGCAGCCCAAAGAAGGGCCCTCCCTGCGCTCCGCTGAACTAGTTCTGCGGTGCGCTGTGACGATTAAGACACGCCCCGGAGGGGGTGTCAACAGAACTAGTTCAGAGTCTTCGAGATTCGTTCGGGCGGTCGCGAAACGATCCCGGCTATCCTCTTAGGACTAGTTCTGCAAGACTGGGGGCGCGAGCCACACATCCGAGGGAGTCACGCGTGGAGGAGACCAAGGTTCCGAAGGTTCAGCGGCTGGCCGCTGAGCTGCGGACGAAGATTCGGCAGGGGGTGTACCCCCCGGGGTCCGCGCTGCCCAAGGTCCGAGAACTTCAGGAATCCGAAGGCGTCGCCTACCAGACCGTGCGCGACGTGTATCGAGTGCTCGAAGACGAGGGTTTGATCATTTCCCGCAGGGGTGAGGGCACCTTCGTGTCTCCGATCCTCGGGAAGATCCACCGGGACGGAACTGGCCGCTACATCAAGTCGGCCAGGGAAGAGGCCGGCGCCCGTGGTGCGTTCGCGGCGGAAATCGCCAGGCTGGGGATGACCTCGAACGCGACAACCGTGATCAGTCGGGAGCGGCCACCGAAGCGGGTTGCCGAGATTCTGGGCATCCATCACGCCGCTAAGGCACTGGTGCGGGCGCGAATCATGCGCGCCGATGCCACCGTGGTCCAGGTGGCGGCCTCGTACTTCCCTGGGGATGTGGCGTTCGACACTCAGCTCGAACAGCAGGACACAGGAGACGGCGGCAGCAAGTCTCGTCTTGCCGAACTCGGGTACCAGCAGACCAGCATCCGAGAGTCCATCGACGTACGGCCCCCGAGCAAGACTGAAGCCGAGTCCCTTGGTGTCTCAGCCGACAGGTTGGTCTACGAGATCACCCATGTCGGCCTGACCGAGAGCGGCAGGGCTGTGGAGGTCTGCGTGCACGTTATGCCCATCACCCTTTGGTCACTCAGCTATGAGTGGCCCATCGACCTGCCCGCAGTCTGAGAGGAAACACCGAAGTGAGCAGCAACACCGCCATCGTCCGCGACGCCACAGAGCGCTACCGCACCGCTCGACGGGAGGCAGGTGAGAGCCGGGGCGCCTTCGAGACCGAGATCAAGCGGCTCGGGGGGACTCCCCGGGTGGAAACCGCGATCCGTCGCGACGTCGCGCCCTCTCACGTGGCCGAACTCCTCGGCATCGCGGCCACCGACCAGACCGTCATCCGCGCTCGGCACATGTACAACGGCGAGAGCCTGGTGCAGCTTGCCGACTCGTACGTGCCTGTGGACGTGGCGGAGGCCGCCGGCGTAGAGAACCCTGACCCCGGGCTTGGCGGCATCATCAGCCGGATGCGTGACGCTGGGTTCGAGCAGACCGAAGCGATTGAGGAGGTCTCTCTGTACCCGGCAACCTCGATCGAAGCAGAGGCGTTCGGGGTTGAGGTCGGTAGCAACCTGCTTCAGATCACGCACACCGGCTACACGAAGACCGGCCGTGCCGTGGAGGTCACCGTGCACCGCCCTAGCCCCGGCTGGGTCCTGCGCTACAGCCCGCCCCTCAGCTGAACCCTGCCCATGGTGACGGCCTGCACCGAACGGTGCAGGCCGTCACTGTTTCCGCCCTTAGCCAGATCTCACGTCGTAGCAGGTCACGCACGCTCTCCGGGGCCGTCTGTGGGCCGTCCAAGGACGGCCCACGACGACCAATAACGACCAACGACGACTGTTCGGCCGCAGGTCAGATGCCCGTCAGGCTCCGGCGACCGAGGCCAGGTACGCCCCAGTCTTCTCCGGCTCATAGAAGAAGTTCTCAAAATCGGCGGGGTCATCAAACGCGTTGGCGAACCGATCCGCCACCGGCTGCAACTGCCCAGCCGCCCCAATGAGGTTGAGAATATGCTCCGGCGGCGGAGCCAACATCGCGTTGGTCCACTTCGTAACGTGCCGCGCAGTCGACCAGTACCGCTCGAACGTCGCCGTCATCCAGTCCCCGTCGAACTCCTTCTCCCCGTGCTCAAGAATCGACGCGAGATACGAAGCGGCGCACTTGGACGCGGAGTTGGACCCCTGCCCGGTGATCGGGTCGTTCGCGACGACGACATCCGCGACACCCAGCACCAGGCCACCACCCGGCAGCTGACCGACCGGGTTACGGACGGTGGGCGCGTACCGCCCGGCCAACGTCCCACCCGCGTCCGTGAGTTCGACGCCCCGCGCCCGCTCGTACTCCCACGGCGTGAACTTCTCCATGAGTTCCAGGGTCAGGGAGAGGTGCCGGGCCGGGTCCTTGATGCCGTTGAAGGCGTCCAACGGCCCGCCGGGTATGCCCTCCCAGAACAGGATGTCCGCACGGCCCGACGTGGTGAGCGTCGGCATCACGAACAACTCGCCGACGCCGGGCACCAGGTTGCAGCGGACCGCGTCGAACTCCGGGTGCTCCGGACGCGGTCCGAGACCGTGGACGTAGGAGACGGCCAGGGCGCGCTGCGGCTCGGTGTACGGGGACCGCTCCGGGTCGCGGGCGAACATCGAGACCAGCTCGCCCTTGCCCGCCGACACCAGGACGAGGTCGTACGTACGGGCGAAGTAGTCGAGGTCCCCAACAGCCGCGCCGTGGATGACCAGTTGGCCGCCGCGCTGGGCGAACGTCTCCATCCAGCCGGCCATCTTCACCCGCTGGTCGACCGACTGCGCGTACCCGTCGAGCTTGCCCACCCAGTCGATCGCGCGCTGTGTCGGCCCCGGGTCGTGCGAGCCGGGGGCGGCGACCGAGACGCCGAGTCCTTCGATCTTCGGGGCCTGGGACTCCCAGAAGTTCAGCTGGAGATCGCGCTCGTGCTGGAGTGCCGTGGTGAACATGCACTGCGTCGACATGACCCGTCCGGAGCGGATCTCGTCCGCCGTCCGGTTGGACATCAGGGTGACCTCGTACCCGTGCGACTGGAGTCCGAGGGCGAGTTGGAGCCCGGACTGGCCGGCTCCGACGACGAGTATCTTCCGCATACGGGTGGTGGCTCCTTGGTCGCGACTACTCGGGGGTGACGTCCAGCGCGTGGCCGACAAGGGCGAGCAGGGTCTCGATGGCCGAGATCCGCCGCCGCGCATCCATGATCATGACAGGTACGTGCGCGGGGACCGTCAACGCCTCCCGCACGTCCTCCGGTTCGAACCGCTCGCTGCCGACGAAGTGGTTGACCGCGACGATGTACGGCAGCCCACAGCTCTCGAAGTAGTCCAGCGCGGGGAAACAGTCCTTGAGGCGGCGGGTGTCGGCGAGGACCACGGCGCCTATCGCGCCGCGCACCAGGTCGTCCCACATGAACCAGAACCGCTGCTGTCCCGGCGTACCGAACAGGTAGAGCACCAGGTCGTCGTCGAGCGTGAGCCGGCCGTAGTCCATGGCGACCGTGGTCGTCATCTTGCCGGGGGTGGCCGTGAGGTCGTCGGTCTCCTCGCTGGCCTCGGTCATCAGCGCCTCCGTCTGGAGGGGCTGGATCTCGGAGACGGCGCCGACCATGGTGGTCTTGCCGGCCCCGAAGCCGCCGGCCACCACGATCTTCGTGGCGACGGGCGCGCGGGTGCGGTCCTGCTGCCAGGGCCTCAACTGCTCCTCGCCATCGAGGAGTTGCTTCTCGTCGTTGAGGAGCGGGGCGACGCCGTAGGCGGCGGCGTCAGAGACGACGGAGTCCACTCAGCACCTTTTCCAGCAGAGCGCGGTCAGGACGGCCCGTACCGTGAGCGGTTCCGGTTCCGTACACACGGATCTTTCCCTGGTCCGCGAGATCGCTCAGGAGCACGCGGACCACGCCGAGCGGCATCTTCAGCAGCGCGGCGATCTCGGCCACCGTGCGCATACGGCGGCAGAGTTCGACGATGGCCCGCATCTCCGGCATGACCCGGGTGTTGAGGGAACCGTTCGTCAACTCCTTGCGCTCCTCCGGGGCTTCGAGAGCCGCCACGAAGGTCTCGACGAGGAGGACATGGCCGAATCGGGTACGGCCGCCGGTGAGCGAGTAGGGGCGTACCCGGGCGGGTTTGCGGTCGCCGCCGCGCACCGGGAGCCTGTTGGGCGTACGGCTCATCGCGCACTCCCCGAGGTCGCGTCTTCGAGGGATTTCCGTAGCTCGCTGCGGAGTTCGGGCGTCAGGACGTGGCCGGCGCGGCCGACGAAGAGCGCCATGTGGTAGGCCACGATGCTCATGTCGCAGTCCGCGGCGCCGTGCACGCCGAGCAGCGAACCGTCGCTGATCGACATCACGAAGAGGCTGCCCTCCTCCATCGCGACCATGGTGTGCTTCACCGGGCCGGAGTCCAGCAGTTTCGCGGCGCCGATGGTGAGGCTGCCGATGCCGGAGACGATGGTGGCCAGGTCCGCGGCGGAGCCTCGCGGGCCGGTGCGCTTGGTTTCGAGAGCCTCTTTGGCCTCGGCGTTCCTCTCCGGATCGGAGGAGAGGAGCAGCAGGCCGTCGGAGGAGACGACCGCGACCGACTGGATGCCGGGCACCTCCTCGACGAGGTTGCTCAGCAGCCAGTGCAGGTTGCGGGCTTCACTGCTCAGTCCGAAGGTACTGGGCGCGGTCAACTGCTTGCCTCCTCGACGGTGCCCCCCGTGGGTTCTTCGGATCGTGCGGTTGCGCTTCGCGGTGCCGGGACCGGGTTCTGGCCGGTCTTTTCGGCGATTTCCGCTTCTACGTCCTTGTAGCCCGCGGAGGCTCCCGCGCGGAAGCCGCCCAGTCTGCGGCGTAGGGCGTCCGCGTCGACTGTGCCGGTCCGCTGGCGCGGGGCTTGGGCGGGTTGGGTGATCTTGGGGGTGCGTTTGGGGAGGCCCTTGTCCGTGACGGGGTCCTCGTCCTGGGCTCGTTCGTGTTCCACGGCTTCGGCTTCGCCGTCAGCCGTGAATTTGTTCCCACCCGCACCGCCCGTGCGGCCATCGTCGTCGGGTGCGAGTGGCCCCTGTGGGGCGAACTCGCCGTCGGCGGCCGACCGTTCGTGCGCGGCTGCCCGTGCGTCTGCTCCCCGTCCGTCTGCCGCTCGCGGGGGTTCCGTCGCTGCTCGGTCCTCCGCCACCAGCGGCAGCAGGAGTTCCATCGTCATCTCCGCGGGAGACTCCGGCGGGATCTCCACCGGGATTCCCGCCGGAGCCTCCGCCGTCGTTTCCGCCGTCGTTTCCGCCGACGTTTCCGCCGGGATCTCCGCCGACGTCTCCGACGGAGTCTCCCGTACCGCCTGTTCCGCGAGGGCCACCAGGGGGTCCGTGTGGTCCGAACGGCCGTGCAGGACGTTGGAGTTGGCCTCCGCGGAGGCGCCGGGGAGGGAGTAGGAGTGGGTGTCGCCGGTCAGCGGGGTGGCGGACGGGACCGCAGACGTGGGGGCTGCCGCGAGCAGGGGGCCGGGGAGGACCACCACCGCCGCGATGCCGCCCTGTTTCTGGTCGCGGAGCTGGACCCGGACGCCGTGGCGGTGGGCCAGGCGGGCCACGACGTACAGGCCGAGGCCCAGACCCTCCTCGCCCTCCTGGTCGTAGGGAGACTCCGGGTCGAACTCGGTGAGGCGGGTGTTGAGGCCGGCCATGCGGCTGATGGTCATGCCGATGCCCTCGTCCTGGACGGAGAGCATGACCTCGCCGTTCTCCAGGAGCCAGCCGGAGATCTCGACGGGGGCGTCCGGTGGGGAGAACGAGCTCGCGTTCTCCATCAGTTCGGCCAGCAGGTGGCTCAGGTCGTCGGCGGCGAAGCCCGCCACGTGCGCGTGCGGAGGGAGTGCCGAGATGCGGACGCGTTCGTAGCGTTCGATCTCGCTGACCGCCGCGCGGACCACGTCCACCAACGGGACGGGTCCCGCGTGCTGTTGGACATGTTCGGTGCCGGCGAGGACGAGGAGGTTCTCACTGTGGCGGCGCATGACCGTGGCGAAGTGGTCGAGCTTGAAGAGGGTGGCGAGGCGGTCGGGGTCCTGCTCGCGCTCCTCCAGGCCCTCGATGACGGCGAGTTGGCGCTCGACGAGGCCCAGGGTGCGCAGCGCGAGGTTGACGAAGGTGCCGCCGATGGTGGTGCGCAGGCGCTCCAACTGGCCCGCCGAGTCCGTGACTTCGGCGCGGAGTTCCTCGCGGGCGTCGGCCATCTTCTGGCGCTGGCCGACGAGGTGCTTGCGGTCGGCCTCCAGGGTGACGATGCGCTCGTGGAGGGCGGCGGCGTGCGTGTGCAGGGAGTTGACCGAGCGGACGACCTGGGCGAACTCGTCGTTGCGGCCGGTGAACTTGATGGGTTCCTCGGCCGCCGGGTCCTCGGCCTCGGCCAGCCGCGTCGAGCCGCGGCGCAGGACGGAGAGCGGGCGGGTGAGGGTGCGGGCCATGGCGGTGGCGATGCCCACGGCGAGCAGCATGAGGGCGCCGAGGAGCGCGATGCGGATCTCCAGCGCGGTGACGTCGTCGTCGCGGAGCTGGGCGAGGTTCTTGGCGCGGTCCACGTAGAGCGCGGACTCCTCGCCGCGCATCAGGTCGACGCGGGCGGAGAGCGCCGCGTCGAGCTTCTTCGTGCTGGTGTCCAACTGGTCGTCGGACAGCGTGGGTTGGGCGGTGAGGGAGCTGAGGTACTTCTCGGCGGAGTTGACCTCGGTCCCGGTGACCACGGAGTCGTAGCCCGCTACGGCGTCCTTCGTCGCACCGTCGCGGAAGTCGGCGAGGGCGGCGTCGGAGCGCAGCCGGGCCTGTTGGGCGGCGGCGCTGAGGGCGTCGCGCTCCTTGGCCTGGGCCTTCGTGGAGGTGGTCTCGGTGACGGAGAGACCGGTGATGGGGCTGATGACCGTCTCGGTGGTCGTCGGCACGTTCAGGGCGGCGAGGAGCAGTCCCCTTGTGGCGGCGGCCTGTTGGACGGCGGCGTCGAGTTCGGCGAGCGCGTAGGCGCCGGAACCGGCCCGCGGCGGCATCTTCTCCGCCAACTGCTCGGCGAGCCGGTGCAGTTCGGTGATGGCGCCGGAGTACGCGACGTGCGCCTCCAGCGCGCTGCTCTTGCCGGTGAGCGCGGCCCGTCGTACGGCGGCGACGTCGTCGAGGTCCGAGCGGAGCGCGGCGGAGATGTCGGTGTCGGCGCGGAGTTCCTCGACCTGGCGGTCGACGCGGGCGCTGTGGTCCTCGTCGGGCGCCTGGGACTTGGGGCGTCCGGCGGCGATGTAGGAGGTGACCGCGTCCCGCTCGTCGGCGAGGGAGTGGGCCAGCGACAGCGCGTCCTGGGTCTGCCCGGCGAGGGTCACCAGGTCCTGGGAGTCGCTCAGTTGGCCCGAGGCGGTGATGAGGGAGGGGACACCGGCGGCGGCGATGGCGGCGGCCACGACAGCCACGGCGATGATGAGCCGGTTGCGGACGTGGGTACGGCGCCCCCTGCCCGCGGGGTCGGGCACGGCGGCACCGGTGGCGCCCCCCTGAGGGGCCGTCTGCTTGCCTGTGCGCCGCGGCCGCTTTTTCTGCACCGGTGCTCGCATTCCTGACTCGTGATACCCATGGGCCCGGGTGACGCTCCGTCATCCCGGTACGGCGACCCTCCCAGTGCCGGTAGGCAGTGGCCGCGCATCGTCCGGCCCGCCACCCGAAGGAGTGAACCCCGGACGGGAGTTGGCGGGCAAGTTCCGGCGGCCGGTCCAAAGCCCTCGCGGCGCGTGCCGGTTGGACGTGAGCGGCGGGCTTTGGCAGGATTCGCCGCCACGCATTTCCGGAGTGATCCATTACAGCCCAAACCAGGCGTCTGACCTGCGCGACTGCGCCCATTCGACCATGAGTGCCAAGCTTTTGCGGAGCCTGTGAAGAGGTCGTGCAGACTGGCCGTATGCGTACGGAACTTGTGTCGGAACCCGGCGACCCGGACCGCCCCAACGAGGACTTCGCGAGCGTCGGCCTTCCGGCCTCGGGACAGGGCGGTTCGCTGATCGTCCTGGACGGTGTGACGCCCCCGAGAGGGGGGACGGGCTGTCTGCATTCGGTCCCCTGGTACACCGCGCGCCTGGGCGGCGCGCTGACCGAACTGACCGTTTCCTACCGGGATCTGCCCCTGTCGGAGATTCTCTCCCGGGCGATCCTCCGAACAGCTGAGGCCCACGCCACCACCTGTGACCTTTCTCACCCACGCACCCCACAGGCAACCGTCGTAGTGGCCCGCTGGTCCCCCCAGGAGGTCGAATACCTGGTCCTCTCGGACTCCGCCCTGCTGGCCGTATCCCCGGCCGGCGAGGTGACCGCCGTACTGGACGACCGCCTCTCCCGCCTTCCGCGCAGCGCCCTCGCGACGGACGCCATGATCGACACCACGCTCCGTAACAAGGAGGGCGGCTTCTTCACGGCCGCCGCCGATCCCTCGGTCGCGGCCCGGGCGGTGACGGGGTCACTCCCCCGCGCCGACGTCCGCGCCCTCACCGCCCTCACGGACGGGGCGACCCGGTGGGTGGAGAAGTTCGGCCAGGGCGACTGGGCGGACTGCTTCGCCCTCGTACGGAAGGAAGGGGCACCGGAGTTGGTGGCCCGGGTCCGGGCGCTGGAGCGGGCCGACGCGGAGGAGCGGACGTATCTGCGCCGGAGCAAGACGCACGACGACGCGACGGTCGTGTACGTCGAGCTGTGACCGGCCGCCACATCGATGTCCCGGGCATGTCGAACCGTGAACTGCCCCTACACCGGTCTCACTTCTCCATGACCCCGTTCAACTGGTGGATCAGCCGGGCCAGTTCGGCGACCTCGCGGCGGTCCCAGTGGGAGAGCTGGCTGACGTAGCGCGCCCGCCGGGCCTCGCGGACGTGGGCGACCCGGCGGCGGCCCTCGACGGTGAGGTCGACCAGCCAGGCGCGGCCGTCCGCCGGGTCGGGCTCGCGGGCGATCAGGCCCAGGTCCTCCAGGGCGCGCAGCTGCCGGGACATCGTGGCCTTGCCGACGCCGATGTAGGCGGCCAGTTCGGTGGCGCGCTGCCGGCCGTACTCGTCCAGCCGGACCAGCAGGCCGTACGCGGCGGACTCCAGGTCGGGGTGGACCTCGCGGGCCATCTCGCCCTGGTTGGCCCGGGCCCGGCGGAAGAGGAACGTCAACTCGCGCTCCAGGGACAGGTATTCGTGGTCGACGGCGAGTCCGTCGGGGCCCACGGACAGCGCGTCGCCGTCTCCGGACAGGCCGCCGCCGTCCACGGGAGGCCCGCCGCCGTTCCTGTCCTCGCCCTTGTGCACGTCAGCACCCATTGGTCCGCTTTCCCGATCGTGAAAGTTTCCGCCAAACACCGTCATCGCCGCAGCTCCGCCAGTATTTCGCAGGGCTAGACCAACGGCGTCGTCCGGACCCCCTTCCCACGCGGTCTTCTGGATGCGTAGCTTCCTTACCACGCAACGACTGGCATGGCCACGCCAACATCAACGCTCCTCCCCCCACTCCCCCACCGCGCTCGACCGCGCCCTCGGAGGCACGCCATGCCCACGCCCACACCCGTGCCGGTGTACGGACCCCGAACCCCACGCCTGCGGCACCTCTCCCTCGCCCTCGCCCTCTCCGGACTCCTACTGGCGGGCCTCTCCCACCCGGCCGGCGCCGCCACGGTCCCGGCCCGCGGCTCCGCCTACCTCGGCATCGGCGTCCTGGCGCACGACGGCCAGGACGGCACCCCGACCGGCGGTGACGCCACCCAGACGGAGGGCGTCGACGTCAGCGGCTACCAGGGCAACGTCGCCTGGTCGACCCTGTGGAGCAGCGGGGTCAAGTGGGCCTACACGAAGGCGACCGAGGGGACGTACTACACGAACCCGTACTTCGCCCAGCAGTACAACGGCGCCTACGACGTCGGCATGATCCGCGGCGCCTACCACTTCGCGACCCCGGACACGACGAGCGGCGCCACCCAGGCCAACTACTTCGTCGACCACGGCGGCGGCTGGTCCAAGGACGGCCGCACCCTCCCCGGTGTCCTCGACATCGAGTGGAACCCGTACGGCGCGTCCTGCTACGGCAAGTCGGCCGCGGCGATGGTGAGTTGGATCGCCGACTTCCTGTCCACGTACAAGTCCCGCACCGGCCGGGACGTGGTGATCTACACGGCGACGAGCTGGTGGTCGGACTGCACCGGCAACTCCGGCGCCTTCGCGTCCGCCGACCCGCTGTGGATCGCGCGGTACGCGTCGGACCCGGGGACGCTGCCGGGCGGATGGTCGTTCTACACGATGTGGCAGTACACGTCGTCCGGGACGACGGTCGGGGACCACGACAAGTTCAACGGCGCGCTGGACCGGGTGGTCGCCCTGGCCAACGGCTGAGCAGCCATCCGTACTACGGCGATGGCCCGGGCCCCTCGCGAAAGGGGACCCGGGCCTTCACCTACCGGTGGACGTCCGTCACGCCGCCACCGGAACCTCCGACGTCGCGCCGTTCGTGGCCGGCGCCAGCGCCAGTTCCAGGACCTGGCGGACGTCCGTCACCGCGTGGACGTCGAGCTTGTCCAGGACCTCGGCCGGGACGTCGTCCAGGTCGGGCTCGTTGCGCTTCGGGATGATGACGGTGGTGACCCCGGCCTGGTGCGCGGCGAGCAGCTTCTGCTTCACGCCGCCGATCGGGAGGACCCGACCGGTCAGGGAGACCTCACCCGTCATCGCCACGTCCGTGCGGACCAGGCGGCCGCTGAGCAGCGACGCCAGGGCCGTCGTCATCGTGACACCCGCGCTCGGGCCGTCCTTCGGCACCGAACCCGCCGGGAAGTGGATGTGCACGCCCCGGTCCTTCAAGTCGCCCACCGGCAGCTCCAGTTCGGCGCCGTGCGAGCGGAGGAAGGACAGGGCGATCTGCGCGCTCTCCTTCATCACATCACCCAGCTGACCGGTCAGGGTCAGACCCGCCGCGCCCGTCTCCGGGTCGGCCAGCGACGCCTCGACGTAGAGGACGTCACCGCCCGCGCCGGTGACCGCGAGTCCGGTGGCGACACCGGGTACGGCCGTGCGGCGCTCGGCCGGGTCCTGGGCGGACTCGGGCACGTGGTGCGGCCGTCCGATCAGCGCGCGCAGGTCGGCGTCGGTCACCGTGAACGGCAGCTCCCGCTGCCCCAGTTCGTGCTGGGCCGCGACCTTGCGCAGCAGCCGGGCGATCGACCGCTCCAGGGTACGGACGCCCGCCTCACGGGTGTACTCGCCGGCGAGCTTGCGCAGCGCGCTCTCGTCGATGACGACCTCGTCGTCCTTGAGCCCCGCCCGCTCCAGCTGGCGCGGGAGCAGGTGGTCACGGGCGATGACGACCTTCTCGTCCTCGGTGTAACCGTCCAGCCGCACCAGTTCCATACGGTCGAGCAGTGCCTCCGGGATGGCTTCGAGCACGTTGGCCGTCGCCAGGAACACCACATCGCTCAGGTCGAGTTCGACCTCCAGGTAGTGGTCACGGAAGGTGTGGTTCTGCGCGGGGTCGAGCACTTCGAGCAGAGCGGCCGCCGGGTCGCCCCGGTAGTCGGACCCCACCTTGTCGATCTCGTCCAGCAGGACCACCGGGTTCATGGACCCGGCCTCCTTGATGGCCCGGACGATACGACCGGGGAGGGCACCCACGTACGTACGCCGGTGACCGCGGATCTCGGCCTCGTCGCGAACCCCACCGAGCGCGACCCGGACGAACTTCCGCCCCATGGCATGCGCGACGGACTCACCGAGCGAGGTCTTGCCGACACCGGGCGGACCGACGAGCGCGAGCACGGCACCACCGCGCCGGCCCCCGACAACACCCAGGCCCCGCTCCGCGCGCCGCTTGCGCACGGCCAGGTACTCGGTGATGCGCTCCTTCACGTCGTTCAGACCGGCGTGCTCGGCGTCGAGGATCGCCTTGGCGCCCTGGATGTCGTACTCGTCCTGGGTCCTTTCGTTCCACGGCAGTTCGAGAACGGTGTCCAGCCAGGTGCGGATCCACGAGCCCTCGGGCGACTGGTCGGAGGACCGCTCCAGCTTCTCGACCTCCTTGAGCGCGGCCTCGCGGACCTTCTCGGGAAGATCGGCTGCCTCGACCCGGGCCCGGTAGTCATCGGACTCCTCGCCGTCGCTCGTGTCCCCGTTCAGCTCGCGCAGTTCCTTGCGGACGGCTTCGAGCTGGCGCCGCAGCAGGAACTCACGCTGCTGCTTGTCGACGCCTTCCTGCACGTCCTTGGCGATGGTCTCGGCAACGTCCTGCTCGGCGAGGTGGTCGCGCAGGTGCTGGGTGGCGAGCTTCAGCCGGGCCACCGGTTCGGCGGTCTCCAGCAGCTCGATCTTCTGCTCGGTGGTGAGGAAAGGCGAGTAGCCGGAGTTATCGGCAAGCGTGGACACGTCATCGATAGCCTGCACGCGGTCGACGACCTGCCAGGCCCCGCGCTTGCGCAGCCAGGCGGTGGCCAGCGCCTTGTATTCCTTCACCAGCTCGGAAACGGAGCCGGGCAAGGGTTCGGGCAGGCTCTCGTCGAGCGCGGTGCCCTCGACCCAGAGCGCGGCACCGGGCCCGGTGGTCCCGGCCCCGATCTTCACGCGGCTACGGCCGCGGATCAGCGCACCCGGGTCACCGTCGGCCAGCCGGCCGACCTGCTCGATGGTGCCGAGCACACCCGTGCTCGCGTAGGTCCCGTCGATCCGTGGCACCAGCAGGACCTTGGGCTTTCCGGACTCGGACCGCGCGGCGGCCTGAGCGGCCTCCACGGCGGCGCGTACATCGGTGTCGTTCAGGTCCAGCGGAACCACCATTCCGGGCAGCACGACCTCGTCGTCGAGCGGCAGCACGGGCAGGGTGAGCGGTGTGGACGTCGAAGCCATGATCTCCCCTTAGGCAGTCAAGTTGAGCTATGCCGACTCAATGCTTGGGCGTCTTCGATTGTTCCCCACCCCGTGTTCGCCGTGAGCGATCAGCGGTAGTGCGCCGGGTTCTGTGCAGGTCAACACGGAAATGCGGTGGGGGCTTCCCGGGGAGCGGGGTGCGTTGGGGCTGCGCTGACGGGGTGCGCTGACGGGGTGCTCTTACGGGCTGGCCGGGGCTCGACGGTCGGCATCGGCGGTCGGCATCGGCGGTCGATGTCAGTGGCGCCTGCCACGATCCCCTGACGCGACGCCATCACGATCACAATCACGATCACGGTTCAGGGGAGACGTATGGGCACCTGGGACACCGGCCCCTTCGACAACGACACCGCGGCGGACTGGTGCGGCGGCCTCGACGACGCCTCTCCGGACGCGCGTCAGGGATTGGTGCGGGACGCACTCGTCCGAGCGGCCGACACCACGGACTTCCTCTACGCGGACGTCGGCGACGAAGCCGTCGCGGCAGCGGCCCTGGTCGCCGCGCAAAGCCCCGGCGGCGAGCCCGCCCACCCCCACTACGGACCGGACGAACCACTCCCCGACCTCACCGGTCTACGCGCCCTCGCCCTCCAGGCCCTCGACCGCGTGATGACCGAGCCGTCCGAACTCCTGGAGCTCTGGGACGGACCGGACGGCGCCCCCTGGCGGGCGACCGTCAGCCGACTCCGCAGCACGCTCACACCCCGACCGCCAGGAGAACAGCTCAGCCTCACCTGGACCCCCGCCGACAGCCCAACCGCCCGTTCCCGACCCGGAAGGTCCACATGAGCTGGGACGTTCTTCTCCTCCATCTGCCCGACGACATCACCTCGGCGCAGGACATACCCGACGACTACGCCCCGCGCCCCTTCGGCCCGCTGCACGAGGTCCTCGCGACCGTGAGCCGGGCCGAGCCCTCAGCCGACCTCTCGGATCCCACCTGGGGCGACCTCACCGGACCTACCTGGTCCATCGAACTCAACATCGGCTCGGATGATCCCGTGGACTCGATCATGCTCCACGTCCGCGGCTCCGGCGACGACGTGCTCGCCTCCGCCTTCCGCCTCGCGGGCGCCTTCGGCTGCAAGGTGCTGGACTGCTCCTCAGGAGAACTGATCACTCCGGGAGGGCCCTCGGGCTGGCATGCGTTCCAGGAGTATCGCGATCGCGCGATCAGGGAAGGGTGAGCCGCGAAAGTGTGACACTTGCGGCTAAAGTGTCACACTTTTCTGGAGGGGGTACCCCGGGTGCGGCGACCGCTCTCACGCCGCCACGCGGCCCCGCGCGTCCGGCAGCAGCTCGAACCACACGACCTTTCCCTGCGCAGGCCCCATCACGAAGCTCCCCCAGGCATCGGCGCACAGCTCCACGAGGGCGAGCCCCCGACCACCTTCGGCGTACGGCTCCGGGCAGCCCGTCGGGTACGACAGCAGGAAGCCCGCGTCCCAGACACTGGCCCTCAGCCGCTTGTCCGCCCACTTGAGACTCAAGGAGGCAGGGCCGGGCGCGTGGCGCCAGGCGTTGGTGAGCAGTTCGGAGGTCAACAGAACGGCGGTGTCGGCGAGTTCGGGAAGGGCGTGGCCGGTGAGGACGGAGCGGACGGTGTCGCGGGCGATGGCGGGGGCGAGGGGGTCGTGGGGAACGCGGAGGATGTAGCGCCACTCGGAAGGGGGTTCGGGCAGGCGTTCGTCCATGGCAACTCTCCTATGACGAGGTGGAGTTGATTCAAGACTCACCGTAGGCTGGCGCACCTAACTAGTGCCACCGAATGGCGCAGATTGGCAGCCTGATAACCCGAACGAGTAAATGACATGTCGTCCGGCGACCGATAGGAAGGGGGCATGGCTTCACGGACCTTCATCACCGAGCGCCAGCGGCGGCTGGGCACCGAACTGCGGCGCATGCGCGAGAACTGCGGGCTGACCATCCAGGAGGCGGCCGACCGACTCGGCACGAACCGCTCCCACGTCACCAACATGGAGCTGGCCCGCTTCGGAGTGAGCGCCGAGCGCGTGCGCACGCTGGCCACCCTCTACGACTGCCCGGACACCGGCTACGTGGACGCCCTTGCCGCGATGGCCGGCGACCGCACGCGCGGATGGTGGGAAGGATACCGGGGATCCATCGCGGCAGTCGGTCTCGACCTCGCCGAACTCGAGTACCACGCGACGAGCCTGCGCGTCTTCGTGGCCATGCACGTGCCCGGCCTGTTGCAGACGGAGCTGTACGCGCGTGCGGTCCTGTCCGAGACCGTTCCCGCCCGGCCTATGCCCGAACTCCGGCGATGGCTCTCGCACCGCATGCGGCGCCGCGACATCCTCGACCGGGATGATCCACCGACGTGCACCTTCGTGATCCACGAGGCAGCGCTACGGCTCCGGTTCGGCACCCAGGAAATCATGCGCACCCAGCTCCAGGAACTCGTCGACGCCTCCCGCCGCCGGAACGTCACCGTGCGGGTGATCCCCTTCAGCGCGGGCGGTTTCCCTGTCCCCGGGCTCACGATGACCTACGCCTCCGGCGCCGTGCCGCAGCTCGACACCGTTCAGCTCGACACGGCGACCACCACTGAATTCCTTGATGCGCAGACCCAACTGGCGAACTACCGTGCACTGATGGAGCGCGTCACCAAGGCCGCGCTCCCCGTGAAGGAGTCACGGGAGTTCATCCGCGCCCTTGCGGACAGCACCTGAAAGTTGGGGACATGCCCGAGATCACCTGGCAGAAGTCGTCGTTCTCCGGATCGGCAGAGACGAACTGCATTGAAATCGGCGCCACTCCACTCACCCTCGCCCTCCGCGAAAGCGACACCCCCACCACCGTGCTCCACACCCACCGCCCCCAACTCACCGCCCTCCTACGGCACATCAAGACCACCACCGCCCGCCGATAACCAGTTGCCCCGGCTCGCACACCTCCCCGTACCGTCACCCCGTGACAGAACCGGAAACCGAGACCCAGACCCTCCTCTCCGCCTACGACAACCAGATGCGCGGCACCCCGCCCATCCCGCCCGCCGGAGTGACGTACGAGAAGGACGGGCCGCTGCTACGGATCGTCGGGCAGTTCCGGGGGTTGGTGAGCGGGCCGCATGACCTGGGCGTACAGGGGCGGGAACTGGACGAACTGATCGTCCGGCAGCGGGACTTCTTCGCCGTGCGCGGGGAGAGCGTGGAGTGGAAGACCCGATCCCACGACGTGCCCGCCGACCTCACCGACCGGCTGCGCGCGGCGGGGTTCGTGCCCGAGGAACCGGAGACCGTGCTGATCGGGCTGGCCGAGGAGATGGCCGTAGGAGAGCCCGTGTTGCCGGAGGGGGTCACGATCCGCCGGGTGACCGCCGTGGCGGACCTGCGGCGGATCGGCGCCCTGCAATCGGCTATCTGGGACATGGACCTGAACTGGCTGGCCACCGACCTGCTCGGCCGGATCGCCGCCGCTCCGGACGAGATGGCCGTCTACGCCGTGGAGGCGGAGGGCGAGATGGTCTCCGCGGCCTGGCTCGCCTTCCGGCCGGGGACGGAGTTCGCCAACATGATGGGCGGCTCGACACGCGCCGAGTGGCGCGGCAAGGGCATCTACCGCGCCCTCGTGGCCACCCGAGCCGCTCTCGCCGTCGCCCGCGGAGTGCCGTATCTACAGGTGGACGCCTCGGACGACAGCGCGCCGATCCTGCGCCGGCTGGGGTTCCGGGCGATCACCACGACCACGCCGTACGTGTGGTCACCGGAGCAACCGGCCGGTAAGAGCGCCGACTTGGCACCCTGGGACTAGGCGGGACCAGAGAAGAAGCTGAACGCGGCCGACTGGGCAGGGAGTCAGACCCCCGCGACCTCAACCCGAGCCGCCCCAGGCGCCCTTGCCGCCCGATCCACCTGCGCCGCCCGCGCCCAGCGTCGTATCAGCGGCCAGGTCGCGATGCCTATCGTCAGGGAGATCAGGTGGCCCCAGTTCGTCATGGGGTCGGTGAAGGCGATCAGGTCCGTGACCAGTGACCAGCCGAACAGGGTGATCAGCGGGAGGCCGAGCCACGGCCGCAGCAGACCCGCCAGCGCTCCTATGCTCGTCGCCACGCCGAAGCTGATGCCGTAGTCGAGGCGGTGGAGAGAGCTGTCGGGGAGGTGGCCCACCAACACCGCGATTCCCACGGTGCCTTCGGTCGCCAGCGTGGCCAGGATGTGTCCGGACAGGAAGACTCCGGCCGCCCGTACCCCGCCGATCCGGCGTTCCAGCGCGGTCAGCACCAGCAGGAACAGGAACGCGTACGGCGACACCACCCCGCCCACGATCCACAGCGCGCTGGCGACCAGCACGAGGAACGGGTCGCGGAGCAGGTGGGTGACGTCCGTGCTGGACGCCTGGTGGAGATGGTTCACGAAGGTCGGATCGGCGTACTGCGCCACGAGTGACGTCACGACGAGCAGCAACCCGTAACAGAAGGTGAACGGCGTCCCGGTGGGCGTGGGCAGCAGCCGCCACGGGTGGAGGCCGCGGAGCGCGAGCAGGACGCGCGATTCTCCGGGGACGGCGGGGGTGGATGCCGAGACGGACACCGCCGCCGGGGTCGGCGTGGCGAACCTCAACTCCCCAGCCCCGTCCGGCACTTCCCGCTGTCTCGGCATCGCGTCCAGCAGCCCGGAATCCAGGGACGAAGCCGGCCCGGACTCATCGGCCAGGGGCCCGCCCGAAGGCGTGGCGGAGGCCTGGGTGTCGGCCGTCGCGATCCGTTCCACGGTGAGGCGCTCCTTCCGGTTCACACCCCACCCTTCGCCGTCCCACCTGCCCCTGTCTATGACCGACGCCACGCGAGAGCCGATTCACAGCAACCTGAAAGCCTTCCCGCGCGTCCGCAGGTACCTTGCACCCGGACGTGTTCGCCCTGGGTTAATTCGGCCGCACGATCCGGTGAAACTGCCAGGATGAGTTGCATGACCACCGCGTACGACACCTCCCCGTATGACACCCCTGTTGTCCTGGACCGTCGCGAGGGCCCCTACGGCGAGGTCGTGCTGCGCCGGCACGGGGAGTTGCTCCAGATCATCGCCAACGGGTGCTTCCTCATGGACACTTCGGACGGGCGGTCGGAGCGGCTGCTGGTCGACGCCGCACGCGACGCCCTCGACCCGCGCCCCGAACCCGACGTGCCGCCGGACGTGTTGATCGGCGGGCTCGGCGTCGGGTTCTCGCTCGCGCATGCCGCCGCCGACCCGCGCTGGGGCCGGATCACGGTCGTCGAACGGGAACCCGCGATCGTCGAATGGCACCGTTCAGGCCCGCTCTCGGCCCTCTCCGCGGCCGCTCTCGCCGACCCGCGGACCGACATTGTGAAAACGGATCTAGTCGCTTTCGTCAATGAGACTTGCGCCACTTTCGACGCGCTCTGTCTCGACATCGACAACGGCCCCGGCTGGACCGTCACCGAGGGCAACGACAGCCTCTACTCACCGGCCGGACTGGCAAGCTGCGCAAGGGTGTTGAGACCGGGAGGGGTACTCGCCGTATGGTCGGCGCAGCCCTCTCCGGAATTTGAGCGAACCTTATGGAATGCCGGGTTCCAACGGGTGCGTACCGAAGAGATCCCGGTTGCCCGAGGAGTTCCCGACGTCGTGCATCTCGCCGTACGACCTGGATAGCAAAGGCGACGTCACTCCCCGTACTCTGCTTCCCTGGCGCAGATCATTCAAGCGTCAAGCGCAGTCATGGGATCACCCCACTGGTTCCGGAAAGCACACTTCAGGGGCGGGCGATGGAGCAGACACACACCTCCCACAACGGTACGGCCACGGCCACGCCGGGCGCGCAGCGCCGGGTGCTCGTGGTCGAGGACGACCCGACGATCGTCGACGCCATCGCGGCCCGTCTGCGTGCCGAGGGATTTCTCGTGCAGACCGCGGGCGACGGGCCTTCGGCCGTCGACACCGCCGAGGCCTGGCAGCCCGATCTGCTGATCCTCGACATCATGCTGCCCGGCTTCGACGGGCTGGAGGTCTGCCGCCGTGTGCAGGCCGCCCGCCCGGTGCCGGTGCTGATGCTCACCGCGCGCGACGACGAGACCGACATGCTGGTCGGGCTCGGGGTCGGCGCCGACGACTACATGACCAAGCCGTTCTCGATGCGGGAGCTGGCGGCGCGCGTGCACGTCCTGCTGCGCCGGGTGGAGCGTGCCGTGGTGGCCGCGTCCACCCCGCGCTCGGGCATCCTGCGCCTCGGCGAGCTGGAGATCGACCACGCGCAGCGCCGGGTACGGGTGCGCAGCGAGGACGTTCATCTCACGCCCACCGAGTTCGACCTGCTGGTGTGCCTGGCGAACACCCCGCGTGCCGTGCTCTCGCGCGAGCAGCTGCTCGCCGAGGTGTGGGACTGGGCGGATGCCTCCGGCACCCGCACCGTCGACAGCCACATCAAGGCGCTGCGCCGGAAGATCGGCGCCGAGCGGATCCGCACGGTGCACGGCGTCGGCTACGCACTGGAGACACCGACGCCATGACGAACGAAGGGCCGACGTCACGGAGGAGCCCCGGGGAACCCTGGGGCGGCGTACGCCCGTTCTCGATCAAGACCAAGCTGGGCGCGCTGGTCGTCATCGCGGTGCTCATCACCACCGGGCTGATGATGATCGCCATGCGCACGGCGACGGAGCTGCGCTTCATCACGGTCTTCTCGATGATCGCCACACTGCTGATAACGCAGTTCGTGGCGCATTCGCTCACCGCGCCGCTGGACGAGATGAACACGGTGGCCCGGTCGATCTCGCGCGGCGACTACACGCGCCGGGTGCGCGAGAACCGCCGTGACGAACTGGGCGACCTGGCCGGGACGATCAACGTCATGGCCGACGAGCTGGAGGCGCAGGAGCGCCAGCGCAAGGAACTCGTCGCGAACGTCTCGCACGAGCTGCGCACCCCCATCGCGGGCCTGCGCGCCGTACTGGAGAACGTCGTCGACGGCGTCTCGGCCGCCGATCCGGAGACCATGCGGACGGCGTTGAAGCAGACGGAGCGGTTGGGACGTCTCGTCGAGACGCTGCTCGATCTCTCCCGGCTGGACAACGGCGTCGTACCGCTGAAGACGCGCCGGTTCGAGGTGTGGCCGTATCTCTCGGGCGTGCTCAAGGAGGCCAACATGGTCGCCTCCGCGCGCGCGGGCATCGCGTCGGGCTCGGGCAGTCACACGCGGACGGACGTCCATCTGCACCTCGACGTGACCCCGCCCGAGCTGACCGCGCTCGCCGACCCGGAGCGCATCCACCAGGTCGTCGCCAACCTGATCGACAACGCGGTCAAGCACAGCCCCGCGCACGGCCGGGTGACGGTGAAGGCGCGGCGCGGTTCGCGGCCGGAGTCGCTGGAGCTGGAGGTCCTGGACGAGGGGCCCGGCATCCCGAAGGCGCAGTGGGCGCACATCTTCGAGCGGTTCAACCGGGGAGCGGTCAGCTCGCCGCACGGACCGGGCAGCGACGGCGGTACGGGCCTCGGCCTGGCGATCGCCCGCTGGGCGGTGGATCTGCACGGCGGCCGGATCGGTGTGGCCGAATCCGACCGTGGCTGCCGGATCATCGTCACCCTCCCGGGACTGCCCTCCATGCCAAGTTGACGTAAAGTTCGAACCGGAGCCCCAAGATCCACGACGGTCCGCGCCGACGGACACGTGTGATCAGGCACAGGCCCGCGCCATCGGCGCGTCCGGCCCGCATCGACGCGCGTCTTCCGTAGCGGAACCACGCTTGTTTCCCGCCATTTCAGTGCTCGAAACACACTTTCCGATGTGACTTACGCGACGATGGACCGGCCCGACCTGACCTTGGCCGTCATGGGGGCGTAGCCTTAATTCCCGCTGTCCATCACCTTGTGAAGCGGAAGAGGGCGGTTGCCGCCGTGTCGTCACAGTCCCCCAGTAACTCGACCATCTCGACCGAGTCCGACCAAGCCGCGGGTAAGAATCCCGCGGCGGCGTTCGGGCCCAACGAGTGGCTCGTCGACGAGATCTATCAGCAGTACCTCCAGGATCCGAACTCGGTAGACCGAGCCTGGTGGGACTTCTTCGCCGACTACAAGCCGGGCGCGGCTGCCGCCCCGACCTCGACTTCGGCGGGTACTGCGGCCGCGGGGGCCGTAGGAACCACCCCGGCCCCGGCGGCACCCGCCGCCCCGGCCCCGGCTCCTGCTGCGCCCGCCGCGCCTGCCGCTCCGGCGGTCCCCGCGCCGGCGCCCGCAGCGGCCGCTCCGGCGCCGGTGAAGGCCGTAGCCCCGGCTCCTGCGCCTGCGAAGGCGGCGGCCCCGGCCGCTCAGCCGAAGAAGGCCGAGCCGGCGGCCGAGGCCGTCGGTGGCCCGGAGTTCATCACGCTGCGCGGTCCCGCCGCCGCGGTCGCGAAGAACATGAACGCTTCGGTCGAGGTGCCCACGGCGACGTCCGTGCGCGCGGTCCCGGTCAAGCTGCTCTTCGACAACCGCATCGTCATCAACAACCACCTGAAGCGTGCCCGGGGCGGGAAGATCTCCTTCACCCACCTCATCGGCTACGCGATGGTGCAGGCCATCAAGGCCATGCCGTCGATGAACTACTCGTTCGTCGAGAAGGACGGCAAGCCGACGCTGGTCAAGCCGGAGCACGTCAACTTCGGTCTCGCCATCGACCTGGTGAAGCCGAACGGCGACCGCCAGCTCGTCGTCGCCGGCATCAAGAAGGCCGAGACGCTGAACTTCTTCGAGTTCTGGCAGGCCTACGAGGACATCGTCCGCCGTGCCCGCGACGGCAAGCTGACGATGGATGACTTCACGGGCGTCACCGTGTCGTTGACCAACCCCGGCGGCCTCGGCACCGTCCACTCGGTGCCGCGTCTGATGCCCGGTCAGTCGGTCATCATGGGCGTCGGCTCCATGGACTACCCGGCGGAGTTCCAGGGCACGAGCCAGGACACCCTCAACAAGCTCGGCATCTCGAAGGTCATGACGCTCACGTCGACCTACGACCACCGGGTCATCCAGGGCGCCGCCTCCGGCGAGTTCCTGCGGAACGTCGCGAACCTCCTGCTCGGCGAGAGCGGCTTCTACGACGAGATCTTCGAGGCGCTGCGCATCCCGTACGAGCCGGTCCGCTGGCTCAAGGACATCGACGCGTCGCACGACAACGACGTGACGAAGGCCGCCCGCGTCTTCGAGCTGATCCACTCCTACCGGGTCCGCGGCCACGTCATGGCCGACACCGACCCGCTGGAGTACCGCCAGCGCAAGCACCCCGACCTGGACATCACCGAGCACGGCCTCACCCTGTGGGACCTGGAGCGGGAGTTCGCGGTCGGCGGCTTCGCCGGCAAGTCCCTGATGAAGCTGCGCGACATCCTGGGAGTGCTGCGGGACTCCTACTGCCGCACCACCGGCATCGAGTTCATGCACATCCAGGACCCGAAGCAGCGCAAGTGGATCCAGGACCGCATCGAGCGCTCGCACTCCAAGCCGGAGCGCGAGGAGCAGCTGCGCATCCTGCGCCGCCTGAACGCGGCGGAGGCCTTCGAGACCTTCCTCCAGACGAAGTACGTCGGCCAGAAGCGCTTCTCCCTTGAGGGCGGCGAGTCGGTCATCCCGCTGCTGGACGCGGTCATCGACAGCGCGGCCGAGTCGCGCCTCGACGAGGTCGTCATCGGCATGGCCCACCGCGGCCGCCTGAACGTGCTCGCGAACATCGTCGGCAAGTCGTACGCCCAGATCTTCCGCGAGTTCGAGGGCAACCTCGACCCGAAGTCGATGCACGGCTCCGGCGACGTGAAGTACCACCTGGGCGCCCAGGGCACCTTCACCGGCCTGGACGGCGAGCAGATCAAGGTCACGCTCGCGGCGAACCCGTCCCACCTGGAGACGGTCGACCCGATCATCGAGGGCATCGTCCGCGCCCGCCAGGACATCATCAACAAGGGCGGCACGGACTTCACGGTCCTGCCCCTCGCCCTGCACGGTGACGCGGCCTTCGCGGGCCAGGGCGTGGTGGCCGAGACGCTCAACATGTCCCAGCTGCGCGGCTACCGCACCGGCGGCACGATCCACATCGTCATCAACAACCAGGTCGGCTTCACGGCGGCTCCCGAGTCGTCGCGTTCCTCGATGTACGCCACGGACGTGGCTCGCATGATCGAGGCCCCGATCTTCCACGTGAACGGCGACGACCCGGAGGCCGTGGTCCGCGTCGCGCGGCTGGCCTTCGAGTTCCGTCAGGCGTTCAACAAGGACGTGGTGATCGACCTCATCTGCTACCGCCGCCGCGGTCACAACGAGTCGGACAACCCGGCCTTCACCCAGCCCCTGATGTACGACCTGATCGACAAGAAGCGCTCGGTGCGCAAGCTGTACACCGAGTCGCTGATCGGCCGGGGCGACATCACCCTTGAGGAAGCGGAGCAGGCGCTCCAGGACTACCAGGGCCAGCTGGAGAAGGTCTTCACGGAGGTCCGCGAGGCGACCGCCCAGCCGGGTGCCGCCCCGATGTCGGACCCGCAGGCGGAGTTCCCGGTCGCGGTGTCCACGGCGATCTCCTCGGAGGTCGTGAAGCGGATCGCCGAGTCCCAGGTCAACATCCCGGACACCTTCCACGTCCACCCGCGTCTGCTGCCCCAGTTGCAGCGCCGGGCGACGATGGTCGAGGACGGGACGATCGACTGGGGCATGGGCGAGACGCTGGCGATCGGCTCCCTGCTGCTTGAGGGCACCCCGGTGCGCCTCTCCGGCCAGGACTCCCGCCGAGGCACGTTCGGCCAGCGCCACGCGGTCCTCATCGACCGTCAGACGGGCGAGGACTACACCCCGCTCCAGTACCTCTCCGAGGAGCAGGCGCGCTACAACGTCTACGACTCCCTCCTCTCCGAGTACGCGGTCATGGGCTTCGAGTACGGCTACTCGCTGGCCCGCCCCGACGCGCTCGTGATGTGGGAGGCGCAGTTCGGCGACTTCGTCAACGGCGCGCAGTCGGTGGTCGACGAGTACATCTCGGCGGCGGAGCAGAAGTGGGGCCAGACGTCCGGCGTCACGCTCCTCCTCCCCCACGGCCACGAGGGCCAGGGGCCGGACCACTCCTCTGCTCGCGTGGAGCGCTTCCTCCAGCTCTGCGCGCAGAACAACATGACGGTCGCGATGCCGACCCTCCCGTCGAACTACTTCCACCTCCTGCGGTGGCAGGTGCACAACCCGCACCACAAGCCGCTGGTGGTCTTCACCCCGAAGTCGATGCTGCGCCTCAAGGCCGCCGCGTCGAAGACGGAGGAATTCACGACGGGCCAGTTCCGCCCGGTCATCGGCGACGTGTCGGTGACGGACCCGGCGGCCGTCCGCAAGGTCGTCTTCGTGACGGGCAAGCTGTACTACGACCTGGAGGCCGAGCGCACCAAGCGCGGCACCACGGACACGGCGATCATCCGCCTTGAGCGGCTGTACCCGCTGCCCGGTGCCGAGATCCAGGCCGAGATCGCCAAGTACCCGAACGCCGAGAAGTACCTCTGGGCCCAGGAGGAGCCGGCCAACCAGGGCGCCTGGCCGTTCATCGCCCTGAACCTGATCGACCACCTGGACCTGGCGGTCGGCGCGGACGTGCCCCACGGCGAGCGCCTGCGGCGGATCTCCCGCCCGCACGGCTCGTCGCCGGCGGTGGGTTCGGCCAAGCGGCATCAGGCGGAGCAGGAGCAGTTGGTGCGTGAGGTGTTCGAGGCGTAAGCGCCCCGCACTGTCGTACGCGGCCGGGCCGCACCCCCACTCCGGGGGTGCGGCCCGGCCGTTTGCGCGCACTTATCCTTGACCCATGTACTTCACGGACCGTGGCATCGAAGAACTGGAGAAGCGGCGCGGCGAGGAAGAAGTCACCTTCGAGTGGCTCGCCGAGCAGCTGCGGACGTTCGTCGATCTGAACCCGGACTTCGAGGTCCCGGTGGAACGCCTGGCGACCTGGCTGGCCCGACTGGACGACGAGGACGACGACGAGTAGTTCCTACGGCCGTGCCGCCCCTGTCCGTCAGTCGCGCGGGCGGGCGAGGTCGTAGGCGAGGCCCAGCGTGCCGTGGGCCAGGAGCAGCGCCCCCGCGACGGACCAGCCTCCGCTACGGCGTCGTAGGCCCCAGGTAGCGAGCGGGAGGCCCGCTGCCGCCTGGGTCAGGGCCAGGGCGCGTGCCCTGGGGGTGCCGGACCAGGGCATCCAGGGGCCGAGACGGCTGCTGTCGACGGCGTCGAGTTCCGCGCGGACCGCTTCCCGCCAACCCGCCCGTTCGACCTGCCGGGCATCGGGGCGGACGCGGGCGATCTCCCGGAGCCGGTCGGCGGGTTCGCCCGGGGTGAGGCCGGTGGGCAGGGCCACTCCCGCGCGCGTGAGGACCGCCAGGAGGCCACGGAGGCGGGCGCGGGCGTCGGCTTCGGGGTCCGGTCTCGTGAGCTGGTCCAGGGACTGTAGGTCCAGTACGGGGTCCAGGCCGAGGCGGGCGGCGAAGGTGCGCATCGCCTCGTCCTCGCCGGCCGGGGTGCCGTCGGTGAGCCAGACGTAGCCGACGGGGCGGCGGAATCCCGAGGCCAGGGTGTAGCCCGCGCGGTCGGCGTCCCACCACAGGGCGAGTACGGGCCAGGGGGCGCCGACGGCGAGTGCGGTGGCCCAGCCGGTGAGGACGCGGTCGACCGGTTTCCCGCCGTGCAGCCAGGGCTTGCCCTCGGGGACGAGCACGCTCCAGTCGTCGCCCGCGCGGGTCAGCAGCATGCGTTCGCGGAGCGGATGGGCCGCCTGGGCGACGGACTCGGGGTCCGCCCGGCAGAGCAGCAGGGCGCCCGGGGTGGCACCGGTCCGGTGTCTGGCCTGCGGCTTCTCCGTCGACATGGTCACACGCTAGGGCAATGCACCCTTTTCCGCCGGTTGTTCGACGCCCGGTGCTCGACGTCCGACCTCCGGTGGTCACCGGAACGAGTGTCTTGACTTTCCGCATCCGCGATATATCGTGTTTCTCGGAAGACGCGATATGGCGCGTCATGTTCCGTCCGGTTAGGCCGAGGAGGTCTGCATCATGTCCGAGTGGTCCGTCGCAGAGCCCAAGAAGCTCACGTTCGACGAGCCCGTGAGCGATCTCCACGTGCGCATCGTCAACGGAACGGTGAACGTCGTGGGGACGGACGAGGGTTCCGCCCGCATGGAAATCTCCGAGATCGACGGGCCACCTCTGGTGGTGACCCAGCAGAACGGCACGCTGACGGTGGCGTACGAGGACCTCCCCTGGAAGGGCTTCCTCAAGTGGCTCGACCGGAAGGGCTGGCGGCGCAGCGCGGTGGTCTCCCTGGCCGTCCCCGCGAGCACCCGGGTCGAGGTCGGGGTGGTCGGCGCCGCTGCCGTCGTCTCCGGGATCAGCGGGCCTTCGGTGGTACGCGGGGTCACCGGCGACACGACCCTCGTCAGCCTCTCCGGATCCGTCCGCGCCGAGACCGTCTCCGGGAACCTGGAGGCCCAGGCCGTCACCGGCGACCTCCGTTTCAACTCGGTCTCCGGCGACCTCACCGTCGTCGAGGGCTCGGGCCCCTCCGTGCGCGCCGAGTCCGTGAGCGGCTCCATGATCGTGGACCTCGACCCGGACGGCCCGACCGACGTCCGCCTCACCAACGTCTCGGGCGAGATCGCCATCCGCCTCCCGCATCCCGCGGACGCGGACGTCGAGGCCAACACGGCGAGCGGCTCGATCTCCAACGCCTTCGACGGACTCCGGGTGCACGGCCAGTGGGGCGCCCACAAGATCACCGGCCGCCTGGGCGCGGGCACGGGGAAGCTGCGCGCCACGACCGTCTCCGGTTCGATCGCGCTGCTGCGCCGCCCGGCGGCGGAGGACGAGGGCGAGGACGACGGGCCGCGGGGCGGGGACGCGGAGGCGACCGTCTCCGCGACGCGGGCTGACAAGACACCTCGGGCTGACATGACGAAGGGGCCCGATGCAGCGGCGAAGCCTGTTGTGGCGACGGGGCCCGAGGACAGTGGGCCGGGTGACACGGCCGAGGATGCGAGGCCGCGGGAAACGGGGCCGGACGCTTCGGACGACTCTGCGGACGCGCCCGCGCCCGGCGTGACGGACGACGCTTCCGGCGCCCCTGTGGACGGGGCTCAGGGCAACTCGGGGGACAATTCCGTTTCCGGCCCGGGCGGTGCTTCCGGCACCACCGCAGCCGACGGCACGACCGACAAGAAGGTGCTCTGACATGCCTCCCGTCTTCGCCCACGGCCGCCTCCGCCTCTACCTGCTGAAGCTGCTGGACGAGGCCCCCCGACACGGCTACGAGGTCATCCGCCTCCTGGAGGAGCGCTTCCAGGGGCTGTACGCGCCCTCGGCGGGCACGGTCTACCCGCGCCTGTCCAAGCTGGAGGCCGAGGGCCTGGTCACCCACACCACCGAGGGCGGCCGCAAGGTGTACGCCATCACGGACGCCGGCCGCGCCGAACTGGCCGACCGCAGCGGCGAGTTGGCCGACCTGGAGCTGGAGATCCGCGAGTCGGTCGCCGAACTGGCCGCCGAGATCCGGGCCGACGTCCGGGGCGCCGCGGGCGACCTGCGCCGCGAGATGCGCGCGGCGGCCACGGAGGCCCGGCAGGGAAACGGGACCGGGCGCGGTCATCGGAGTGAACACGAAGGCCCCGCCGGGGACTTCACGGACTTCGGTGACAAGGAGTCGTGGCGCGCCGCCAAGGAGGAGATGCGCCGCGCCAAGCAGGAGTGGAAGGAACAGGCCCGCCGCGCGAAAGACGAGAGCCGACGAGCCCGCGAGGAGGCTCAGCAGGCCCGGCGCCAGGCCAAGGAGGCGCAGACGCGGGCGTGGGCGCAGGCCCAGGAGGAGATGCAGCGCATCGGCCGCCAGGTCCAGGAGCACGCCCAGGACCACTTCGCGCGCGGCGACTGGCCCACGGGCGTACGGGAGAGCCTGACCGAACTGGCCAAGGAGTTCGGCGACTTCGGGAAGGAGTTCGGCAAGGACTTCGGGTTCGGGGGGCGGCCGAGTACCGGCAAGTCGGCCCCGACCACGACACCCGGGGGATCGACACCCGAGTACGGCCAGACCCCGGAGGACTTCCCCGCCGAGTACGAACCGACCTGGGCCCACGAGGACTCCACCGGTGAACCGGCCCGCGATCTGGACCGGCTCCTCGACCGTTTCCGGGACGACATCCGTGACGCGGCCCGCGACCATGGCGTCACCGAGGACCAACTCCGCGACACCCGGCGCCACTTGTCCGCGGCGGCGGCGCACATCGGGGCGGTGCTGCGCGGCGGCCGCAAGGGCTGAGCCGGAGCCGCGAACCGCAGGTGGTGCGCCCAGGGGATCAATCCCAGGCGCACCACCCCGGCGCGCGGATCACCAAGTCCCAGGCCTCTCAGCCCGCCGCCCTCGCCTCTCCCCCGCCGTAGAGCACGCGCGTGGCCGCCTCGTGCGTCACCCCGTGATCGGCGAGCACCTCACCCGGTACGCCGGGGAGGATGGTCAGGGCGAGGAGGAGGTGCTCGTCGCCGATGTGCCGGTCGCGGTGGGCGACGGCGATGCGCAGGGACTTCTCCAGGACGTTCTTGGCGCCTCGGCTGAAGGTCCGGCGCCCCGACCACGACTCCCTGGACTTCCCCTCACCGGACATCGCCCCGACGCCGTGCACCTCCTCGACCCGGGCGACGATCTCCGAGACGTCGATACCGAGCCCGGCCAGCGCGTCGGCCTCGGCCTGGGAGAGCCCCGCACGCCGACGGGCGTCGCCGAGAGCCTGCCGTACGGACTCCTTGCGTTCCTCGGGGGCGAGACCGAGGGCGGTCAGGGCGAAGGAGGCGCGGCTGCCCCGGCGGTCGAGGAGGGCCAGCAGCAGGTGCTCGGGGTCGACGGAACCGGGCCCCGACCGCTCGCGGTGCTCCACCGCGCCCTGCACCACGGCGCGGGCGTCCTTCGTGAACCGTTCGAACATCACTGCCTCCCGTACTTCTTGTGCACGGCCTGCCTGCTGACACCGAGTTCCGCGGCGATCTCCTGCCACGACCAGCCCTGGTTGCGCGCACTGCGCACCTGCACCGCCTCCAACTGCTCCACCAGCCTGCGCAGCGCGGAGACGGCACGCAGGCCGACCCGTGGATCACGGTCACCCGCGCGCTCGGCGAGATCCGTTGCTTCGGTCATGATGTCAACCTAAGTTGACGCGCCCCAGATGTCAACCAAAGTTGACGGGCAAGGGCGACACACGCAGACGGCCGGCCCGGAGAACCGGACCGGCCGCACAGAGCCACGCGCTGAGCCACGCACAGAGCCACACACAGGGAAGGGGTTGAAACCGGGGTCGCTAACCGTTCGTGAGGACGATCTTGCCGAACTGGCCGCCGGAGTCGAGGCGTTCGAAGCCCTCGCGGGCGCGGTCCATGGGCAGCACCTCGTCGATGACCGGCCGTACACCGGTGGTCGCGCAGAAGGCGAGCAGATCCTCCAGCTCGTCCTTGGTGCCCATGGTCGAGCCGACGACCTTGAGTTCGAGGAAGAAGATGCGGGTGAGTTCGGCGTGCGAAGGGCGGTCGCCGCTGGTGGCACCGGAGATGACGATCGTGCCGCCGGGCTTCAGCGACTTGACCGAGTGGGACCAGGTGGCGGCGCCGACGGTCTCGATGACGGCGTCGACGCGCTGCGGCAGCCGCCCACCCGGCTCCACCGCCTCCAGGGCACCGAGTTCCAGCGCCCGCTTCCGCTTGGCCTCGTCCCGGCTGGTCGCGAAGACGCGCAGCCCGGCCGCCTTGGCAAGGACGATGGCGGCAGTGGCGACGCCCCCGCCGGCACCCTGTACGAGCACCGAATCACCGGGCCGTACACCGGAGTTGGTGAAGAGCATGCGGTACGCCGTCAGCCAGGCGGTGGGCAGACAGGCGGCTTCGGCGAAGGAGAGTTCCTTCGGCTTCGGCAGCACGTTCCACGTCGGTACGGCGACCCGCTCGGCGAAGGTGCCCTGGTAGTGCTCGGTGAGGATGGAACGGGGTTCCTTGGGACCGACGCCGTGACCGGTCTGCCCGATGACGGAGTGCAGGACGACCTCGTTGCCGTCCTCGTCGACACCTGCGGCGTCACAGCCGAGGATCATCGGCAGCTTGTCCTCCGCGAGGCCGACGCCGCGCAGGGACCAGAGGTCATGGTGATTGAGGGAGGCGGCCCTGACGTCGACGACACTCCAGCCCGGCCGGGCCTCGGGGGCGGGACGCTCCCCCAACTCAAGGCCGGAGAGCGGCTGGTCGCGGTCGATTCGGGCGGCGTAGACGGCGAACATGCCCCCGACGATAGGCTCCGCCGGTTGACCAGGGAACTACCTCGGGTTGTGACACATGCCCTCTTGCGCGAGGGGTGCGGGGTGTCTGCGTGACCGTTTCCTGGGGGCTGCGCCCCCAGACCCCACCGTCCACCGCCCGCAGCCGCCGAGCGACCCCTGCCCTCCACGGCAAAGGATCACCCTTCAACCGGCCAGAAACGGGCGGGCGGGAAACAAAAAAGCCCCCACGCCCCGAGGCCGCCAAGCGACACCAGCCACCCACAGGCAACGTCCACCCTCCACATCCCCCGAACGGGCGGGCGGGTGGGTAAAGAAGGGCCCCGCCCAAGACGGACGGGGCCGTTCGAGCTACCGCCGGGCAACCCCCTCCGCCCGCGCCGCCGCAGCCACAGCCGCGGTGACCGCAGGCGCGACCCGCTCGTCGAAGGGCGACGGAATGACATAGTCCGCGGCGAGATCGTCCCCGACGACACCCGCCAGCGCCTCCGCCGCCGCGATCTTCATCCCCTCCGTGATCCGGGACGCCCGCACCTGGAGCGCCCCCGCGAAGATCCCCGGAAACGCCAGCACGTTGTTGATCTGGTTCGGGAAGTCCGACCGCCCGGTGGCGACGACCGCCGCGTACTTGTGCGCCACATCCGGGTGCACCTCGGGATTCGGGTTGGCCATCGCGAAGACGAACGCACCCTCGGCCATGGAAGCCACGGCCGGCTCCGGCACCGTACCCCCGGAAACCCCGATGAAGACGTCGGCACCTTCCAGCGCCGCCTCCAACGACCCGGAGATTCCCGCCTTGTTGGTGATCTCCGCGAGTTCACGCTTGACCGGAGTGAGGTCGTCCCGGTCGCACGAGACGACACCCTTGCGGTCGGCGACGGCGACGTCACCGAGCCCCGCCTCCAGCAGGAACTTGGCGATGGCCACGCCGGCGGCGCCCGCACCGGAGATGACGGCCCGCAGGTCACCCAGCTCCCGCCCGGTCAGCCGCGCGGCGTTCCGCAGCGCCGCCAGCGTCACGATCGCCGTACCGTGCTGGTCGTCGTGGAAGACCGGGATGTCCAGCCGCTCCTGGAGCCTGCGCTCGATCTCGAAGCAGCGCGGCGCCGAGATGTCCTCCAGGTTGATGCCTCCGAAGGAGGGCGCGAGCCGCACGACGGTCTCGATGATCTCGTCGACGCCGGTGCACGCCAGCGCGATCGGCACCGCGTCCACGCCGCCGAACTGCTTGAACAGGATCGCCTTGCCCTCCATGACCGGGAGGGATGCCTCGGGACCGATGTCGCCGAGTCCGAGCACCGCCGTACCGTCCGTCACGACGGCGACCACGGACGACTTCCATGTGTAGTCGTGGACGAGTTCCGGCTGCTCGGCGATCGCGGTGCACACGCGCGCGACGCCGGGTGTGTACGCGAGGGACAGGTCGTCCTTGTCGCGGATCGGCACGGTGGCCTGCACGGCCATCTTGCCGCCGCGGTGCAGCGCGAACGCCGGATCGAAGGAATGGAGGGGCTCGGCCCCGCCGTCCTGATCCGTACTGCTGTCGCTGCGAGGATTGACGATCTCCGCTGCCACTTTGTCTTACCCCTTAGGTCTTCATTGATTTGAGGGTGGCCACTCCCTGGTGAGGGGTGGGCGGGCACCGCGCAGGGCCCAGAGATTTGATGCGTACGAGCACCTGCGCGACGGGCGCGCCGCACACGCGCCCTGAGCCCCGGATGAGGGGTGTAAAGAACCTTCTTACCGGACGGACGGCACCGAGGACGAGTCCAATAGGCGCAAGGTCACATCTCGGCGGCCGAGGGCGGAACGATGATCGATCACATCGTGAGACATGCCGAAGATCTTCCGGCCGGAACGAGTGATTCCAGCAGATGGTCCGTGATCAGGGCGTCTCGATGTACCGACCTGATGCGATTCGGGGTTCACCCGTTATCCGATTTTGACATGGCTGGTCCCCTGAATGGTCCAGTCCGAATGGCAAGATGCCCTAATCACACGAGGTCGCGACACCCGAAGGTGTGTGTTCTCGTCGACCCGTCGGCACCGCCATCCATCCGCCGGAGGAACCCACCATGACCGCAAGATTCACCCGTCGTACGACCGCCCCGCACACCCGGCTGGCAGCGGTCGGTGCGATCGCGGTCGCCTCCACCCTGCTGCTCGCCGGCTGTGGTGACCAGACCAAGAAGGACGACTCCAGCTCGTCCACCAGCTCGGCGCCGCTGGCGAGCAAGCTGCCCTCCGCGATCCGCGACAAGGGCGTCATCACGGTCGGCTCGGACATCGCGTACGCGCCGGTCGAGTTCAAGGACAACGCCGGCAAGGTCGTCGGTCTCGACCCGGACCTCGGCGCCGCGATGGGCAAGCAGCTCGGGGTGAAGTTCGAGTTCCAGAACGGCACCTTCGACGCGCTCCTCACGGGTCTGCGGTCCAACCGCTACGACATCGCGATGTCGGCGATGACGGACAACAAGAACCGCCAGGACGGTGTCGACCCCGACACGGGCAAGAAGGTCGGCGAGGGCGTCGACTTCGTCGACTACCTGACCGCCGGTGTCTCGATCTACACCCGTAAGGGCCAGACCGAGAACATCGCCTCGTGGTCCGACCTGTGCGGCAAGAAGCTCGCCGTCGAGCGCGGCACCGTCTCCGAGGACCTCGCCAAGTCCGAGACGAAGAAGTGCACGGGCGGCAAGAAGATCACCATCGAGGCCTTCGACGACGACCAGCAGTCCCAGACCCGCCTGCGCTCCGGTGGCGCGGACGCGGCCTCCTCCGACTTCCCGGTCGCGGCCTACGCGGTGAAGACCTCCGGCGGCGGCAAGGACTTCCAGCTCGTCGGCGACCAGGTCGAGGCGGCGCCGTACGGTATCGCGGTCGCCAAGAGCGACACTCAGCTGCGGGACGCGCTGAAGGCCGCGATGGACGCCGTGATCAAGAGCGGTGAGTACCAGAAGATCCTGACGAAGTGGGGCGCCGAGGACGGTGCCGTCAAGTCGTCCGTGGTCAACGGCGGCAAGTGACCGCGGGTCCGCCGTCGCTGAGAGGCAACATCCGTGACTACTGACATCGACGGGGCGCCGGGGCCGCAGGACGCGCCCCCGGCCGCCCCGAAACCCATCAAGGCCATTCCGGTCCGGCACTACGGCCGGTACGTCTCCGCCGTGATCGCGATCGGCATCCTGGTCTCGATCATCTACGCGTTCGGCAATGGCCAGATCAACTGGCATGCCGTGCCGGACTACTTCTTCGACCACCGGATCATGACCGGTGTCTACAAGACCCTCCTCCTGACGGTCCTGTCGATGGTCATCGGCATCGTCGGCGGCATCGGCCTCGCGGTGATGCGGCTGTCGAAGAACCCGGTGACCTCGTCGATCGCCTGGTTCTACATCTGGTTCTTCCGCGGCACCCCGGTCCTGGTCCAGTTGTTCCTCTGGTTCAACCTGGGCCTGGTCTTCCACTACATCAACCTCGGTCCGATCTACAAGAACTACTGGTCGGCCTTCATGACGCCGCTGCTGACGGCGCTGCTCGGCCTCGGCCTCAACGAGGCCGCGTACATGGCGGAGATCTGCCGCGCCGGTCTGCTCGCCGTCGACGAGGGCCAGACCGAGGCCTCGCACGCGCTGGGCATGAGCCATGCCAAGACGCTGCGCCGGATCGTGATCCCGCAGGCGATGCGCGTGATCGTGCCGCCGACGGGCAACGAAGTGATCAACATGCTGAAGACGACCTCGCTCGTGGCGGCCGTCCAGTATCCGGAGCTCTTCCGCTACGCCCAGGACATCGGCCAGAACTCCGGCGCCCCGGTGGAGATGTACTTCCTCGCCGCCGCCTGGTACCTGATCATGACGTCGGTCCTGAGCGTCGGGCAGTACTACGTCGAGCGCTACTACGCCCGCGGCTCCAGCCGCGCGCTGCCGAACACGCCATATCAGAAGATCAAGGCGAACATGCTGTCCATCGGCCGTCCGACGGGAGGCGCGGCATGAGCCCGAAGCTCAGCAAGACCGACGACGCCGCTACGACGGACCCCTCGGTCCCGATGGTCAAGTCCGAGGGTGTCCACAAGTCGTTCGGCCCGGTCGAGGTCCTCAAGGGCATCGACCTGGAGGTGAAGTCCGGCGAGGTGTTCTGCCTCATCGGCCCCTCCGGCTCCGGCAAGTCGACCTTCCTGCGGTGCATCAACCACCTGGAGAAGGTCAACGCGGGCCGGCTGTACGTCGACGGCGAGCTGGTCGGCTACCGCCAACAGGGCGACAAGCTCTACGAGTTGCGCGATCGCGAGGTCGCGGTGAAGCGCCGGGACATCGGCATGGTCTTCCAGCGCTTCAACCTGTTCCCGCACATGACGGCCGTGGAGAACATCACCGAGGCGCCGGTGCAGGTCCGGGGCGTCAACAAGGGCCAGGCCAGGGAGCGCGCGATGCAGCTCCTGGAGCGGGTGGGGCTGTCCGACAAGGCGCAGAACTACCCCTCGCAGCTCTCCGGCGGCCAGCAGCAACGGGTGGCCATCGCACGGGCGTTGGCGATGGACCCGAAGCTGATGCTCTTCGACGAGCCGACCTCGGCCCTCGACCCGGAGCTGGTCGGCGACGTCCTCGACGTCATGCGCGACCTCGCCGAGTCCGGCATGACGATGATCGTCGTCACCCACGAGATGGGCTTCGCCCGCGAGGTCGGCGACAGCCTCGTCTTCATGGACGGCGGCGTGGTGGTCGAATCCGGCCACCCGCGCGACGTCCTGACGAACCCTCAGCACGAGCGCACCCAGGGGTTCCTGTCCAAGGTGCTCTGAACGATCCCGAACGGCTGATGCCGCCCACCCCGGCCGGGGTGGGCGGCATCAGCCGTTTCACGTCAGTGCAGGTTGAGCCAGGGGCTGCGCGGTGACAGGTTGCCCTCCGTGGTCACGTTGTACATGTGCACGAAGGTCTCGAACTGTCCCTTGCCGTGGAAGTCCTTGCCGTTGTAGCGCTTGTTGACCACCTTCCCCGTCGGGCAGGTGTAGACCTTCTTGGAGACGATCTTCTCGCCGGTGGTGACGGCGGTGATGAGGATCTTGCACTTCGGGTGCTTCTTCCCCATGGAGACGATCGCGTAGGGGTGCCCCACTCGCGTGGCCTTCTTGCTGATGCAGGACTTCCAGGTGATCAGGGTGCTGTCGTTGGGATAAGTGTCCACGTCCGAGTACGAGTAGCACCCGCCGTTCCCTTCGGCGAAGGCCGCCGGCGCCGCGGTCCATCCCGCGACCGACACGACCGCACACATCACGACTGCCCCAGCGGCCTTCTTGAGCTGCAACACAGACTCGTCCTCTTCCGTTCTCGGGCGGCACACCAGCCACCCGGCCACAGAAGATCATCCCAGACACTTGCCCGCTTGCGCAAAGATGCAACGACACCAGCGCGACACAACGGCCGCGAATCTGGGCCTACTTCAGCGCCAGCAGCACCGTGTCGGAAGGCGAGCACCACACCGCCCGGGCCTCCCCGAACCCCTGCTCGCGCAGTACGCGCGCGTGCCAGGCCGGGGAGGGCATGTCGCCGTCCGCGTGCTCGCCGTAGATCTCGTAGCGGCGGGCCGTCGGTCCGGCGAGGACGGGGTCCTGGGCGGCGAGCTGCCACCACTCGGCCCAGTCCAGGACGCCGTTCCCCTTGGCCCGATCCATCTGCGCGTGCCGCTGCGCGCGCTCCGCCGCGTTGATCCTGGGCGTCGACTCGTCGATCATGTGGTCCGCGTTCATGAAGACACCGCCGTCGCGGACGAGTCCCGCGACCTGACCGTAGAGGGCCGCGAGGGGTTCGCTGTGCAGCCAGTGGAGGGCCGTGGCGGTCAGCACGGCGTCGTACGAGTCGTACGGCAGCCTCGTCGTCCACTCCGGGTCCTTGAGGTCGGCCGTCACGAAGGTGACCCGCTCGTCGTCCGCGAAGGTGCCCTCGGCGATGGCGAGGAGCGCCGGGTCGAGGTCGACCCCGGTGCTGGTGGCGTCCGGGAGGCGGGCGAGCAGCCGGGCCGTGATGCTGCCGGTGCCGCAGGCGAGGTCGAGCACGCGGGGTGCGGGGCCGGTGAGGGCCTCGACCATGTCGAGCATGATCCGGAAGCGGTCCTCCCGGTCGGGCATGTACCACTCCTGCTGCCGGTCCCAGCTCTCCTGCCAGGCCTGCCAGTCGGTTCCGACACCGGTCGTCATGAGGACCCCCTGTCCACTCACTGTCGTAATACCCTGGAAGCACGATCAGCTGTTACCCGACCGCATCCACGACCATAGAGCGCCTCCGTAAGGACTACAAGTGGAACTGGCCTATTACTCGGACTACGCCGTACGCCTCGTCAACACCGAGGAACCGGCGCGGGGCAAGGACGCCCTGACCTCGGTCGAGGCCGTGCGGGACCTGTTCGGCACCAACCAGGAGGCGGCCCGCCGCGCCGCCGACGCCGACGTCACCCGCTTCCGTTCGGTCCGGGGGCGGCTGCGGGCGGTCTTCGAGGCGGCCGACGGCGGCGACGAGACCCTCTCCGTGAACCTGCTGAACTCGCTCCTGCTGGAGTTCCCGGTCAGCCCGCAGATCTCCGGGCACAACTTCCGTGACGACGACGGCCGTCCGCTGTGGCACATGCACCTCGCGGACCACCCGTCGAACGCGACGGCCGGCTACGCGGCGATCGCGGCCATGGGCCTGGCCTTCCATCTCACCGAGTACGGCGTCGACCGCCTGGGCCTGTGCGAGGCGGCGCCGTGCCGCAACGCCTACCTGGACACCTCGACGAACCGCTCCCGGCGCTACTGCTCGGACCGTTGCGCGACCCGCGCCAACGTCGCCGCCTACCGGGCCCGGAAGCGCCTGGAGGCCGACCGGTCGGGAAACACGGGCCTGGCGGCCGAGAGCGCCCAGCGGACGAGCGCGAGCGGCGACCGCTG
This sequence comes from Streptomyces sp. NBC_01288, assembly GCF_035982055.1. NCBI lineage: Bacteria > Bacillati > Actinomycetota > Actinomycetes > Kitasatosporales > Streptomycetaceae > Streptomyces > Streptomyces sp. NBC_01288. The sequence continues at coordinate 3,510,526 of NZ_CP108427.1, forward strand.
ACCGGACTTCGGCGGCCGGTACCGGAAACGCACCCTGCCCAGCACCAGATCCTCCGGCACGGCGCCGTAATCGGTACTGTCCCCACCGGCGAACGCGTTGTCCCCGAGCACCCACCACCCGCCGTCCCGCCGCTCCGCGGCCCGCTTCACGACCAGCAGGTCCTGCTGGAACGGATGCCTCAGCACGACGATGTCGCCGGGCCTGATCCGCGCCCCGTACTGCACCACGAGCAGATCCCCGTGCAGCAGCGTCGGCACCATGGACGGCCCGGTCACCTCGGCCGTCCCGAAGGGCAGTGCGGCCCTCCCGCGCTCGGTCTCCTGCGACAGCTCCGGCATCCCCGGCACCTCCCCGGTCCTATCCTCCACCAGTCTGAGTCCGACCCTGGACTTTTGTCCTAAGCCCATGGGGGCACTCGCGAAATCAGCTTCTCCAGGGAGTAATGTCCCACCTGAGAAGACGATCACGAGGAAGGAACGCTCCATGCTTTCCCGCCTGTTTGCCCCCAAGGTGAAGGTCAGCGCGCACTGCGACCTGCCCTGCGGTGTGTACGACCCGGCCCAGGCCCGCATCGAGGCGGAGTCGGTGAAGGCCGTGCAGGACAAGATGGCCGCCAACGACGACCCGCACTTCCAGGCGCGCGCCATCGTCATCAAGGAGCAGCGCGCCGAGCTCGCGAAGCACCACGTCTCGGTGCTCTGGAGCGACTACTTCAAGCCCCCGCACTTCGAGAAGTACCCGGAGCTGCACCAGCTGGTCAACGACACCCTGAAGGCCCTCTCGGCCGCCAAGGCGTCCACCGACCCGGCGACGGGCCAGAAGGCGCTCGACTACATCGCCCAGATCGACAAGATCTTCTGGGAGACCAAGAAGGCCTGACACCCAGTCGGCCCGACCCGACCGACCGGCGATCGGTGCACCATCGCAGGTCGGCGGGCGCAGGTCAGCGGGTTTGGGGAAGGGGCTCGGCCGGTTCACCGGCGGAGCCCCTTCGTCGTTCTACGCCAACGCCGGAGGCCGTGTGCGCGATGACCGGCGGGGCTCTCGAACCGTGATGGTGCGCTACAAGCGTCGCAGCTCAAACGGAACGCTGGATCGCAGAGCCCGGTCCCCGGGCAGGATCGACGACGGCGGCGGCGATCCGGAACCGTTCGTCGAGCCCGGACCAGATCTCGTCCAGCAGTTCCTCACCGTTCCTGGCGCCGACAGCGGCCTCGGTGAAGGGAGCGGCGACCGAGACCCGTTCGCCATCGGAGTCGTAGGTGGTCAGCAGGACCGCCTCGCCGGGTTCCAGATCCTGTACGGCGAGGGTCATCACGTTGCTGGTCGGACGTGCGGCGCGACTGGGCCGGGCGGCTCCGAAAACGGTGGTGCGTCCGCCGTCGCGGCTGATCAGCGCGGTGATCCGGGACGTCCGGATCGGCGGGTCCGGTTCGTACGCGAAGCCGCTGAGCGCTTCGGTGGGCGCGGCTCCCGCACGGAGTCGTTCCGCGGCCTGGGACACCTGCTCACCATTGCCCAGAACCAGCCAGCCGCCGGTGGCCGTGGCGGCGGCGTAGTGGCGCAGCGGATCGTGTCTCCCCATGGTGAGGGGGCCGACCACGAGCTCACCGTCGATCAGTCGCAGGGCGCGGTCGCGCGAGGCAGGGCTGCGGCCGGTGAGGAAGTAACCACCCAGAACCGCTCCGGAGTGGGTGCGGGCGCACAGAACCCCGCGGCCCGGATAGGAGTTTGCGGACAGCAGGTCGTGGAGGGAGAGCATGCGGCCGCGCTTTCTGGTGTCGGTCGGGAGGGAGGCGGCGCTTTTCTGACGCGGCGCCCCGCGAGCGCCGTCGCAGGGCCTGGTTCCTCAGTGGTGGAACAGCCTGAGGCCGGTGCGTACGAGGGTGATCCGATGCTCGCGGCATGCGTCCTCGACCTCGGCGGAGCGGATCGATCCGCCCGGCTCGGCGATGTAGCGGACACCGTGCCGCTGTGCGTGGTCGACGTTGTCGCGGAACGGCAAAGCCCCGTCGGAGACGAACGCGACGCCCTTCAGACGGGCCGTCCACTCGGCGCGCGAGCTGCCGGTCAGCGCTTCCCTCGGTTGTGACAGCGCACGGGAGAGGCGGGTGCTCTCGTCCGGCGTGAGGTCACCCTCGACGGAGCGGATCTGCCAGTTGATCCGGTCCTGGCGCCGGATGTCCGGCCGGAAGGCGAGGGCGCGAACCGCCGGATGGCGGCGCAACCACCAGGTGTCGGCCTTCGCGCCGGCAAGCCGCGTGCAGTCGACGCGGGACTGCTGTCCCGCGCCGATGCCCAGCGTCATCCCGTCCCGCAGGTAGCACACCGAGTTGGACTGGGTGTGACGCAGCACCACCAGGCCGAGCAGAAGATCCTCCGCGGCCGTCGTGGGCAGCGCACCGCACACGACGTTCTCCAACAGCGTGGCGGCGAGCGGCACTTCGTCCCGTTGCTGGGCCAGGCGCAGGCCGAAGACCTCGCGCGTCTCACGCTCCGGCGGCACAAAGGCCGGGTCCGCTTCCATGACGAGGAAGCGGCCGTTCTTCTTCTTGGCGAGCGTTCCCACGGTGCCCGGCGCATAGCCCGGCGCGATGACGCCGTCGCAGACCACGCGGGCCAGCGATGCGGCAAGTTCCGCGTCGACCGGGTGCGAGACGGCGGCGAAGTCTCCGTAGGAGGACTTCGGATCGGCATCGCGTGCGCGCAGATACGCGCTGGTCAGGGGGCCTACATCGTGCTGCTGAACGCCGTGGAGCTCCGCTGTCACGTCATCGACGGCCCCGGCCACGGCGGCACCGGCGGGTGAGACATGCTTGAAGGAAGCGGCCGCCGGCCGATTCAGGACCCGGCTCGCCTCGTACACCAGCTGCCAGCCGTTCAGCGCGTCCAACATGTTGATGTACGACGGGCTTCCCCGCACCACCCGAACCGGCCACCGGCCGGGCCGCACCGGTGTCGCATCGGCGGGCTGCTGCTGCGGGTTGATTCCGTAACGCAGTTCCACGTCATGGCCTCCTCAGCTGAAGATCACTGACGGAGGCGCCCAGGCGGTCGACGCTCACGTGAAGGAACGGCCGCTTCCCGGTGGTTGTCCACCCTCGCCAGTCGCGGCCGGGCACCACTGTAACGGCAGACGGCAGACACGGCATGGTGATCGGAGGCCGCCTGAGGGCGGAGCCGGACTGTGCGCCGCGGCGGTCCCGGGCAGCGGGCGGCACCGCGGGCGGCCGCTCCCCGCGGTCCGCACACAGCCCGCAAGAGACCCGCTGTTCCCGGCCCGGTGAAAGCGGCCCCGTGCCATCCTGGACGACGTGAACCGCGACGACCTCGTACGGCTGCGCCAGGCCCGCGACCGCATGAACCGCGAGTACGCCGAACCGCTCGACATGGCCTCGATCGCCCGCACCGCGCTGATGTCCCCGGGCCACTTCCAGCGCAGCTTCCGCGCCGCGTACGGGGAGACGCCGTACAGCTATCTCATGACCCGGCGGATAGAGCGCGCGAAGGCGTTGCTGCGGCGCGGGGACCTGAGCGTGACCGAGGTGTGCATGGCCGTCGGCTGTACGTCGCTCGGTTCGTTCAGCTCCCGTTTCACCGAGCTGGTCGGTGAGACGCCCAGCGCCTACCGCGCCCGTTCCCACGAGGCGGGCACGGTGATCCCGTCCTGCGTGGCCCGCACCTTTACCCGGCCGAACCGGGCGGGACCGCCGCTCCGCCCCTAGCCTGTCGTCCATGGACCTGAAACTCCGCCAGTGCTTCATCGCCGTCGACGACCACGACAAGGCGCTCGCCTTCTACTGCGACGTCCTGGAGCTGGAAATCCGTAACGACGTCGGTTTCGAGGGCATGCGGTGGGTGACCGTGGGGTCGCCGTTGCAGCCTGACGTGGAGATCGTCCTGGAGCCGCCGGCCGCGAACCCGGACGCCTCCCCCGCCGACAAGCAGGCCATGGCCGAACTACTCGCCAAGGGCACCCTGCGCGGGGTCAACTTCACCACCGCCGACTGCGACGCCCTCTACGCCAGGGTCCAGGAGTCCGGCGCCGAGGTGGTCCAGGAACCGACGGACCAGCCGTACGGCGTCCGCGACTGCGCGTTCCGCGACCCGGCCGGGAACATGCTGCGGTTCATGCAGCGGAGTGAGGACTGACGGAGCGAGGACCGACCGGCGGCCGAAAAACACGCGGGCGGCTCCCTGCCCCGCGCCTACGATCACGCCATGAGCGCTACGAGCATCCGCTGGACCTACGCCTTCGTCGACCGCCCGCACGACCGCCTCGGCGCCGCCCGCGACTTCTGGACGGCCGTCACGGACACCCGGCTGTCCGAACTCCGGGGTGACGAGGGCGAGTTCGTCACCCTGCTGTCCGACCGCACCGACGCCTGCGTGAAGATCCAGGGCGTGGACTCCGGCCTCGGCGGCGCTCATCTCGACTTCTCCGTCGAGGACGTACCGGCGTTCGTGGAGTCCGCGCTGCGGCTCGGCGCGGAGACCGTCGCCGAGCACGACGGCTGGGCCGTACTCCGGTCCCCCGCGGGGGAGTTGTTCTGCGCCGGCCCCTGGCACGGCGAGTCCGTACGGCCGCCCGTCGTGGCCGGCACCCGCCTCGACCAGGTGTCCCTCGACATCGGCCCCGGCTCCTACGACGCCGAAGTCGCCTTCTGGAGCGCCCTGTTGCCCGACTGGGCCTCACTGTCGGGCGCGCTGCCCGAGTTCCATGTGCTCAAGCCCCCGCCCGGCCAGCCGATCCGCATCCTGCTCCAACGCCTCGGCGAGGAACGCCCCGCGTCCGCCCATCTGGACCTGGCCTGCGCGGACATCGACGAGGCCGTCGTACTGCACGAGCACCTCGGCGCGACCGTCGTCTCCCAAGGCAGGCACTGGACCGTGATGCGGGACCCGGCGGGCGGCACGTACTGCCTGACAGGCCGAGACGCGGAGACCGGCGGGCTCCCTAACCGCCCCTGACGCAGACGACGAGCACTCGATGGTCGTCGCGCCGCGAGTCCGTCGGCATGGGACAGGCACTCTCCCCGTCCTGCCGCGACAGCGGCGTACGCGTCTCGCCGGGCGGGTGCGACGCGCCGGAGTCCTGCAGCCACAGCGTGAGCCCGCCCCCGACGGCCACCACGACCGCCCATGCGACCAGGGCCCGGCGCCATAACCGGCTCACGCCGTCCACACCTCCACATCCACCACCGCGCCCACCGGAATCGCCCCGTACACATGCGGGAACTCCTCCCCACCCGGCTCCGGCGCCTCGTACTTCAGCGGTGCGTCGAGCCGTGCCGGGTCCACGACCAGGACCACCAGCTCGTCGGGGCCGTCGTAGGAACCGTACAAAAAGGCCGCCACGCGCGGGAGTTGGGTACGGGTCGAGCAGTGGATGAAGCCCTCCTCCTGGAGGGTGCGGCCACGGGTCGACCACTCGTAGCTCCCGCGCTCGCGGGCCGCGTCCCACAGGGCGCGCTCGGTCATGTGGAGGATGGGGGTGGTGGTGAGTTCCTGTTCCGGCATAAGCCCACGCTACGGCCCCTGCGTCTGCCCTCGCTACGGCTTCGGCTCGCGCCACATCGGGTACATGCTCGGGCCGTCCGGGAGGTCGAGGGTGTGGTCGGTGAAGGTGTAGCCGAGGCGCTCGTACAGCTTGGTGCTGCGCTCGCTGCTCGCCTCCAGGTACGCGGGCAGGCCCTCGCGGTCGCAGCGGTCCAGGACGTGCCGGATGAGCGCGGCGCCGAGGCCGTCGCCCTGGCGGCCCGGTGCAACGGCGATCATCCACAGGTACTCGTGGGCCCGGCCGGCCGGATGGGACTCCGCCATCAGCCGGGCTATCGTCTCGACCCGCTCGTTGTCGGGATCGACCAACTCCCGTAGCTGTACGGCCTCGTCCTCGCCGTTCTCCGGATGCGCCTCGGCCGGCACCGACAGCCACAGCGCGCACGCCGCGCCGTCCTCGGCGAGGTCGATCCGGCCGTCGGCGAACACCGCGTCGGTGAAGGAGGCCATCAGCCTGTGGTGGGTCGTACGGCGGTACTCGGCGTCGGGAAAGACCCAGCCGCTGACCGGATCGTCCTGGAAGGCCTCGTCCAGCAGCCGGACGACCAGCTCTCTGTCACCCTCGCCCGCCGCCCGTATCGCCACGCCCATGTTCCGCCCACCCCAACGTCTCAACAGTCTTATTCTGTACGGGTGTTGAGCCTATCCGGGTTTCGGTGAACGAAGGCGGGCCCCGCGCACCGTGGGGATGCGCGGGACCCGCCGGTCCGGGGCCTCCGGTGGCCGTGCGGGGTCAGGTCCGCGCGGTTCCGGAAGGCTCCGGAGTCATCAACTGCTGCGCCGGGTCACGAACTCGGCCAGCGCGAGCAGACCGCCCGCGTCCCGCGGGTCCGGGATCGCCCGGGCCAGCTCCTGCACGGCCCGCGCCATCCGGTCGGCCGCCTGGTCCTGCGCCCAGTCCCGGCCCCCCGCCCGCTCGACGGCGAGCGCGGTGCGCTCCAACTCCCCTTCCTCGTACGGCATTCCGTACAGTTCCGCGAGTTCCACGGCCGCCGGTGTGCCCGAGGTGAGGGCGGCGACCACGGGCAGGGACTTCTTGCGGACCGCGAGGTCGGCGCCGGCCGGTTTGCCGGTGCGGCCGGGGTCGCCCCATATCCCGATGACGTCGTCGATCAGCTGGAAGGCGAGCCCGGCCTGCCGGCCGAACGCGTCCAGCGCCTCGACGTCCTCGGCGGACGCCCCCGCGTACAGCGCGCCCACCGCGCAGGCGCAGCCGAGCAGCGCGCCGGTCTTGGCCTCGGCCATGACGAGCACCTCGTCGAGGGTGACCTCGCCGGGGGCCCGCTTCTCCATGGCCGTGTCCGCGTGCTGGCCCTCGCACAGTTCGACGACGCAGTCCGCGAGCCGGGCCGCGGCGGCCGAGGACGCCGGGTGCGGGTCCACGGCGAGCAGCCGCAGGGCCAGCGCCTGGAGGGCGTCCCCGGCGAGGATCGCGTCGGCGTCGCCGAACACGGTCCACGCGGTGGGCCGGTGCCGGCGGGTGGTGTCCCGGTCCATCACGTCGTCGTGCAGCAACGTGAAGTTGTGGACCAGTTCCACCGCCGCCGCGGCCCGCAGTGCGCTCGCCCGGGCCCGCTCGCCGCCGAGTGCGGTGGCGGCGGCCAGGACGAGGGCGGGGCGGATCGCCTTGCCGGCGTTGCCCGCCGCCGGTGTGCCGTCCGCGTGCTCCCACCCGAAGTGGTAGAGCGCGATCCGGCGCATCGAGCCGGGCAACGAGTCGATCGCCGCGCGCAGTTCGGGGTCGACGGACGTCCTGGCCCCCTCCAGGATCGCGGCCGCCTCGTGCCCGTCGGACGGCGGTGCCGGCAGTGTCGAAGGTGTCGGCGGTGTCCCGTCGAGCGGCCGGGTCCCGTCAGGTGTCGGGCTCCCGTCGGCGGGCTGTTTCGTCTCCGTCCCGAACTCGGCCATGGGGTCCCCCTCGGAGAGTCCGCGGACGGTGACGCTTCCGCTGCGGCCGGTCGCGTCAGACCGGGGTGTACCCGCCCTTCCGGGCGGGAACACCGCGTCCAGCTGCTGAAACGTCACCTCCAGCGGCCGATCTCGACGTTCTCCAGGACGCCGAGGGCGTCGGGCACGAGGACCGCCGCCGAGTAGTAGGCCGTCACCAGATATTTGATGATCGCCTGTTCGTTGATGCCCATGAAGCGCACCGAGAGGCTCGGCTCGATCTCGTCCGGGATGCCGGCCTGCTGGAGGCCGATGACGCCCTGGTCGGCCTCGCCGGTACGCAGGGCGATGATCGAGGTGGTCCGCCGGTCGCTGACCGGGATCTTGTTGCACGGGTAGATCGGCACGCCGCGCCAGGTCGGGATGCGGTTGCCGCCGACGTCGATGGACTCCGGGACCAGTCCGCGCTTGTTCAGCTCGCGGCCGAACGCGGAGATCGCGCGCGGGTGGGCGAGGAGCATCCTGGTGCCGCGCCGCCTGCTGAGCAGCTCGTCCAGGTCGTCCGGGCTGGGCACGCCGTCGTGGGGCTGGAGCCGCTGGTCGTACTCGCAGTTGTTGAGCAGGCCGAACTCGCGGTTGTTGATGAGTTCGTGCTCCTGGCGTTCCTTCAACGCCTCGACGGTGAGCCGGAGTTGCTGCTCCGTCTGGTTCATCGGCTGGTTGTAGAGGTCGGCCACGCGCGAGTGGATGCGCAGGACGGTCTGGGCGACGCTCAGTTCGTACTCGCGCGGCCGGGCGTCGTAGTCGACGAACGTGTGCGGGATGTCCGGCTCGCCGGAGTGGCCCGACGCGAGGTCGATGGACTTCTCGCCGTACTTGTTGGTGCGCTGCTCGGGGATCGCGCGCAGCTGCGTGAGGTGGTCCCGCAGGGTCTCGGACCGCTCCGCGACCTGCTCGACGTCTCCGCGGGCCAGGATCAGCACCGTGCAGGCGGTGTCCGCGCGGGCCGTGTACTCCCAGATGGCCTCCGGGTCGAGCAGCGCCTGGTCGCCGAAGTAGGCGCCGTCGGCGAGGACCCCGAGGACCGTGTCGTCGCCGTACGGGCCCGTGCCGACCTTCTCCACCCTGCCGTGCGCCAGCAGGTACACCTCGTCGGCCTGGCCGCCGAACGACGCGATCGCCTCCCCCGGGGCGTACTCACGCTGCCGGCAACGGGTCGCCAGCTCCGAGAGCACCTCCTCGTCCTCGTAGTCCCGCAGCGCGGGCAGCTCGCCGAGCTCCGCGGGGATGACCTCGACGCGGTCGCCGGTCTTCACGAATGTCACCCGGCCGTCGCCAACGGAGTAGCTCAGCCGTCGGTTCACCCGGTATGTGCCACCCTGCACGTTCACCCACGGCAGCGTGCGCAGCAGCCAGCGCGAGCTGATCTCCTGCATCTGCGGCGCGGACTTCGTGGTCGTGGCCAGGTTCCGCGCAGCCGCCGTACCAAGACTCTGCTGCGGCTTGTTCTGCTCCGCGCGGACCTCTTCGCCTACCGACATAGAGAAATGCCCTCCCCATTCGCCCGGCACCTGTGCGCCGGGCATCGTTCTCGCGCACCAGCCTTCCTCACGGAGCGTGCTGATGGTATTACCCGAAAGAGCGGGACTGGATCTTCAACTGCTGGGCACAGGGGCTGTTTACGTCGAATGTTGTTCGAGTTGCTGCCGGGTCGGCCGGTGTCCGGATCGACTCGCACACCGTACGAAGAAGTCGTCTGTACCGCGCTTTTTCGGTACAAGCAGCGATACGAGACGGCCTTGCACAGCGGCCGTCGCACAGCACGAAGGAGGCGTTCATGGCCTCACCCATGTCCGCGGGCGGTTTCCTGGCCGGCCTGAAGGCGGAGGGCGTCACCGTCGTCGAGGTCGGCGACTGGGAGCACCACAACCGCAACCACAAGGGCCCGTGGGGACCCGTCCACGGCGTGATGATCCACCACACGGTCACCAAGGGCAGCGCGCAGACGGTGGCACTGTGCCGCGACGGCCGCCCGGACCTCCCCGGCCCGCTCTGCCACGGCGTCATCACCAAGGACGGCCACCTCCACCTGGTCGGCTACGGCCGCGCCAACCATGCCGGCCTCGGCGACGACGACGTCCTGCGCGCGGTGATCGCCGAGAAGGCGCTGCCGCACGACAACGAGGCCAACACCGACGGCAACCGGCACTTCTACGGCTTCGAGTGCGAGAACCTCGGCGACGGCGAGGACCCGTGGCCCGAGGCCCAGTTGGCGACCATCGAGAAGGTCTGCGCGTCGATCTGCCGCCACCACGGCTGGTCGGAACGGTCGGTGATCGGCCACCTGGAGTGGCAGCCCGGGAAGGTGGACCCGCGGGGATTCACGATGACGTGGCTGCGCGACCGGGTCCGCGACCGGCTGAAGTGACTTCTGGGACAGCACAGGCGACACGGGCGACACCGCCGACCCGGGTGACAATGGTGCCGTGACCAGCCCCGACCTCGCCGCCCTGCGGCCCCGGCTTCCGTCGCCGGTGGAGGAGATCACGGACCGGCGCTTCGGCCGGCGCGGCGTCCGGCTGCTGCTCAAGCGGGACGACCTGATCCACCCGGACCTGATCGGCAACAAGTGGCGCAAGCTCGCGCCCAACCTCACGGCGGCGGCCGGACGTACGGTCGTCACGTTCGGCGGCGCCTACTCCAACCACCTGCGTGCCACCGCCGCCGCGGGGCGCCTCCTGGGGCTGTCGACAGTGGGCGTGGTGCGTGGGCAGGAGCTGTCCGACCGCCCGCTCAATCCGTCCCTGGCCCGGTGCGCGGCCGACGGGATGCGTCTCCACTTCGTCGACAGGTCGACGTACCGGCGCAAGTCCGAGCCGGAGACACTGGCCGCGATCCTGCGCGGGGCGGGCGCGGAGGACGCGTACGTCGTCCCCGAGGGCGGCAGCAACGCCCTTGCCGTGCGCGGCTGCCGGACCCTGGGTGAGGAACTACGCGCGCGTGCCGACGTCGATGTCGTCGCCCTCGCGTGCGGGACCGGCGGCACACTGGCCGGACTGGCCGCCGGACTCGCCCCTGACCAGCGCGCCTTGGGGATACCGGTCCTCAAGGGCGGCTTCCTGAGCGCCGACATAGAGGAGCTGCAGAAGCGTGCCTTCGGCGGGCGGCAAGGCGACTGGTCCCTCGACGACCGCTTCCATTTCGGGGGCTACGCGCGCGTGCCCGCCGAACTCGACGCCTTCGCCGAGGACTTCGAGCAGCGGCACGGGGTGCCCGTAGAGCGTCTCTATGTCGCCAAGTTGCTGTACGGACTTATCGCCTTGGCCGACGAAGGGACCTTCCCGCGCGGGAGCACGGTCGCCGCGGTGATCACCGGGCGGCCGTTGCCGTAAGACCCCGTCCAGGAGCCGTAGCCGCCACTGAGCGCTCCGCTGGAGGTGCCGCGAGGTGCAGCCGATCGACCGCAGCACCATCGTGTCTGGTCGCGCCCGCGCGGTGGAGCCGCAGAATCGACACAGCCCCATGCCCCGACCCGCTCAGGCCGCCTCCCGGTAAGCCGCAGCCTCCTCCAGGTCCAGCCTGCGCAGCAACGTGCGGAGCATCTCGTCGTCGATGTAGCGGCCGTCGCGGAGGCGGACGAACATCGAGCGTTCGGCGCTGATCATCTCGCGGGAGAGGCGGCGGTAGGTGTCGTCGACGGTCTCGCCGGTGACGGGGTTGGTGGCGCCGAGGCGCTCCCAGACGGCGTTGCGGCGGCGTTCCAGGACCTCGCGGAGGCGGTCGGCGAGCGGAGGCGGCAGGGCGTTGCGTTCGTCCTCCAGGAGGGCCTCCAGGCGTTTTTCGGCGACGCGGGAGGCCTGTGCCTGGGCGTTGGCCTCGGCGAGGGTCTCGGCCTGCTGGTCGCGGCCGGGGAATTTCAGCAGGCGGATGATCGGGGGCAGGCTCAGGCCCTGCACCACCAGGGTCCCGATGACCGTCGTGAAGGTCAGGAACAGGATGAGGTTGCGCTGCGGGAAGGGGTCGCCGCCGTGCACCGTGAGCGGGATCGAGAAGGCGATGGCCAGCGAGACCACGCCTCTCATGCCGGCCCACGCGGTGGTCATCGCCCCCTTCCAGGTGGGGCTGTCCTCACGCTCCCTGATCCGCGCCGACAGGATGCGGGGAACGAAGGCCGCCGGGTACACCCACACGAACCGGGTCGCGACGACCACCAGGAAGAGCGCGATCGCGTACCAGGCTGCGTCCAGACCCCGGTACTCGCCAAGTCCCTTGAGGACCACCGGCAGTTGGAGTCCGATCAAGGCGAACACCGCGGACTCCAGGACGAAGGCGACCATCTTCCAGACCGCCTCCTCCTGGAGGCGCGTCGCGAAATCGACCTCCCACGCGCGGTGCCCCAGATAGAGCGCCACGACCACGACGGCGAGCACCCCGGAGGCGTGCACCTGCTCGGCGACCGCGTAGGCGATGAACGGGATCAGCAGGGAGAGCGTGTTCTGGAGCAGCGCCTCCTTGAGGTGGGTGCGCAGCCAGTGGATCGGCACCATCAGGAGGAGCCCGATACCGACCCCGCCGACCGCCGCGAGCAGGAACTCGCCGATGCCGCCGGCCCAGGTGGCGCCCTCGCCGATCGCGGCCGCGAGGGCCACCTTGTAGGCGGTGATCGCGGTGGCGTCGTTCAGCAGGGACTCGCCCTGGAGGATCGTCGTGATCCGTGACGGCAGTCCGACCCGGCGGGCCACCGCCGTCGCCGCGACCGCGTCCGGCGGTGCCACCACCGCGCCCAGCACCAGGGCGGCGGTCAGCGGCAGCCCCGGCACGATCACGTACGCGGCCCAGCCGACGACGAAGGTCGCGAAGAGCACGTAGCCGACCGACAGCAGTGCCACGGGCCGCACTTGGGCCCGCAGATCGAGGTACGAGCTGTCGGTGGCCGAGGTGTACAGCAGCGGGGGCAGCAGCAGCGGCAGCACGACCTCCGGGTCGAGGGTGTAGTCGGGCACCCCCGGGACGTACGAGACGACCAGCCCGACCGCGACCAGCAGCAGCGGTGCCGGCACCGGGGTGCGCCGGGCCCCCGCGGCCACCACGGCGCTCCCCGCCACCAGCAACAGCAGTGGCATCACGTCCATCGTTCTCGCCCGCCCTCGTTTTTTCGCGCGGCCAACCGCACACCCGTCGTAATCTGGCAATCATGAAACCGTGCACGCACGCCGACGCGCTGCCGCTCCCGGAACCGGGGCCCCAGAGCGAGACCTGTCTGGAGTGTCTGGCGGCAGGCACCCACCCGGTGCAGCTGAGACTGTGCCTCTTCTGCGGCCATGTCGCCTGCTGCGACTCCTCGCCCCTGCGCCATGCCACAGCACATCACAAGGACTCCGGACATCCGGTGATGCGGACGTTCGAGGTCGGGGAGAGCTGGCGCTGGTGTTTCGTCGACCACGTCCTCCTGTGACGCCCTGAATCACGTACGCCGGTGACGCCGTAATCCGACCCTCGGTTTCGACGGTTCGACCGTCTGACGTCTGGGTACGTCAACCCGGCGCGCGCTCTTCCCAATTGGGCCCGCAGGACCCCTAGCCACGGAGCGTATCCGTAGGTTTACTATGAGTGACAGCATGGGGTTGGGGTCCCGGGGACAGAAAAGTTCGGAGCGCGGTAGCGTCACCGCTGAACCAAGTATCGCGTTACCCCGGGGGGCGACCCCTGGGCCCCCGAAAGAGCTTGTACCACCTTGGAGGTGAGGGTGTCCCAGATCGCAGGCGAGCCCGCGACCCAGGACTTCGTGGAAGTCCGGCTGCCGGCTGCGGGCGCATACCTGTCGGTGCTGCGTACGGCCACGGCCGGCCTCGCAGCCCGTTTGGACTTCACCCTCGACGAGATCGAGGACCTTCGCATCGCGGTGGACGAGGCCTGCGCGATCCTGCTCCAGCAGGCCGTGCCGGGCTCGGTGCTCAGCTGTGTCTTCCGCCTCGTGGACGACTCGCTCGAAGTCACCGTCTCCGCCCCGACGACGGACGGTCACGCCCCCGCGCGCGACACCTTCGCCTGGACCGTGCTCTCGGCCCTGGCGGGCAAGGTCTCATCGGCAGTCGACGAGGACAAGACCGTTTCGATCAGCCTCTACAAACAGCGCGGCGCGGGACCCGGGCCGGCGTGAGGAACGGGGACGGGCCGGTGCGGGACGAAGAGCGCGGCACACGGGAGCTGCCGGCCGAGGGCGGCTCAGGCGGACCCCGCCGCACGGCGGACGACGGCTCCCTCGTGCCACGCGGCGGAATCCCCGAACAGGCCCGGCCGCACCCGGAGGAAGAAACCTCGGAGGCCGGTGTGATGGACGACGGTCAACGTGAGCAGGACGGTGCCGTGCGTATTGGTGGGGTCTCCCCCGTAGCCGGGGGTTCCCCCGCTCCGACTGGGTCGAGCGCGGGGGAGGAGGCGAAAGCTCGGGAAGGGGCGACGGGCCAGGCGATGAGCGAGCACGAGCGGGACAACGTGGCGGGCACGCAGAGCGTGCAGGTCACACGGCACGACCCCCAGGACCGCAGCGGGGCGCGCGCACTCTTCATCGAGCTGCGCACGCTCGATGGCGGCAGCGTCGAGTACGCGGAGCTGCGCAACCGGCTGGTCCGTATGCACCTGCCGCTCGTCGAGCACCTCGCGCGCCGCTTCCGCAACCGCGGCGAGCCGCTGGACGACCTGACCCAGGTCGCCACCATCGGCCTGATCAAGTCGGTCGACCGCTTCGACCCGGAGCGCGGCGTCGAGTTCTCGACGTACGCGACCCCGACGGTCGTCGGCGAGATCAAGCGGCACTTCCGTGACAAGGGCTGGGCGGTGCGCGTCCCGCGCAGGCTCCAGGAGCTGCGCCTGTCGCTGACCACGGCGACGGCGGAGCTCTCGCAGCGGCACGGCCGCTCCCCCACGGTCCATGAGCTGGCCGAGAAGCTGGGCATCTCCGAGGAGGAGGTCCTGGAGGGCCTGGAGTCGGCCAACGCCTACTCCACGCTGTCCCTGGACGTCCCCGACACGGACGACGAGTCCCCGGCGGTCGCGGACACGCTCGGCTCGTACGACGAGGCCCTGGAGGGCGTCGAGTACCGCGAGTCGCTCAAGCCGCTGCTGGAGGACCTGCCGCCCAGGGAGAAGCGCATTCTGCTGCTCCGGTTCTTCGGCAACATGACGCAGTCGCAGATCGCGCAGGAGGTCGGCATCTCCCAGATGCACGTGTCCCGGCTGCTGGCCCGGACACTGGCCCAGCTGCGGGAGAAGCTCCTCGTCGAGGAGTAGGACCGGCGAAAAAGGTCAGCTCTTCGGCTCTTCGGCTCCACGTCCAGGCCCTCGGATTCCGAGGGCCTGTGTCGTCGCCGGGTTCACCAGCAGCACCAGCGCGGCGACCGCGACCACCGCGAGCGCGATACCGGCCGGGATGGCCACACTGTCGGCCTGGAGCAGGTTGTAGGCCACGGGCAACGCCATGACCTGGGTGATGACGGCCGGACCCCGGCTCCAGCCGCGCCGTCCGATCAGCCCGCGCGCGGCCAGCAGCGGCAGCAGCGCGAGCACCACCAGGGTCACCCCACCGGTCACGGCCTGCTGCCGGTCGTCCGGTTCACCGGTGACACCCAGGACGAGCATCCACACGCCGGCGACGCTGAGCGCGAGGCCCTCCAGCGCGACGAGGACCGCCGCGTAGGTCAGCCGGCGCGGACGGGGTCCGTCGGGGCCGTCGGTCTCCGGGGCGGGGGTCTGCTCAGCACTCACCCCAGAAGGGTAGCCCTCGGGATCCGGCCCCAGGTGTTCAGGCTCACGCCGTCTCCTCTTACCCAACGCCTACCTCGGTATGGGCCGAGTACCCCCCAGTAGGTACGCTGCAACTCATGCGTGCACTTCTCGTGGTCAATCCGGCGGCAACCACCACAAGCGCACGTACGCGCGACGTCCTGCTCCACGCCCTCGCGAGCGAGATGAAGCTGGAAGCGGTCACCACGGAGCACCGGGGCCACGCGCGCGACCTCGGCCGGCAGGCCGCGGAGAGCGGGAACGTCGATCTGGTCGTGGCCCTCGGCGGCGACGGCACGGTCAACGAGGTCGTCAACGGCCTGCTGCACACCGGCCCCGACCCGGAGCGCCTGCCCGGCTTCGCCGTGGTCCCCGGCGGCTCCACCAACGTCTTCGCCCGCGCCCTGGGGCTGCCCAACGACGCCGTGGAAGCCACCGGCGCCCTGCTGGACGCCCTGCGCGAGGGCCGCGAGCGCACGGTCGGCCTGGGGCTGACCTCCGGGACGCCCGGCACCGAGGACGAGGCCGTGCCCTCGCGCTGGTTCACCTTCAACGCCGGCCTCGGGTTCGACGCCGGGGTGGTCGGGCGGGTCGAACAGCAGCGGGAGCAGGGCAAGAAATCCACGCATGCGCTCTACGTGCGTCAGGTGGTCCGGCAGTTCCTCGGCGAGCAGCACCGCCGGCACGGGACGATCACGCTGGAGCAGCCCGGCGAGGACCCGGTCACCGATCTCGTGGTGGCCATAGTCTCGAACACCTCGCCCTGGACGTATCTCGGCAATCGCCCGATGTACACGTCACCTAAGGCGTCGTTCGATAAAGGCCTCGACGTACTCGGTCTCAGCCGCCTGTCCAGCGCCGCGGTTGCCCGGTATGGCACCCAGTTGCTCACTTCGTCCCCCGAACGCGGGCCCCATGGCAAGCACGCTGCGGCCCTGCACGACCTGAGTGAGTTCACCTTGCATTCGAAGGTCCCCCTGCCCCTCCAGATGGACGGCGACCACCTCGGACTGCGTACGAGCGTGACGTTCACAGGCGTACGCCGTGCACTGCGTGTGATTGTGTGAGCAGAAAGGGCTGAAGTCCTTTCACTCGAACGTTTAGACCAGGGTCCACCCCATGGAAGTACGGCTGTGACCTAGTCGACACCGAGGAATCAAAAAAAACTTTCCGGAAGGGGTTGTATCCGCCGCTGAGGTTTGCGAGTCTCTACGTGGCGATCGAGACGGCCCGCAACACCGGCCTCCACGGATCACCGGAACCCCTCTTCAATCCACAGGACCTCCGCCAGTGAACCTGGCGTTCGGCCCTTCACTTGTTGAGGGATTCGTGAAAGCGTTCACATTCACAAGCAACCCGCACGTAATACCAAGGAGAGGTAGCAGCCATGGACTGGCGTCACAACGCCGTTTGCCGCGAGGAAGACCCCGAGCTCTTCTTCCCCATCGGCAACACCGGTCCTGCGCTGCTGCAGATCGAGGAAGCCAAGGCCGTCTGCCGTCGCTGTCCCGTTATGGACCAGTGTCTGCAGTGGGCGCTCGAGTCCGGCCAGGACTCCGGCGTCTGGGGTGGTCTCAGCGAGGACGAGCGCCGCGCCATGAAGCGCCGCGCCGCTCGCAACCGTGCCCGTCAGGCCTCCGCCTGACGCCCACCCTGCTAACAGCCTGAGCTTGGCGGCGCGTACAGCGAGTACGCATCTCCCGCCCCCGAGCCGCAGCGCGCAGTACCCCCGATGCGCATAGCAACGAGCGACTGGCCCCGGATCACCCAGTGATCCGGGGCTCTTTGCTGTTCACGTACACCTGCGGCTGTTCAAGCACCCACGCGCGTACGGCAGTTCGGGCCCTCGCGTGTGAAGATCGCGTGCACGTACGTCACTTGTGCGCCTCCACCGGGACGTCCAGGATCACCCGGGTCCCCCGCTCCGGGCCCGGCACCATGTCGAACGTGCCGCCCAACTCGCCCTCCACCAGCGTCCGTACGATCTGGAGGCCCAGGTTGCCTGAGCGGTGCGGGTCGAATCCCTCGGGGAGGCCTACGCCGTCGTCCTGCACGGTGACCAGGAGGCGGGCGTCCTTCGTGGTGCCGCCGCGGACCGCGGAGACCTCGACCGTGCCCGTCTCGCCCTCGCGGAAGCCGTGTTCGAGGGCGTTCTGAAGGATTTCGGTGAGGACCATGGAGAGCGGGGTGGCGACCTCGGCGTCCAGTATTCCGAAGCGTCCGCTGCGCCGGCCGGTGACCTTGCCCGGGGAGATCTCGGCGACCATCGCGAGCACCCGGTCGGCGATCTCGTCGAACTCCACACGCTCGTCCAGGTTCTGGGACAGCGTCTCGTGCACGATCGCGATCGAACCGACCCGGCGTACGGCCTCCTCCAGGGCCTCCCGGCCGCTCTCGGAGTCGATGCGGCGGGCCTGGAGTCGCAACAGGGCGGCGACCGTCTGGAGGTTGTTCTTCACCCGGTGGTGGATCTCCCGGATGGTCGCGTCCTTGGTGATCAACTCCCGCTCGCGGCGCCGCAGTTCGGTGACGTCCCGGAGCAGCACCAGTGAACCGATGCGGGTGCCCTTGGGTTTGAGGGGGATCGCCCGGAACTGGATCACCCCGTCCCGCGCCTCGATCTCGAACTCGCGCGGCGCCCAGCCGCTGGCCAGCTTGGCGAGTGCCTCGTCCACCGGGCCCCGGGTCGGGGCGAGTTCGGCGGTGGTCGTACCAAGGGGCTGGCCGACGAGGTCGGTGGCGAGGCCCATCCGGTGGTACGCGGAGAGGGCGTTGGGCGAGGCGTACTGCACGATGCCGTCGCCGTCGAGGCGGATCAGTCCGTCGCCGACGCGCGGCGAGGCGTCCATGTCGACCTGCTGGTTCGGGAACGGGAAGGAACCGGCCGCGATCATCTGCGCGAGGTCCGACGCGCTCTGGAGATAGGTCAGTTCGAGGCGGCTGGGGGTGCGCACGGTGAGGAGGTTGGTGTTGCGCGCGATGACACCCAGGACGCGCCCGTCCCGTCGTACCGGAATCGACTCGACGCGGACGGGGACCTCTTCGCGCCACTCGGGGTCACCCTCGCGGACGATCCGGCCCTCGTCCAGGGCCGCGTCCAGCATGGGGCGGCGGCCGCGCGGGACGAGGTGGCCGACCATGTCGTCCTGGTACGAGGTGGGCCCGGTGTTCGGCCGCATCTGGGCGACGGAGACGTAGCGGGTGCCGTCACGCGTGGGGACCCACAGGACCAGGTCGGCGAAGGAGAGGTCGGAGAGCAGTTGCCACTCCGAGACCAGCAGGTGCAGCCACTCGAGATCGGAGTCGTCGAGTGCTGTGTGCTGGCGTACGAGTTCGTTCATGGAGGGCACGTCTGCGAGCGTACCCGCCGGTCTGTACCTGTCCTAAAAACACCCGCGGGCCGCGGCGCCTGAGAGGGACCCTCAGCCCTCTCGGCACCGCAGCCCGGAGCAGCAACGGCCACGGGGTGTGCGGTCCCGATCGGCCGATGGATGAGGAGCCGGGGCAGTCAGGGCAGAGAGCCTCGGTTCCTCGGTCCGTCCTCCTGTGCGGGGAGGACGGAGGCTTACGCCGTTAACACATTGTGGACTAGACCACATTCCGTGTCCATGCTTTGAAGGATGTTGACGAGCCTAACCGTGTCGAGTCCTGTGCGGGACTGATTGGTCATGGGAATTTCCGTGGCCGGAACACGGGCTCAGCGGGTCTCCGTCACCTTGGCCAGGGCGCGGGGCGCGTCCGGGTCCTGGCCGCGGGCGATGGTGACCTCGTAGGCGAGGAGCTGGAGCGGGAGGATCTCCAGGATCGGCTGGAGTTCCTCGGGGACGCCCTCCACGGGCAGGACGAAACCGGCCGAGGCCTGGTCGACCTGGCCGGCCGGGCCGATGACGACGAGGTCGGCGCCCCGGCCGCGCAGCCGGTCGAGGACGGGCTGGAGGGCGGAGCCGCCCTTGCCGGCCGTCACGACCGCGATGACCGGGGAGACGTTGTCGACCATGGCGAGGGGGCCGTGCAGGAGGTCGGCGCCGGAGTAGGCGAGCGCGGGGATGTAGCTGGTCTCCATCAGCTTGAGGGCGGCTTCCTTGGCGGTGGGATAGCCGTAGCCGCGCGAGGTGATCACCATACGTTCGGCGAAGCGGTAGCGGGAGGCGAGGGTGCGGACCTCGTCCTGGCGGGCGAGGAGCTGCTCGGCGAGGTCGGGCAGCGTCTTGGCGGCCGCGCCGTCGCCGCCGCGCAGGCCCTCGACGAAGAGGTAGAGGGCGAGCAGGGAGGCCGTGTACGTCTTGGTCGCGGGGAGGGCCTTCTCCGGGCCGGCCATGATGTCGACGTGGTACTCCGATACGGCGGCCAGGGGTGAGTCCGGGTTGTTGGTCACGGCGACCGTGATCGCGCCGGCCTCCCGGGCGGCCCGGGTCGAGGCGACCAGGTCCGGGGAGCCGCCGGACTGACTGACGGTGACGACGAGGACGTCGGTCAGATCGGGGCGGGCGCCGTAGGCCGTGGTGGTCGACATCGAGGTGAGTCCGCAGGGCAGGCCGAGGCGGATCTCCAGGAGGTACTTCGCGTAGAGGGCCGCGTTGTCGGAGGTGCCGCGGGCGGTGAGCAGCACGAAGCGGGGCCTGCGGGCGGCGACCTCCTGGGCGACCTGGCGGATGCGCGGGGCACCCTCGTCCAGGATGCGGCGCAGGACCGCGGGCTGCTCGGCCATCTCGCGGGCCATGATCCGGCCGGGGAGTTCACTGTCGGGGGCCGGGGTCGTGGCGGTCATGCGGGGTCCTCCGGAGGTCGGTCGGGGCAGTGCTGCGGTGCCCATTTCACCCCCTCTGCGCGAGGTGCGCCCCTGTTGGGCGGTTACCGGTTCCCGGACAGGCGGCGAACTCTGGGAGGCAGGAGCCTCCTCTGTTAGATTGGTGCGCGGATTGGTCTAAACCACACAGCTCCTCCGGGTTCCTCGAAGCCCCTCTGCAGAACGGCAGGCCAGCGTGGAAGTTGTCATCGTTCCGGACGCCAAGTCGGGTGGCGAACTGATCGCCGAGGCCATGGCACAGCTCCTCCGGCGCAAGCCGGACGCCCTTCTCGGCGTGGCCACCGGGTCGACGCCGCTGCCCATCTACGAAGCCCTCGCCGCCAAGGTACGGGCCGGGGCCGTGGACACCTCGCGGGCCCGGATCGCCCAGCTCGACGAGTACGTGGGGCTGCCCGCCGAGCACCCGGAGTCGTACCGCTCGGTCCTGCGGCGCGAGGTGCTGGAGCCGCTCGGGGTCGGGATCGACGCGTTCATCGGGCCGGACGGGACCGCCGCCGACGTGCAGGCGGCGTGCGAGGCGTACGACCGGGCACTGGGCGAGGCCGGCGGGGTGGACCTTCAGATACTGGGGATCGGGACCGACGGGCACATCGGGTTCAACGAACCGTGCTCGTCGCTCGCCTCGCGGACCCGGATCAAGACGCTCACCGAGCAGACGCGGGTGGACAACGCGCGGTTCTTCGACGGCGACATCGAGCAGGTGCCGCACCACGTCATCACGCAGGGCATCGGCACGATCCTGGAGGCCCGGCACCTGGTGCTGCTCGCGACCGGGGAGGGCAAGGCGGACGCGGTCGCCGCGACCGTGGAGGGACCGGTCGCCGCGGTGTGCCCGGCGTCGGCGCTCCAGTTGCACCGGCACGCGACGGTCGTGGTCGACGAGGGGGCCGCGTCCAAGCTGAAGCTCGCGGACTATTTCCGGCACACGTTCGTCAACAAGCCGGACTGGCAAGGGATCTGACGCGGTCTCACATCCGTACATGCCGGTGCCGGGCCCGCTCGTGGAGGGCCCGGCACCGGTGTATTCGGAGGTGTTCCCCCGGGTCGGGGTCGCTCCCCCGGCTCACGGTCACGCGCCCGCGATGACCTCCGCCGCCGCGTGGCCACAGACCCGGGCCGCGCCGTGAGTCGCGATGTGGAGGGCGCCTCGGGGCGGGGCCTGCGGGACGCCCATCTCGACCACGACGGTGTCGGGGCGGGCGGCGAGCAGGGTGTCGAGGGCGTCCGCCATCCAGGGATGCCGGTGTTCGTCCCGGACCACGACGACGATGCGCCGAGTCCCGGCCGCCTTCAGGACCACGCCCCCCGCGTCCTCCCCGGCGAACCCGGCCGTCTCCGTACCGGGCAGCAGCCGGGCCAGTTCCGCGGCCACGCCCCAGGGGGTCTCGTCGCCCACCGCGATGTTCGCAACCGGGGTGAGGAGGGCGACGTAGGGCGGTTCGGTGAGCGGGGTGAAGTCGTCGGCGCCGGTGACCGTGAGGGCGCGACGGGCGGCGACGAGTCCGATGTCGACGCGCGTCACCTCCCGCGGGGCTGGGGGGCTCGTGTCCGCAGCGGGGCTTGTGCCGTCCGAGGTCGCCTGCGAGGCGAGGACCGGCGCCGACGCGGGGCGCGTGCCCGCGGCGGAGCCCGCCTCGGACCGGGAACCCGCTTGCGCGGCCGGGTTCGGCTCCCGCGCAGAGCGCGGACCCGCGACGGAGCCCGCTCGCGAAGAGACGGAATTCCGCGCCTCGTCGAAGGTCCCGCCCGGGGCGGAACCGGACACCCCGGCGAAGCCGCCGGCACCCGCGGCACCCGAAGCCGTCCACCGGGCCAACCCCCGTACCCGTTCCGCCGCTTCGGCCAGGCGGTCCTCCGGGAGGTCTCCCGAGCGCACCGCTCCCACCAGCGCGTCGCGCAGGCGTCGTACCGTCTCGTCGTCCGCGAGGCCTCCGCCGACGCAGATCGCGTCGGCGCCGGCGGCGATCGCCAGGACGCTGCCGCGTTCGATGCCGTAGGTGGCGGCGATGGCCTGCATCTCCATGCCGTCGGTGACGATGAGGCCGTCGTAGGCGAGTTCGCCGCGGAGGAGGTCGGTCAGGATGCGGAGGGAGAGGGTGGCCGGGCGGTCCGGGTCCAGGGTGGGGACCAGGATGTGGGCGCTCATCACCGCGCGGCTGCCGGCGGCGATGGCCGCGCGGAACGGGAGCAGTTCGCGGTGCTCCAGGACCGTCGACTCCGCGTCGATGCGCGGCAGCGCGTGGTGGGAGTCGACCGCCGTGTCGCCGTGGCCCGGGAAGTGCTTCGTGCAGGCGGCGACGCCCGCCGACTGGAGGCCGGTGACGTAGGCCGCCGTGTGCCGGGCGACCAGCTCCGGGTCGGCGCCGAAGGACCGGACGCCGATGACCGGGTTGGAGGGGTTGGAGTTGACGTCGGCGGAGGGGGCCCAGTTCAGGTTCACGCCGCAGGCCGCGAGTCTGCGGCCCAGCTCGTGGGCGACCGCCCTCGTCAGGTCCACGTCGTCGACCGCGCCCAGGGCGTGGTTGCCCGGGAAGGAGGAGCCCGTGCGGGCCTCCAGGCGGGTGACGTCTCCGCCCTCCTCGTCGATCGCGACCAGGACGTCGTCCCGTTCGGACCTCAACTGGGCGGTCAACGAAGAGAGTTGCTCGGGTGACGCGATGTTGCGGCCGAACAGGCCCACCGAGGCCAGGCCTTCACCGAGGCGCCGGAGCAGCCAGTCGGGGGCCGTGGTGCCGGGGAAACCCGGTTGCAGGACGGTGAGGGCGTCGCGCGTCAGGGTGTCTGTACCGCTGGCGAGTGTCGTCATCGGTGGCGTTATCCCTTCACAGCGCCCGCGGTCAGCCCCGCGGCCATCTTGCGCTGGACGATGAGGAACAGGACGACGATCGGCACGGCCATCATCGTGGCGCCGGCCATCATCGGGGCGTACTCGGTGCCGTGCTTGGTGGTGAAGTTGCCGAGCCAGACGGTCGCCGTCTGGTGCTCCTGGCTGAGCAGCATGAGGGCGTACAGGTACTCGTTCCAGGCCTGGATGAAGCCGTAGACCGAGGTGGCGACCATGCCGGGGGCGAGGAGCGGGAAGACCACGCGGATGAAGGCGCCGGTGCGGGAGCAGCCGTCGACCATGGCCGCCTCCTCCAACTCCTTCGGGATGTTGACGATGAAGCCGCGCAGGGTCCACACCGTGAACGGGAGGATGAAGGTCAGGTACGTGATGACCAGGCCGGAGAGCTTGTCGTACTGGTCGAGGTCGTTCAGCAGCAGGAAGACCGGGATGATCATCGAGACCAGCGGGACCATCTGGACCGCGAGGATGCCGACGATCACGACCTTGCGGCCGCGGAAGGCGAAGCGGGAGATGGCGAGCGCGGCCAGCAGGCCGACGACGACGCCGATCACGACCACCGACAGGGACACGATGAGGCTGCGGCCGACCGGTCCCCAGAAGTCGGCGATGTCCAGCGCCCGGCGGAAGTTGTCGAGCGTGATGCCGGTGGGCAGCAGGCTCGGGTCCGGGTCGATGGCGTCCTTGGCCGGTTTGAACGCCGTGTCGAGCATCCAGTAGAGAGGGAAGCCGACGACGACGAAGACGAGCAGGCCGAGGAGGTTCCAGCCGACCTTGGACTTCCGGCGCCCACCGGTCGGCTTCCGGGGCGCGTCGGTCGTGAGCGCGCTCATTCGACCTCTCCGATCTGAAGCATCTGACGCATGTAGACGGCGACGACCCCGAGCAGCAGCACCACCGTGACCAGGGCTATCGCGGAACCCTGTCCGTAGTCGTTGACGACGAAGGCACGGTCGTAGGAATAGGTGCTGAGCAGTTGGAAGTCGGCCTCGGGGTGGCCGCCGCGCATCACGAACACCTGGGGGAAGACGCCCATGTCCCAGATCACCGAGAGGGTCGTGAGCATCACGATGATCGGCTTGAGGATGGGCAGGGTGACGTACCGGAAGACGCCCCACGCGCCGGCGCCGTCGAGGCGGGCCGCCTCCTCCAACTCCTGGGGAACCTGGGTGAGTCCGGCACTGAGCGTGATCACCACGAAGGGCACCGCGCCCCACACCACGAGCAGCATGATGACGAGGAGGCCCTGCGGTCCGCTGGCGAACCAGTTGTGGCCGATCATGTCGACGCCCGGCAACTTGCTGAGCAGCGCGTTGAAGACGCCGTAGTCCGAGTCGAAGAGCCACTTGAAGACGGTGGTCGCGACGATGACCGGCATGCCCCAACTGGCCACCAGGACAACGTTGATGAGCGTCTTCACCCAGCCGGAGACCTTCTGCTGGAGCAGGGCGAGCGCCATGCCGGCGACCATCGTGAAGATGACCGAGCCGGCCGCGAAGACGATCGTGCGGACGACGACGCCCCAGAACTCGCCGTCGCCGAGGATGCCGGAGAAGTTGTCGAAGCCGATCCACTCGGCGGGCTTGAAGCCCCACAGCTGGGACTGGCCGAAGGACTGGAACGACAGGGTGACCAGGCGGACCAGCGGATAGCCCATGACCAGGGCGAGGATGAGCAGACAGGGCGCGAGCAGCAGCCAGGGAACCCCGGCCCCTCTCGACGTCCGCCGTCCGCGGGGTGCGTCGGAGACGCGCGGTGGGGGCGCCTGCCGCGGTGGCGGCACCTTGGCAGGGGTGGTCGTGTCGGCACTCATCGCGCGCTCCTCAGCGATCCCTCAGGTCGTACGGCCGTGCTGCGTAGCGGATTTCGTACGGGAGGCGGGGCCCTGCCCCGAGAACACCGAGGTGTCTAACAGGGCCCCGCACTGGGTCCTGCCGTCAAACTCCCGTCGTCCGCCCGGAGGGCGGGCCCGGCGGCGTCTGGTGCGTGCGATCGCAAGGCGCCGGAGCGTCCTCGTGGCGGAGCCACGTGGGCGGTTCGGCAACGCAGCGAGCGTGCGTGCCAGGCGTCGCCGGGCAGGCGGGAGTTTGGCGGCAGGGCCCCCGGTCACTTGGTGTTGATGACCTTGTCGATCGCGGTGTCCGCGGCCTTCGCGGCGTCCTCGACCGACTGCTTGCCGGTGCCGATGTTCTGCAACATGGTCTGGAGGACCTGGGCCTTCTCGACCTGGCCCCAGCCCGGTGCCATCGGGACGAACCAGTTGGACTCGGCCGCGGTGGCCGGGACCGCCGTCGCGGGGTCGCTCTTCAGCGTCGCGAGGTCGGTCTTGTTGTTCGGCAGGTTGCCCTTGGCCATCAGGCCCTTCTGGCCGGACGGACCGGTGAAGGCGTTGATCCACTCGGCGGCGAGCGCCTGCGCCTTGGACTTCACCGGGACGGCGAGGTCCGAACCGCCCAGGAACACGGGCATGTTCTTGCCGGACGGGCCCGGCATCACGAAGTTGACGAGGTCGGTCTTCAGTTTGCCGCCGGTCTTGTCGTTCTTCGGGTCGGCGGCGGTCGCGCCCTCCCACGCGGCGGCGAAGATCATGGACGCCTTGCCCTGGCCGTACACGATGTAACGGTCGGACTCGTCCTTGGTCTTGTCGCCGTGCATGTACTTGTCGATGACCGACTTCCACTCGTTGAGTCCCTTGATGGACTCGGGCGAGGAGAGGCTGGCCTTCCACTCACTGCCGGACTGGGTGGCGATGGCGCCGCCGGCGTCGTAGACGAAGGACATGGCCGCGTACCAGTCACGGGTGGGCTGGTACCAGGCGCTGAACTTGCTGCCTTCCTTCTTCTGGATCTTGTCCAGGTCGGCGGTCAGCTCGGCGTACGTCGTCGGGGGCGCCTTCACGCCGACCGAAGCGGCGATGTCCTTGCGCCAGTTGGCGACGCGGCCACCGGCGTAGTAGGGGACGCCGTAGGTCTTGCCGTCGTAGGTCACGGAGGCCTTGAGGCCGTCGAGCCAGGCGGAGGAGTTGGTGAACTTGGCCGGGTCCACGGGTGCGAAGGCGCCCTTGACCATGTAGCTCAGCATCTCGGTGTTGCCCATCTCGACCACGTCGGGCACCTTGTCGGTGGCGAGAACCGCGTCGAGCTTGGTGTTCTTGTCCGGCCAGCCGTAGTACTCGTGCTTGATCTTGACGCCCGGGTGCGCCTTCTGCACGGCCGCGTCGGCCGCCTTCACCAGCTGGGGCCAGTTGTTCTGCGCGTCGACGGTGAGCCAGACGGTCAGCTCCTTGGCGTCGGCGCCGCTGTTCGAAGAGCTCTTGTCGTCGTTGCCCCCGCACGCCGCGATGGAGACCATCATGCCCGCGATACCGATCGCGGCTATCAGCTTGCGCTTCACGCCACCCTCCTCAGGGATGCCTGCCACACCTCCCGCCCAAGAGCCGGGACCTGAACCAATGGTGTAGACCAGTACCGGGAGCTTGGACCAGACCACAGGGCCTGTCAAGAGCCCTCGAAACACCCCTGACCAGCCGTTATGCGACCTACATATGCAGGAACCTTTAAGTAAGAAGGCAGCGAAAACAACGGTGCCGGAGTACTGTCTTCCGCTAGACCACTTGGCGCTGTGGACTAGACCAAAAGAGACGGCGACGGTATACAGAGGGGATCACCAAGTGACCCTTGTCCGGAGCCCGGAAGGCGGAGCATGAGCACCGACGTCAGCAGTGCGGAGAACGAGGGTGGGGCCACCGTCCGCACCGCGCGTGTGCCCAAGTACTACCGCCTGAAGAAGCACCTGCTCGACATGACGGAGACGCTGGCGCCCGGCACGCCCGTCCCGCCCGAGCGCACCCTGGCCGCGGAGTTCGACACCTCGCGCACCACCGTGCGCCAGGCACTTCAGGAGCTGGTCGTCGAGGGCCGCCTGGAGCGCATCCAGGGCAAGGGCACGTTCGTCGCCAAGCCGAAGGTCTCGCAGGCCCTCCAACTCACCTCATACACCGAGGACATGCGAGCCCAGGGCCTCGAACCGACCTCGCAGCTCCTGGACATCGGCTACATCACCGCCGACGACACCCTCGCCGACCTGCTCGACATCACCGCCGGCGGCCGGGTCCTGCGCATCGAGCGCCTCCGCATGGCCAACGCCGAACCGATGGCCATCGAGACGACCCACCTCAGCGCGAAGCGCTTCCCCGCCCTGCGCAGGTCCCTCGTCAAGTACACGTCCCTGTACACCGCGTTGGCCGAGGTCTACGACGTCCACCTCGCCGAGGCCGAGGAGACCATCGAGACCTCGCTGGCCACCCCGCGCGAGGCCGGCCTCCTCAGCACCGACGTCGGCCTGCCCATGCTGATGCTCTCCCGCCACTCCCTCGACAAGGAGGGCCAGCCGGTGGAGTGGGTGCGGTCGGTGTACCGGGGGGACCGGTACAAGTTCGTGGCGCGACTCAAGCGCCCACAGGACTAGGGCCTGTCCGGCGGATCCGGTCGTAGGAAAGCAACGGTGCTCCATCGACGCCGGTGAGCGGGGTCTGGTGCGTGCAACTGCAAGGCGGAGGAGGGAGTCGACGCGGAGCGTCGGCGACCGACGACAACGCCGCAGATGTGCGTGCCAGACCCCGCGTCTGCGACAGGATCCGCCGGACAGGCCCTAGGCCGTGTCTTCAAAAGATCTTGAGTGGTGGATCATGGTGGGGTGATACGTCGCCATGAACTGTCCGATGCCGAGTGGGAGTTCGTCGGGCCGCTGCTGCCGGTGTCGCTGCGGGGCCGGAAGCGGCTGGACGACCGCAGGGTGCTGAACGGGATCGTGTGGAAGTTCCGTACCGGGACGGCCTGGCGGGACGTGCCCGAGCGGTACGGCCCGTGGGCCACCCTGCACACCCGCTTTCGCCGGTGGGCGCTGGACGGCACCTTCGAGCGCATGCTCCGGGCCGCCCAGGCGCACGCCGACGCGGCCGGGGACATTGACTGGCTGGTGTCGGTCGACTCCACCGTCGTCCGCGCCCACCAGCACGCCGCCGGGGCCCGAAAAAGGGGGCCCGCAGTCCCGGCCTCGGACGCTCCCGAGGCGGCCTGACCAGCAAAATCCACCTGGCCTGCGACAGCGTGGGCCGCCCGCTCGCCTTCACCCTCACGGGCGGCAACACCAACGACTGCACCCAGTTCACCGCCATGATGGAAACCATCCGGGTGCCCCGCATCGGCCCGGGACGGCCCCGCACACGGCCCGCCCATGTGCTGGGCGACAAGGGCTACAGCTCCCGGGCCATCCGCACGTGGCTCAGGCGGCGGGGCATCGGTCACACCATTCCCGAGCGGTCCGACCAGGTCCGCAACCGGCTCCGGCGCGGCAGCCGAGGCGGGCGCCCGCCGGTCTTCGACAAGCAGCTCTACAAGCGACGCAACGTCGTGGAACGGTGCTTCAACCGCTTGAAGCAGTGGCGCGGCATCGCTACCCGCTACGACAAGACCGCCGAGTCCTACCAGGCAGCCGTCACCCTCGCATCGCTCCTGATGTGGGCGTGACATTTGAAGACAACTCCTAGGGGACTTACGGAGTTACCGGGGTTGCTCTACGTTCCTCCCGTCGCCGCATGGACGGGAGGACCACCCGGTGCGTACCGCGAACGTCCGAACCATCGTCGTCTGGACCCTCGTCGCGCTCGTCGGCGCGGCGGGCTGGTCCGTGCTCGCGCTGGCGCGGGGCGAGAACGTGTCGGCCGCCTGGATGGTCGCCGCCGCGCTCGGCTCGTACGCCATCGCCTACCGCTTCTACGCGAAGTTCATCGTGTACAAGGTGCTCAAGGTCGACGGCACCCGGGCCACCCCGGCCGAACGCCTCGACAACGGCATCGACTACCACCCCACCGACCGCCGCGTCCTGCTCGGCCACCACTTCGCCGCGATCGCCGGCGCGGGCCCGCTCGTCGGACCCGTACTCGCCGCGCAGATGGGCTACTTGCCCGGCACGGTCTGGATCATCGCCGGGGTCATCTTCGCGGGCGCGGTCCAGGACATGGTGGTGCTGTTCTTCTCAACCCGCCGCGACGGCAGGTCACTCGGTCAGATGGCCCGCGAGGAGATCGGCCCGTTCGGCGGCGCCGCCGCGCTGGTCGCCACCTTCGCCATCATGATCATCCTGCTCGGCGTGCTGGCTCTGGTCATCGTGAACGCGCTCGCCTCCTCGCCCTGGGGCACCTTCTCCATCGGCATGACCATCCCGATCGCCCTCCTGATGGGCTTCTACCTACGGGTCCTTCGCCCCGGCCGCGTCTCCGAGGTCTCCCTGATCGGCGTGGCCCTGCTGCTGCTCGCCCTGGTCGCGGGCCGCTGGGTCGCCGAGTCGTCCTGGGCCGGCGCCTTCACCCTCGCGCCCTCCACGCTGGTGATCTGGCTGGTGGGCTACGGCTTCGTCGCCTCGATCCTCCCGGTCTGGACCCTGCTCGCCCCGCGCGACTACCTCTCCACCTTCATGAAGATCGGCACGATCGGCCTGCTGGCGATCGGCGTCGTGGTCGCCCTGCCCGCCCTGAAGATGCCCGCCGTCACCGACTTCGCGAAGCACGGCAACGGCCCGGTGTTCGCCGGCTCCCTCTTCCCGTTCGTCTTCATCACGATCGCCTGCGGCGCCCTGTCCGGCTTCCACTCGCTCATCTCCAGCGGTACGACCCCGAAGATGATCCAGAAGGAAACCCAGATCCGCATGATCGGCTACGGCGCCATGCTGATGGAGTCGTCCGTCGCCGTCATGGCCCTGGTCGCCGCGAGCATCATCGACCCGGGTCTGTACTTCGCGATGAACGCCCCGGCCGGCGCGATCGGCACGACGGTGCAGAACGCCTCGCAGGTGGTGAGCGGTTGGGGCTACCACATCTCCCCCGCCGACCTCGCGCAGGCCGCGAAGAACGTCGACGAGGCGAGCCTGCTGTCCCGCACCGGCGGGGCGCCCACCCTCGCGGTCGGCGTCTCGGAGATCTTCTCCAAGGTGACCGGCGGGAGCCTGCGCGCCTTCTGGTACCACTTCGCGATCATGTTCGAGGCGCTGTTCATCCTGACCGCGCTGGACGCGGGCACGCGGGTGGGCCGGTTCATGCTCCAGGACATGCTCGGGAACGTCTACCGGCCGTTCAAGAACGTGAGTTGGCGCCCGGGCCTGGCCCTGACGAGCGCGATCGTGTGCGCCCTGTGGGGCTACTTCCTCTGGGTCGGCGTCCACGAACCCCTGGGCGGGATCAACCAGCTCTTCCCCATCTTCGGCATCGCCAACCAGCTCCTCGCGGCGGTCGCGCTGGCCGTCTGCACCACCCTCCTGGTGAAGTCCGGCCGCCTCAAGTGGGCCTGGATCACCGGGATTCCACTCGCCTGGGACGCGACGGTCACCCTCACCGCGAGCTGGCAGAAGGTGTTCTCCGGCGATCCGAAGGTCGGCTTCTTCAAGCAACGCTCGGTGTTCCAGGACGCGATCGACGCGGGCAAGGTCCTGCCGCCCGCCAAGTCGATGGACGACATGCACACCGTCGTCACCAACTCGACGGTGGACGGGGTGCTTTCGGCCATTCTCGCGGTGCTCGTCGTGGTCGTGATCGCGGACGCCCTTCGCGTCTGCGTTCGACACATCCGCCGGCCCGCGCTCTCGACTCTGAGCGAGACGCCGTACGTCGAGTCGAACATCGTGGCACCGGCCGGGCTGATCCCGACCCGCGAGGAGAAGGAGGAGGCGACCCGCGATGCGGTCGGCGCTGATACGGGCGGCTGACCGGCTGGTCGGTGGAGTGCGGTGGTACGTCCGGGAGTTGATGGACGAGTCGGCGTACGACCGCTACGTGGCGCACGTACGCCGGAACCACCCCGAGGCGGAGGTCCCCGGCCGCCGCGACTTCGAACGGATGCGGACGGACCGCCAGGAGGCCGACCCGCGCCAGGGTTTCCGCTGCTGCTGACACCGATGTCACGCCTTCACAGAATCGACATGCCGATATGCGGACGAGGTCTTCCGTACGCGCGATGCCGTGACCTAGATTGCCTGCGCATTACACAGGCGATCATTGAGGTGACGGAGCCGCGACATGTCAGACGTACCCGAAGTTCCGCCCGAACCGGCACCACCGCTGGTGACACCGGCCCGCGTCGTCATCGCGGTCTGCCTCGTCGCGCCGTTCGTGGCGCTGCTCTGGGTCGGCTCCTACACCAAGATCGACCCCACGTTCATCGGCGTCCCGTTCTTCTACTGGTACCAGATGCTGTGGGTGCTGATCTCGACGGTGCTGACGATGACCGCCTACAAGCTGTGGCAGCGCGACCAGCGGGCCCGCCATGGAGGTAACCGGTGAACGACGGCGTGAACGGCGTCGCTCTCGGCGTCTTCATCTTCTTCTTCCTGGCCGTCACGGTCCTGGGCTTCCTGGCCGCCCGCTGGCGCCGGGCCGACAACGAGCAGAGCCTCGACGAATGGGGCCTGGGCGGACGGTCGTTCGGCACCTGGGTCACCTGGTTCCTGCTCGGCGGCGACCTCTACACGGCTTACACGTTCGTGGCGGTCCCGGCGGCGGTCTACGCGGCGGGCGCGGCCGGCTTCTTCGCGGTGCCGTACACGATCCTCGTGTACCCCCTCATCTTCACGTTCCTGCCCCGCCTCTGGTCGGTGTCGCACAAGCACGGATACGTGACGACCTCGGACTTCGTGCGCGGCCGCTTCGGCTCGAAGGGTCTTTCGCTGGCCGTGGCGGTCACCGGCATCCTCGCGACGATGCCGTACATCGCACTCCAACTGGTCGGCATCCAGGCCGTGTTGGACGTCATGGGGGTGGGCGGCAGCGCGAACTCCAACTGGTTCGTGAAGGACCTGCCGCTGCTGATCGCGTTCGCGGTGCTGGCCGCGTACACCTACTCGTCCGGCCTCCGCGCGCCCGCGCTGATCGCGTTCGTGAAGGACGGCCTGATCTACCTCGTCATCACGGTGGCGATCATCTACATCCCGATCAAGCTCGGCGGCTTCGACGACATCTTCAGCGCGGCGGGCGCCAAGTTCAAGGCGGCCGGGACAGGCGGACTCGTCCCCGCACCGGCGGGCCAATGGACGTACGCCACACTGGCGTTGGGCTCGGCACTGGCCCTCTTCATGTACCCGCACTCGATCACCGCGACGCTCTCCTCCAAGAGCCGCAACGTGATCCGCCGCAACACCACGATCCTGCCCCTGTATTCACTGATGCTGGGCCTGCTCGCGCTGCTCGGCTTCATGGCGATCGCGGCCGGAGTCAAGGTCACCAACGGCCAGTTGGCGATCCCGCAGCTGTTCGAGAACATGTTCCCGGACTGGTTCGCGGGCGTGGCCTTCGCGGCGATCGGCATCGGCGCCCTCGTCCCGGCGGCGATCATGTCCATCGCGGCGGCGAACCTCTTCACCCGCAACATCTACAAGGACTTCATCAAGCCCGACGCGACCCCGGCCCAGGAGACAAAGGTCTCCAAGATCGTCTCGCTCCTGGTGAAGGTCGGCGCCCTGGCCTTCGTCCTCACGATGGACAAGACGGTCGCCATCAACTTCCAGCTCCTGGGCGGCATCTGGATCCTCCAGACCTTCCCGTCCCTGGTGGGCGGCCTCTTCACCCGCTGGCCCCACCGCTGGGCCCTCCTCACCGGCTGGGCGGTCGGCATGATCTACGGCACCCTCGCCGCGTACGGGGTCGCCTCCCCGACCCAGGACCACTTCGGCGGCTCGTCCAAGGAGATCCCCGGCATCGGCGAGATCGGCTACATCGGCCTGACGGCGTTCGTCCTGAACGTCGTCGTCACGGTGGTCCTGACATTCGCCCTGAAGGCGTTCAAGGCCCCAGAGGGCATCGACGAGACCAACCCCGCCGACTACACCGCAGACGCGGGCGACCCGGGCGTAGAGGTGGAACTACCTCCGGCAACAGCAGGGGCAACCCACTAACGCAGGCTGACCGTCCCCACCCAGGGGCGCGGGGCTGTATCGATATGCGGCTCCGCCGCGTGGGCGCGACCAGCCACACACAACCCGCAGCGGGCCACCGGAAAGCAAGTTCCTCGGCGGCCCGCTGTCGTACACACTCACCCCCATGGACATCCTCATCCGCCGAGCAATCCCCACCGAATACGAAGACCTCGGCAACATCACGGCGCAGGCCTACCTACAGGACGGCCTCCTCGACTACGGCGACGACGACCCCTACCTCCCCGTACTGAAGGACGTAGCAAGCCGAGCCGCAGCCGCAGAGGTCCTCGTCGCGGTGGACGGCGACCACCTCCTCGGCGGAGTCACCTTCGTCCCCGGCCCCGGCCCAGTCGCCGACATCGCGACAACCGACGAGACAGAGATCCGCGCACTGGCGATCGCCCGCACCGCCCGCGGCCGAGGCGCCGGCGAGGCCCTCGTCCGCGCCTGCGTCGACCGCGCCCGAGCCACCGAGGGCTGCACGGCCGTAGTCCTGTCGACCCAGAGCTCCATGCACGCGGCCCACCGCATCTACGAACGCCTGGGTTTCGTCCGCACCCCCGACCGCGACTGGAACCCCGTGCCACACCTGGACGATCTCACTCTGCTCACCTACAAGCTGACACTCTGAAACCACCGCGACACAACATCTGGTGGTGACGTGACAGGCGAGCACAAGATGTATGCTCATGCTCGCTGTCGCCGCAGGGGAATCCGGTGCGAATCCGGAACTGTCCCGCAACGGTGTACTTACGTGCATATGCACGCATGGCCAGTCCGAGGACCTGCCGACAGCTCGCGTCCGGCCACCCGGCCAGGCGCATGACGTCCGGGCCTCGTGGAGTGGGCCGGTGGACGCGACGCCCCGTGCGCTCGTGTACTGCCGCCTGCCCTCGGCGAGGCCCCGTGCCGAGCGAGGGAGAGCCCCACCGTGACCATCGCGCCAGCAGAGCCGGCATCAGCGACCCAGGTGAACGAGGCGATCGTAGCGACCGCGACCGGACCCGGAACCGACGTTCCCGGAACGGCCGTTCAGGACGCCGACGGCCCCGGTACCGCGATCCTGCGGACCCTGACCGAGCTGACCGCCGACCTCCCCGACGCCGACCCCGGCCGGGTCGCCGCCGCCACGTTGCGCGGCCGGTCCGCGCACGCGGACGTGGCGGAACTGCGCGAGCTGGCCACGGAGGCGGCCGCCGGCCTCATCTCCGAGGACCCGGTCTACTCCCGGCTGGCCGCCCGGCTGCTGACGATCAGCATCGCCGCCGAGGCCGCATCCCAGGGCGTCACGACGTTCACCGGGTCCGTCGCCGTGGGCCACCGCGAGGGCCTCATCGCGGACCGCACCGCCGAGTTCGCGACGCTGCACGCGGCCCGCCTGGACGCGCTGATCGACACGGAGGCCGACGACCGCTTCGGCTACTTCGGCCTGCGCACCCTGTACAGCCGTTACCTCCTGCGGCACCCGATCACCCGCAAGGTCATCGAGACGCCCCAGCACTTCATGCTGCGCGTGGCCGCCGGTCTCGCGGAGGACGACAGCACCCGCGCCCTGGACGAAGTCGCCGCGCTCTACCGCCTGATGAGCCGCCTGGACTACCTCCCGTCCTCCCCCACACTCTTCAACTCCGGCACCCGGCACCCCCAGATGTCGTCCTGCTACCTCCTCGACTCCCCGCTGGACGAGCTGGACTCCATCTACGACCGCTACCACCAGGTCGCCCGCCTCTCGAAGCACGCCGGCGGCATCGGACTGTCGTACTCCCGCATCCGCAGCCGGGGTTCGCTGATCCGGGGCACGAACGGGCACTCCAACGGCATCGTCCCGTTCCTGAAGACGCTGGACGCCTCGGTCGCCGCGGTGAACCAGGGCGGCCGGCGCAAGGGTGCCGCCGCGGTCTACCTGGAGACCTGGCACTCCGACATCGAGGAGTTCCTGGAGCTGCGGGACAACACCGGTGAGGACGCCCGCCGTACGCACAACCTGAACCTCGCGCACTGGATCCCGGACGAGTTCATGCGCCGGGTGAACGAGAACGGCGACTGGTCGCTGTTCTCCCCCGCCGACGTGCCCGAGCTGGTCGACCTGTGGGGCGCCGAGTTCGACGCCGCGTACCGCAAGGCCGAGGCGCGGGGGCTCGCCAAGAAGACCATCCCGGCCCGTGACCTCTACGGCCGCATGATGCGCACCCTCGCGCAGACCGGCAACGGCTGGATGACCTTCAAGGACGCGGCCAACCGCACCGCCAACCAGACGGCCGAGCCGGGCCACACGGTCCACTCCTCCAACCTCTGCACGGAGATCCTGGAGGTCACGGACGACGGCGAGACGGCGGTCTGCAACCTGGGTTCGGTGAACCTGGGCGCGTTCGTCACCGATGGTGAGCTGGACTGGGAGCGCCTGGACGAGACCGTCCGCACGGCCGTCACCTTCCTGGACCGCGTGGTCGACATCAACTTCTACCCGACCGAGCAGGCGGGCCGTTCCAACGCCCGCTGGCGCCCGGTCGGCCTGGGCGCGATGGGCCTCCAGGACGTCTTCTTCAAACTCCGCGTCCCCTTCGACTCCCCGCAGGCGCAGGCCCTTTCGACGCGTATCGCCGAGCGCATCATGCTCGCCGCGTACGAGGCCTCCGCCGACCTCGCCGAGCGCAACGGCCCGCTGCCGGCCTGGGAGAAGACCCGTACCGCCCGCGGTGTCCTGCACCCGGACCACTACGACGTGGAACTGACCTGGCCCGAGCGCTGGGCCGCGCTGCGGGAACGTATCGCCCAAGTCGGCATGCGCAACAGCCTGTTGCTGGCCATCGCGCCCACCGCCACCATCGCGTCCATCGCGGGTGTCTACGAGTGCATCGAGCCGCAGGTCTCCAACCTGTTCAAGCGCGAGACGCTGTCCGGCGAGTTCCTCCAGGTCAACTCCTACCTGGTGAACGAGCTGAAGCAGCTCGGCGTGTGGGACGCCCGCACTCGTGAGGCCCTGCGTGAGGCCAACGGCTCGGTGCAGGCCTTCAGTTGGATCCCGGCCGAGGTCCGCGCCCTGTACCGCACGGCCTGGGAGATCCCGCAGCGCGGCCTGATCGACATGGCCGCCGCCCGCACCCCGTTCCTGGACCAGTCCCAGTCCCTGAACCTGTTCCTGGAGACGCCGACGATCGGCAAGCTCTCCTCGATGTACGCGTACGCCTGGAAGCAGGGCCTGAAGACGACGTACTACCTGCGCTCCCGCCCGGCGACCCGCATCGCCCGCGCCGCCCAGGCCCAAGCCCAAACCCCCATCCCCGTACAGCAGTTGACCCCCGACGAAGACGCGGTCGCCTGCTCCCTTGAGAACCCCGAGTCCTGCGAGGCCTGCCAGTAATGAGCTCCCCCGAAAAGAACCTCCTCGACCCGGGCTTCGAGCTGACCCTCCGCCCCATGCGCTACCCGGACTTCTACGAGCGCTACCGGGACGCGATCAAGAACACCTGGACCGTCGAGGAGGTCGACCTCCACTCGGACGTCGCCGACCTCGCGAAGCTGACGCCGGGTGAGCAGCACATGATCGGCCGGCTGGTCGCGTTCTTCGCGACGGGTGACTCGATCGTGGCGAACAACCTCGTGCTGACGCTGTACAAGCACATCAACTCCCCCGAGGCGCGGCTGTACTTGAGCCGTCAGCTCTTCGAGGAAGCGGTCCACGTCCAGTTCTATCTGACCCTCCTGGACACCTACCTCCCCAACCCGGAGGACAGGGCGGCCGCCTTCGACGCGGTGGAGAACATCCCCTCCATCCGCGAGAAGGCCGAGTTCTGCTTCAAGTGGATCAACGAGGTAGAGAAGCTGGACAGCCTCCAGACCCAGGCCGACCGCCGCCGCTTCCTCCTGAACCTGATCTGCTTCGCCGCGTGCATCGAGGGGCTGTTCTTCTACGGCGCGTTCGCGTACGTCTACTGGTTCCGCAGCCGGGGGTTGCTGCACGGCCTGGCGACGGGGACGAACTGGGTTTTCCGGGACGAAACCATGCACATGTCCTTCGCGTTCGAGGTGGTCGACACCGTCCGCAAGGAGGAGCCGGAGCTGTTCGACGACCAGCTCCAGCAGGAGGTGACCGACATGCTGCGCGAAGCCGTCGAGGCGGAGCTCCAGTTCGGGCGCGACCTGTGCGGTGAGGGTCTGCCGGGCATGAACACCGACTCGATGCGCCAGTACCTGGAGTGCGTCGCGGACCAGCGCCTCCAGCGACTGGGCTTCGCCCCGGTGTACGGCTCCGAGAACCCCTTCTCCTTCATGGAGTTGCAGGGCGTCCAGGAGCTGACCAACTTCTTCGAGCGCCGCCCGTCGGCGTACCAGGTGGCGGTGGAGGGCACGGTCGACCTGGACGAGGACTTCTAGCCCCATCCGGTCGACCCTCGGTCGCCCTTTATCTGTGTCTTACTTCGCGGACGGCCCATGGAGCTTCCATGGGCCGTCCATGGAGTTTCTATGGAGCGGCAAAGTTCATGGGGTGCGTCTGTTCGCGGTCTCGTCGCCCCGGCTACGTTCCACCCGTCCTGTTCATGTCATTCATCAATGGCCCCACAGGACGCTCAAAGTGTCATGCCCATGACGACGTCATCTGCCGCCGCTACGCGCGTCACAGGCCTGCCACCACGCCGAGGAACCCCACTCCAACGATGGAGGCAGTACCCCATGCGTGAGAAGCCCAGACGGAGTCTGCGAAGACTGCTGACCGCCGCCGTACCCGCCCTCACTCTCAGCGTCTTCGGGCTCGTGGCGGCCTCCCCCGCCGGCGCGCAGCCCGCCCCACAGGCCGCCGTCCAGTCCGCCCAGGTCTCCAAGGTCACCCAGAACTCCAAGGCCCTGACGTCCCCCGCGGCCCAGGCCGTCCACTCGACCGGCAAGGCCGGGCAGAAGGTGCCGACCGAGCACCTGTGTGCCGCCGCGGCCCCCGGTCACGCGTCCTGCTTCGCCCAGCGGCGCACCGACATCAAGCAGAAGCTGGCCGCCGCCGTGCACGCGGACGCCGCGGCCGCGGTCTCCGGGCTGAGCCCGGCCAACCTGCACAGCGCGTACGCGCTCCCCTCGACCGGCGGCTCCGGCCTGACGGTCGCGGTGGTCGACGCGTACAACGACCCCAACGCGGCCTCGGACCTGGCCACTTACCGCTCCAACTTCGGCCTGTCGGCCTGCACGGTGGCCAGCGGGTGCTTCAAGCAGGTCAGCCAGACCGGCTCGACCACCTCGCTGCCGACCAACGACAGCGGCTGGGCGGGCGAGGAAGCGCTCGACATCGACATGGTCAGCGCGGTCTGCCCGAACTGCAACATCATTCTGGTGGAGGCCAGTTCGGCCACCGACTCCGACCTCGGCACCGCCGAGAACGAGGCCGTGACCCTGGGCGCGAAGTTCGTCTCCAACAGCTGGGGCGGCTCCGAGTCCTCCTCGCAGACCAGCGAGGACACCTCGTACTTCAAGCACCCGGGTGTCGCGATCACCGTCTCCGCCGGTGACGAGGACTACGGCGCCGAGTACCCGGCGACGTCGCAGTACGTGACCGCGGTAGGCGGCACCGCCCTCTCCACCTCGTCCACCACCCGCGGCTGGACCGAGTCCGTGTGGAAGACCAGCAGCAGCGAGGGCACCGGTTCCGGCTGCTCCGCGTACGACACGAAGCCGAGCTGGCAGACCGACACCGGCTGCACCAAGCGCATGGAGTCCGACGTCTCCGCCGTGGCCGACCCCGCCACCGGCGTGGCCGTCTACGACACCTACGGCGGCTCCGGCTGGGCGGTCTACGGCGGCACCAGCGCCTCGTCCCCGATCATCGCGGGCGTCTACGCGCTGGCCGGCACCCCGGGCTCCAGCGACTACCCGGCGAAGTACCCCTACTCCCACACGAGCAACCTGTACGACGTCACGAGCGGCAACAACGGCTCCTGCTCGACGAGTTACTTCTGCACCGCGGGCACCGGCTACGACGGCCCGACCGGCTGGGGCACCCCGGACGGCACCGCCGCCTTCACCTCCGGCACCACCACGGGCAACACGGTGACCGTCACCAACCCGGGCAGCCAGTCCACCGTGACCGGCTCCACGGCCAGTCTCCAGATCTCGGCCACCGACAGCGCGAGCGCGACCCTGACCTACAGCGCGAGCGGGCTGCCGACCGGCCTGTCGATCAGCAGCTCGACCGGGCTGATCTCCGGCACCGCGTCCACCGCCGGCACGTACGCCGTCACGGTGACCGCGACCGACTCCACCGGCGCCTCCGGCTCGGCCTCCTTCACCTGGACGGTCAGCACCTCCGGCGGCGGCAGTTGCACCTCGACCCAGCTCCTGGGCAACGCGGGCTTCGAGTCGGGCAACACGACCTGGACCGCGAGCAGCGGGGTCATCACCAACGACACCGGCGAGGCGGCCCGCACCGGTTCGTACAAGGCGTGGCTCGACGGCTACGGCTCGACCCACACCGACACGCTGTCCCAGTCGGTGACGGTCCCGTCCGGCTGCACGGGCACGACCTTCACCTTCTACCTGCACGTCGACACCGCGGAGACCAGCACCAGCACGGCTTACGACAAGCTGACGGTCACCGCCGGATCGACCACCCTGGCCACCTACTCCAACCTCAACGCGGCCACCGGGTACGTCGCGAAGTCCTTCAGCCTGTCCTCCTTCGCCGGCTCCACCGTCACGCTGAAGTTCAGCGGCGTCGAGGACTCCTCCCTCCAGACCAGCTTCGTCCTCGACGACACCGCCGTGACGACCAGCTGACCCCTTCATGAGCTGGACCCCGGTCGTCTCGCAGCGGCCGGGGTTCTGTCATGTCCACGAATATTTCACCGCTCACGAGGGATCCGGATGCGTCCGTGACACGTCAAAGGGGCAAAGGAGGCCCCCCATGCGCCGATCGATTCTCGGTCCGTCCCTCGCCGTCGCCACCCTGGCGCTCGCCCTCACGGGCTGCGGCGGTACGAAGTCCGACACCGGCAGCGGCAGTGTGTCGCCGTCGTCCTCCCCCACAGCGAGCAAGAGCAGGTCGGCCTGTACGGCGAAGGAGACGCTCGCCGCCACCGACACGAACGGCACCTTCTGCGTGACGACCGGCAACACCGTCCGCATCCTGCTGGACGGCACGACCACCCGCCCCTGGGCGCCGGTCAAGACGGTGGGCAGCGGCCTGAAGGCCACCAACAGCGGGATCCTGATCCGGCCCGGCGACGCGAGCAACGCGTACGAGGCGGTCTCGGCCGGGACCGTGAAGCTCACGTCGTCCCGGCCGCTGTGTGCGACCGCCGCGCACAAGATCTCGTGCAAGGGCATTCAGGAATGGTCGGTCACCGTCGTGGTGTCGAAGTGATCATCCGGTGGGCGGTCCTGATCTGACGGTCGATGCGCCGGTCGTGCGCGATGCCGAGCAGCGACGGGAAGGTCACGGCCACGAGGATGCCGACGACGGCGAGGAGGGCGATGAGGTTGTCCATGGCTGCGTTCATGGACATGAGTCTCGTCCTTTTGACTCCTTACCGTGAGTGGCAGGACTGCCGCACACCCTCGATTTACTGCCATTCCGGGGGCACACTGGCAGCATGCTGAAAAACGTGGCCGTGGTCCTGCTCGACGGAGTCGCCCCCTTCGAACTCGGCGTCGTCTGCGAGGTGTTCGGCCTCGACCGCAGCGACGAGGGACTGCCGGTCTACGACTTCGCGGTCGCCTCGGCCGAGGGGCCGACCCTCACCACCCACGCGGGCTTCTCCCTGACCGTCGACCACGGCCTGGAGCGCCTGGAGACCGCGGACCTCATCGCCGTACCGGCCGGTGCGACCTATGCGGAGCGGGAGTACCCGGAGGAGCTTCTCGACGCCCTGCGGCAGGCCGTGGACCGGGGCGCCCGGGTGCTCAGCGTCTGCTCGGGCGTGTTCGTGCTGGCCGCCGCCGGGCTGCTGGACGGGCGGCGGTGCGCGGTGCACTGGCACCACGCGGAGCTGCTCGCCCGGCGGTATCCGAAGGTCGTCGTGGAGCCGGATGTGCTGTACGTCGACGAGGACCCGGTGATCACGTCCGCCGGCACCGCGGCCGGCATCGACGCCTGTCTGCACATCGTGCGCAAGGAGCAGGGGCCGGAGGTCGCCAACGCCATCGCGCGGCGGATGGTCGTCCCGCCGCACCGCGACGGCGGCCAGGCCCAGTACATCGAGCGGCCGCTGCCGCGCTCGCAGTGCGACACGGTGGGCGAGGTGCTGGTGTGGATGGCGGTCCACCTCGACCAGGAGGTCACCGTCGAACAGCTCGCCGCCCGTGCCCACATGTCACCGCGGACCTTCGCCCGCCGCTTCCAGCAGGAGACCGGGACCACGCCGTACCGCTGGATCCTGCGTCAACGGGTGCTGCTGGCCCAGCAGTTGCTGGAGGGGACGGACGAGACGATGGACGCGATCGCCTGGCGCGCCGGCTTCGGCACCGCACCCGCCCTGCGTCACCAGTTCGTCCGGGCGCTGGGCACCACCCCGAACGCCTACCGGCGCACGTTCAGGGGCCCGGAAGCCGCCTGAACGCACGCCCGTCACGTCACCTCGACACGGGCCTGAGCAGCAGCCGGTTGGGGCGCAGGGTGATGCCGACGCGGGTGGTGTCGTCGGAGCCGGACACCCGCTCGAAGCGGTACCTCGTCGCCACCGCCGCCGTGACCAGGCTCAGTTGGGCCATCGAGAAGTGGTCGCTGGGACACTTCCGGTTGCCGTTGCTGAACGGGCTCATGGCGAACTTCGGTACGTCCTTGGACCGTTCCGGAAGCCAGCGGTCGGGGTCGAACTCCTCGTTTCGGTCATACGAACGCGCGTCGCGCTGGATGGCGTACGGACTGTAGATGATGTCGGCTCCGGCCGGAATCCGATAGCCCCCCAGTTCGGTGTCGGCGACCGCCCGCCGCGTCAATATCCATACGGCGGGACGCAGCCGCATCGCCTCGACGACGACATTGTTCGTGTGCGTGAGCTTCCGGACGTCGTCGAATGCCACCGGGCGGCCACCCGTCACGGATTCGACCTCTTCGCGTACCTTGTCGGCGTGTTCCGGGTGTTCGGTGAGGACCTGGAGCAGCCACATGATCGTGGACGCGATTGTTTCGCTTCCCGGGGTGAGGATCGCGACGACCTGGTCGTGGATCTCCTGTTCCCCGATCGGGTCGCCATTGTCGTCCGTCGCCTCCAGCAATGCCGTCAGCAAATCGTCCGGCTTTTGACCAGATTCGCGTCGCTCGGCCACGATCTCGTCGACCAGGAGATGCAAATCGGCCAGTGCCCGGTTGAATTCGCGGTTGGCCGGGAGGGGCAGCCGGTAGAGCGGTCCGGCCGGTACCACCATCCGCCGGTACATGCCCCGGAAGACGGTGGCGAGCGCGACGCACAGCCGCTCGGCGCGCTCGTCCATGAAGTCGCCGCGCAGCAGACAGCGAGCCGCGATCCGTACGGCGACCCGGAAGGACTCGGAGGTGCAGTCGATCGTCTCGCCGGTCCGCCAGCGCTCGGTGAGCGCGTGCGCCTCCTCCTCCATGATCGGCCCGTACGCGGGGATCGCGTCGAGCCGGAACGCGGGCTGGATGATGCGCCGTTGGCGCCGGTGCAGGGACCCGTTGGCCGTGGCCACGCCCTCCTTGCCGAGCAGTCCCTCCAGGGACTCCCACAGCGGGCCCGCGATGATGAAGTCGGGGTTCAGCGCCAGGGCGCCGGTGAGGGCCGGCGCGGTGACGGCGTAGACCGTCTTCGGGCCGAGGCGGAGCCTCACCACGTCGCCGTGGTCGCGGAGTTGGGCCATGAAGGCCAGGGGGTCGCGGACCAGCTTCCAGCCGTGGCCGAGAAGCGGGATCCTGCCGCCCGCGACGGGCGGCTCCAGCAGCTCCGGCACCTCGGGTGCCGCGGGCTTCACAGACTCGACGGTCATTTCTCACCTGCCGCTTCGTTGTTGACGTACGGGGGTGTGGACCGGTCGTCCCAGCTGTCGACCATGTAACGGCCGGACTCGTGGTGGAACCAGTAGACGGTGCTGAACCAGTTCCGCATATTGCCGAGGCAGGTCCGTACCGCGGCACTCACTTCCATTCCGCGCACGGTGCCGTCGTCGAGCCGTTCGGCGAGACGTAAGGTGTCCTGTTCCGCGACGAGGAATTCGGCGATGCATTCCTCGATACGGCGCCTCAGTTCGGCGACCGCTTCCTC
This sequence comes from Streptomyces sp. NBC_01288, assembly GCF_035982055.1. Classification (NCBI taxonomy): domain Bacteria; kingdom Bacillati; phylum Actinomycetota; class Actinomycetes; order Kitasatosporales; family Streptomycetaceae; genus Streptomyces; species Streptomyces sp. NBC_01288. The sequence continues at coordinate 3,553,563 of NZ_CP108427.1, forward strand.
AAGGGTCAGCCCTTCGTGCTTGATGAGGCTGATTCCGAGATTGTGGACCTCGTCGCCCGCGAGCTCTTTCGGCAGCGAGCAGAGGTCGTTGTACCAGGCGGCGAATTCCTGGCTGAGCAGGGCCGCCCGGCGATATCCCGGGTGTTTCCGCACACTGTCCGGGAGTTCGAGTCCCGCGCTCGCCTCCAGCAGATCGGTCCAGATCCAGTGGGCGAAGGTGAGCCGGCGCAGCGCGAGGTATTCCTCGACCGTGGGGACGGTCCCCTCGGTACGGTTGCGGAATTCACGGTCGTAGGCCTCGATGACCGCGTGGAAGTGCCGGGCGAACCGCGCGTTCCAGGTGTCGGGCAGGAACGAGTAGATCCGCATCATGCTGTCGGCGAACCCGGCGACCAGGGGATCCGGGTGGAGCAGATGGTGCCGTGGTGAATCCAGTGCCGCGTGCAACCGGAACCTCAACCGCCGCCAGGCGTCGGGGCGTTGGTGCACGATGTCCCGGTCGTGGCGGTCGTCCCAGACGAAGAACCACGCGCTGTAGTCCGCTATCGCCTGGAGCACCTCGTCCGGTGCGCCCAAGTAGTACCCGGCCATCAGGTCCGTGTAGCAAAGACCGTCGGCATATTCCCTTACCTTGTCCGCCGGCATGAGGCGCTTTTCCAGCAGCCAGACACGTGTCTTCTCCTGGAGCCTCGGCCAATACGGATGCAGTTGCCGGGGAAACGCCGCCTCGATCACCGGGAGAGAGAGCGACGGTGGTACCGCGATCGCCGTCGTTACCGTTGCCGTTGTCGATGTGGTGCTGTGTGAGAAAGCAGGCACGAACAAACCCCTCTCAGCCGCCAGTTGCGCACGCCCCTCCCGCTGTGCCGGGCGTGCGCCGTTGCGTATCCCCGCACTTCCTATTCAGCACCACAACTGACCGTTCTGGGAACGGATTTGCTCCCTTCACTACCCCCAAGTGCCGAGAATCCCCCCTTGTGTGACCGATTCTGGATCATTACGCGCACGGAAACGATCGAATGTGCGAGGGACAGACGAACGGCGCCTGGTCAGGGAGTTGCACCTGAACAGACGCCGTACGTAAGGGAGATGGGTCGACCGCTGGGGTCGGCCGGATCAGTCGTTGGCGACCACGGGGTAACGGGGCTCGTTCTCGGCCATCTGCCGCAGCGCGTCCTTGCGGTCGCGCTTGGAGAGCCGGTCGATGTAGAGGTAGCCGTAGAGGTGATCGGTCTCGTGCTGCAAACACCGAGCGAAGTAGCCGGTGCCCCGGACCTTGACCGGGTTGCCCTTCTCGTCCTGCCCGGTCACCTCGGCGTAGTCGGGCCGTGCGAGCGGCGCATACGCGGTCGGCACGGACAGACAGCCCTCGTTGCTCTCGTCCAGATGCCGCTTGTCGGCGGGCAGATCGACGAGCTTGGGATTGCAGACGACACCGACGTGCCGTTTGCCCTCGTCGTCCATGCAGTCGTAGACGAAGACCTTCAGGTCGACGCCGACCTGGTTCGCGGCGAGGCCGACGCCCTCGGCGGTGCGCTGCGAGGCGAACATGTCGGCCACCAGCGTCTCCAGCTCCGCGCCGAAGTCGGTGACGTCCCTGCACTCCTTGTGCAGCACCGGATTCCCGACGACCGTGATCGCCCGCGAGACCCCCCGCTCCCGCCAGGCCGCCTCACGCTCCTCGGCCCCCTCGGTGTCGACGACAAACCCCTCGTCATCCACGGGGAGCACGCCCACGTGCTGCTGATCGGTGTCCTGCTGCGCCATGACCGACGTAAGCCTTCCTGAAAACCAAGGGGGAGAAGTTGCTGATACAGGGTACGTGGAGTTCTTCGAGAGACGCGGGCCTGTGTCAATGGGCGGCGACCACGCCCTGCCTTCAGGGGCACGGGCCTGTGCCGATGTGCGGCTCCGCCGCGCGAGCGCGCCCTGTCTTCAAGGGGCGCGGGCCTGCGCCATTGTGCGGCTCCGCCGGCGACAACGCCCGTCTTTTAAGGGGCGCGGGGCTGTTCTCATATGCGGCTCCGCCGCGGGGCGCGACCAGCCACGACGGCGCGGCACCCGACCACCGACCTCAGCAGACCTCTTCCAGATCCCGCCAGTCCCGAGAGTCAGGGCTGTCGGCAACCCACCCGTCCAACAACCCCCGAACCAGCGACGCGGGGGCCGCAAGCCCACACTCCCGCTCCGGCACCCACAACTGCCCGTCCGTCCGATGCCCCAGCGGCCCAGGATGCCCGGGCTCACTGTGATCATGCGGATCAAGATGCTCCCCGTCACCCTCATCGGAAGGCATCCGGGACTCGGAACACATCCGGCACAGCAACCGCACGGAAGACGACCAGTCCTCCGCCGCGAATCCCGCATCCGCCGCCAACTGCTCCAACGCGTCCCGATCAGCCTCGGCGGCAGCCTCAAGCAGCACGACCCACGTAGGCACAGGAGACGGCGCCCACAACTCGATCTCGTCGAACACGGGGTACGAGTGCCCGGCGGCAGTCGTCCGCTCTCCATGCGGAACCCCGTCATGGAGCACGACCTCACCCCACCGCCGCCCGGACGAGGGAAGCGGAATGGACAGCACCTCGATGCGCGCAGGGTCCAGCCGCCGCCCCCACACCACCTCGGCCTCACCCTCGGGAGACAGTCGTACAGCCGCGCTGCCGAGATCCATCCCGGCCGGCTCACCCGCCCCGGTGACGCCACCCGGTACCCGCAGCCCGTACGCCTGCCAGGCCCGCCGCGCCAGCGGCCAGTCCTGGAGCCCGGTGGCCGCGATACCCACGTTCCACCAGTCAGGCGCGCCGGCCTCCCGGTCGAGCAGCGCGACGGCCCTCAGTCCGGCCGCCCGCGCCTGCTCCCAGTCGTGCCGGAACTTGTGGAGAAGGGCGAGATTGAACCAGGACTCGGACAGCCAGGGCTCCAGATCGGCGGCCCGCGTCAGCAGCGCGCCCGCGTCCTCGTACCGACCGTCGCCGATCAGCGTGAACGCGCGGTCTGTGGCCTGCCGCCAGGAGGCGGAGGGCCGGTGCCGTCCCTTGCCGAAGATCCTCACGATTCCCGCCTGCCAGTTCCGTTCAGTGGGCTGGCTCTGCCCCCGGACACCCTCTTCTTCGCATCCAACCACGTACGGCTGGGAGGGCGCTCATTACCCATGGGTTACCCAGCCGAAGGCAAGGTCAGACAGTCCCGGGACAGTACCCGGGCCAGTGCTTCCACGACCTCGGGAGCGTAGTCCCCGGCGGTCCCGAGGCGCAGCTCCTCCAACGCCTGGAGAGGCCCGCCGGGGCCGCCTGCCCGGGTTTTCTCCTCGTACGCGTTCACGGCCCGGACGATCCGCGCGGACAGCGGCTGCTCCCGGCACGGGTCGGCCTGCCGCTCCACGACGGCCGCCACCTGAGGACTCACCCCGGTCTGCCGTACGACGGCCCCGCCGAGCAGCGCTATCCGCCGCTGCTCCTCCGCCGGGAGTACGGCGGTGGCGCCGGCCGGTACCGGGTCGACGAGGCTGAGCTGGCCGATGTCGTGCATCAGGGCCGCGTACTCCAGGACGGTGAGGTCGGGCTCGGACAGCCCCAGGTCCCGCCCGACCGCCTGGCACAGCGCGGCGACCCGGCGGGCGTGCCCGGCAGGCGTGTATCCGGCTATCTCGGTGGACCGGGCGAGGGAGGCGATGGTCTGCCGGTAGGTGTCCCGTACGGCCGCGTACCGCCGGAACGACAGCTGGGTCAGCAGCAGCGGCAGCGAGAACACGGGCAGCGCCCACAGCCCCACCACGGCGACCGCGAGCGCCATCACCGCGCCGGTCGCGCACACCGCCGACCCGATCCCGAGCATCCCGCGCAGCTCGTCCCGCAACAGCGGCCCGAACGGCCACCGGGTCCGCGCGTGCGCGAGCGCGGCGGCGAGCACGGCGTCGCAGAGCGCGGTGAGGGAGAGCAGCGCGAGGAGCAGGAGGGCATAGGCGGGGCCGCCCCAGTGTCTGAACACGCCCTGGTTGTACAGGGGTTGGAAGCAGACGGCCGCGAAACCGACGGTCAGGACGCGCCGTGCCATGTGGTCGGGGGTGCGGCTGTGGCCGCGCGCGATGTGCGGGACGCAGCCGACGAGGGCGGCGGCGACCACCACGGCGACGGTCTGGAAGACGCCATGGTGGGTGGGCCGGCCGGCGTCGGCGCCGAGCAGGGCGTAGGAGAGGGCGCCGGCTGCGCCGAGGGGGGCGGTTTCGCGGAGACCGGTTGCGCCGTTCCATCGGCTCAACTCCCCTACGGCTACGAGGACGCCGAAGGCGAGGGCTACTCCGGGTTCTTCGAGGCCGGTGCGGAGGGTGAGGGTGAGGGAGGTGAGGGCGAGGAGGAGGGCGGAGGCGTGGACGAGGGCGAGGATCAACGGGGGCTGGGGCGAAGGCATTTCGTCAACCCCTCAACACACTGGAAACGGGCGGACTGGGTGGGAAAACAATGGACGACTGGACCTCGTCGGCTGTTACCGAGGGATGCCACCCACACCGGCTCAACGCCCGCACCAACGCCCGCACCATCAACGGGTCGAACTGCGTACCGGCACAGCGCGACAACTCCTCCAGCGCGGCAGACACCGGCCGAGCCCGGCGGTAGGACCGCGTGGACGTCATCGCGTCGAAGGCGTCGGCGACGGCGACTACCCGCGCGGACTCCGGGATCTGACTCCCCAACAGCCCGTAGGGATACCCGCTCCCGTCCAGCCGTTCGTGGTGGTGCAGGACAGCCGCACGGGCCTCCCCGAGGAAACCGATCCCGCGCACCATCTCGTGGCCGTACTCGGGATGCAGTTCGATCACCCGCCGCTCCTCGGGAGTGAGCGGCCCGTCCTTGCGCAGCAAGCGCGTAGGCACGCCCAGCTTTCCGACGTCGTGCAGGATGCCGGCGAAGCGCAGCACTTCCACCCGGGAGTCGTCCATGCCCAGCTCCCGCGCGATCATCATCGACGCCTGCCCGACCCGCTCACTGTGCCCGCGGGTGTACCCGTCCTTGATGTCGACGGCCTGGACGAGGGCGCGGATGGTGGCCTGATGCGCGGCCCGCTCCTGGTGGTACTGGGCGAACACCCACCAGGACACCCCCATCGGCAGCAGCACGAGCAGCGCGGCGACGGGGCCGTAGGGGCTGCGCCACAGGACGGCCATCATCAGCCCGGCGAGCCCGTGCACGCCGATGGGCGCCAGGGACCGTAGGAACAGCCCTCGCCAGGCCCGTCGTACCGGCATCCGCTCGGCCAGCGCGAGGATCCCGCCGTCGAGCACGGTGAGGACCAGGCAGAAGGCGAGGACGGCGGCCAGGGCGGGCACCAGGGCGTACGGGAAGTCGGACGCGACGACGGCGTCGCGCCCGCCCAGCGCCCAGTGCACGCGTGCCGCCGCCCACACGCCCAGCGCGAGCTGCGCGGCCCGCCAGCCGCGCCGCAGCCAGGGCGAGCCCTGCTCGACGCGGGAGAACAGCGCCCCCGGCAGCGGCACGAGCGCGGCGGCGGGGGGCGGGAGGAGGAAGGCCGCGGCGAGCAGCACCGGGTAGAAGGTGCCCGCGAAACGGCGCCGGGCGACCTGCTCGCAGCCGGCGTAGAGCGCGGCCAGCAGTGCGACCGCCCACCAGGGTGTGTGGACGGTCGGCAGCGGCAGCAGGCACCACAAGGCGCCGGCGACGACACAGACGACGTACGCACGTGCCCGTGCCGGTGTCGCCTCCATGGCTGACGCCCTTCCCCCGACCATGCCTGTCCAGGCCGAGGAGCCTAGGGCGGTCGGGGGCGGGCCGCGGGCGTATCACCCGCGGATTAGCACGTTCGAGTGACGATCGCCCGTTCAGGACGCGTGTTCAGGAAACGGTCAGGATTCCTGCGGGGCGGCCGTCAGGTCGTGGTCGGGCACGGCCTGCCCGGAACGGATCAGATCGAGCCGCCCCAGGACCTTGGCGCGCAGGTCGGTCGGCACGTCGTCCCGGCCGCAGCACCGCTTGACCAGCTTCTTCACGGCCTCTTCGAGCCCGTACTTCTCCAGGCACGGCGAGCACTCCGTGAAGTGCTGCTTGAACTTGGCGCGGTCGACGTCCGGCATCTCGCTGTCGAGGAACTCGTAGAGATGGTCGAGGACCTCACTGCAGTCCGTTTCGTGCGGCTCTCCGCAGCTCATGAGCCCGAGCCTTTCGCTTCGTTCGACTCTCCGGCGCCGGCCGGGACCAGTCCGCGGTCACGCGCGTAGTCCTCGAGCATGCCGCGCAGTTGACGACGGCCGCGGTGCAGCCGGGACATCACCGTACCGATGGGTGTCCCCATGATGTCCGCGATCTCCTTGTACGCAAAGCCCTCGACGTCCGCGAGATAGACGGCGATGCGGAATTCCTCGGGGATCGCCTGGAGCGCTTCCTTCACGTCCGAGTCGGGCAGGTGGTCGAGCGCCTGCGACTCGGCGGAGCGCAGACCCGTCGACATGTGCGACTCGGCGCGCGCGAGCTGCCAGTCCTCGATCTCCTCGGCCGCGGAACGCTGGGGTTCACGCTGCTTCTTGCGGTACGAGTTGATGAACGTGTTGGTGAGAATCCGGTACAGCCACGCCTTGAGGTTGGTGCCCTCGCGGAACTGGTGGAAGGACGCGTACGCCTTCGCGTACGTCTCCTGCACCAGGTCCTCGGCGTCGGCCGGGTTTCGCGTCATGCGCAGCGCGGCCGAGTACATCTGGTCGAGGAATTCGAGCGCGTCCCGCTCGAAGCGCGCACTGCGCTCCGAGGTCGATTCCGGTGTGACCTCGCTCGTGCCCTGGCCCTCGGGCTGCTCCGCCTGGCCGTGTTCGGTCCCTGCGTCGGTACCGGGAACCGGACCCACCTCCTCAAGATTCCGGGTGGCGCCGAAGCCGATGCCACCAGAATCGGAGGATAGACGACGATCCGGTCCGCCCGCCGCCCCAATAGGCGTGGCCTTGGTCGCGTGCAGCACGGACCAGTCCAGGTCGGAGCGGCTGCTACGGGACGGGCAGAAGGTCGAACCCATGCGGCGGACTTCCTTTCTACGACTCTCTATGTCCGCCACAACAGTGGTAAGGGCCCCGGCATTCCCGCCCCTTACTCAAGTGTTCGAGTCCACTCCACCACGCGCCCCGTGATGATCTCCAGCGCCTCGTCCTGCCCGATCTCCGCCCGCTTCGGCACCGCGAACCCATGATCGCCGTACGGCACCTCGACCAGCCCGAAGTCGCCCTCCGGGAACTCCGCCGGTTTCCCGAAGGGGTCGTTCCCGCCCTGCACGACGAGCGTGGGCACCCCGGCCCCGAGCAGTTCGCCGGCCCGGGACTTCTCCGGCTTGCCCGGCGGATGCAACGGGAAACTCAGCGCGAGAACGGCGGCGGCGCCCAGCTCCAGAGCCGTACGACACGCCACGCGGGCTCCCGCACTACGGCCCCCGGAGATCACCGGCAGCCCCGGTTTCGCGACCGCCGCCCAGATCCCCCGCCACCCCACGTCGAGCGTCTTGGGCGCGGGCGCCACCTTCTTCCCGGCCACCCGCCACGGCTGCTCGACGAGCGCGACGGTGACACCGTGCGCGGGGAGTACGGCGGCGAGGGCCCGCAGATCCCGGGCGTCGATGCCACCGCCGGCGCCATGACTCACGGCGAGGACGAGCCGCGCCTTCTTGGCCGTATGCCAGGTGACACGGGCGTCCCCCGCGTCGGTCTCGACCGTCTCAACTGTCTCGCTGGAAATGATCTCGCTCACGCTAGAAGAGTGTGCCCTCCTCGGGCCCCTCCAGCTCCTTCAGCAGCTCCGGCCCGTTGTTGCGGACGTTGCTCACGGCCGTGGACACCGGGTACGCGCGCATCAGCCCGGCGGGCGGCGGGGCGAGCAGCTCGCGCAGGTCGTCCGGGTCGGTGCGGGACGGGTCGAGCCAGGAGTCCCAGCGGTCCGGGGTGAGCATCAGGGGCATCCGGGGATGGATGTCGGCCAGCGTGTGCGGCCCCTCGGCCGGGGGCACCGCCAGCGGGGTCGTCTCCGCCTCGGTGGTGATCACCGAGCAGGTGACCCACCAGGCCAGCGGATGGTCGTCGGGCAGGGTCCGGTCCCGCCAGAACTCGTACAGCCCGGCCATCGCGAACACCGACCCGTCGGCGGGCAGCACGAAGTACGGCTGCTTGCGCTGCCGCTTCTTCTTTCCCTCGACCTCCAGCTCCCGCTCGTCCTTGGCGGTGACCCACTCGTAGTAGCCGTCGGCGGGGATGATGCAGCGCCGGGTGGAGAAGGCGCGACGGTACGACGGCTTCTCGTGCACGGTCTCGGCACGCGCGTTGATCATCCGCGCCCCGCCCTCGGGGGTCTTCGACCAGCTCGGCACGAGGCCCCACTTGAGCCTGCGCAGCTGGCGAACCGGCTTCGGGCTGTCCGCGTCCTTAAGTGGACGGTCGAGGACTGCATAGACCTCTTTGGTCGGGGCCACGTTGTAGTCGGGGGCCAAAGCCTCCTCGGGCTCCCACTTCTCGATCTCAAAGACTCCTGCGAGATCCTCGGGCCCACGACTCGCTGCATACCGTCCGCACATACGTGCCAGACTGCCAGATTCGACGACCACCACGGGAGCCTCCGCCGCCAATGGACAGCACCGCAATCACCTCGTTCAGCGCCCTGTGGGACGAGGTCTTCGGCAGCCAGCCCGACCCCGATCTGTGGGTGGTCATCGCCACCATGGTCGCCGCGCTGGCCGTGGTCGTCCCGCACGGCCTGTGGCGCCTCTCCCGCAATGCCATCACCATCGCCCACGAGGGCGGCCACGGCCTGGTGGCCCTGCTCACCGGCCGCACCCTCACCGGCATCCGCCTCCACTCCGACACCAGCGGCCTCACGGTCAGCCGAGGCAAGCCGCACGGCCTCGGCATGATCCTCACGGCAGCCGCCGGCTACACCGCTCCCCCACTCCTGGGCCTGGGCGGCGCGGCCCTCCTCGGCGCCGGCCACATCACCCTCCTCCTCTGGCTGTCGACCCTCCTCCTCATAGCCATGCTGGTCATGATCCGCAACGCCTACGGCGCCCTCACGGTCATCCTCAGCGGAGCAGCCTTCCTGCTCGTGTCCTGGCTGACGGGCCCCCAGGTCCAGGCGGCCTTCGCGTACGCGGTGGTGTGGTTCTTGCTGCTGGGGGGAGTCCGCCCGGCTTTCGAGCTCCAGGCAAAGAGGTCAAGGGGCGGCGCGGGCGACTCGGACGCGGACCAGTTGGCGCGACTGACCCACGTACCGGCGGGCCTATGGCTGTTTCTTTTCCACCTGGTGTCCCTGTGCTCGCTAATAGGCGGGGGACGATGGCTGCTGGAGCTGTGACAAGCCCCGAAGGGGCGAGTCACTAGGGGCGCGGGGCTGTATCTATGTGCGGCTCCGCCGCGCGGGCGCGACCAGCCACGACGGCGCGGCACCCGAAAGACGGCCTACTTATACAGTGGGTCACATGGCCCCGAACAACGACCAAACCGCCCTCTGGCCCGCTCCCCACGCCCGCGGAGCCGTCAACGCGACGGTCCACGTCCCGGGGTCCAAGTCCGTCACCAACCGCGCCCTCGTCCTGGCCGCTCTCGCCAGCGAACCAGGCTGGCTACGCCGCCCCCTCCGCTCCCGGGACACCCTCCTGATGGCAGCCGCCCTCCGCGCGATGGGCGTAGGCATCGAGGAGGGCGTAGGCACGGAAAAGGGCTCCGGCGAGTTCTGGCGGGTCATCCCCTCCGGCCTCCACGGCCCGGCCACGGTCGACGTAGGCAACGCGGGCACCGTGATGCGCTTCCTCCCCCCCGTCGCCGCCCTGGCCAACGGCCCCATCCGCTTCGACGGCGACCCGCGCTCGTACGAACGCCCCCTGCACGGCGTGATCGACGCCCTCCGCGTCCTCGGCGCCCGCATCGACGACGACGGCCGAGGCGCACTGCCCCTGACGGTGCACGGCGGAGGCGCGCTGGACGGCGGCCCCGTGGAGATCGACGCGTCCTCCTCGTCCCAGTTCGTGAGCGCCCTGCTCCTCTCCGGCCCGCGCTTCAACCAGGGCGTGGAGGTCCGCCACATCGGCTCCTCGCTCCCCTCGATGCCGCACATCCGGATGACGGTCGACATGCTGCGCGCGGTCGGCGCCCAGGTGGACACCCCGGAGTCGGGCGGCGAGCCCAACGTCTGGCGGGTCACCCCGGGCGCGCTGCTCGGCCGGGACCTGACGGTCGAGCCGGATCTGTCGAACGCCCAGCCCTTCCTCGCCGCGGCGCTCGTGGCCGGCGGCAAGGTCGTCGTACCGGACTGGCCGGCCCGGACCACCCAGCCCGGTGACCGGCTGCGGGAGATCTTCACCGAGATGGGTGGTTCCTGCGAACTGACCGAGTACGGGCTGGAGTTCACCGGTTCGGGTGCGATCCACGGTATCGACGTGGACCTGGGCGAGGTCGGCGAACTGACCCCCGGCATCGCGGCCGTGGCCGCCCTGGCGGACTCCCCGTCGACCCTGCGGGGCGTCTCGCACCTGCGCCTGCACGAGACCGACCGGCTCGCCGCGCTCACCAAGGAGATCAACGAGCTGGGCGGTGACGTGACCGAGACCGCCGACGGTCTGCACATCCGCCCGCGCCGCCTGCACGGCGGGATCTTCCACACGTACGAGGACCACCGCATGGCCACCGCGGGCGCGATCATCGGCCTCGCGGTCGAGGGCGTGCAGATCGAGAACGTGGCGACAACGGCGAAAACCCTTCCGGATTTCCCCGACCTGTGGACCGGGATGCTCGGGAGCGATGGGGCGTAGGGGACACACGCCATGCGTCGCTACGGCAAGAACACCGACGAGGACGACATCCGCCAGCGCCCGAACCGCAAGGGCAACCGGCCGCGCACGAACATCCGCCCCAAGCACGAGGAGGCGGTCGAGGGCATGGTCGTCACCGTCGACCGGGGCCGGCTGACCTGTCTGGTCGAGGACCGGGTCGTGATGGCCGTCAAGGCCCGCGAACTGGGCCGGAAAGCGGCGGTGGTCGGGGACCGCGTCGGCATCATCGGCGACCTGTCCGGCGACAAGGACACCCTCGCCCGCATCATCCGCATCGAGGCGCGCACCTCCGTGCTGCGCCGCACGGCCGACGACGACGACCCGTACGAGCGCGTGGTCGTCGCCAACGCCGACCAGCTCGCCATCGTCACCGCCCTCGCCGACCCCGAGCCACGCCCCCGCCTGATCGACCGCTGCCTGGTCGCGGCCTACGACGGCGGCCTCGACCCACTCCTCGTCCTGACCAAGTCGGACCTGGCCCCGCCGGACGAACTCCTGGAGATGTACGGCGCGTTGGGCGTCCCCTACGTCGTCACGAGCCGCGAGGAGCTGGAGAACGGCACCGCGGTGGAGCGGGTCCGCAAGCAGCTAGACGGCAAGATCACGGCGTTCGTCGGCCACTCCGGCGTCGGCAAGACGACCCTCGTGAACGCGCTGGTCTCGCTGGAGCGGCGGCGCAGCACCGGCATCGTCAACGCCGTCACCGGCCGCGGCCGGCACACCACGACCTCGGCGCGCATGATCCCGCTGCCCGACGACTCCGGCTGGGTCGTCGACACCCCGGGCGTCCGCTCCTTCGGCCTGCACCACGTGGACCCGTCCCGGGTGATCAAGGCCTTCCCCGACCTGGAACCGGGCACGGAGAACTGCCCGCGCGCGTGCAGCCACGACGAGCCGGACTGCGCGCTGGACCAGTGGGTGGCGGACGGTCACGCGGACCCGCAGCGGCTGTACTCGCTACGGCGGCTGCTGGCCACCCGTGAGCGGACAGAGGGCGACTGATCACCGGCTGACCACCGCGTGTTTGTGGGGACTCAAGTTCGGTAAGTGCATAATCGCACCGAGCCGGACAAACGGGAGGACAGCACAATGGCGTGGCTGCTGGTTGTCGTGGCCGGAATTCTGGAGACCGGGTTCGCTGTGTGCCTGAAGCTGTCCCACGGCTTCACGCGCCTGTGGCCGACGGTCGCCTTCTGCTCCTTCGCGCTGGGCAGCTTCGGCCTGCTCACGCTCTCCCTGAAGAAACTCGACGTGGGCCCCGCCTACGCCGTGTGGACCGGCATCGGCGCGGCCGGCACGGCGATCTACGGCATGATCTTCCTCGACGACCTGGTGTCGACCCTGAAGATCGTGTCGATCAGCTTCGTCATCATCGGCGTGATCGGCCTCCAACTGTCGGGCTCCGCGCACTAGTTCAGGCCCCGAGGATCCGATGGGTCGGCGTCAGCGCACCGCGCACCAGCTCACCGACCCCGCCCTCCCCCGGCGGCGCCGCCACACAGGACAGCGCCAGCCGTACGACGAGTTCACAGGACCGGGCCAGGTCGGCGGTGTCCGGTTTGGCCGCGCCGGGTCCGGCGAGCACCGCCACGGCACGGTCGCGGACGACGGCCACGAAGTCACCGGGTGAGGGCAGCGGCCCGTCGGCCCGGCGCTGGGCCGGAACGGCGGAGGAGGACGGCACCGCGGACAGGGTCGGCGAGGGCAGCCGCTCGCTCCAGCAGCCGGTGAGCATGGCTCGTACCAGTGCGTTCTCGCGGGCCGCCGACGTGGTCCACTCGGCGGTCGCGGTCAGCCGCTCGCGGGCGTCGCTGTGACTTCCGAGCGCCCGCTCGACACCGACGAGATATCCGTCGGCCTCCCTTCTGACCAGCGCCCGCGCGAGACCCTCCTTGCTCCCGAACTCGTTGTACAGCGTCTGCCGGGACACTCCGGCGGCAGCGGCCACGTCCACCATCCGTACGGTGGACCACGACCGGCGCGCCAGCGCCGTATAGGCGGCGTCCAGCAGGGATTCCCGCGCTGCAGGCATCATTCGCCTCCCGGGGGCGAGCGGCTCTGCGCCCAGATTTGACGCGCACGGGAGCACTGTCAAGGGTTCGCGGCGGTGCCGGGGGGCGCACTTCGGCCATTGCGCGCGGGAGTTGGGGCGGGGGTTGAGGCTGGGGTCGCGGCGAGGGTTCCCCCTCGACGGTCTCCCCGGGGTCCCCCACCTCCCGTTTCGCCCACCGGACCCTGTAGCCCCGGCGCGACCCCTGAAGATACGGTTCACGCATGGCCGACTATCACGATGACCTGCGCCTCGCCCACGTCCTCGCGGACGCCGCCGACGCCGCGACGACCGCGCGGTTCAAGGCCCTCGATCTGAAGGTCGAGACCAAGCCGGACATGACCCCGGTGACCGAGGCGGACAAGGCGGCCGAGGAGCTGATCCGCGGCCATCTCCAGCGCGCCCGCCCGCGCGACGCGGTCCTCGGCGAGGAGTACGGCGCCCAGGGCACCGGCCCCCGCCGCTGGGTGATCGACCCGATCGACGGCACCAAGAACTACGTACGCGGCGTCCCGGTGTGGGCCACGCTGATCTCCCTGATGGAGGCGGCGGAGGGCGGCTTCCAGCCGGTCGTCGGCCTGGTCTCCGCGCCCGCGCTCGGCCGCCGCTGGTGGGCCGCGAAGGGCCACGGCGCCTACACCGGCCGCAGCCTGTCCTCCGCGTCCCGGCTGCGCGTCTCCCAGGTCTCGAAGCTGACGGACGCCTCCTTCGCGTACTCCTCCCTCACCGGCTGGGAGGACCAGGGCCGCCTGGGCGGCTTCCTCGACCTGACCCGCGAGGTGTGGCGCACACGCGCGTACGGCGACTTCTGGCCCTACATGATGGTCGCCGAGGGCGCGGTCGACATCTGCGCCGAACCCGAACTCTCCCTCTGGGACATGGCCGCCACCGCGATCATCGTCACCGAGGCAGGCGGCACCTTCACAGGCCTCGACGGCCACCCGGGCCCGCACAGCGGCAACGCGGCGGCGTCGAACGGCATCCTGCACGACGAGTTCCTGGGGTATCTCAACCAGCGGTACTGACCTGCCTTACGGCCTGACCTGCGCGTTTCCCCCTTCCTCAGGACCCCTGGGCCGTCATGGGGCAGTCGCCGGTATTCGGGCCGACCTCGAACGCGCCTTCACCGCTTCCCGCATGCGACCCGCGCAGGTCGGCGAAAGTCGTGCCGGGATTGTTCGGCTCAGGGCCTCCTCCGCTCTGCGATCAGCACGCGCGCCAGGATGCGCACCAGCGCGGTGTCCGGCTCGACGAGGTCAGCGTGCTCGCGGTGTGCCCACACGTCTCTCCCCGGTCCGCTCATGCTCTCCTCGTGCCAGAGGTGAACCGCGTCGTCGGGATCGGTGATCGGCTCGTCGCAGTAGCGGCAGTAGCGGCAGAAGCGCAGGCTCATGACGCACCCGCGATCTGTGTGTGGCAAGTGCAGCGTCGCACCAAAACCAGGCCGGCCCCGTGGGGCAGCGGGATGTCCTTCGTCTGACGGCATTCGTGGTGCAGTTCCTGGTATCCGTCCAGGGCGGCCACCGCGCACTCGGCGGAGCGCATCGAGGTGTCATCGACGGCCGCAGTCACGGGCGCGCACCGAGGTTCTCGTAGTGGTCGCACAAAGCGTTCGAGGTGCGTGCCAGGCGTCGGGCATAGCCGACTTCGACGCCGAATCTGCGGATCGGCTCGGCACGGAGCTTTCCCCGCGCCTCGCCTACGCAGGCGAGCGCGCAGTAACGGGGGATGCTGTCCTTCTTCAACCGCCTGACGGACTGCTCGACCTCAGGGATGAGCAGCTCCAGGTGACCCCGAACCATCTGCGTCAGCGTCTCCAGCTCATCAGCCGTCGGGGGCAGCGCCACGGCATCGGGGTCCAACAGAATTCCCACGGTCTCGCGCATGACGGTGATGTCAGGGCGATCAGCTTGCCGGCGCTCAGCACCTTCGGATGCTGCGGTGGTGCGGTTCACCATGTCGACCCCTGCCCAGTCGGCCACGCCCGGGGCCGTTCGCGAGGTCGCCGGGTCTCGTCATGCCTCTCGAAGCTAAGAGCACGACGGACGCCCATGCCAGCAATGTGCAGATCTTTGCATTCATGCCAACCAGCCCTGTTCCTTGGTGAGTTCGGCCTCTTGACCAGCTACGCCATCTGCCGAACCGTGCCGCAAAGAACTGCACATCACATGGATGGAGACAGTCATGTCGCTACGGTTCAGCGGGGTCGACCCGGACACCAAGACCGGGGACTCACCGACCGTATGGGTCGACCAGGAGAAGGGCGAACTCGTCTTCCAAGGATGGAAGCCCGACCCCCAACTCGAAGCAGAGTGCGCCGCGTTCGAAGTGCCAGGTCATGCCGTCGGTATTCCGGTGGACGAGGCCGTGATCCGCGTCCCTGCCAGGATGGTGCACATGATCAGGGAGGCGTGCGATGTCCTCGATCGTTCCGACGATCGCTGAACTCATGGACAAGTGCACACGCTCCGCTGTGCACCTTGAGATGCGAGATCACTACGGGGTGGCCGCAGAGGCTGACGACTTCGGGACATGGCTGGAGACCGGCCAGCTCGACACCGACCCCGGATCGCCGGACTGGGCACCCTGGGTGGACCTGGTCTCCTCTGCCGTGGCGCGCTGCGTCGCGGTGCGGCGCGCCCGGATCGTGTCCGAACCCGTCACGGACTACATCCGCTACGAACACGCCTCCACCGGCGTCAACGTGCACGCCGGGGAACAGGTGCGCTGGTTGCCCCGCCGCCGCGCCTCGGACATCGCCCTGCCGGGCAACGACTTCTGGCTCTTCGACGACCAGGTGATCCGGTGGGGCTACTTCTCCGGCGACGGGGCCATGATCGGCCACGAGGTCTCCGAGGACCCAGCCGCCGCGAAGCTGTGCGCTGAGTCCTTCGAGGCCGTATGGGCGCGCGCGATCCCGCACGGCCAGTACCAGATCCACTGACCAGAAAGCACCAGCAGCCACCCCATGCCCGCCTCGCCCTCCTCGTCTGCCCAGGCCGCACGTGAAGCCGTCGCCCACCGGCTGCGCGACCTCCGCAAGGAAGCCGGCCTGACGGTCGTACAGTTGGCTGCCGCGTGCGGCTGGCACTACTCCAAAACCTCACGCGTCGAGAACGCCCTCACCGGGCCATCCGCGAACGACATCCGACGGTGGTGCACCGCGACCGGGTCAGACGGACAAGCGCAGGATCTCGTCGTGCAGTCCATCAACGCCGAGTCGATGTACCGGCAATGGCGCGACCAGGTCCGCGCCGGACTGCGACACATCCAGGACAGCAGGATGCAGGCGTCCCGCGAGACCCAGACCTTCCGGATCTACTCCTCCAGCATCGTCCCCGGGCTCTTGCAGACAGAGGGCTACGCGCTCGCCGTCCTCGGCATCGCCGCAGGCATCCACGACCTGGACATCGACGACAGCGCGGAGGCCGCGCGCGCCCGGCTCGAACGCTCCCGCATCATCCACGAACAGGGACACCGCTTCGTCGTGGTGATCGAGGAGGCCGTCCTGCACTCCCAGGTGGCCGACCCCGACGCGATGGCAGCGCAACTCGGCTATCTCCTCACCGCCGGCGCCCTTCCGGCCGTCTCCCTCGGCGTCATCCCCATGACCATCCGCCGGACACACTGGCCCGAGGGGACCTTCCACATCTACGACGACAAGCACGTCTCCGTCGAGCTGGTATCCGCCGAGGTGAACGTCACCCAGCCCTCCGAAATCGCCCTGTACGCGAAGGCATTCGAGCGGTTGCGCAGCATGGCCGTGTACGGCGCGGACGCTCGCACTCTGATCGTGAAGGCCATTGAGGCCCTGCGCTGAGCACGGACATTGACCAAATCGGTGGTCGATCTACATCCAACCCTTCGGTTGCCACTCGCTGTCGTCACCGCACCTGTAGACCTTGCCGTTGTCCGAGCCGCATCCCCGGGTCTGTCCCGGCGGCGGCTTAAGATCCAGGCCATGGCAGACATTCCCGACGAATTGATCAAGCTGGAACGTTCCTCCGAAGACGCCCGTCAACAACTCGCCGGCCTTGTCGGTGAGGAGCACGAGGCCCAGTGGAAGGCGTGGCGTACGGCAGCCGAGGACTTCCAGGCCGCAGTGACCGAATACGCGACGCGCGAGGACGTGACCATGTCGCGGCATGAGGTGGAGCAGGCGGCGAAGCGGGCTGTACGGCACGCCGAGCCCGCTGATGCCTGACCTACGAGCTCCCGGGCCGGCTCTCCAAGGGCTACTCACCGACGGCAGTCCGTTACTGAGATTCACGGCGTGATGTCGCGACGAGATGGACGCTGAACTGCGCGGACTTGTCTTCCTCCGACGACAGCACGCCAAGATCACCAGCAGCTCTTCCCTGACCGGAGGGCCGTGATTAGGGTGTTGCGATGCCTATGGATCATTTCGCCTGGTCGTCGATCGCCGCCGAGGGCTTCCCCTTTCCTGAAGGCGTTCCGGCGTCCCGGCTCAGTGATGAGCTGTCAGTCATGCTGGTCTCCCCTGACCCCAAGGTCCGCGATGATCAGGCGTATACCGCCGCCGCGCACTGGATAGATGAAGGCCATCTCGATGAGGTCCTGGAGGATCTTGGAGACACGGCCGCGGGTCGCTTCAAGCATCCCGAAATACAGGCGCGGACGTTCGCGCCGCTCGTCTTGCGATGCGTGCTGGCGCGCGCGGTGGCAGCGCCCGGCGCCGCGCCGAAGGCCGCCGCTGAGCGTTGGTATGCCCCCTTCACCGCCTGGTATCCGGCTGAGAGCGACACCCGTGGCTGGGACGACTCCCTGGGCTGGCTGCACGCTGTCGCGCATGGCGCCGACGCGGCTGCGGCGTTCGCGCAGGCGTTGCCGAGTCGGTGCGCGGAGTTGCTGGAGCTGTGTGCCCGCCGGATGACGGCTGCGGTCGACTACCGGTATGTACAGCTGGAGGATGCCCGTCTGGCCCGTGCGATCGGCCGCATCCTGCTCGTGCCCGGCCTGTCGGCTGAGCAGGCCACGGGGTGGCTGAGCGTGGTGACCAAGGCGCTGGAGGCCGGCGGTTACGGTCCGGTGCCTCCGTGGGCGTTCAACACGATTGCGACCCTGCAGTCGCTGCATCTGCATCTGACGCGCGGCCTTGCCGAGGGAGGGGTTCCTTCCCACGCTGCCGTCGTTGCCGAGGAAGTGGCCGCCATCCTCCGCCTGCCCTATCACTGGCTCGCGTGACAGGGACCGGGACCGCAAGCTGGTTCCGGGCTACCGATGATCCCGGCATGCTGCCGCCGGAGAAAGACAAGTCCGCGCAGTTCAGCGTCCATCTCGTCGCGACATCACGCCGCGAATCTCAGTAGACCAGTACGCCCCGGCTTCTTGTGGTCCGCTTCCTCACTGAAATCAGGCCGGTCTTGCAAGTCGTCGCTACCCCACGCGACCAACTGAGTTACAACCTTCTCTACTGGTTTCAAGGCGGCTCGCTCCGCTCCCCGCGTGCGGCCCGACCCCCGGCCGTGCCTGCGCTCCTGTCTCCGCCCCGCTCCAGCCCGGCCGACGCCCGGGTCGCGCGCACAGCAATCAGCCACCTGATCCCAGAGAAGGCGTACATAGTGGCTGGGGTGGTCGACTCCGCAGCTCCACTGAGCCACTTTGGCGCGAGCCTCGAACAAGCTTCCCATTTTGATTGTTTTACCTGCAAAGACGCTGTCAGATGATCAGCTCGGGAGTAAGCTGCCCGGCCAGGTGCCGCATCGAGGGACGGTTCGTGTGATCAAGGATCTCCGCCTCCGGAGCTTTAAAGCATTCCCGATGTTCGCTGTAAATTTTAGACAGTCGTCACTTCTCGTTGGGCCAAACAGTGCGGGAAAGAGCACCATCCTTTCAGCCTTGAGGCTAGGAGAGACTTGCCTACGACTAGCGAAGCGCAGCCATCCCACGCTCCGATCTGCACACCGCGGTATCTGGGTTCCAGCATATCCTGTCCCAATGCGTGAATTCGCTGCACTTGATGAGAGCGTACGTCACAATTTCCGCGATGATGAGTCCAGTCTGGAACTGGAATGGAAGAATGGCTGCAAGCTTCGAGTGGTCTGGCCGGAACTGTCGCCACATACCGAACGAGAACCCCCGTTCTTCTATCTTCTAAACAGCAACGGAACCACACCTCGAAGCATTCCCCAGATTCGCTCTCTATTCGCGCCAATGGGAATCATCCCCGCACTCTCCCCTCTGGAGCACGAAGAGAGCATACTGGCCGATGAATACGTGAAGCTGAACCAATCCACGCGCCTAAGTAGTCGCCACTTCAGGAATCAACTGCGCTTGCTGGACCAAGACGGGCAGTGGGATTCTTTTGTCGAGTTCGCCACCCCTTGGCTAGGCGGAATCGCTCTCAGAAAACCGGTAACACAGTACGACCCATCCAGTATTGATGTCTTCTTCACCGAAAAAGGGAGTGGGATTGAGAAAGAAATCGTATGGGCTGGCGACGGAATTCAGATCTGGCTTCAGATTCTTTTGCAGCTGCACCATGCGCGATCCCTTCCAACACTTGTTCTCGATGAGCCCGAGGTTTTCCTTCACGCAGACCTGCAACGGAGATTGATTCGGCTTCTGGATTCAATGAACTCCCAGGTTATCCTTGCTACACATTCTGCAGAGGTGTTGGCGGAGGCCGAGAGGAACTCAATCGTATGGGTTGACAAGTCACGACGCCGCGCCCTGAGGGCCCCCAAGGAAGATCAGCTGCACGGACTAGATAACGCACTGGGAACCGCCTTCAATCTCGCTATGGCAAAGGCGCTTCGCTCTCGAGGCGTCCTCTTCGTTGAAGGGAAGGATGTAAAACTCCTAAAGAAGGTCTCTAAACGGCTCAATCTGTCACAGATCACCAACGAATACACCCTCGCAGTCGTCCCAATCAACGGATACACAAACTGGGGCAAGGCGGAGGCGTTTGGGTGGTTCCTCCAAGAATTCCTAGGCAATTCAATAAAAGTCATGATCCTGCTCGATCGAGACTACAGATCTGAATCTCAGGCCCAAGAGGTCGTTGATAAGTTCTCTGCCGTAAGAGTTCAAGCTCACGTCTGGAAAAAGAAGGAGCTAGAAAGCTACCTAATCTTGCCGGAGGTTATTTCAAAGCTGAGTAAGTGCCCTGAACTAACGGTACGGGAACTCATCTCGGCGAAGGTGGCCAAAATGAAAAATGGCATCTTTTCCCGGCTCCTCGCAGACCGCCAGGAGGTTGAGCGGACCACCGGAAAGAGTATCGCGACAATCACGGAAGATCTACTGAAAGAGTTCGAACTGAACTGGGAAAATGAAGAATACCGCCTCGCGCATTGCCCGCCAAAGGAGCTAATTTCTCAGCTGAATTACGAGCTGCAAAAAATGGGTCATAAAGCAGTCTCATTTGACGCAATCGCGGCATCTACCACCGCAGGCCAAATCGATGAGGAGATGATTGAGGTGCTACAGATGATTGATGCGTTGGCCCAGTAGATCGAGGGGGCCACCCGCCGATCACTGTGGCTCTCAGGGAAATAGACCAGAACCCTACAAGTCAGTCTCGGGCCACCAAGCGTTTCATTAAAAACAGATCCAGTTAGTCTGATTAGGTCAGCAGGTCAAGTATCCACGAATATTCTCTGAGGGAGTTCACCATGATGGACTACCGACTTTCACACCCACTTTACCTTGACGTGCAAATGATGGTCAGCTTTCTCGCCTACCTAGAAGGGGGAGTTTACGTAACAACTGAAGAGACGATGCAGACAGAGCAGGCAAAAGACCGGAAAGCGACTGGCGGCGGAAAGTTGAAACTTCCATCTCTGGGAGCTTTGCTCGGTCTCGAAGCCTCTGTAAATGCCGAACTAGGCGGCCACACGGGCGAGTCAGCTGAAATCAAAGTGGCAAGGCATCACACTGCAGCAAGTCTATTCAATGCCCTCTATGGCCACCTGGCTTCCGACGCAAAGATCAAGCATATCGGCGATACAGATGATTTGCGCGGTGTGAAATCCGGAGACTTTGTCGAGGTATCAGGGCGCTACACCGGGAATCCACTTGAGGAGACTCTTGCAGTTTTCAGTCGATTCTTCGAATACATGAAAGAGCTATCCGAAAAGGAGGATGAACGAACCTCCAAGGCCTCAAAAGGGAAGAGGTCCGGAAACCCGCAAACCCGCGAGGAGGCTTCAGGTGAAGAGGGGAGCAGTGACCTGACAGCAATCACTAGACAGTTCAATGAAATTCGAGACACGCTAGAATTTGCCCTATTTCTCAAAATGAAAGATGAGCTTGAGAGTTCACCAATCCATGATGTAGTCCTCGAAGCCGGGTCTGGCCTGAGGGCAGTCCTGACCGTTTCGTCAGATTACTACAATCCGGCAGTGGGTGAGCGCCTAAAGTCCGGAGACTTTATCGTCCTAGGTAAAGTGACTAGAATCCTTCACTCCGGAGAGTCGATCAATCTTTCTCGCCGTACAGTTATTGGCGCTATGGAAGGCGACGATGCGAACATTGCAGCAAGCTTGGCGGAAGGTATTCCGGGACTAAATCAGCACGTAGGCAGTCCGGTTGTAAGTTTCCCTGCTATTCAAATCCTACCCATGGCAATCTTCGTGTAGGCAACTGCGGTTCTATGACGCGCCTAGGGAAGCAGGAGGGGTGCTCAGGTACTACCTCTTAATTCACGCAGGACGGTGGAGTTCCTCGCGGTAATTCCTCAACCACACCTCGGGGTCGACTTGGATGGCGCCACGCTCCTCAGACCAAGCACGACCCACAGTCTCCAGGTCCGTTAAGGGATGGGGACCACGAGCTGACCGTGTGTGCATTCAGCCCGCTATCCGGCCCAGGTGCCCGCAGGTCCCAAGCTGAGAACCTTTGCGAGCCAAGCCGCTTTGGAGTTCTCCCCAACGGGTCTGCCGTCGCGGCTTGTTCCGGTCGA
The DNA here is from genome assembly GCF_035982055.1 of Streptomyces sp. NBC_01288. Taxonomy (NCBI): domain Bacteria; kingdom Bacillati; phylum Actinomycetota; class Actinomycetes; order Kitasatosporales; family Streptomycetaceae; genus Streptomyces; species Streptomyces sp. NBC_01288. The sequence continues at coordinate 3,575,342 of NZ_CP108427.1, forward strand.
CAGCACCGGCAGCGTGGTTGAAGCCGGTGGTGGTGCGGCGAGACACACGCGCGCCGTGTCGGTTGGCTGATCCGCCACCGTGGCTGACTGTCTTCGGCCGAGGCCTACAGAAGCGAGGTTCTCGCCCCCGCCACGCGGGTAGTGACGTCAGCGTGAGCGATGACCACAAAGAAGAACGAAGCAGCCTCGTCACCAACTTGGGCGCCGGCATCCGTGAAACGCATTACCGAGCCGCGCATGACGCAGCCGCGAACATCTGCTCTGGCATCTTCGACACGATCCCTGTCGACCTCCACGACGTTGTACACGAGGCCGTCATGGCCGGATATGCAGCTGCGCTGAGCGATCTGGACGAAGGCAAGTTGGACGACCATGTTCGAGAGCGCTCCGAGATCATCGGGTGAGGCACCGCGTCGCAGCCCGTCTCATTCAGCCCCGTTCACGACCGTTCAGGCGAGACCCACACCCCTCCGGTCGCCGACGGCCGACCGCCGATGAACCCAGGTGAACGCCCCCGCACACACCCCAACACCACAGTTGGAAAGCGTGTTGGGCGCCACCAGCAACACAAGAACAAGTTGTGGTGCGCCGATCAGCCTTCACAATGGCTGACCATGTGGCTTTCACTGACGATCACGCTGATCCCGGCAGCCGTTGCCTGGGGTATCACCGTCTGGCAGGTACGGACACAGAGAGTCCGACAGATCGAGGACGTCTACGTAGCACGCTACTGGTCGTTGCTGGACAAGTTCTCGGCGACCACTCTTCGCGGTCTGGATGGACCACAGTTGGAGCCGCAAGAGGAGTTGGCGATCCGCCTGTACTTTCGCCTGAGCGAAGATGAAGCCGACCTGCGATCGCAGGGATGGGTCTCCGATGACACGTGGCGTGACTGGAGCGGCGCCATCTCTTCACAGATGCATCGTCAGCCCTTCGCGCGCCTGTGGGTCGAGACCTTGGAGGACTCCGAAGACGGGCGCGACTATGAGTTCAAGCACCTGCGCAGACTGTGCCATAACCGCGCCTACGATCCCCCACCAGTTGGAACTCTCCGACGATGGCTACGTCGGGCCCCTTGGCGACGATCCACAGGTTCATAATGCCGTTCGGACAGACCGAGTGCGAGGTCGATGCCGCACCACAACCGCACCAGATCGAGCGGGGAACAGCGGGGAACCACGGTAAAAGCAGGTGCCACCGACGAAGTCCAAGCCCAGCCATTCGACCAGGTCAGCGCCCAATCCACCCACAAATGCCCGCAGCTTCCCAAGCTGATGTCCGGAGACGAGCCGGGCATTGCCACGGCGGCCTCGCCGGGCCGCCTGTGGGCCGTCCGAGCGTGGCCAACGACGACCAGTAACGACCAATGACGGCCACAACCACGTAGCTCGTCGCCGGGGTGGAGGGTGATCCCGCACCCCACCGACAACTGCGATCAATACCAGCGCTACTGAGCACCACAGGACGCCTGCGCACGCCCCCAACCGGCCGCGCGCGCCCTCTTGTTGACCCGTGCTTTACCTGCAACTCTGAGAGTCCCCCCACTTGTGAATTTGTGAATCCGGTAACTAGCGGACCCTCCGTCCGTGAACCACGCGGGTTCCACTAGGAGGTGGCCTCACCCCATGCTGCATCCAACGCCGCAACCCACACCGCGATCCACTCCACAGTCCACGCTGGTCCGCGACGCCATGAGCACGGTGGTCCTCACCATCGGCCCCGCCCACACCCTCCGCCAGGCGGCCGCCCTGATGGCCTCGCGCCACGTCGGCGCGGCCGTGGTCCTCGACCCGGACGCCGGCGGCATCGGCATCCTCACCGAACGCGACATCCTCAACTCCCTCGGCCGGGGCCAGAACCCGGACACCGAGCGCGCCCATGCCCACACCACCACCGACGTCGTCTTCGCCACCCCGGCCTGGACCCTGGAGGACGCGGCCAGCGCGATGGCCCACGGCGGCTTCCGTCACCTCATCGTCCTCGACCGCGCCGAGCCCGCCGGCATCGTCTCGGTCCGCGACATCATCCGCTGCTGGGCACCGGCACGACAGCAGGTACCGGCCTGACGGCGGGCGGGGCCCAGCCGGAGCCACAGCAGGAACCGGATCCGGATCCGGAACCGAGGCCGGAATTCGACTTGGACTCAGTCCAAGTCCAGCACCCCTCCAAAGTCACACCTATTCGGAAACTGGTCACCCTGCTGTTAAGCTGGCCCGCATGAGTGACCTTCTGGAGCGGCTGCGCGGACGCGGATGGCGGATGACCGCACAGCGGCGCGTCGTGGCCGAAGTACTCGACGGCGACCACGTCCACATGACCGCCGACGAGGTCCACTCCCGCGCCGTGACCAAGCTCCCCGAGATCTCCCGGGCGACGGTCTACAACACGCTGGGCGAGCTGGTCTCGCTCGGCGAGGTCCTCGAAGTCTCCACCGACAAGCGGGCCAAGCGCTACGACCCGAACGCGCACCGCCCGCACCACCACCTGGTCTGCGCCCAGTGCGGCCAGATCCGTGACGTCCACCCGGGCGGCAACCCCCTCGCCGACCTCCCCGACTCGGAGCGCTTCGGCTTCACGGTCTCGGACGTAGAGGTGACGTACCGCGGGCTGTGCCCGAACTGCGCGAGCGCGTAGCAACTCCCTTCACCGGCCCCGGTATCCGTTCGCCACGGACGCCGGGGCTTTGTGCTGCGTACGGGCTTCGGCTTTGTGCTGTGCACAGGCTTCCCGAATCTGACGGTCCGTCATATCGTCGTGCGGCACCCCCCACCCGTACCGACAGACGTACCGTCCTCCGCAAGGAGCAACCGTGGGAGACCCGCACCCAAAACTCCACGCCACCGAACTGACCCGCACCTTCGGCCGCCCCCCGCACCAGGTGGACGCCCTCGGCCCCCTCGAACTCACCGTCACCCACGGCGAGTTCGTCTGCCTGGTGGGCCCGTCCGGCTGCGGCAAGTCCACCCTCCTCCGCATAGCCGCAGGCCTACTGCGCCCCACCACAGGCACCCTGGAGATCCATACATCGACCCCTCGCCCAGCGGCCATGATCTTCCAGGACTACGGCATCTACGACTGGAAGTCGGTCAGGGCGAACGTCCGCTTCGGCCTGGACATCCAGCGCGTCCCGCGTCGCGAGGCGAACGCCCGCGCCACCGAGTGGCTGACCCGCCTGGGCCTCGCCGACTTCGCGCACGCCTACCCGGCGACCCTCTCGGGCGGCATGCGCCAGCGGGTCGCCATCGCCCGCGCACTCGCCGTAGAACCCGAACTCCTGCTGATGGACGAGCCGTTCGCGGCCCTGGACGCGCAACTCCGCACGATCCTCCAGGACGAACTCCTCGACCTCACCCGGTCGTTGCGCACCACCACCCTCTTCATCACGCACAGCCTGGAGGAGGCGCTGGTCCTCGGTGACCGGGTTCTGGTGATGTCAGCCCGCCCGGGCCGGATCATCGCGGAACACCGCCCGCCGTTCCCGCGCCCGCGCACCGGCGACATCCGCGACACCCCCGAATTCACCGCCCTGAAAAGCGAGTTGTGGGAGCTGCTGCGGAAGGAGGCGGTCCCGGCATGACCACCGTCGCCCCCGACCGCCAGGAGTCGGTCCTGGTCCGCCGCCCCGGCCCCCACGAACTCAACCCCCTGCGCACCCACCGCCGTCGACGCGCCCTGGAACTCACCCTCGCCACAGCCGTCCCCCTGGCCCTGATCCTCTGGTGGCAACTGGCCGCCACCCAGGGCTGGATAGACCCCCGCGTCTACCCGTCCCCCTCCACGATCCTCTCCGACGGCTGGTCCAGGGCCACCGCGGGCGACCTGTGGCCGGACGTCTGGGCCACCACGAAACGCGTCCTCGGCGGCTACGCGATCGGCACGGTGACCGGCTACGCCCTGGGCCTCCTGATGGGCTCGCTGTCCCTGGTCCGGGCGGCACTGGAACCACTGCTGGACGCCCTCTACGTCGTACCGAAACTGGCCCTGTTGCCCATCTTCCTGAACATGTTCGGCCTGGGAGAAGGCCCACAAGTGGCCCTGGTCGCCACCACGGTCTTCTTCTTCGTCTGGATCTCGACGATGTCGGCGGTGGTGGCGATCCCCGCCGGCCACCGGGACGCGGGCCAGGTCTTCGGCGCCACGCCCTGGCAGATGTTCCGCCACGTCCTCCTCCCGGCGGTCCTGGTGGGCGCACGGATCGCGGCCGGCGTGGCGGTCCTGGTCATCGTCGCCTCGGAACAGATCGCGGCGACGAACGGCCTGGGCCACCTGATCTTCGACTCCCGCGCCCTGTTCGAGAACGACGTGATGTTCGTCGGCATCGTGTGCGTGGCGGTCCTGGGGGTCGTCTTCTCCGAACTGGTGCGTGTGGCAGGCCGGTTGCTCACGCCGTGGGCACCGAGGGACCGAGGACGGGGCCGGTCATGAGAAGGCGTGTGTACGGAACGGCAGTTGTCGTGGCGGCCCTGCTGGCGTCGGCGGGCTGCTCCTCCAAGTACGCGGACGCCAGCGGGACTTCGGGCACAACCACCGCGGGCCACCGCACGGTCACCCCGGTGGACGGCTGCGGCAAGTCCTCCTGGACGGACCCGACGGACGTCTCCCCCACCCGCGTCCCGGCCCGCTGCGAACCCCTCGCCCCTCCCGCCCAACCCCTCCCCAAGACACGGAAGTTGACGATCGCGACGGGCACGCTGAGCGCGGAGTACGTGGCCCCGCTCGAAGTAGCCGTCGACAAGGGCGAGTTCAAGAAGGAGGGCCTGGACGTGACACTCAAGGTCCTCCCGACTCCCGACGCACTGCCCCTGCTGGCCAAGGGAGACATAGACGCGATGTGGGCGGCCCCGGAGGCGGCCGTCATGAACGGCGTCAAGGGCGGCTTCGACATCAAGTGGGTGGCCGGCAACTTCTCCCCCGACCCCAAGTCGAAGAGCGGCCTCTGGGTGAAGCTGAAGAAGGGCGAGGCGGCGGCGGACGTCAGGATGGCGGGCCGCAGGATGGGCACGATGATCGGCAAGGGCTCGGTGATCGCATACCCCATGGAGAAGGCCCTGGCGACCCACGGCGGCGGCCTCGACAAGATCCAGTACCAGCAACTCGGCTCGGCCGACGTCCTCACCGCCCTCCAGAACGGCGGAGTCGACTCGGCCTGGCTCCTGGACCCGGTCTGGCGCAAGGTCGACGACAACCCCCGGTACGCCTTCCTGGGCGGCCAGCCACTGGGCGAGCCCCTGGGAGGCATGCTGTACGGCCCCAGCCTCCTGAACGACGACCTGGACGCCGGCGTAGCCCTGCTCCGCGCCTACATCCGCACGGTGAACACGTACTTCGCCGGCGACTACAAGGCGGACCCGTCCTTCGTCGCCTACCTGGCGAAACTCCTGAAGGCGGACGAGTCGGTCCTGAAATCGACCCCGTCACTGACCATGGACTGGGAGATCCGCGCGGGCACGACGACCAGGCTGCAATCGGCGTACAAGGCCGCGGGCGTTCTGAAGGGGCCCGCGCTGCCGGAGTCCAAGACGGTCGACCGCTCGCTGTACGAGGAGGCGGTGGGCCACCAACCGTAGAAACACCGAGGGCCGGAACCCTTTCGGATTCCGGCCCTCGGCCTTCAGTAGCGGGGACAGGATTTGAACCTGCGACCTCTGGGTTATGAGCCCAGCGAGCTACCGAGCTGCTCCACCCCGCGCCGTTGTGATTGCAACGCTACGTCAGACGGGCGGACAGAAGCAAATCGCTTATCAACCCAGGTCAGCTCCACCCAGCCCGTCCGGCCTCCACTTTTCAGCGCAGGCCGCCACCACTCAGCCCGTCCGGCGTCCGAGGACGAGGCCGTCCAGGCCGAAGCGGGGGTCTGGGGGCGGCAGCCCCCAGTGATGGGACGGGTAGGGGCGGCGGGGGCGAAACCCTACGCCGTCAGCTCCTGCCGCAACGCATCCCGCAACCGAGCCGCCCGCTCGGAAACCTCCCGAGGCCCCAGCGTCACCGCCCGATCAGCCCACCGCTGCCCCTCGGCCAGCTCCCCTCGACGCGCGTACACCAGGGCCAGCCGCAACGCGGCCCGCCCATGCCCCGCATCCGCCGCCCGAGCCCACCACACAGCGGCCTCAGGCTCACTCCCCTCCCGGGCCAGCAACAGCCCGAGATTGAAAGCCCCGTTACGAGACCCGGCCTCGGCAGCCTCCCGGTACCACCGAGCCGCCTCGACGACATCGCCCCGCGCGGCGGCCAGCATCCCGACCCGGACCTGCGCCCGCCGATGCCCCTGAGAGGCCGCCCGCTCGTACCACTCCTCGCACTCGGTCTTCTCGTGCACCTGCTCACCCAGCTCGTGCGCGGGCGCAGGCGGCCGCCGGGCGTCAAGCACCGAGGCCAGCCGATAGGCGGCCTCCGCGCTCCCCCCACCGGCCGCACACCGCAGATGCCGCTCGGCCTCCCGCTCGTCCCCGTCCCGAAGCCGGGCGATCCCGACCTGCAACGCCGCTTCCGTGTGCCCGGCGGCGGCGGCCCGCTCGTACCAGGGCAGCGCGACGCCTTCGTCGCCCCGCCCGGCGAAGAGAATCCCGAGGTTGAACGCCGCGTCCACGCTCCCGGCCTCCGCGGCCTTGGAGAACCACGGCTCGGCCCCGGTCGCGTCGCCGCCCTGGAGCAGCAGCACGGCCAGCGCGTTGGCGGCCTCCCGGTGCCCGGCGTAGGCGGCCCTCCGGTACCACTGCTCGGCATGCGCGGTACGCGCCTGCTCGGCGCAGAGGAGACCGAGGTTGTACGCGCCGTTCACGTCCCCGGCGTCCATCGCGGCCCGGTACCACCGCTCGGCGGTCTGCGTCTCACCGCGCTCGGCGTGCAGCGCGCCCAGCGCGTTGGCCGCGTTGCCGTCGCCGTCCTGGGCGGCCCGGAGCCACCACACGGCGGCGCTCTCGGTGTCGCCGGCGTCGCGCAGCAGGAACCCGAGCGCGCAGGCGGCCCGCGCCTCCCCGTCCTTCGCGGACGTCAGATACCAGCGCCCGGCCTCCTTGAGCTCGCCCCGCTTCTCCAGGATCGCCCCGAGTTGCAGCGCGGCCCGCTGATGCCCACGCGCGGCGGCCTGCCGGTACCACTGCTCGGCCTCGTTCTCCGGGGACCCCGAGGCGTCAGCGGTTCCCGGGGCCGATGCGACACCGTTGTCACCCCCAGCCGCACGCCCGCCCCCGCCGTCGTACTCCCGCTCGCCCTCGTGCGGCGCCTGCCGGTCGAGCGCCCGCGCCAGCCGGTACGCGGCCTCGCGGTGCCCGCGCTCGGCGGCGGACCGCATCCACCGCTCGGCCGCGGTGTCCCCGCGGTGCTCCAGCAGATCGGCGAGCGCGTACGCGCCCAGCGCGTGGCCCTGTTCGGCGGACTGGCGCAGCCAGTACTCGGCGGCGGGCTCGTCGCCGCGCTCACGGTGGTACCGGCCGAGCGCGTGCGCGGCGGCCGCGGACCCCGCCACAGCCGCGATCCGCCACCAGCCGGCGGCGTCGTCGGTGTATCCGCGCTGGTGCAGAAGGACGCCGAGGTTGTTGGCCGCGGCCCGGTCACCCTCGGCGGTGGCGGCACGCAGCAGGGGCTCGGCTCCGTCGAGATCACCGCGGCGCAGCAGCATCGCTCCGAGGACACTCGTCGCCTCGACGTCGCCGGCCTGTGCGGCGAGCCGTGTGCGTGCCTCGTCGACAGCCTCCCCGTCACCGGACTCGTCCCGGTCGGAAGGCTGCACAAAACGCCCTGTATCCAACAGAGTTGCCTTGTCCCCCATAACGTCCATCGTCGCACCACCTGCAACCTGGGTACACCTGGTATACCGCAGCCAGTGAGGTCTCTACAGCGTTTTGTCGACATGCCCACAGAGAGACAACACAAACACGGTTTCGCCAAGTCCCGTCGGCGGCACGGCCGTCGCCCTCGTCGGCACATGCGTTCGCACAGCGCGAAGGCCCGGATCCTTGGAGGATCCGGGCCTTCGCGATCAGTAGCGGGGACAGGATTTGAACCTGCGACCTCTGGGTTATGAGCCCAGCGAGCTACCGAGCTGCTCCACCCCGCGCCGTTGTGTTGCAACCGTACCACGGCGTGAGGTGGGCTTTTTCCCTATCCGCTACTGGGACTGCTGCTCGGACTGGGACTCTTACTGGGACTCGGACTGCTGGTGCTACTGCCGCTGCTGGTCTTGCTCTTGTCCGCCGCGGCCTGCGCGTCCTCGGCCCGCTGCAACGCAGACTGGAGATCCTTCTGCGCCTGCCCGTACGCCTCCCAGTCGCCCTTCTTCAACGCCTGTTGCCCGGCGTCGAAGGCCTTCTGCGCGTCGGTCAACGCGGCCTGGACCGTGGGGTTGCTGGATGTCGGTGGAGTGGTGGTCTCGTCCGGTGGCGGAGTCGTGGTGCTCTCCGCTCCGAAGACCTTGTTCAGCCCCTCGTCCAGGGTGTCCTCGAAGGCGGTCTTGTTCCCGTAGGCCACCAACACCTTGCGCAGGAGCGGGTACTTGAGTCCACCACCGCGTACGTAGACGGGTTCCACGTACAGCAGTCCCCCGTCGAGCGGCACCGTGAGCAGGTTGCCGTACTCGATGTCGGAGTCGCCGCCCTTGAGCAGCTTGATGGATTCGGCGATGTCCTGTTGGGAGTTGAAGGCGCTCTGCACCTGTTTAGGCCCGCCGACGGTCGTGCTGGTCGGCAGCTTCAGGATTCTGATCTTGCCGTAGTCCGGGGTGCCGGCCTCGGAGTCGACGGCCATGAAGGCGCTGAGGTTGTCTCTGCCGTTCGGTGTGAACGTCGTCGTCAACGAGAAGGCCTGCGCGGACTGGTCCGGCATCTTCATGCTCAAGTAGTACGGCGGCACCGCACTGTTGGACTGGTTCGTCGGGTCGTTCGGGACCTGCCACACCTCGCTGCCGCTGAGGAACGTCTGCGCGTCCGTCACGTGGTAGCGGGTGAGGAGTTCGCGCTGGACCTTGAACAGGTCCTGCGGGTACCGGAGATGGGCCATCAGCGAGGACGAGATGTCCTTCTTGGGCTCGACCGTGTTCGGGAACGCCTTCATCCAGGTCTTCAGGACCGGGTCCTCGGTGTCCCACTGGTAGAGCTTGACGGCACCGGTGTACGCGTCGACGGTCGCCTTCACCGAGTTGCGGATGTAGTTGACCTGGTTCTGCTGGGCCACCACCGCGCGGTTGTTGTTCGTCGCCGTCAGCGAGTCCGCCGTGGTGTCCCCGAGGGTCGTACGTGAGGCGTACGGGTATCCGTTGCTCGTCGTGTACGCGTCGACGATCCACTGGATACGGCCGTCCACGACCGCCGGGTAGGCGTCGCCGTCGATGGTCAGCCAGGGCGCCACCGCCTCGACGCGCTCCTTGGGCGTGCGGTTGTACAGGATCCGCGAACCCTCGCCGATCGCACCGGAGTACAGGATCTGCGGCTCGTTGAACGCCACCGCGTACGCGGCCCGGTTGACCGGGTTGGAGAGATTGACCCCGCTCTTGCCGGTGTAGCTCGTGGTCTTCTCACCGCTGTCGTCGGAGTAGTCGATCTCCTTCTGGGGACCGCCGACGATCGAGTACGTGGTGGTCTTCTCGCCGTAGTAGATCTGCTGCTTGTACGTCCCGAGGTCACCCGTGGACGGCAGATCGGACTCGGTGAAGACCGGGCGGCCCTCGGAGTCGACCTCGGTGCCCTTGGCGGCCACCACTCCGTAGCCGTGCGTGTAGCGGAAGTGGTCGTTGATCCAGTTGTTCTTCGGAATGCCGTTGAGGTTCAGCTCACGCAGACCGATGACCGTGTCCTGGTCCTTGCCGTCCTCGCTGTAGCGGTCGACATCCAGGTTGGTCGGGAACGCGTAGTAGTTCCTGATCTGCTGGAGCTGCTGGAACGTGGGCGACACGACGTTCGGGTCCACGATGCGGATGCTCGCAGTGGAGTCGACGTCGGAGCGCAGCTTGGTCTTGTCCTTGGTGGTGCTCGTCCCCGAGTACTCCGTGACCTTGGTGTCGTCGATGCCGTAGGCCTCGCGCGTCGCCTTGAGGTTCTTCTGGACGTACGGGGCTTCCTTGGCCTGCTCGTTCGGCTGGACCGTGAACTTCTGGACGATGGCCGGGTACAGGCCGCCGATGAGGATCGCGGAGAGCACCATCAGGCCGAAGCCGATGACGGGCAGCTGCCAGGTGCGCCGCCACAGGGTGGCGAAGAACAGCAGCGCACAGATGACGGCGATGCAGAACAGGATCGTCTTGGCCGGCAGATACGCGTTCGCGTCGACGTATCTGAGGCCCGTCCAGTCGCCCGTCGCCTTGAAGTCGCTGGATTTCACGGCGAGTCCGTACCGGTCGAGCCAGTAGGCCACCGCCTTGAGCGCGACGAAGATGCCGAGCAGCACCGACAGGTGCCCGGTGGCCGCGGCCGTGGCGCGCGCGCCCGGGCTGGTGATGCGCAGGCCGCCGTACAGGTAGTGCGTCAGCGCGGCGGCGAGCAGCGAGAGGATCGCGGCGGCGAAGCCGAAGCCGAGCAGGAAGCGGTACCAGGGCAGGTCGAACGCGTAGAAGGACACGTCGAGGTGGAACTGCGGGTCCTTCTGGTGGAAGGGCACGCCGTTGACCCACATCAGCCAGACCCGCCACTGGCTGGACGCGGACGCCCCCGCGATCAGCCCGACGAGGGCGGTGATCGCCAGAAGCAGCCACTTCTTGTACGGCGCGATGCCCATCCGGTAGCGGTCGAGGCTCTGCTGCTCCATCGACATCGCGCTGAGCGGCGGGCGCAGGCGGTGCGCCAGCCAGATGTTCACGCCCACCGCGGCCGCCATCAGCAGGCCGAAGACGAAGAAGAGCCCGATCTTCGTCGAGAGGGTGGTGGTGAACACGGACGAGTAATGCACCGACCGGTACCAGAGCCAGTCCGTCCAGAAGCCCGCGAACATCGTGAACGCCATGCCGAGTACGGCAAGGACGCCCAGTGTCATGAGCAAAGTCCGGACGCGCCGGGACGGGCGGCCCACTCTGATCCGCGGCCCTGTCGGGCCTCCGCCGCGGTCCGGCATCTGGAAAGCCAAGGTGCGCACCTCGAAGTTCGCTGTTGGTCGCTGTCGTTGCGTCAGGTCCCCGGTTTCGCGGACCCTCCGTAGCCCCGCGTGATCGCGGGCCCACACCTATGCAACTTACTCACCGTTTACTCGGTTCCCGATTCCGGCCATGAACGAGGCAGGATTGTGACCATGTCCAACACCCCCATGGCAGCGAACCCCCTCACCCGAGCCGTACTGGAGATCGACGAGTACGTTTCCGGGCTCGGCTGGGACCAGCCCGCTCGCCTCTTCGCCCTGGTAGACACCGCGCGACTGCGGGCCCAGGAACCCGGCCTCGCGGCCCAACTCGGCCTGCGGGAAGAGCCCGAGACCACTGGTCTCACCCCGATCGAGCAGGAGGAGATTCCGGCCGGGAAGCCGCTGGACGAGTTCCTCGGCACGATCGCCTGGCCCGACGCGGTGGTCGGCTGCGCGCTCACGGTCGAGCGCCTGATGCTGCCGCCGTCCGCCGAGACCTCCGTCCCTGAGGGCCTGAGCGAGAAGAAGCTCACCCAGTGGGTCGCCCAGCACCCGGACCGCCAGGAGGTCCGCATGACGGTCGCGGTCCTGCGCGACGGCACCCGCGACTCGGCCCTGCGCCTGCGCGAGAAGGACTCCCCCACGGAGGTCCTCACGGGCGGCGCCCTGGTCCCCGGCCTCGCCGAGGCCCTGTCGGCGACCTTCGAGGACTGACGGTCGTCCGCTACGACTCCGGTCCCTTGCCTACGACTCCGGGGGCGCCCTCTGCTTGAGGGCGCCCCCGGAGTCGTAGCGAGGTCTTCTGAGTCGTACGCGAGGACTTCTTAAGAAGAGGCCTTGTTCAGCCCTTGGTGCTGCACTTCGGCAGGTCGTCGGTCTTGCCGCTGTTGATCAGCTTCAGGGAGCTGATCGCGTCCTTGATGGTGTTGACCTTGACCAGCTTCAGGCCGCCCGGGGTGTCCTTGGCGGCCTCCGCGCAGTTGTCGGCGGGGGTCAGGAAGTACTGGGCGCCCTTGCTGCGCGCGCCGACCGTCTTCATCGAGATGCCGCCGATCGGGCCGACCTTGCCGGTATCGTCGATCGTGCCGGTGCCCGCGACGAACTTGCCGCCGGTGAGGTCGCCCGGGGTGAGCTTGTCGTAGATGCCGAGCGCGAACATCAGGCCGGCGCTGGGGCCGCCGACGTCGGCGAGCTTGATGTCGATGGTGAACGGGAACGTGTGATCGGTTCCGGCCGAGATGCCGACGATGGCGCGCTTGGTGCCCGTGTCGTCGGAGGTCGCGGTGGTGATCGTGATGTTCTTCGTCGCGGTCGCCGTCTTGTTCGCCTTCACGGCGGCGGCCTGCTCCTTGGCGGGCACGATCGTGAACACGACGTTCTCGCCGGGCTTGTGCTTGGTGACCAGCTTCGCGACGTCGTCGGGCTGCTTCACCGTCGTACCGTCGACGGCCTTGATGACGTCACCGGCGTGCAGCTTGCCCTCGGCCGGGGTGGCCTTGACGACCGTCGAGACGATCACCCAGGACTTCACCGGGACGCCCAGCTGCTCCAGGGCGGCGACCTTGGCGCTCTCCTGGGACTGGCTGAACTCCTCGGCGTTCTCCTGGGTCGACTGCTGCTCCGTCTTGCCGTCCGGGTACAGCGTGTCGTGCGGGACGATCTTGTCGTCGTGGGCGAGCCAGCCGTACACGGCCTCGATGAGGTTCATGTTGTAGTCGGCGCTGGTGACGCGGACCGTCGTCATGTTCAGGTGACCGGTCGTCGCGTAGGTCTTGCGCCCGGTGATCTGCAGCACCGGCTCGCCGTCGTGGTCCCCGAGCGTGTTCACCGTCGGGCCCGGCGACATCTCCGCGTACGGGACGTTGATGAGGACTCCGGCGCACAGGAGCGCGATCAGCATCAGGGTGGAGGCGAGCATCGTCGCGGTGCGGCGTGGCATGGCACGACAGTACGGGACGCGTCTGTCAGCGCACCGTCAGGGCCGCCTTCCGATCATGTGCCGGAGTGGGACTTCTCCATGGCCTCGCGGAACCGGGCATAGCCGTCCAGTTCCGGGCCGTCGCTCCGCATCCTGCGGGTCCGGTTGGCCCAACTGCCCCACACGCCGGCACCTATCGCAGCCGCCAACGGAATCAACAACCAGGCGAGTGCCGCCATGCCGACCTCCCAACCCCGGATGAGTGACCTCAACTGACTGATCAGCAGATTAGCCAGCCCCACTGACAACGCTCATGCCCGGGGGACGGTTACGCAACCGGAGGGCGGACGAGAAGCGCGTGATCGTGCGTCAACAGGCGCCGACCCACTCCTCGGTACCGTCGGAGAACTTCTGGTGCTTCCAGATAGGCACCTCGTGCTTGAGATCGTCGATCAGCTTCCGGCAGGCCTCGAAGGCCTCGCCCCGGTGCGGACACGACACGCCGACGACGACCGCGAGGTCCCCGATGCCGAGATCCCCCACACGGTGGACGGCGGCCAGCGCCCGCACGGGATACTCCGCGACGACCTTCTCGGCGATCCGCCGCATCTCCGCCTCGGCACTGGGGTGGCAGGAGTACCCCAGCTCGTCGACGTCGGTCCCGCCGTCGTGGTTGCGGACGGTCCCTACGAAGAGGGCGATCCCGCCGGCGGCGTCGTCCCCCACGGCCCGGAACACCTCGTCCACGGAGAGCGGCGTCTCCCGGATCCCGATCAGCTTGATGGGATCCTGCGCGGCCTGCTCACCGGGATGGTCGATCGTGGGTGCCATACCTCCATCGTGCCCCACCCCGGCGACAGCGAGGAATAGCACTTTCACCAGGCACGCGCGTGGGGACTTGGAGCCTTCTACAGGGGGCACGCTTTACGGGGACGAGGCCGGGGTGTCCTGGACTGGCCTGCCCGTCAGATCCGCCGCCGGGCCTTCCGCGCCCGCCGTACGACCGCCGCCGCGCCCAGCAGCGCGACCGTCGCGCCCGCCGCGCCCGCCGCCGTCGCGTCCTTGCGGCCGAGCCGTCGTCCGACGACCGTGTGCCGCCCGGAGACCTCCTCCAGCAGCTCCGCGAGCACTTCCTCGTTGGTCCACTGCGGCCGCCAGCCCGCGTCGTGCAGCCGGCTCCCGCTCACCACCCAGGGGTACATCGTGTACGCCAGGTCGCCGGCCGGGGACGGGGTGAGCCCGATCCGGTGCAGCCGGGCCGCCGCGCCGAGCGCGACCGCGGACGGCAGCTCCATGCGGCGGATGCCGCTGAGCTCCTCGACCTCCTCCTGCTCCAGCCATCCGTCGCACCCGACGGCCAGCTCGCCCTCGACCTTCTCCAGGACGGCGTACTCCAGGGCGCTGCACAGGTCCTCGACATGGCAGAACTGCCAGGCGGGCCGCGACCCGGCCACCACCAGCAGCCGGGGTGACTCGAAGTACCTGGTCAGCGCGGTGTCGGTGCCGCCGACGAGTACTCCGGGGCGGACGACGGTGACGTTGAGCCCGGGATGCGCCCGGGGGGCGCGCCGTGCGAGCCGCTCGACCTCCAGGAGGTCGCCGACGCCGGTGGCCTCCGCAGTGGCGCGCAGTTCGGCGTCCTCCGAGAGCGGCAGTTCGTTGTCGGGCAGCGCTCCGTAGACCATCGCCGAGGTGCACAGCACGACCCGGTGGACACCGGCGGCCGCGGCGGCGGTCAGCACGGTCTGCGTCCCCCGCACGTTGTACGCCGAACGGGCGGCCGGGTCGGTCTCCAAGTCGAGATCGAGCGCCAGATGGACGACGACGTCCGCGCCGCGCAGCTTCTCCGCGATGGCCGGATCCCGTACGTCGAGGATGTGCCACTGCGCCGCGGCGCACTCACCGCGCCGCTCGTCGATGGCGATGACCTGCTTGATCTCCTCGGAGGCGGCGAGCCGCTCGGTCAGCAGCGCCCCGATCCCGGACGCGGCGCCGGTGACCGCGACGACGGGCCCGCGCACGGCGGGACTGGTTGAGTGGTTTCGCGCTGCGCGAACCTGCGGATCTGGGGAACTCACCGGGCGTCTCCAGCGGTTGTCTTCAGTACGGATGCGCGTGACGCGTCCGGACCAGGTGGCATCCATCCTGCCGCAGGCCGGGTCTCGGCGAAGCACTGAGGCCCGATCGGCCCGCGGTGTCTACGCTGGGTGGTGTTGAAGGGCAGTCGTGCCGTCGGAGAGAACCGGCGGCCTTAACAGCCGAGGAATCCCGTGAGTGACACCCCATTCGGATTCGGCCTTCCGCCGGAGGAGCCGGACGACGGCGACGAGGGCAAGAAGAAGGACCAGGAGAGCGGTGGTGGTCAGGGACCGGCCAACCCGTTCGGTTTTGGCGGCCTGCCAGGTGCCGGGGGCTTTGGCGGCCCCGGCGCGGACAATCCGCTCGCAGCCATGTTCGGCTCGCTGAACCCCAATGACCTGGGCGCCGCGTTCCAGCAGCTGGGCCAGATGCTCTCGTACGAGGGCGGCCCGGTGAACTGGGACATGGCCAAGCAGATCGCCCGCCAGACGGTCTCCCAGGGCACGCAGGACGGCGTCAAGGACGCGAGCATCGGCCCCGCCGACCGCAGCGCGGTCGAGGAGGCCGTGCGGCTCGCGGACCTGTGGCTGGACGACGCGACGTCGCTGCCGTCCGGCGCCGGCACCGCCGTGGCCTGGTCCCGCGCGGAGTGGGTCGAGGCGACCCTGCCCGCGTGGAAGGAGCTCGTGGACCCGGTCGCCGAGCGCGTCGGCGCGGCCATGGGTGACGTCCTGCCGGAGGAGATGCAGGCCATGGCGGGCCCGCTGATCGGCATGATGCGCTCGATGGGCGGCGCCATGTTCGGCACGCAGATCGGGCAGGCCGTCGGCGTGCTCGCGGGCGAGGTCGTCGGCTCGACCGACATCGGCCTGCCGCTCGGCCCGGTCGGCAAGGCCGCGCTGCTGCCGCTGAACATCGAGGCCTTCGGCAAGGACCTGGGCGTCCCCCAGGAGGAGGTGCGGCTCTATCTCGCCCTGCGCGAGGCGGCCCACCAGCGCCTGTTCGCCCACGTGCCGTGGCTGCGCTCGCACCTGTACGGCGCGGTCGACGGGTACGCGCGCGGGATCAAGGTCGACACCGCCAAGCTGGAGGACGTGGTCGGCCAGTTCGACCCGGCGAACCCGGAGCAGCTGCAGGACGCGCTCCAGCAGGGCATGTTCCAGCCGGAGGACACCCCGGAGCAGAAGGCCGCCCTGGCCCGTCTGGAGACGGCTCTGGCGCTCGTCGAGGGCTGGGTGGACGCGGTGGTCCACGCGGCCGCGAAGCCGCGTCTGACGTCCGCCGACGCGCTGCGCGAGACCCTGCGACGCCGTCGTGCGACGGGCGGTCCCGCCGAGCAGACGTTCGCCACGCTGATCGGCCTGGAGCTGCGCCCGCGCCGGCTGCGCGACGCCTCCCGCCTGTGGGCCTCGCTCACGGACGCGCGCGGTGTCGACGGCCGGGACGGCCTGTGGGCCCACCCGGACATGCTGCCCACGGCCTCGGACCTGGACGACCCGGACGGCTTCGTGCACCGCGAGCAGATGGACTTCTCCGAGCTGGACAAGATGCTCGGCGAGGCGGCGAGCGGCACCGCGGAGAAGCCGAACCTGAAGAAGGACGAGGACTCCAAGGACGACGACACCGAGTGAGCCTGTACGACGACGCGGTCCTCGTACTGAAGAGCTACGAGGACCAGACGGACCTGCGCCAGGCCTACCTGGACCACCTGGCCGCCCACCCGGACGGCATGTGGAAGTCCTGCCACGCCGGTCACGTGACGGCGAGCGCCCTGGTGATCGACCCCGAGCAAGGTCGCGTGCTGCTGACCCTGCACAAGAAGCTGCGGATGTGGCTCCAGATGGGCGGCCACTGCGAGCCGGAGGACACCTCCCTGGAGGCCGCGGCGCTGCGCGAGGCCACGGAGGAGTCCGGCATCCCCGGACTGACCCTGCTCCCGGGCGGCCCGGTCCGCCTGGACCGGCACCCGATCCCCCCGCCGTGCCACTGCCACTACGACGTCCAGTACACGGTGCTGGCACCCCCCGGCGCCGTCCAGGAGATCAGCGACGAGTCCCTCGACCTGCGCTGGTTCACCTACGACGAGGTGCCGTCCGTAGCGGACGAGTCGGTCCTACGGCTGCTGGAGGCGACGCGCGCCAGGCTCTGAGCGGGGTGCGGCCGGCGCTGAACGTGTAAGGGGCGCCCGCGATGGCGGGCGCCCCTTACGTTGGTTTTCTGGACGGTCAGCTCCAGGCGTTGCCCTGGTTCTGCGCGTGAGCGCCGTGCTGGCCCATGCCGAACTGGGCGGCGACGCCCTGACCGATCGCGGCGTTCTGCGGCGGCAGGAGTTCGCTGGGCTGGACGAGCGCGTAGCCGCTGCCCATGAAGCTCAGCTCCCAGCCCTCACCGGTGTTGCCGCGGCGCCGCCACACCCCGGAGGAGTGCGTCTGGGCCTGCATCTGGACGCGCAGGCCGGTGGACCAGGCGACGATCGCGTCGGCGTCGCAGTTGACGTACTTGTCGGGCGTGACCTGCATCATCAGGGGCGCGCCCGAGGTCATGAGGGCGACCTTGCCGCGGCCGGTGATGTTGAGCTGGTACTTCCCAGAGCCGGAGATGCCGTACTGGCTGTCCACGGCGATGACCTCGTGGTGCAGAGAGGAGTCCATCGCGAGGACGTAGCTGCTGTCGACGGTCAGACCGTCCTGTTCCACATCCACTACGTGGACGTGCTGGGCGAGGTTGGCGAGGAAGACCGTGCCCTGCCCGTGGCAGCGCATCAGGTTGACGCCCTCGCCGGTGGCCGCACGCGCGTAAGCCTGCTGGGTGCTCTGGTACTCGGCGTCGAACTCGACGAGCCCCTGGTAGGCGACCATCGTGCCCTTGCGGGCGAGGATGTCGTCGTGGCCCTCCAGGACGATGCGCAGCATCTGCTTGTTCTGGAGGCTGTAGCGCTCCGGGGACTGCGAGTCGTTGAACGCGAAAAGCGGGCTCTGCATGGTGTCGTGTTCCCCCCTCAGCCCCGGAACCGGAGACGGTCGGTGCTGTCCTCGCTGGGCTGGACGACGACGATGCCCGTCCCGGAGAAGGCCATCTGGTAGGCCTCGCCGCTGCCGCGGCCGATCAGCGACTGCGCCTTGAAGCTGCGCTTGCCCTTCACCTTGAGGTTCGGGGACCAGGCGACGAGCGCGTCCGGGTCGACGTACGTCTCGTCCTCGCCGCCGCAGTCGACGACGATCGGCTTGCCGCGGGAGGTCAGCGCGACCCAGCCCTGGCCGGTGATCTTGGTGTTCCACAGGCCCTGTCCGGCGAACTTCGCGAGCCCCTTGACGCGCTCCACGCCCCAGGTGAGGTGGGCGTCGAAGGCGAGCAGGTTGGTGGCGTTGACGGAGATCCCGTCGCCGTTGAGGTTGATCACGACGACGTCCGCGCCGTAGTCGGCGAGGTAGAGCAGTCCGTCACCGGAGCACTTCATCAGGGGCGCGCCCTCGCCGGTCATCCAGTCGCGTGCGATCTGGCGCACGGCCGGCGGGTTGGGCTCGTACTGGATGAAGCCCTCGTAGGCGATCATCGAGCCCACGCGCGCGAAGAGGTCGCTTCCGGTCTGCATGGCGACCTTCAGCATGTTGTTGCCGTGGTTCTCCATGCGGGCGGAGACGGGTGCGGGGGCGTAGCCCGCGAGCGGCTGGTTCATGACGGGCTCCCTCAGACCTCGTACGGCTGGACGACGATGAAGTTTCCGGGGGCCGCCCGGAACTGCAGGTTGACGCTCTCCCCGGTGTCGCCCGGATAGGCGTTGCGGCGCATCCGGACCTGGCTGGAGACGATCACCTGGGCGGCCGCGGACCAGGCGACGACCGCGTTGCAGTCGGCGAACGTGGTCGGCGTGACCGGCAGCACGACGGGCGAGCCGTGGGTCTTCACGACGATGGTGCCGGTCCCCTGGAACTGCATCGTGAACAGCGCGCCCCCGGGGATGCCGTGTCCCTCGATGCGCCGGACCTCGTACTGGAGGCTCTCGTCGAAGGCGAGGACGTTCTCGGCGGAGACGCAGATCGCGTCCCCCTGGAGCTCGACGGGGTGCAGATGCGCGGAGTTCTCGGCGAGGAACACCTGGCCCTGGCCGGTGCAGCGCATCAGCTGCATCTCCTGGCCGGTCGCGTTGCCGACGATCCGCCCGGCGAACCCGGCGCCCTTGTAGCCGAAGTCGACCTTGCCCTGGTAGAGCACCATGCTGCCCTGGCGGGCGAGCACGGGCTGGCCGCCGATGCCGAGGTCGACGCGGACGAGCTTCTTGTTCTGCTGCGTCCAGCGCTGCCCGGTGGGCGTCTCCTTGAACTTCTCCAGCGCGGCCGACACACCGGCGCCCTGGGGAGATCCCTGGGGCACTCCGTAGCCGGCTGCTTGCCCCGGGACCTGCCCGAAAGTGGGCGGCTGCTGCCCGTACCCGGGAGGCGCGGGCGGCTGGCCGTAGCCAGGGGGCGGAGTCGGCTGACCGTAGCCGGGCGGGGGGCCCGGCGCGTGCGGGGCCTGGGGCTGCGCGTAGCCGGGCGGCGGAGGCGGGCTCTGGCCGGGGGCCTGCTGTCCGTACGGCGCCTGCGGCTGACCGTAGGGCGCGGGCACGGGACCCGGGGGCGGCACGGTGCCCGCCCCGGGCGGGGTCATGGGCGCGATGATGGTCGGCGCGGCGTGCACGGAGGGTGCGGGCGGGGGTGTGTACCCCTGCGCGACGGGCTGCGGGGCGGGTGCCGGGGCCGCGGGGGCGCCGAACGCGGGCGGGGCGAAGCCGGGGGCGGCACCGGACTGCGGTGGCGCGGGCTGTGCCTGCTGCGGCTCGGGCGTCTCCTCCTCGGCGACCTCGCCGCCGAAGTTCTTCAGCAGCGCTTCGAGGCCGCCGTCGAAGCCCTGGCCGACGGCCGCGAACCGCCAGACGTCCTTCAGGTAGAAGTCACCCAGCATCACGGCCCGCTCGGTGGTGAACTCCGAACCGTTGAACGAGTAGCGGGCCACCTCCTCGCCGCCCGCGACGATCCGGACGTACCCGGGGGCGATCTGCGACATCTGCCCGGCACCGTCGAGGGTCGCCGTGAACGCCAGCTTGTGGATCTGCGGCGGGATCTTGTCGAGCGTGACCCGGAAGGACTCCGAGTCGCCCGCCTGGGCACCCAGGAGCTGGATGGACTCCTCGGGGGACTTCGGCTGGTTGAAGAACACGAAGTACCGGTCGTCCGAGAGCCGCTCCTCGGCGTCGAGGCCGAAGCAGCTGATGTCGAACGTCAGTCCGGGGCCGGTGATCTGCACACCTACGTACAGATCCGTGCCCGCGGTGAGGTCACTGATCTTGGCCTTGTGGCCGCGTTGGAATTCCCTGGCCATGCGTAACGACCGTCCCCCATCCCGATGCAAGTGAGTCGCGCCAGGCTAACGGCAATCACCGACACCGGAGGAAGTCGGTACAGACCCGGTACACAATCCCCCACAAGAGGGCCTCACTCCTCGCGGGCGCCCGGCGGATGGGGCAGCCGCTCGGCCGCGACCACGCCTTCGAGGTAGCCCTTCGCCCGCTCGGTGCGCGGATACGCCTCCAGGAGCCGCCAGAACCGCGGCCCGTGTCCGGGCACCAGGAGATGCGCCAGCTCGTGCAGCAGCACGTAGTCGACGACGTACTCGGGCATTCCCTGGAGCCGGTGGGAGAGGCGGATGCTGCCCTCGGAGGGCGTGCAGGAGCCCCAGCGCGTGTTCTGGTTGGTCACCCAGCGCACGGAGGTGGGCCGGGCGCGGCCGTCGAAGTACTGGGCCGACAGTCGCTCGGCGCGCTCGGACAGCTCGGCGTCACCCAGCACGCGTTTGCTTTCCTGGGCGGCCAGCTTGTCGAGCATGACGGTGACCCAGCGCTTCTCCTCCGCCTCGGACATGCGGGCGGGGATGAGCACGACGGTGCGATCGCCCTCGCGGTACGCGGAGACAGTTCTGCGCCGACGCGCACTCCTGCGGACCTCGATCGCGCTCGCCCCCGAGCCGCTTGGCGGCTGGCTCGTCGTACTGCGCTGTGGTTTTCCGGCGCTGTGCAGTGGGTCGGCGGGCACGCCACGACGTTACCCTCTGCACACGCGGGAAGTCCCGACTCCGGGGCGGTTTCGGTATCGATCCGCCACCAAGCGTTTGATTTGTACGACGAATCCCACAGCCTGTGGACAACTTTCCGCACCCGACGCCCGGGCCGGGCAGGCTGGCATCGCAGGCGGAGCACCGACCGGTTCCGCCGGCACACGGGACGTACTTCCTAGGGCTACGGGGGCCTGTCATGCATCCGATGGTGAAGCCCGCGCTGCGGCGCGGCTGGCGTGATCTCCACACCGTGCAGTTCGGGATGACACCGGCGCACGCCTTGACGTTGGGCCCGATGGACACGGCGACGGGCGGTTTCCTGGACCTGCTCAACGGCACGCGCGGACTGCCGCTCCTGCGTGAGGAGGGGCAGCGGATGAAGCTGCCCGAGGGGCAGGTGGACCAGCTGGTGGAGGGGCTGACGCACGCGGGACTGCTCGACGACGCGAGGGGCGGCGGGCCCGCGGCCGATGCCCTCCGCGCGAAGAAGGACGTCCTCGACCGGCTGCGCCCGGACCTCGCGTCGCTCTCCCTGATCACCGGCGAGCCGGGCGAGTCGATGGGCCGTCTGGCGGCACGTCGCGAACTGCGGGTGCAGGTGAGAGGCGCGGGCCGGGTGGGCGCGGTGCTGGCCGCACTGTTGTCGGGCGCGGGGGTCGGTGAGGTCGACGTGCGCGACGGTGGTAACACCGAGCCCTGGGATGTCGCTCCGGGCGGGCTGCCCGCGGAGGCGGTCGGCGAGCGCCGGGACGAGGCGGCGCGCCGCGCGGTACGCCGGGCGGCACCGGACCGCCAGCCCCGCCGGACCTCGCGGGCCACGGCGGAGGAGAGCGACCCCGGTTTCTCCCTGGTGATCCTCGCCCCGCGCGACGACGTCGCCGTGCACGCGCCCGACCCGGCCGCCGCCACCGGCCTGATCGTCTCGGGGACACCTCATCTGTACGCCGGTGTGGTGGAGGGCACGGGAGTCGTGGGCCCGCTGGTCCTGCCCGGCGAGACGTCCTGCGCGGGCTGCCTGCACCACGCGCGTACCGACCGGGATCCGACCTGGCCGCGTCTGGTCGCGCAGTGGCGCTCCGGTAAGCAGCCGCGGGTGCGGGCGTGCGATCTGACGCTGGCCACGACCGTCGCCGGGCTGGCCGCCGCGCACGCGCTGGCCTTCCTGGACGGGCGGTCGCCGTCGAGCGCGGGTGCGCGGTGGGAGGTCTCGCTGCCCGGTCTTGACTGGCACGCGCGACCGGTCTGGGCGCATTCCGCCTGCCCGTGCGGAGCCGCGGAGAAGGGTGCGAGGAAAGGTAAGGAGGGACACACCTCTACGGACGAGGATCGACACGCGACAATGGCAGGGGACCGGCCGTCGAGGGATGTGCGCCGTAAGGCAGACTCGGCCCGGCCGGCCGGGACTTGGAGGGCGCATGTCTGATCTTCCCCGCAAGGCGGTCACCCGCACCGCCAAGCTCGCCGCGCTCCCGCTCGGCTTCGCCGGGAGAGCGACGTGGGGGCTCGGGAAACGGATCGTGGGCGAGTCCGCGGAGATCGTCGGCCGCGAACTGCAACAGCGCACGGCGGAGCAGCTGTTCAAGGTGCTCGGCGAGCTCAAGGGCGGTGCGATGAAGTTCGGGCAGGCGCTGTCCGTCTTCGAGTCGGCGCTGCCCGAGGAGGTCGCCGGTCCCTACCGTGCCGCGCTGACCAAGCTCCAGGAGGCGGCACCGCCGATGCCGACGCGCACCGTGCACGGTGTGCTGACGGAGCGGCTCGGCGAGGACTGGCGGGAGCTGTTCCTGGAGTTCGAGGACAAGCCCGCGGCGGCCGCGTCGATCGGCCAGGTGCACCGGGCGGTGTGGCACGACGGCCGCGAGGTCGCGGTCAAGGTGCAGTACCCGGGCGCCGGCGAGGCCCTCCTCTCCGACCTGACCCAACTGAGCCGATTCGCCCGTCTGTTGGGCCCGCTCATCCCCGGGATGGACATCAAGCCCCTCATCGCGGAGCTGCGCGACCGGGTCTCCGAGGAACTGGACTACGGCCTGGAGGCACAGGCCCAGCAGGCGCACGCGGAGGAGTTCGAGGGCGACCCGGACGTCGTGGTGCCCGCCGTGGTCCACCAGTGCGACCAGGTCCTGGTCACGGAGTGGATCGACGGCATCCCGCTGTCGGAGGTGATCGCCGACGGCACCCAGGAACAGCGCGACCGGGCAGGCCAGCTCCTGGCCCGCTTCCTCTTCTCCGGCCCGGCCCGCACGGGTCTTCTCCACGCGGACCCGCATCCGGGCAACTTCCGTCTGCTGCCCGCCGATCCGGACGGCAAGGGCGACTGGCGTCTGGGTGTCCTGGACTTCGGCACGGTCGACCGTCTTCCCGGCGGTCTGCCGACGCCCATCGGCGACTCTCTGCGCATGACGCTCGACGGCGACGCCGAGGGGGTCTACGAGCTGCTGCGCACGGAGGGATTCGTCAAGGAGTCGATAGAGCTGGACCCCGACGCCGTCCTCGACTACCTCGTGCCGATCATCGAGCCGGCGCAGGTCGACGCGTTCACCTTCAGCCGCGGCTGGATGCGCAGCCAGGCGGCCCGTATCGCCGACCCCCGCTCCCCCGCCCACCAGCTCGGCAAGCAGCTCAATCTGCCCCCGGCGTACCTCCTGATACACCGGGTGACATTGAGCACAATCGGCGTGCTGTGCCAGTTGGGTGCGACGGTGCGGTTGCGCGATGAGCTGGAGGAGTGGCTGCCGGGGTTCGTACCGGAGGACCCGGACGAGTACGAGGAGCACCTGGACGAGGAGGACCCCGCGGCGGAGGCGTGAGCCGGGCCGCGGGTGACGCGAGTCGGGCCTCTGACGGCGCGGGTCAGGGCGTTGATGGCGCGAGTGCGGCCTACCACCAGGCCGAGTCGAGCCGTCCCTCGATCGCCCTGAGGTTCTCTCTGGCGCAGGTGTCGCAGAAGTAGTGCCGGGTTCCGTGCTCCACGGAGCAGGTCCAGGTGGGCCGCGGGCCTTCGGACCGGGTGCCGCAGCGGGCGCACACGAGGGGTTGGGGCTTCGCGGTGGAGGCGCCGGTGTCACTGCCTCCGGGAGGACTCGTCACGCGGTGACGATATCTCCGCGGCCGGGGATCGGCGGTCGGAACGCACCGCGGGGCCGGTCCGTTCGGACGGACCGGCCCCGCGGGGGAGCTTTCGCCTCCCGGGGTCGGGAGGCCACCGCTTCAGGTGTGATCGGTTACTGCATGACGGCCATGGCGAGCGCACGCCGGGCACGCATCGAGGCGCGCTCGGCCCTGCGCTGCATCCGGCGAGCGGTCACCAGGCGCACGGCCCGGCGTTCCCGCTCGGCCTCGTGCAGGCGCTCGTGCATATGCGCACGGGCCAGGGCTTCTGGGATGAGTTGCATCTCTCGGGTCCTGTTCTGGCGCGACTCGGTCGCACCCGGGGTGGTGAAGTCTGGGATCGCGGAGCCCACGGGCTCGCTGGGAGTGGACGGCTTCATCGGGGCCTGCTTCTTGGGGTCGTGCGTGAGGGGGCGGTCGATCGTTCCCAGGGTGATGTTCATGCCGTGACCGGGTTCTTGCGCGGACGGCCACGCGGCCGCTTGCGGGCCACGACGACACCCTGGACGAAGAGCTCGCCACCCCAGACGCCCCAGGGCTCACGCCGCTCCTTGGCGCCGGCGAGGCAGGCCTCGATCAGCGGGCAGGTGCGGCAGAGGGACTTGGCGTACTCGACATCTGCCGGCGACTCGGCGAAGAAGACCTCCGGGTCGTAGGAACGGCAGGGGACGGGCACGCCCAGGTTCTCGATGGCGTCGTCGAGCGCGGTGAGCGTAGTGAGCGGAGTCAAGGTGGAGTCCTCCGTGAGGCCGGGCGGGGGGATCGTGTCGGAAGGCGGTACGGACGGGGCGTGCGCTTCGAGTTGCACGGTTGTTCTTCCTCGTCTGGTCGGTCCGGCCCTGTTGGGCCGGTTGTCGGCTTGGTACCGGGTTCTTTTCTTGTCCCGAGGCCCCTTCGCTCCGTCGTCCCCGTTCGGGGAAAACAGAAGGGCCGCGGATCCCGGATGGGGTTCCGCGGCCCTGAAGGCGCCGGCCTGATCGATCAGGCTGGATCACTCCAGGGTTCTGGCCCACGGAAGGCCCACATCTGGTGGTGCTGCGTCGTCTGCTTCCGGCTTCCGGCACCGGGCGCAAAGGCATAGGCCTGCGCCTGTGCCCCTACTGCTTCCAGTGCCTTGATCGGTCGCTCGTTGCGCTCACGGACGGGAAGGACCGCGAGAGACAGGGCGGACGTCGGACGGGCGGCAGAAATGCCGGACAGACCGGTGCCCAGGTTCGAAACGCCGAGGATGCACAGGGAGACGACCGAGGGATCGGTCATTTTCACGGTGCTGCTGGAACGGGTGTTGATGCTGATCACTGGAATCGCCTCCTCTCGGCGTCTCGGGGGACCGGGGGTGAGACCGGTCCTTCGGTTAGGCAAGTACAGCACGGAATCAGGGCCTTCGAGAAGGCCCCCTGTTCCCGTGCCTAAGAACCTATGGGGATTGCTGGGGCATGCGCAAACTATTTTCTCGACGAGTTTGAATCAGTCCTCCGCGACACCCTCCGCAGGCTCCTGACCGCCGCAGATGGCCAGGACATCAGCCCCGTAGCGGTTGAGCTTGCGGACGCCGACGCCCGGGATGCGCGCGAGTTCGCCGTCGTCGTCGGGGACGGTCTCGGCGATCGCCATCAGTGTTTTGTCGGTGAAGACGCAGAACGCGGGCTGACCGCTGCGCTGCGCCTGGACCTCCCGCCACTCGCGCAACCGCTCGTAGAGGCCCTCGTCCATGTCCGAGGGGCAGTCCTCGCAGCGCATCAGCTTCATCTTACCGGCCTCGGTGAGAGTGCGGCCGCAGACCCGGCAGCGGGCCACGGTGCGCTGCGTCCGGCGCGGTACAGCCTTGGGGGTGCCCGCGTAGCCACGCTCGATGCCTCCGGGGGCCATCGTGCCGGGTCTGCCCACGGCGCCGGTCGAGCCGGGGCGCAGGCCGTCCAGGAAGCGGCTGGGGCGGCGGTTGGGGCGGCCTCCGGGTGAGCGGGAGAGAGACCAGGAGACGTGGAGCCGCTCTCGGGCGCGGGTGACGCCGACGTAGAGGAGGCGACGCTCCTCCTCGATCTGCTCGTCGGTCTTCGCGTAGGTGATGGGCATCATGCCCTCGGCTACGCCGACCAGGAAGACGACGTCCCACTCCAGGCCCTTGGCCGAGTGCAGGGAGGCGAGGGTGACGCCCTGGACGGTCGGGGCGTGCTGGGCGTTGGCCCGCTCGTCGAGTTCGGCGACCAGGTCGGCGAGGGTGGCCCCGGGTTTCGCCGCGGCGAAGTCCTGGGCGAGGTTGACCAGGGCCGCCAGCGACTCCCAGCGCTCTCTGACGGCGCCGGAGCCGGCCGGGGGCTCGGTGGTCCAGCCCTCGCCGGAGAGGACGGCACGGACCTGGGAGGGCAGGTCGATGACGTCGTCCAGGAGGGAGTCGTTGCCGCCGAAGCGGGCCGCGCCGCGCAGGGCGATGCCGGCCTTGCGGACCTCGGGGCGGTCGAAGAACCGCTCGGCGCCGCGCAGTTGGTAGGGCACTCCGGCGTCGGCGAGGGCCTGTTCGTAGGTCTCGGACTGGGCGTTCGTGCGGACCAGGATCGCGATCTCGCTCGCCGGGACGCCCGCGTCCATGAGGTCGCGGATGCGGCGGGCGGCACCCTCGGCCTCGGCGGGCTCGTCGGTGTACTCAACGTAGACGGGCTCGGGGCCCGCGGAACGCTGGGAGATCAGCTCCAGCCGGTGGTCGGCGGCACGGCCGCGGGCCTGGGAGAGCAGGCCGTTGGCGAGGTGGACGACCTGGGGTGTGGAGCGGTAGTCGCGAACCAGCTTGACGACGGTGGCGCCGGGGTGGCGGGTGCGGAAGTCGAGCAGGTGGTCCGGCGTCGCTCCGGTGAAGGAGTAGATCGTCTGGCTGGCGTCGCCGACGACGCAGAGGTTGTCGCGGTCGCCCAGCCACAGCTCCAGGAGGCGCTGCTGGAGCGGGCTGACGTCCTGGTACTCGTCGACCACGAAGTGCTGGTACTGCGAGCGGACCTGTTCGGCGATGTCGTGCCGGTCCTGGAGGACGGCGACGGTGAGCAGCAGGACGTCCTCGAAGTCGATGACCGCGCGGTCGCGCTTGACGTCCTCGTAGGTGGCGTAGAGCTGGGCGATCTCGGCGGGGGCGCGGGGGACGTCGCGGCCCGCCTTGGCCGCCGCGGCCGCGTAGTCGGAGGGCACGGTCTGGGTGACCTTGGACCACTCGATCTCGGCGGTGACGTCCCGCAGTTCGCCGCGGTCGAGGCGGATGCGGCAGGCGGCCGCGGCGTCGGCGACGAGCTGGATCTTGCGGTCGACGAGCCGGGGCATGCTGCCGCCGATCGCTTTCGGCCAGAAGTACTGGAGCTGGCGCAGCGCGGCCGAGTGGAACGTGCGTGCCTGCACTCCGGTGGCGCCGAGCTGACGCAGCCGGCCGCGCATCTCGCCGGCGGCGCGGTTGGTGAAGGTGACGGCCAGCACGCTGGAGGACTGAAGGACCCCGGCGCGCACTCCGTAGGCGATCCGATGGGTGATCGCCCGTGTCTTGCCCGTGCCGGCGCCCGCCAGCACGCACACCGGACCGCGCAGGGCCGTGGCCACCTCGCGTTGCTCGGGGTCGAGTCCTTCGAGCACCGCGTCGGCCGAGTCCGGTACCTGCGGGAAGAGGGAGGAGTGCGTTGCTGCTGTCACACGGCCATGCTGCCAGGTCGCCGGAGACAGGTGAGCCGGTTGTCCACAGGGAGGCACCCGCAGTCGTACTAATGCGGCCGGCGTCACGTGCCGCATGCCGCTCCCTGCGGGAATTGCGGCCGTGTCGCGTACGTTCCCTCCACTGCGAGGACACATCCCCCGAGCTGTTGAGGAGCGCGAGAGAATGTCGGGCACTGTGACGATGTACAGCACCACGTGGTGCGGTTACTGCCGTCGGCTGAAGAGCCAGATGGACCGCGAGGGAATCGCGTACAACGAGATCAACATCGAGCAGGACCCGGCTTCGGCGGCGTTCGTCGAGAAGGCGAATGGCGGGAATCAGACGGTGCCCACGGTTTTGGTTGTTCCCTCCCAGGGCGGCTCCGAGGTCGTCATGACGAACCCGAGCCTCGCCCAGGTGAAGCAGGCGCTCGGCGCCTGAACGACGGTCGGCGCACACAGCTCCGAAGAGGGCGGCCCCTGATGTCGAGGGCCGCCCTCTTTGTCGTTCTCCTCAGGCGACCGGTTTGTCCCACGCGACCATGTAGCGCCACAGCAGCCGACGCCGGAACCGGGCTCCCGGCAACATGCGCCGGACGGCTGCGCGGGCCTCTCCCCAGCACATGGCCGAGTCCTCGATCGGCATGCCGACGGGGCCGAGTTTCCCGCCGTTCCGTCGTGCGAGGAACTGGCTCACGGGCAGTCCGCAGCCGCTGATCACCCAGTCCAGGAAGGTGCGGTTGTACGCCAGGCCGACGACCACCAGTCGGCCGCCGGGTGCCAGCAGGCTCACCAGCCGTGCCACGGCGTCCTCGAACTCCGTGTGGTGGACGACGGCGACCGCGCTCACGAAGTCGTACGTGCCTTCGTCGAGTGAGGTGGCGTCGAGGTAGTCGGCCTCTACGAAGGTGACGTTTTCCGGCAGCACGTCCGCGCGGGCGAGCCGGATCATCTGCGGCGAGCGGTCCACGCCCGTGACGGACCCGGCTCTGCTCGCCAGTTTGCGGGCCAGCAGGCCGTCCCCGCAGCCGACGTCCAGGGCGGTACGGCAGCCGGCGGGCACGGCGTCCACCACCAGGGGGTGGTAGTGGACATTGTGGTTCCAGTACGGGTCGGTCATCCGCGCCCCGGCATCCGCGCCCCAGGTCGCCTCAGACGAAGGTGCGCGTCGGCAGCGGCTTGCCGTACCAGAGTTCGATCAGGCGGGCCGCGATCGAGATGCCGTACGGGGGCAGCACCTCTTCGGACTCGAAGGCCGCGCGCAGCTCCTCGCGGGAGAACCAGCGGGCCTCGTGGATCTCGTCGCCGTCGACGTTGATGTCGGTCGAGGTGGCACGGGCCATGAAGCCGAGCATGAGGCTGGACGGGAAGGGCCAGGGCTGGCTGGCGACGTACTCGACGTGGCCGACGGTGATGCCTGCCTCCTCGAAGACCTCGCGGCGCACCGACTGCTCGATGGACTCGCCGGGCTCCACGAAGCCGGCGAGCGTCGAGAAGCGGCCCTCGGGCCAGTGGACCTGGCGGCCGAGCAGGATGCGGTCCTCCTCGTCGGTGACGGCCATGATCACGGCGGGGTCGGTGCGCGGGTAGTGCTCGGCGCCGCAGGCGGGGCAGCGGCGGATGTGGCCGGCCGCGGCGATCACCGTGCGCTCGCCGCAGCGGGAGCAGAAGCGGTGCAGGCGCTGCCAGTTCTCCAGGGCGACCGCGTGCACCATGAGGCCCACGTCCCGGGGTGACAGCAGGAGGCCCGCCTCGCGCAGGCCCGCGGGGCGCGCCGACTGGTCGATGCGGCCGGGGAGGGCGTCCTTCTGGAGAGCGAAGTAGCTGACGCCGTCGTCGTCGGTGCCCAGGAAGTAGCGGTGCGCCTCGGTGAGGGGGGCCTCGAAGGAGGGCGTCATGACGAGTTCGGTCTTGCCGTCGGGTGTCTCGTCGATGAGGACCTGGCCGCCGGAGACCACGAAGCAACGGGTGGTGGGGTGGCTCCATGCCGCGGCGAGCCAGGCCTCGTCGAGCCGGTGGTGGGCGGCTCGGTCGATGCCGCTCGGGGCGGTGAGCGAGATGGGTCGGTCGGCTGTGTGGTCGGTCCAGGTGGTCACGGGTGCTTCCAACTCCCCCGGCAATGCGGATTGTTTCGGCGGGCGGTTCAGCGGGACGTTCGGCAGGAGGCGACCGGGTCCGGCGGGGACGGGGTGTGCGGGGCGGTTCTTCCAGTGTGCCCCGCGCGCGTAGCCGTTCCGGATCGCGCGGTTTCGTCAGGGCGCGCGGCGCCAGGTGTCGGCGAGGTCTCCCCACAGGTGTGCGGTGGTTTCGACGCCCTTCAGGAGGAGGTCGAGTTCGACCTTCTCGTTCGGGGCGTGCCAGCCGTCGGAGGGGACGGAGATGCCCAGGAAGAGGACGGGTGCCCCGAGGACTTCCTGAAGGTCGGCGGCCGGTCCCGAGCCGCCTTCACGGGTGAAGAGGACCGGTTTCTCGAAGGCGCGGGCCATGGCTCGGACGACGGACTGGAGGGCCGGGTGGTCCAGGGGCGTCAGGCACGGGCGCGTGGCCGAGCTGAACGTGATCTCCTGGCGGATCCCGTCGGGCACCTGCTCGGCGGCCCAGGCTCGGACGGCCTTCTCGATGTGGTCGGGGTCCTGGCCGGCGACCAGCCTGAAGGACAGCTTCACCATCGCCGAGGAAGGGATGATCGTCTTGCTGCCGGGGCCCTGGTAGCCGCCGCCGATGCCGTTGACCTCGGCGGTGGGGCGGGCCCAGATGCGCTCCAGGGTGGTGTGTCCGGCCTCGCCGTGGGTGGCGTGCGACTTGGCGGTGCGCAGCCACTCCGTCTCGTCGAAGGGCAACTCGGCGAAGAGCTCGCGCTCCTGATCGGTGAGCTCGACGATGCCGTCGTAGAAGCCGGGAACGGCCACGCGTGCGTGCTCGTCGTGCAGGGCGGCGACGAGGCGGGCGGCCGCGGTCGCCGGGTTGGGCACGGCGCCGCCGAAGGAGCCGGAGTGGATGTCCTGGTCGGGGCCCAGCAGCCGGATCTCGCACTCGGCGAGGCCGCGCATGCCGGTGCACACCGTGGGGGTGTCCTCGGACCACATGCCGGTGTCGGAGACGATCACGGCGTCGGCGGCGAGCCGGTCGGCCTGCTGCTCGACGAGCGCCCGGAAGTGCGGGGAGCCGGACTCCTCCTCGCCCTCGATCAGGAGCTTCAGGTGGACGGCGGGGGCGGTGCGGCCGGTGGCGGCGAGGTGGGCGCGGACGCCGAGTGTGTGGAAGAACACCTGGCCCTTGTCGTCGGCCGCCCCGCGCGCGTAGAGGCGGTTCTCGCGGACGACGGGCTCGAAGGGCTCGCTGTCCCAGCCGTCCTCGCGGGCGGCGGGCTGGACGTCGTGATGGCCGTAGACGAGGACCGTGGGTGCCTCGGGGTCGTCCGAGGGCCACTCGGCGAAGACGGCGGGGGCGCCCGGGGTCGGCCAGACCTCGGCGGTGGGGAAGCCGGTCTCCCGGAGTGTGGCGGCGAGCCAGTCCGCGCTGCGCCGGACGTCGGGCGCGTGGTCGGGCTGGGCCGACACGGACGGGATGCGCAGCCACTCGGCGAGGTCGTCGAGGAAGGCTGCGCGGTGCTGCTCGATGTACGTGCGGACCGCGCTGACGGCACTGTCAACGGTGTGGCTCATGGTCACGAGCCTATCGGCCCGCACTGACATCCTCGGTGGGCGGTTCCTCACAGTTTGCTTGCGCGCCCGGCTCCTCCAGCAGCAGCCGCTCCAGCGCGGCCCGGTCCGGGAGGTTCTCCGGCCGTACGACCTCGCCGCCGCGCACGTACAGGAACGCGGCCGTGACCGCTTCCAGGGGCACACCCCGCAGCTCGGCCCAGGCCAGCCGGTAGATCGCGAGCTGGAGCGGATCGGCGGTACGGGTGCGGCTGGTCTTCCAGTCGAGGATCTCGTACGTCGTCCCGTCGCCGTCGCCCTGTCTGTAGACGGCGTCGATACGGCCCCGTACGACGCGGCCGGCGATCGCGAGCTGGAAGGGGGTCTCGACGCGGTAGGGCGTGCGCCGGGCGTACTCGGTGCGTTCGAAGGCTTCCTTGAGGGCTTCCAGGTCGCGTTCGTCGGCGATCTCGGCCTCGCTGCCGGGCAGTTCGTCCGGTTCCAGCATAGGCAGGGTCAGCTCTTCGTAGCGTGACTCCACCCAGGCGTGGAAGCGGGTGCCCCGACGTGCGGCGGGTTGCGGCGGGCGCGGCAGCGGGCGGGCGAGTTCCTGCGCGAGGGCGTCCGGGTCGGCGGCCAGGAGCATCAGCTGGGTGGCCGTGAGGGAGGCCGGCAGGGGGACGTCGGTGACTCCCCGGCGGGCGCGCAGGAGTTCGCCGGTGAGGGCGTCGAGGTCGCGGTCCCAGGAGGCGATGGCACGGGCCTCCTCGGGGGTGAGGCGCGTGCCGGGCGGTTCCGTGGGGTGTGGGCGCGCGCCCCCTGGCGCACTGGAGTGTTCGGCGGCGTGCGGGGCCGTCGCCTGCTGCGGGACGGTCGGGCGGTCCGTGGTCCAGGCGTCCCAGTCGGCGGGGTCGTCCTCCGGGAGGGCGTCTTCGGCCCGAATGTCCGTCTCGGGGAGCGATTCCTCGTAGGGAGGCTCCCCGGAAGGGGGCTCGTCGTAAGGCGGTTCGTCGTCCTCCGGTGGTGGGGGCCAGTCCGGGTCGTCGTGGGTGTTCGGGTCGTGGGTGGCCGCGGGGTGGCCCTCGTCGTGGGAGGCGAGGTACTCCAAGTGGTTCATGACCAGCTTGGCGGCCTTGTGGCGGTGGGCCATCGCCGCGTCGTCCAGGGGCAGCGGCCAGGCCTGGTCGGCGGTGGCCGTGTGCAGGGCGGGGTTCTCCGCGCCCTCCTCGGGCTGGTCCGCCCAGGCCTCGATCTCGCCGTACCCGGCCGTGCAGTGGTCGTAGAGGGCCTGGAGGAAGTCGGAGGGTCCGCGGGGCTTCTTCTGGGTGGGACCCCACCAGTGGCCGGAGCCGAGCAGCAGGGAGCGGGGGCGGGTGAAGGTGACGTAGCCGAGGCGGAGTTCCTCGGTGTGCTGGTGGTCCTTCATGTCCTCGTGGAAGGCCTTCAGGCCTCGGGAGTCCCAGGAGGCCACGTCGGGCAGGGTGGCGGTGTCGCCGCGCAGGGCGTGCGGCAGGACCTTGCCCTGGGCGGTCCACTTCTCGCGGCCCTGGGTGCTGGGGAAGGTCCCGGTGACCAGGCCGGGGACGGCCACGACGTCCCACTCCAGGCCTTTGGACTTATGCGCGGTGAGGACCTTGACGGTGTTCTCGCCGCCGGGCAGGGCGTTGTCGAGGCCCTTCTCGTACTGGGCGGCGGTGCGCAGGAAGCCGAGGAAGGCGAGCAGGGTCGCCTCGCCGTCGCCCGCGGCGAAGGAGGCGGCGACGTCCAGGAAGTTCGACAGGGTCTCGCGGCGGCGGGCGGCCAACGCGTGCGGGGACGCCGCGAGTTCGACCTCCAGGCCGGTGACGGCGAGGACGCGGTGCAGGACGTCCATCAAGGGGTCGGACAGGGAGCGGCGCAGGTCGCGCAGTTCGGTGGCGAGGTGGGCGAAGCGCACGCGCGCGTCCGGTGAGAAGGGCAGCCCGTCGTCGTCCCCGGTGCGGTCGGCGCCGTAAAGAGGTGTCTCCAGGAACGTGTCGAGGGCGTCGGCGAGCGATATCACCTCGGAGGGGTCGACCCCCTCGACGGCCTCGGCGAGTCGGCGGTCCGGGTCGTCGTCCCCCACGCGCGTGTGGGACACGAGGAACCGGGCGCGTCGGCCCAGGAGGGCGAGGTCGCGCGGGCCGATGCGCCAGCGCGGGCCGGTCAGCAGCCGGACCAGGGAGGCGTTGGCGCCGGGGTCCTGGAGGACTTCGCAGACGGCGACGAGGTCGGCGACCTCGGGCAGGTGCAGCAGCCCGGAGAGCCCGACCACCTCGACCGGGATGTCGCGGGCGACGAGGGCACCCTGGATCTCGGCGAAGTCGGTGGCCGTGCGGCACAGGACGGCGATCTCGGCGGGCGCCTTGCCGGTCCGTACGAGGTGGGCGATGGAGTCGGCGAGCCAGTCGATCTCCTCGGTGTGGGTGGGCAGCAGCGCGCAGCGGACCATGCCGTCGCGCTCGGCGCCGGGGGCCGGGCGGAGGGCCTCCACGCCCGCGTGCATGGCGCGCAGGGGTTCCGCGAGGTTGTTGGCGAGGTCGAGGAGGCGGCCGCCGCTGCGGCGGTTCTCGCTGAGCGACTGGCGGGCGGCGAGGCGTCCGTCGGCGTGCGCGAAGTGCTCGGGGAAGTCGTCGAGGTTGGCGACGGACGCGCCGCGCCAGCCGTAGATCGCCTGGCAGGGGTCGCCGACGGCGGTCACCGGGTGGCCCGTGCCGGCGCCGAACAGGCCTGCCAGGAGGATGCGTTGGGCGACCGAGGTGTCCTGGTACTCGTCGAGCAGCACGACCCGGAACTCGTCGCGCAGGATGTCGCCGACCTCGGGGCGGGTGCGGGCCAGGGTCGCGGAGAGGGCGATCTGGTCACCGAAGTCGAGCAGGTCGCGCTCGCGTTTGGCGGTCCGGTAGCGGCTCACCAGCTCGGTGAGTTCACGCCGTGCGGCGGCCGCCTCGGGGACCTTGCGCAGCTCGGCGTTGCTGAGCTTGCGGCCCTCCAACGCGCGCAGCAGCTCGGCGTCGTAGGCGCGCAACTCCTCGGGGCGTACGAGGTGTTCGGAGAGCTCGCCGTCGAGCGTGAGGAGGTCGCTGACGAGGTCCGGGAAGGAGCGGGTGAGCGCCGGGTAGGGGCCGGGGGCCTCGCGCAGCACGCGCGCGGCGAGCTGGAAGCGGGTGGCGTCGGCGAGCAGGCGAGCCGTCGGTTCGAGGCCGATGCGCAGGCCGTGGTCGGTCAGGAGGCGGCCCGCGAAGGCGTGGTAGGTCGAGATCACTGGCTCGCCCGGAGGGTTGTCCGGGTCGATGACGTCGGGGTCGGTGACGCCCGCCTTGATCAGCGCCTTGCGGACGCGCTCGGCGAGTTCACCGGCGGCCTTGTTGGTGAAGGTCAGGCCGAGGACCTGCTCGGGGGCGACCTGGCCGGTGCCGACGAGCCACACCACGCGGGCCGCCATCACCGTGGTCTTGCCCGACCCGGCTCCGGCCACGATCACCTGCGGGGCGGGCGGCGCGATGATGCAGGCCGTCTGCTCCGGGGTGAAGGGGATGCCGAGGAGCTCCTTGAGCTGATCGGGATCGGTGATACGGGCGGGCATGTCGGAGAGGCTAGCGGCGGCCACTGACAGTCGAGGACCAATCGCCCTCAGGGGCAGAAGAAGCGCAGGTCAGCACATGTGGTGCGATACGTCACGCGAGTTACTCGACGACGTGTCGTCCCTCGGGCCGCGCGCTGCACGAGGCCCGGAACGCGCAGTGCGTGCAGTGCTGTCCGGCCGTGGGCGTGAACCGTTCGTCGAGGACCTTGCCCGCGGCCGTGGCCAGCAGTTCACCGGCCCACTCCCCCTCCAGTGGCTCCTGGGCCTGCACCTTGGGCAGGGTCTCGCCGCCGTCCCGTTGCGCGGCGCCCTGGCGCAGCTGGACGAGTTCGGCGCCGCCCGCTTCGGGGCGCACTCCGTCGAAGGCCTCGTCTACGGCGCCCTCCTGGACGGCGAGTTGATAGACGGCGAGTTGGGGGTGGCGCTCCACCTCGCGGGCGGTCGGTGTGGCCTTGCCGGTCTTGAAGTCGACTACGTAGGCGCGTCCTTCGCCGTCCGCCTCGACGCGATCCATGGAGCCGCGGATGCGCACTTCGTAGTCGCCCGCTTCGAGGGTGACGTCGAAGTCGTGCTCGCTGGCGACCGGCGTACGACCGGTGCGGACGCCGTTGGAGTCGACGTGCCACTTCAGGAAGCGTTCGAGCGCCACGCGCGCGTTGTCCTTCTCCTGTACCGACTTCCAGGGCGCGTCGAAGGCGAGCGCGTTCCACACGGTGTCGAGGCGCTCCATGAGGGCGTCGAGGTCGGCGGGGGTGCGTCCGGAGGCGACCTCGTCGGCGAGGACGTGCACCACGTTCCCGAAGCCCTGGGCGGCGGTCGCGGGCGCGTCGGCCTTCACCTCGCGGCCCAGGAACCATTGCAGGGCACAGGTGTTGGCGAGTTGGTCGAGGGCGCTTCCGGAGAGCACGACGGGCTGGTCGCGGTCGCGCAGCGGCACCTTGCTCTCGGTCGGGTCGTACATGCCCCACCAGCGGTACGGGTGCGCGGACGGGACCAGGGCGCGGCCCTCGTCGTCGGCCAGCGCGGCCAGCCGGGCCAGCCGGCGTGCGGCGGCCTCCCTGAGGGTCTCGGACACGCGCGGGTCGACGGTCGTGGCGCGCAGCTCGGCGACCAGTGCGGCGACCGACAGCGGGCGGCGGGGGCGGCCGGTGACGTCCTTGGGCTCGACGCCGAGTTCGGTGAGGAAGCGGGACGGCTGGTCGCCGTCGTCCGCGGGTGCCTTCACGGCGGTGACGACGAGGCGTTCACGCGCGCGTGTGGCCGCGACGTAGAACAGGCGGCGTTCCTCGGCGAGCAGGGCTCCCGGGGTGAGCGGTTCGGCGAGTCCGTCGCGGCCGATGCGGTCGGCCTCCAGGAGGGAGCCGCGTCGGCGCAGGTCCGGCCACAGGCCCTCCTGGACGCCGGCTACGACGACCAGGTTCCACTCCAGGCCCTTGGAGCGGTGCGCGGTCATCAGGCGTACGGCGTCGGGGCGTACGGCACGCCGGGTGAGCGTGTCGGCGGCGATGTCCTCGGCGTCGATCTCCTCCAGGAAGTTGAGGGCGCCCCGGCCTCCGGTGCGCTCCTCCGCGCGGGCGGCGGTCGCGAACAGCGCGCAGACGGCGTCCAGGTCACGGTCCGCGTTGCGCCCGGCCGCGCCGCCGCGCAGTGCGGCCCGCTCCAGGCGCCCGGGCCACGGCGTGCCCTGCCAGAGGTCCCAGAGCGCCTCCTCGGCCGTACCGCCGCCTGCCAGGCGCTCCCGTGCCTTGCGCAGCAGCGCGCCCAGGCGCTGGGCTCCGCGCGCGTACGTGGGGTCGTGCGCGACCAGCCGCTCCGGCTCGGCGAGCGCCCGCGTGAGCAGCTCGTCCGAGGGCGGCGGCACGGGGTTGCCACCGGCCCGCTCCTCCTCGCGCAGCGCCCGGCCCAGGCGGCGCAGGTCGGCGGCGTCCATGGCGGCGAGGGGGGAGGCGAGCAGAGTGAGGGCGGTTTCGGCGTCGAGCCAGGAGGGAGCAACGGGCTCTTCGGGATCGGCTTCCGGCGTGGCCTGTTCGTGCCCGTGCTCGGTTTCCACAGTGGCCGGTCCATCGTCGGCTTCCGACGCAGCGTCTTCTACGTCGTCGCCCTCCCCTACGGCTCCTACGGCCTCGGTGTCGTCCTCGGGCCGCGCTGATGCCTCCGCCGCCGCCACCGCCCGCAGGGCCGTCAGCAGCGGTGCCACCGCGGGCTCGTGGCGCAGGGGCAGGTCGTCGCCGTCGATGTCCAGGGGGACGCCGGCCGCGGTGAGGGCGCGTCGGATCGTGGGGATGGTCCGGGAGCCGGCGCGTACCAGGACGGCCATGTCGCTCCAGGGGACGCCGTCCTCCAGGTGTGCCCTACGGAGGATGTCGGCGATGTTGTCCAGCTCCGTGCCGGACGTCGGGTACGTGTAGACCTCGACCTGGCCGCCGTCCCGTACCGGGGACAACTCGCGGTGGGCGCGCACCTTCTGGGCCGGGAGCCTGGTCAGGGGCATGCGCTGGGTGAGCAGGCGGGTGGCGGTCAGCAGGGTGGCGGCGGAGCGGCGCGAGGTCCGGAGCACCTCTACGGGGGCCGGACTGCCGTCCGCGCGCGGGAAGGCGCTCGGGAAGTCCAGGATGCCGTTCACATCGGCGCCCCGGAACGTGTAGATCGACTGGTCGGGGTCGCCGAATGCGACGAGGTTGCGGCCGCCGCCGGCGAGGGCGTGCAACAGTCGTACCTGGGCCGGGTCGGTGTCCTGGTACTCGTCCACGAACACGGCGTCGTACTCCGCGGCGAGCCGCTCCGCGACCTCGGGGCGCTGGGCGAGGAGCACCGCGCGGTGGACCAGTTCCGCGTAGTCGAGCACTCCTTGGAGGTCGAGTACGTCGAGGTACTCGGCGAGGAAGGCGGCGGCGGCACGCCAGTCGGGGCGGCCGATGCGGCGGGCGAAGGCATCCAGGGAGCCGGGGCCCAGGCCCAGTTCGCGGCTGCGGGCGAGGACCGCGCGGACCTCGTCGGCGAAGCCGCGGGTGGTGAGGCAGGCCCGCAGTTCGTCCGGCCACCGCACGTGGGCGAGGCCGAGCCGCTCCAGGTCGGGCTGGCCGGCGAGCAGTTCGCGTACGGCGACGTCCTGTTCGGGGCCGGAGAGCAGCCGTAGGGGCTCGACGAACAGGCCGGTGTCCTGGTGGGCGCGGACAAGGGCGTAGCAGAACGAGTGGAACGTGGTCGCCCGGGGCGCGCGGGCGGCGCCGATGCGCAGCGCCATGCGGTCGCGCAGTTCGACGGCCGCCTTGCGGCTGAACGTCAGCACGAGGATCCGCGCGGGGTCACCTCCCCTGGCGATCCGTGCCGCGACGGACTCCACGAGGGTGGTGGTCTTGCCGGTGCCAGGACCTGCCAGGACGAGCAGCGGACCGGCCTCGTGGTCAACCACGGAGCGCTGTGGCGCGTCCAGACGAGGGGGAACCGGCCGGGTCTGCGGGGTACGCACCAGTCGGTAAGCGCCACGGTTCCCCTGTCGCACCTGGGGGTGCGACAGGCGCCTGGTGGAGGAAGAGGAGCTCACGTGGTTCGCCGGTCCTGGTGGGTGTGCTGGTTGCCTGACCACCGCGCGTGGAGGGCGGTGACCGCGTGGTGAGGGGGACAGGTGCAGCCGACGCTACGCCGACGGGTCGTAGGGAAGCAGGACTTCCGCGCGTTCCCTCACGGCTCGCGCGACCCTCGCGTCCCTCGCCCCTCGAACGTACGGCATGCCACGGACGTGCCGGGTTTCCCCCGTACGGGCCACAGGCCGCCCCGGGGCGCGGCCGATGGCGGAAGCTGTCAGGTGTGACCGTCCGCGCGCTCGCCGCCGTCCCATCGCGCCCGTTTCATGTCGACGCGTGGCAAGTGACCCTCGGAGGATCTGCTCGCCTCCTTCAGGGGAGTGCCCTCCGCGCGGTAGTTGTCGAGCGCTCGCAGCTCGTGGCCGGGGAGCAACGTGCCGTCCGCGCGGACGACCCGCCACCACGGAACGGCTCCCCCGTAGAGGGCCATCACGCGGCCGACCTGGCGCGGGCCGCCCTCCTCCAGCCATTCGGCGACATCGCCGTACGTCATGACGCGCCCGGGCGGAATCCGTTCGGCCACGTCGAGGACGCGCTCGGCGTACTCGGGCAGCGCGTCGCCGTGCTCGGGGCCGGTGTCGTCCGGAAGGCTCTCCTCGCTCATCCGTCCCATCCTGCCGCACACCACCGACAGTGCGACGCGCTGGCGACTCTGCGTATCCCTCGCCCCGGAGCGGCGCGTGGGGCAGACTGTGCGCCCCCGCATTTGCACCCTGATGCCCCCGTGTGTCGGTGGGGCATGCCACCATCGTGCGGGCGGTGACCGGTGATACGAGATCAAGAAGAGACGATGAAGCAGCAGGGTGTGCACCCCGAAGACGCGGAGGGCACCTCTGACGCTGCGTCGCGCCCGGACACCGCCGACGCCCACGAGCAGGACCCTGCGGAGGGGTCCGCCGAGACGCCCTCACCCGGCCCCGCGCCCGGCCCTGTGCCCGGTCTCGACGACTGCGGTGACGACCCGCACGTCGAGGAGGTCGAGGGCGACGAACCACTGCTCCCCGCGCGCGTGCACCGCCCTTCCGATCTCATGCGCCTCCTGGTGGGCTTTCTCGCGATCGTCGTACT
Source organism: Streptomyces sp. NBC_01288 (assembly GCF_035982055.1). NCBI lineage: Bacteria > Bacillati > Actinomycetota > Actinomycetes > Kitasatosporales > Streptomycetaceae > Streptomyces > Streptomyces sp. NBC_01288. Next base: position 3,615,134 of record NZ_CP108427.1, read on the forward strand.
GCTCGCGATCGCCGCGTTCGCGCACGGCACGACCTCGGGGCTCGAACAGGACATCAACAAGGGCACCGGGCAGGCGCCCGACCTGCTGATCAAGATCGCGGGGCTGGCGTCCAGCATCGCCATCCTGCTGGTGCCGGTCGCCTTCGCGATCGAACGGCTGATCAAGCGCGACGGACTGCGCATCGCCGACGGCGTGCTCGCGGCGGTCCTCGCCCACGGAGTGACACTCGCCACGGACCTGTGGGTCGCCAAGGCCGCCCCGGGCTCCATCCAGGAGGCGCTCACCCAGCCCTCCCCCGGCGACATCCACGCCCTCACCGACCCGGTGCACGGCTATCTGGCGCCCGTCATCGCGTACATGACGGCCGTAGGCATGTCCCGGAGGCCGCGCTGGCGCTCCGTGCTGTGGATCGTGCTGCTGCTCGACGCCTTCTCGATGTTGGTCACCGGGTACACGACGCCGTTCTCGATCATCCTGACGGTGCTGATCGGCTGGACCGTGGCCTACGGGACGCTGTACGCGGTGGGTTCGCCGAACGTCCGGCCCACCGGACGGACGCTGATGGCGGGCCTGCGGACGGTCGGCTTCCACCCCGTGGGCGCGGCCCGCGAGGAGGTCGTCGACACGGAGAACGGCGACCGCGGCCGGCGCTACTTCGTGACCCTGGAGGACGGTCCACCGCTGGACGTCACCGTGGTCGACCGCGAACAGCAGGCGCAGGGCTTCTTCTACCGGGCGTGGCGCAATCTGACGCTGCGCGGCTTCGCGACCCGCAGCAGCCTCCAGTCGCTGCGCCAGGCGCTGGAGCAGGAGGCCCTGCTGGCGTACGCGGCGATCGCGGCCGGGGCCAACGCCCCGAAGCTGATCGCGACCTCGGAACTCGGCCCCGACGCCGTGATGCTCGTCTACGAGCACACCGGTGGGCGCACGCTCGACTCGCTCGCGGACGAGGAGATCACCGACGATCTGCTGCGCCTGACCTGGCACCAGGTGCAGGCGTTGCAGTCGCGGCGCATCGCCCACCGCAGGCTCGCCGGTGACGCGATTCTGGTGGATCGTTCCGGCAGTGTGATCCTGACTGATCTGCGCGGCGGCGAGATCGCGGCCGGTGAGCTGCTGCTGCGCATGGACGTCGCCCAGTTGGTGACGACGATCGGTCTGCTGGTGGGCGCCGAGCGCGCGGTGGCCTCGGCGGTCGGTGTCCTCGGTCCCGACGCAGTGGCCGACTGTCTGCCGATGCTCCAGCCGATCGCGTTGTCGCGCTCCACGCGCGCGACGCTGCGACGCCTGTCCAGGGAGCGGGCTCAGCGGGAGCGCGACGCGATCCTGGAGGCGTCCCAGCAGACCAGGCTGGCCCGCGCGGAGGCTTCGGAGGGCTCCACGCCCGTACTGGAGAAGCCCGACAAGAAGGCCGTGCGCGCGGAGCAGCGGGCCGAGAAGCGGGCCATCGACGAAGCGTTGGACGAGGCACGCGAGGAGGATCTGCTCACCCAGATCCGTCACCAGGTGCTGCTGATCAGACCGCAGGCGCACGTCGAACCGGCCCGTCTGGAGCGGGTGCGGCCGCGCACGCTGATCAGTTTCATCGCGGGCGCGATCGGCGCGTACTTCCTGCTGACGCAGCTCACACACATCGAGTTCGGCCCGCTCGTCGCCAACGCCCAGTGGGGCTGGGTGGCCGCGGCCGTGCTGTTCTCCGCGCTGAGCTACTTCGCGGCGGCGATGGCCCTCCTGGGGTTCGTACCGGAGCGCGTGCCGTTCCTGCGGGCCGTGGGGGCGCAGGTCGCCGGGTCGTTCGTGAAGATCGTGGCCCCGGCCGCGGTCGGCGGTGTCGCCCTGAACACACGCTTCCTCCAGCGTGCCGGGGTGCGGCCCGGGCTCGCGGTGGCGAGTGTCGGCGCGTCGCAGCTGTTCGGTCTCGGCTGCCACATCCTGATGCTGCTGTCGTTCGGCTATCTCACCGGCACCGAGAAGACGCCGTCCCTGTCGCCGTCCCGGACGGTCATCGCCGGTCTGCTGACGGTGGCGGTGCTCGTGCTCGTGGTGACCTCGGTGCCGTTCCTGCGGAAGTTCCTCGTCACGCGCGTGCGGTCGCTTTTCGCGGGCGTCATCCCGCGCATGCTCGACGTGCTCCAGCGGCCGCAGAAGCTGGTCACCGGCATCGGCGGCATGCTGCTGCTGACGGCCTGCTTCGTGATGTGCCTGGACGCGTCGATCCGGGCGTTCGGCGATCAGTCGACGTCGCTCAGCCTGGCCAGCGTCGCCGTCGTCTTCCTCGCGGGCAACGCGCTCGGTTCCGCGGCCCCGACCCCGGGCGGTGTGGGCGCGGTCGAGGCTAGCCTGACCCTCGGCCTGATCGCCGTGGGCCTCCCCAAGGAGGTCGCCGCTCCGGCGGTGCTGCTGTACCGGCTGCTGACGCTGTGGATCCCGGTGCTGCCGGGCTGGCTGTTCTTCAACCACCTGTCCCGCAAGGGCTCCCTGTAGAACACGGTCACGTACGCACGTGGTGCACGCACGCGTGCCTCACGACCCGGCCATGCAGGGCACGCACGCGTGCGTACCTCGTACGGCCCGCGCCCCGAGCGCACCGCCGTACGCGACCCCAGGATGGGATCATGCCGAACCCCTCCCGGCTGCGTGCCGCTGCCCTGACCGCCACCGTCGTCCTGCTGTCCGCCACGCTGGCGGGCTGCGGCGGCGACTCCAAGGACGAGGATCCGACGGCCCAGAAGCTGAGCTGGAAGGACTGCCCGGCCCCGTCCGAGGCCGAGGGCGGCGGCGCCGCACCGTCACCGTTGCCGAACGGCACCAAGTGGCAGTGCGCCACCATGAAGGCGCCGCTCGACTGGAGCAAGCCCAAGGGCGACACGATCGGACTCGCCCTGGTGCGGGCGAAGGCCAGCGGCGCCGCGAGCAAGCGGATCGGCTCGCTCGTCTTCAACTTCGGCGGCCCCGGCGGCTCGGGCGTCACCACACTGCCCGCGTTCGGCGAGGACTACGCGACCCTGCGCACCCGCTACGACCTGGTGAGCTTCGACCCGCGCGGAGTGGGCCGCAGCGCCGGCGTCGAGTGCGAGAGCGACTCCCAGCTCGACCAGTACTTCCAGCAGGACGCGACCCCGGACACCACGGCCGAGCGCACCAAGCTCCTGGCCAACACCAAGCAGTTCAACGCGGCCTGCGAGAAGAACTCCAAGAAGATGCTCCCCCAGGTGCGCACCACCGACGCGGCCCGCGACATGGACCTGATGCGCCAGGTCCTCGGTGACGACAAGCTGCACTACTTCGGCATCTCCTACGGCACCGAACTCGGCGGCGTCTACGCCCACTTGTTCCCCAAACACGTGGGGCGTGCCGTCTTCGACGCGGTCGTCGACCCCACGCAGAACTCCGAACAGGGCTCCCTGGGACAGGCCAAGGGCTTCCAGCTCGCGCTCGACAACTTCGCCGACGACTGCACGTCGAAGACCACGGACTGCCCGGTCGGCGACACCGCGCAGGACGTCAAGGACCGCATCGCCAAGCTGCTCAAGAGCCTCGACAGCAAGCCGATCCCGGGCATCTTCCCCCGCCAGTTGACCCAGACGGCCGCGACGAACGGCATCGCGCAGGCGCTGTACTCGAAGGACTTCTGGGAGTACCTCACCGAGGGCCTCGAACAGGCCTACAGCGGTGACGGCAAGGTCCTCATGGCGTTGTCCGACTCGATGAACGGGCGCAGCGAGAACGGCGAGTACAGCAACATCACCGCGGCGAACATCGCCATCAACTGCGCCGACGACAAGCCGAGATACACCGCCGACTACGTGGAGGGGAAGCTGCCCGAGTTCCGGGCCGCCTCTCCCCTCTTCGGCGACTTCCTCGCCTGGGGCATGGTCAGCTGCACCGACTGGGCCGTGCCGGGCGCCGCCGACCATCCCGACGTGAGCGCGGCCGGGTCTGCGCCGATCCTCGTCGTGGGCAACACCGGTGACCCGGCCACGCCGTACGAGGGCGCGAAGAAGATGGTGGACGCGCTGGGCAAGGGCGTCGCGGTCGAGCTGACGTACAAGGGCCAGGGGCACGGCGCGTACGACAGCAAGAACAAGTGCGTGCAGAGCGCGGTGAACGGCTATCTGCTGAACGGGAAAGTCCCGGCGGCCGGTACCGTCTGCTCCTGAACCCACCTCCCGAAATCCGGGCAAAAGCGCAGGTCAAAAGGTTATCCACAGGCCGTCACGGGCTCGGCTCGCGCCGCCTACTATGGCCTGACCGCCATCCGCTGCGTGACGCGGACGGCCTGCGAGGGGGGAAATGTACATGGCGCGATTCGTACGGTGGACGGCCCTGATGGCCGCCGCCGCACTGCTGACGGCCGGCTGTAGCAGCGGCTCGTCCGACGACGGCAAGGACGGCGCGGGCGCGGGGGACGCCAAGCCGTCCGCCGCCGACTCGTCCTCTTCCACTACGGCCGCGCTGCCCGCGTCGCTGACCGCGCAGAAACTCGACTGGGGACGCTGCAAAGCCACCGCGAACTCGGCCGCGCCGAGCAGCGACTGGCAGTGCGCGACGCTCAAGGTGCCGCTGGACTGGGCCAAGCCGAGCGGCTCCACGATCGGGCTCGCGCTGATCCGCTCCAAGTCGACCGGCGGCGACCGCATCGGCTCGCTGCTGTTCAACTTCGGCGGCCCCGGCGGCTCGGGCGTCGACTACATGCCGGCGTACGCCACCACGGTGCCCGCACTGCACGAGCGCTACGACCTGGTGAGCTGGGACCCGCGCGGGGTCGGCGCCAGCGAGGGCGTCCGCTGCCGCGGCGACAAGGCGATCCAGGCCTCCGAGGACATCGACGCCACGCCGGACACGTCGGCCGAGGAGAAGGCGTACTTCCAGGACGCCACCGCCTTCGGCAAGGGCTGCGAGAAGGCCGCCGGGAAGCTGATGGCGCATGTGTCGACGACCGACACGGCCCGCGACATGGACCTGATGCGCCAGGTGCTGGGCGACAGGAAGATGCACTACTTCGGCATCTCGTACGGCACCGAACTCGGCGGTGTCTACGCCCACTTGTTCCCGAAGAACGTGGGGCGGCTGATCCTGGACGCGGTCGTCGACCCGAGCGCCGACTCAGTGGGCCACGCGCTGAACCAGACCCGGGGTTTCCAGCGCGCGCTGGACGACTACCTCAAGTCGACGGACCAGGACCCGGCTCAGGGCTCGAAGAAGATCGCGGCCCTGCTGAAGCGGATGGACGCCAAGCCGCTGGCCACCTCGACCGGGCGGGAGCTGACCGAGACGCTCGCGCTGACCGGCATCGTCCTCCCGCTGTACAGCAAGGAGAGCTGGCCCACGCTGACCAGCGCCCTGAACTCGGCGGAGGAGGGCGACGGTTCGGAGCTGCTGGCCCTCGCCGACGGCTACAACGACCGTGACAGCGCGGGGCACTACGGCACGACGACCCACTCCCAACGGGTCATATCGTGCTTGGACGACAAGCAGCGGCCGACGCCCGAGCAGACGCAGAAGCTGCTGCCCGAGTTCGAGAAGATCTCGCCCGTGTTCGGCGACTTCCTGGGCTGGGACACGGCCGGGTGGTGTCACGACTGGCCGGTGGCCGGGCAGTACGACACCCCGGAGGTCAGCGCGCCCGGTGCGGCGCCGATCCTGGTGGTCGGCAACACCGGGGACCCGGCGACGCCGTACGAGGGTGCCCGCAAGATGGTCGACGAGCTGGGCAAGGGCGTCGGTGTGGAGCTCACCTGGAAGGGCGAGGGACACGGGGCGTACGGGAGCGGGAGCGACTGTGTCGACTCGACGGTGGACGCGTACCTGCTGAAGGGGACGGTGCCCAAGGACGGGAAGGTCTGCGCCTCGTAGCCGGAGCGGTCGGGGCGGTCGGGGCGTCAGGGACAACGGGGGCAGCCGAAAGGGGCCCGGCACTTGTGGTGCCGAGCCCCTCCCGGGAAAGCGTGGGTCTAGTAGACGGGCTTGTCGGGCTCGATCTGGTTGACCCAGCCGATCACGCCGCCGCCGACGTGGACCGCGTCCGCGAAGCCGGCCGACTTGAGGACGGCGAGGACCTCCGCACTGCGGACACCCGTCTTGCAGTGCAGGACGATCTTCTTGTCCTGCGGGAGCGTCTCCAGGGCGGTGCCCATGAGGAACTCGTTCTTGGGGATCAGCTTGGCGCCGGGGATCGAGACGATCTCGTACTCGTTGATCTCACGGACGTCGATGATCTCGATGTTCTCACCGTCGTCGATCCACTCCTTGAGCTGCTTGGGAGTGATCGTCGAGCCGGCGGCCGCCTGCTGGGCCTCCTCGGAGACGACGCCGCAGAAGGCCTCGTAGTCGATGAGCTCGGTGACGGTCGCGTTCGGGCCGCAGACCGCGCAGTTGGGGTCCTTGCGGACCTTGACCTGGCGGTACTGCATCTCCAGGGCGTCGTAGATCATCAGGCGGCCGACGAGCGGGTCGCCGATGCCGGTGAGGAGCTTGATCGCCTCGGTGACCTGGATGGAGCCGATGGACGCGCACAGCACGCCCAGGACGCCGCCCTCGGCGCAGGAGGGGACCATGCCGGGGGGCGGGGGCTCCGGGTAGAGGCAGCGGTAGCAGGGGCCGTGCTCGGACCAGAAGACGGAGGCCTGGCCGTCGAAGCGGTAGATCGAACCCCACACGTACGGCTTGTTCAGCAGCACGGCGGCGTCGTTGACCAGGTAGCGGGTCGCGAAGTTGTCCGTGCCGTCGACGATCAGGTCGTACTGGCTGAAGATGTCCATCACGTTCTCGGCCTCAAGCCGCTCTTCGTGGAGGATCACGTTCACGTACGGGTTGATGCCCAGCACGGAGTCGCGCGCCGACTCGGCCTTGGAGCGGCCGATGTCGGCCTGGCTGTGGATGATCTGGCGCTGCAGGTTCGACTCGTCGACCTCGTCGAACTCCACGATGCCGAGCGTGCCCACGCCCGCCGCGGCCAGGTACATCAGCGCCGGCGAGCCCAGACCGCCGGCGCCCACACAGAGCACCTTGGCGTTCTTCAGCCGCTTCTGCCCGTCCATGCCCACATCGGGGATGATCAGGTGGCGGGAGTACCTGCGGACCTCGTCTACGGTGAGCTCGGCAGCCGGCTCGACCAGGGGTGGCAGCGACACGGGGACTCCGTTGGTCGGTCAATCACTACAGTTGTTCTCCCCGTAACACTGCCATGCCCTTCTTCATTCCGAGACACCCGTTCCGATCCGCGAGACGATCTCGTCCCAGTAGTCGGGCATGGTCTCCCAGGGGTCGGTGCGGCCGCCGTGATCGGTGCGGTCGGTGAAGTAGATCGTCGAGGCGCCCTGCCAGCGGGCGATGCGCAGCGCCTCGTCGAGATGGCCGCGCGGGACGCCGTGCACGAAGTGGCAGAAGCGCTCGGGCGGGTGGTCGGCGGTCCACTCGGCGACCTGCGACCAGCGGTAGTCGCTCCACGGGCCGGAGAAGGTCACCAACTGGTCGGCGCACTCGGCGTATCCGGGGTACGGGTGGGTGCCGTGCCCCAGGACGATGTGGGCGCCGTCACGGATCTCGCGGAGCGTGCCGACCGTGCGGCGGGCCTCGGGGAGCGCGGCCCGGTCGGTGGGACAGCGGTCCAGGAGGAAGCCGTCGACCTGGTACCAGTCGCGGTAGCGGTGCGCCTCGGAGATCAGGTCACCGAAGGTGCGGGCGCCGTGGGCGGCGTCCAGGTGGCCGAGGACGCGGACGCCGGTGTTGCGGAGCCGCCCGGCCGCCTCCAGGCAGTGCGGGTCGGGGCGGGCCCCCGGGCCGGAGGAGACGTTGAGGACGACCCAGTCCAAGGGGGTGCCGGGGCGGGTGAGTTCGCCCCATTCGGCCGGCGCGACCAGGGGGTGCGCGTAGCCGGGGATGCCGAAGCCGGTGCGGACGCCGGTGGTCGCGGTGCCCGGGGTCGTGCTGGTCAGATGCGGCATGCCGCCTCCATCCAGATGTCGGCGAGGGACTCTTCGAGGTTGATCCGGGGCCGCCAGCCGAGCCGGTCGCGCGCGGTGCGCACATCGGCCTGCTGCCAGCTCCCGCAGCCGTCCGGGTACGGGTACGCGACCGGGGCCGCGTGGTCGGGGTCGGTGCGGGGGTGCCCGATGGCCGCCCTCAACGGGCCGGGCGGGCCGTCGAGTTCGTGCAGCGCGCCGCCGTATCCGGCCACGCGGGCGAGAACGGCGGCGGCGTCGCGCAGCCGGACCGCGCGGCCCGAGCCGATGTTGATGACGCCCTGCGCGGCGGAGAGCGAGGCCGCGTGGACGGCGCGGGCCACGTCCCGTACGTCGACGAAGTCGCGTTGTGCGCCCAGGCCGCCGAGTTTGAGTTCGCCGTCGCCGGACTGCATGGCCCGGCGCATGGCCTCGGCGAGCCGGCCGAGCGGGGAACCGGCGGGGGTGCCGGGTCCGGCGGGTGAGAAGACGCGCAGCACCACAGCGTCGAGGCCGGAGCCCAGGACCAGTTCGGTGGCGGCGAGTTTGCTGACGCCGTACGGGCCGCCGGGGCGGGGTACGGCGTCCTCGGCCGTGGAGGAACCGGGCTGGCTGGGGCCGTACTCCGCGCCGCAGCCGATCTGCACGAGTCGGGCTCCGCAGCCGCTGCGGCGCAGGGCCTCGCAGACGGTGGCGACGGCGACGGTGTTGTGCCGGGTGAGTTCGCGGGCGCCGCCTCTGGTGGCACCGGCGCAGTTGATGACGACTCCGGGGTGGACGGCGTCGAGGAAGCGGGTGAGCGCTCCGGGGCTGCCGGTCGCGAGGTCGAAGCGGACGTCGGCGTCGTCGCCGCGGCCGAGCGCGGTGAGCTGGACGGCCGGGTCGGCGAGCAGGCGGTCGGCGACGAAGCGGCCGAGGTAGCCGTTGGCTCCGATCAGCAGGACCCTCATCGGACGGCTCCCGGGGCCGACTCTCCGGATCGGGAGGTGATCATCTGGTGTTCTCCTTCACAGGGTGATGCGGTTGCCTCCGGCGGTGGGGCCGGGCGCCTGCGGCCGGGTGACGCCTCTGGTTGGTGCGGGTCATCGGCGGTGTCACCGCGGCTCGTTCGCCGGCGCGTGCGCGGAGGCTCTGGTCAGCGTGCGGGTGGTGTGGAACAGGAGGGCCAGGGCGGCTGCTCCGCAGGCCAGGGCCGGGATGCCGCCCGGGCCCCAGGAGCCCAGGACGGTTTCGACGGGGGTGGCCAGGAAGCCGCAGCCGGGAAGCCGGCCGATGAGGTCCAGGGCCAGGGCCGTCGCCTCCGTCGCGGCCGCCGCGCCGAGCGCGAGGGTCGGGGCGCGGGTGAAGCCATGGACGATGAGGAGGCGGGCGAGCAGCAGCAGGGCGCCCAGGGTGACGGCCTGGGCGTACGCGGCGGGCTCGCCCAGGGCCGCGCCGCAGAGGGCGAGGAGGGCGGTCAGGGCGCACAGGAACAGGGCGAACGTGCCGAGCAGCAGCGGTCGTACGGAGTCGGCGAAGTCCTCAAGTCCGCGACTGGTCGCGAGCTTGCGCCGGGCACGTACGGCGAAGTGGTGGGCGCACCAGGCCGCGGGGGCGCAGGCCAGGGTGAGGGCCAGGACCGGTGCGGTGGCCGTGGACCAGGCCCCGCCCGCGAGGCCGGTCGGCAGGCCGTCGGGCCCGCCGTCGTCCGCGGCACGGAGCAGCCCGTCGCCGAGAAGGGCGTAGGCGAGCAGCCAGTACGTCCACAGGCGGGTGCCGGGGGGCGTGCGCCATGCGTGCGTGCCGGGCGGGTTGCTCAGCGGGCCGCGGCCGAGGGCCACGCGCACTCCGAGGGCCACGGCGAGCACACCGCCGACGGCCACCGCCAGCCGCAGCCGACCGTCCGTGAGCCGCACACCGGTCACGGCCGCGGCGCAGAGGACTCCGGGCAGGAGGGCGAGTACGGCCCAGCCGGCGCGGGGCGCTTGTTCGGTCACGGCGTCGGAGGGCGGGGCCGCCGCGTCGTCGCGGGGCACGCGTGCGTACATCTCCTCGGCGAGCGAGAACACGTCCCGGTGCCGGAAGCGGGCCGCGGTGCGATCGGTGACGCCGTGCGCCTCCAGCCCTGCGGCGATCTCCAGCGGGTCGACGGCCCGTTCGCACAGTTCGCGGTGCCGGTGCATCAACGCCTTGACCGGGTCGGCGGCGCCTCGACGGGTGGGGGCGGGCTTGCGGTCGGTCGCGCGGGGGGGTGGTGCGGGCGCCGTCCGGGGGTGCGGCTGCTGCGCGTCAACTGCGGGGCGGGCGGCGCGTGGAGCAGGAGCGGTGATGATCGGGGCGGTGTCGTAAGTGCCTGGGTCGGCGACCGGCACGGCTTCGTCACCCTCTACGGCGACACGGGCATCACCGGCGTCCCGGCCGGCGACCGATACCGCTTCCCCACCGTCTACGGCGCCCCGGACGTCACCGGCGCCCTGGCCGACAGCCGACAGCTCGCCCGGCGCCTCTCCCTCCGACCCCGGCGCTTCTCCCTCCGCCCTCGACTCCCCACTCCCCCCGAGCCACTCCTCCGACCGCGCGTCCCACGCCCCCGCGCTGCCGGGTGTCCCGGGGCGGTCGAGTTCGCCGAGGCCGCTCATCGGGCTGCCTCCGTGGCCGGCAAGGGAGGTGTGGCGCGTACCGGCGTTCCGGTCGCCCAGGTGGGGCCGCCTCGGGCCACGACGCGGGCCATCGGGCCGGTCCAGCGGCCGGGGACGTGCGACTCGGCGGGGGCGGCGAAGGGGAGGGGGTCACCCGACTCGTTGAGGACCACCCGGCGTACCGGGGAGTGCGAGACGATCTCCAGGTAAATGCCGTGAAATGCCGCGATGTTCTGCTCGACGGTGAACAGTTCGAGTGCCCGGGCGCGTGCGGCGGCGCCCAGGCGCTCGCGACGCTCGGGGTCGCGCAACAGGCTCACGCAGGCCTCCGCGAGCGCCCGCGGATTGCGCGGGGGTACGACGAGCCCGGTACCGCCGATGACCTCGACCACCGCGCCGACGTCCGTGGACACGGTCGCCCGGCCGCAGAACATGGCCTCGACCAGGCTGAGCGGGAAGCCCTCGACGACGCTGGAGAGGACGATCACCGTGCCGGCCGCGTACGCCTCGGCGAGCGTGGGGGCGTCCGGGCCACCGATCTCCTCGAAGGACACCGGGTTGTCGCCGACCGCGTGCACACCCTCGGCCTCGTCGGGGAAGAGTTGCGCGGCCAGCGCCCGGCAGTGGCCCAGGTAGGCCTCGCCCTCGGCGCCGGAGGGCGCGCCGACGATCCTCAGGCGCGCCTTGGGCTCGTCCTTGCGGATCTCCGCGAAGGCGTGGAGCAGCGAGATCAGGTCCTTCGCCGGTTCGACCCGGCCGACCCACACCAGCGTGTCCGGGTCCGCGCCGTCGGGCGCCTCGCCCACCTCCGCGAAGCGGGTCGCCTCCATGCCGGGATGGACCGTGCGAAGCTTCGTCCGGTCGGCGCCGCAGCGTTCCTGCCAGCGGCGGGTGTGGCTGTTGCCGGGGGTGATCAGCGTGGCCCGCCGGTAGATCTCGGCGGCCAGCCTGCCGTGGAAGGCGGCGAGCAGGGCCCGTACGGCGGGCGGCGCGTCGGCGGAGGCCAGGTAGTGCGTGCGCAGTTGTACGCCGTACTCGGTCACGAGCAGCGGTACGCCGGCGAAGTGCCGGGCGAGCAGCCCGGGCAGGGCCGCGGTGCCGCCGGCCGTCGCGTGGCAGAGGTCCACGGAGCCGAGGGCGTCGTCCTCGTACCAGTCGAGCGAGAGGGGGCGCAGGGCGCGTTCCAACTGCGCGGCGACGGTGAGGAGTTCGGGTACGCGCGCCTCGCGTGCCGTGCGGAGGGCGCCGGGCGCACGACAGGCGCGTTCCAGCGCACGCACGGCGCTTTCGGAGCGCAGCGCGCCTACGAGTCCGCCCTCGTCGCGAGCGAGTTCCGCGAGCCCGTACAGGGCATTGGCGAAACGGTCCGCCACATCGGCGGAGGGCTCCCCCGGTTCGCCGAGCACCCCTTCCGCTGCCTCCGGGGCCTGGCCGTCCCCCTCACACAGAACGGCCGCCAGCTCCTCGTAGCACTCGGCGAACCGCCGGCGCGCACGCCGCCCGAGGGTCACCCCGTCGTCCTCGGCGGTCCACAGCGGCGCGGTCCGCACCCGGCCGACCTGGGGCGGCAGTTCGAGCCAGCCCTCGTCCTCCTGGCGCTCGCTGCGGCTGAGCGCGTAGATGTCGAACTCATGCTGCCCGAGCCCGCGTACGAGCCGGTCGCACCAGAGTCTGGCGTCACCGCTCACATACGGATAGCCACCCTCCGTAAGCAGTCCTATGCGCACGGGTACACCCCCGATCTCCCATATGGGGAGCCGCCGTTGACCCGGCGGCTCGCAGCGGGACGAACGTACGCGGACAAGGCGGTGGCGCGACGGACGGTTGTCCATCGCGCCACCAAAAGGGGTGAACGGGCGTAACTTTCCCGTGCGGATCGCGTTCCGTCGCGCTAAGAGATCAATCGCGCACGGAACGTCAGACCGCTGTCGTGCCGTCGCTACGGTGCCGTAGCGACGAGGCCGTCACGTCGCGAGGACGGCACCGTCCCGTCGTGAGGACGGCACCGTCTCGTCGTCGCGACGGCACCGTCACGTCGTCGCCAACTCCCGTCGGGCCGACCTCCGTTGGGCCGCGACCTGGGGATCGAGGGCCGGTACGGCGGCCAGGAGCTGCTTCGTGTACGGGTCCTGCGGGGCGTCGTAGACCTCGTCGGCGGGGCCTTGTTCAACGATCCTCCCGCGTCGCATCACCGCGACCCGGTCGCTGACCTGGCGGACGACGGCGAGGTCGTGGGCGACGAACACGAGCGCGAGGCCGAGTTCGCGCTGGAGTTCGCCGAGCAGGGCGACGACCTGGGCCTGTGTGGTGACGTCGAGCGCGGAGACCGGCTCGTCGCACACGATCACGCGCGGGTCGGCCGCGAGCGCCCGAGCGATGCCCACGCGCTGGCGCTGGCCACCGCTGAACTCGTGCGGGTAGCGGTCGTAGTGCGCCCCTTCGAGCCCCACACGCTCCAGGAGTTCGCGTACGCGCCCCCGGATGCTCTCCTCGTCACGTTCGCCACGCGCGCGGAGCGGGTCGGCGATCGACTCGCCCACGCTGCGGCGGGGGTTGAGGGAGGAGACGGGGTCCTGGAACACCATCTGGACGTCGGGACGGACCCCGCCGCCGGGCTTGATCTCGCCGGCCGTGGGCTTCAGGAGCCCGACCAGCATCCGGCCCAGCGTCGTCTTGCCGCTGCCGCTCTCGCCCACGATGCCGAGGGTCTCGCCCCGGTGGATCGTCAGCGACACGTCGTCCACGGCCGCGAACGCCCGCTTCCCACGCCCGAATTCGCGACGCAGGCCTGTGGCTTCCAGGACGACCTCCTGGGCCGCCGAGGACGCCTCAGAGGGCGCGCGCGGCACGTCCACGCGCGGGACCGCGCCGAGCAGGTCCCGGGTGTACGGCTCGGTGGGCGCCCCGAGAACGGACTCCACCGGCCCGTGTTCGACGGCCCGCCCGTGCCGCATGACCAGGATCTCGTCGACGCTCTCGGCGGCGACACCCACGTCGTGCGTGACGAGCAGCAGCCCCAGGCCGGTCTCCTCGCGCAGCGTGTGCAGCAGGTCCAGGATCTGGGCCTGGACGGTCACATCAAGTGCCGTCGTGGGCTCGTCGGCGATCAACAGGTCCGGTTCGCAAGCGAGCGCCATCGCGATGAGGGCGCGTTGCCGCATGCCGCCGCTGAACTCGTGCGGGCGCGAACGGGACCGCCGTACCGCGTCCGGAATTCCGACCCGGTCCAGCACCTCGACGGCACGCGCGCGTGCGGCCCGACGGGACACGCGCGTGTGCACGCGGTAGACCTCGGCTATCTGGTCGCCGATCGCGTAGTACGGGTCCAGGGACGACAGCGGGTCCTGGAAGACCATCGCGGCCTTCCCGCCGCGCAGCCGGTGCAGGTCCGCGTCGGACGCCTCCTGTACGTCGATGCCGGCCACGCGGACCGAGCCGCCGACGTCGGCCCCGGTGCCGCGGTGCAGCCCCAACAGGGCCGAGGCGACCGTGGACTTGCCCGAACCGGACTCGCCGACCAGGCCCAGCGCGGCGCCCTTCTCCAGCCGGAAGGAGAGACCGTCCACGGCGCGCAGCGATCCGAACCCGACCGTCAGGTCGGTGACCTCCACCAACACGTTCGCAGAACTCATGCCAGTACCCGAACTCATGCGAGCACCACCCGTCGGTCGGCCACCGCGTACAGCACGTCCGCGACGGCGTTGGCGATGACCACGAAGAAGCCGATGACCAGGACCATGCCGACGACCACCGGCAGGTCGACGACATTGACGGCGTGGACGAGTTCCTGTCCGATGCCGGGCAGCCCGAACAGCGTCTCGGTGAGCACCGCGCCGCCGACCGCCGAGCCGACGTTGTTCGCGTTGAGCGCGATGATCGGCGCGAACGCCCCGCGCAGCGCGTGCCGCCCGATGATCGACCGCTCCCCCACGCCGTACGCGCGGAAGGTGCGGATGTGGTCCTCGGCGAGCGTCTCCAGCATCGACGCCCTGGTGAGCCGGGCGAACGCGGCGGCCTCGATGAGGGCGAGCGAGAGCCAGGGCAACAGCAGGTTCCAGGCCCACTGTTCGGGGTCGTCGGTGAGGCCGACGTACTGCGGGAAGGGCAGCAGTTGCAGCTGCCCGCAGACGACGATCATCAGCACCAGGCCGATCACGAACACCGGGGTGGCGACACCCGCGAGGGTGATGCCGGTCAGCAGGCGCTCGGTGAACCGGCCGCGCCGCCACGCCGACAGAATGCCTGTGCCGACGCCGAGGATCAGCCACAGCACCATCGCGCCGAACACGAGCGACAGGCTGACCGGCAGCTTCGACAGGATCAGCTGGGTGACCTGCTGGTCGCCCTGGTACGACTGCCCGAGGCAGGGCGCCGAGCAGTGCTCCACGGAGGTGCCCGTGGAGTAGTCCTGGCCGACGAGGATGCCCTGGAGGAAGTGCCAGTAGCGGAGGTACAACGGGTCGTCGAGCCTCAACTGCTGCGCCACCTGGTGCACTTGCTCCGGGGAGCAGCGCGGGCCGCAGGTGATCTGGGCGACGTTCCCGGGGGTGACGAAGAAGACCACGTAGACGATCACCGAGATCGCGAACAAGGTGATCACGGTGCCGATGCCTCGGCGCAGGACGAAGCCTCCGAAGCCGCTCATGCCGGGTCCTCCTTCTCGCCGCTCGCATTGACCGCATTGACACTCGGGTCAACTCTTGACTGGCCGGAGTTCCCACCCGCCGTCGCCTTCTTGGCGCTCGCGTCCGCCTTCGCCTCGCGCTTGCGGCCCGTGCCGATGCGCAGGCGGGAGGCCGCGCGAGGGTCGAGGGCCGTGCGGATGCCGTCGCCGAGGACGGTCAGCGCCAGGACGGTGACGAAGAGGGCGCTGGCGGGCAGCAGCAGGTACTGCGGGGCGGCCTGGTACCAGACGTCGGCGGCGGTGAGCATCTGCCCCCAGGAGGGCGTCGGGGGCTTCACGCCGACGCCGAGGAAGGACAGCGCGGCTTCGGTAGTGATGTTGATCGGTACGAGGAGTGCCGCGTAGGTGATGACGGGCGCGGCCAGCCCGGGCAGCAGTTCGCGGCGGGCGATGCGCCAGGTGCCCCAGCCGCTGAGCCGGGCGGCGGAGACGTAGTCGAGCTCCTTCAGGGTGAGCGTCTGGGCGCGCACGATCTTCGCGATGTTGCCCCAGGCGATGAGCCCGATGACGAGCGCGACGAGCAGGGGCCGCGGGAAGCTGCTGGGCACGATCGCGAGCAGTGCCAACGACATGATCATCAACGGCATCGCCACGATGATGTCGGTGATCCGGCTCAACAGTTGATCAACCCATCGGCTGCCGAGCGCGGCGGCGACACCGATCACGACCCCGATGGTGACCTGCACGACGGTCGCCCCCAGGGCGACGCCGAGCGAGACCCGGGCACCGTAGGCGAGCCGGGCGAACAGGTCGCGGCCTGTCTGTGGTTCGACGCCGAGCCAGTGGTCGCCGGTGATGCCCCCGAAGGAGCCGGTCGGCACGCCCCCGCGCGCGGAGTCGATGAGCGAGGGGTGGTAGGTGAAGGGGTCCTGGCCCTCGATCGCGGTGAGCAGCGGCGCGGCGAGCGCGACCAGGACGAGCAGGGCGACGACGGCCGCCGCGACGAGGGCGGCGCGCTGCGCTCGCAGCCGCCGCCAGAACTGACGGGCCCCCGAGCCCGCCGGGACGGAGAGGTCCGTCCCGGCGGCCTGGGAGGCGACAAGTGCCTCGCTCATGGGGTTACTTGACCGCGACCTGGGAGATGTCCAGGACGCCGGTCCAGTCGCTGATCACGACGTTCCTGATGTCCTTGCCGACCAGTCGCTTGTAGACGGGGTGGAACAGCGGCACGGTCAGGGCCTGCTCGCCGATCTTCTTGTCCAGCGCGCCCCATCGCTTGGCGGCCTCGTCAAGATTCGTCAACTTGTTGATCGAATCAATCTCGGCATTGACCGACTTGTCATTGAGCAGGCCGGTGTTGAAGTTCGCGCCGTCCTCGACGATCTGGCGGCCGTCGAAGATCGGGGCGAGGAAGGGACCGCCGGAGGGCCAGTCGGCACCCCAGTGGGCGAGGAAGAAGCCCGGCTCGGTCTTGACGCTGTGGATCTTGTCCTTGTAGTCGTTGATCTCCAGGCCCTGGAGCTTGACGGTGATGCCGGCCTTCTTGAGCGCGTCCTGGATCGCGGTCGCGATCTCGGGGCTGGTCTCGAAGTCCTTGTCGTTGGAGTGCGTCAGCGTGACGGTGATCCCCTTCGGGTAACCGGCCTCCTTGAGCAGCTCCTTGGCCTTCGCCGCGTTGCCGGACGCACCCGCCGGGAAGAGGTCGTAGGGGTCGTACCCGAAGGACTTCTGGTTCGGCAGGAAGGTGGTCGCGGCCTCGGCCAGCGACGAACCGCCCGCCGCGTTCACCACCGACGAACGGTCGATGGCGTACGAGATCGCCTGGCGCACCTTGACGTTGTTGAACGGCGCGACCTTGGGGTTGAACGCGATGTAGTTCGTGTAACCGAAGTGCCCGGTGCCGACGCGCGCGGCGAGTTCCTTGTCGCCGGTCACCTTGGCGAGTTCGGCGGGGCCGAGGTTGGTGTCCGTCGTGACGGCCGCGGCGTCCGTCCCCTGGGACGCGGACAACCGCTGGTTGATCACGGACGAGTCGAGCCCCGACTTCACGTCGATCTTGTCCGGGTAGGCCTTGCGCTCGGCGTCCGTCGCGGTGGACCAGTACTTGTTGCGCTCCAGGACGATCGTCTCACCGTCGTTCTGGTTGCTGACGACCTTGTACGGCCCCGACGAGATCGGGTGCTGCTCGTACTTCGTCCCCGTGTCCTTCGCCTTCGGGACGGGCGTGAACTGCGTCTGCGTGGCGAGATACGGGAACTCGCCCTCGGGCTTGTTCAGATGGAAGACGATGGTCCGGCTGTCAGGAGTCTCAATCGCGCTGAGCCCCTTCTTGTCCTTGTACGGCCCCTGGTAGTCGGCCGCGCCGACCAGCCAGTCCCTCAAGTAGGGCGCACCGCCGGAGAGTTCGGGGGCGAAGGAGCGCTCGATGCCGTACTTGATGTCGGCCGAGGTGATCGCGGTGCCGTCCTCGTACTTGAGGCCCTTCTTCAGGGTGTACGTCCACACGGTCGCGTCCTTGTTGGGGCGCCCGGTGTCGGTGGCGAGGTCCGGGACGACCTTGGCGCCGGCCGCGCCGTTCTCGCGGTTGCGCGTGGTAAGGGTGCGGAAGACGAGGGAGGGGACGTTGCCGCCGCCGGAGGTGTACAGGCGGGCCGGGTCGAAGTCCTCCTGGGGCTGCGCGTTCAGGACCGTGAGCGTGCCGCCCTTGTGGGGCGTGGAGTCGCCACCGGAGGCCTTGGCATCGTTGTCCTTCGGCCCGCAGGCGGCGGCGCCCGCTGCCACGGCCAGGCTGACGGATGCCACGGCCACGCGCCGGGCTATGACGGACGGTTGACGCATCGGAATGACGACCTCTCGGGTGACTTTCGAGGATCCCGCTGGGGTTTCCAGGAGGTTTCTCGAATAGTGAGACTGATGGACGAGGAGTGAGACGGAAGTGAACAGCCGTCTGCCCAGGCGTCAGGTCGTCGAAAAAGCCCTGCCGAGATCACACGGGCAAGGGCGTGGTGATGCGGGTCGCGACACAGACGCCAGGGGCGGTGTTCAGCGACAGAGGATGTCGGCCACGCAGATCGGGGTCACGCCGATGAGCGCCAGCTCGATGCCGGCGCGGTTCGGGACATGACTAGACCACATGCGCAAAAATATGATGGAAGTTGCGGCTCGTGTCAATGTGACATAAGCGTCGCCGGTCAACTGCCCGGGTACGGCCAGGGGTTCGGCAGGCAGTGGATCCCGTCGTGATCGAGGAACTTGGTCTGCTGCTGCATGACGGGCGCCAACTCGCCGTCCTTGTCGCAGGTGACGTGCCCGTAGCCGAGACGATGACCGACCTCATGATTGATCAACATCTGTCGATACGCGTACATCTTGTCCCCATATGTTGATGACCCCTGCGCCCATCGATACGCATTGATCAACACACGTTCGGTGGCCGCCGAGTCGCACGACACGTTGTCCTCGGTGGTGTCGAGACCGGACTTGGCACACCACGTGGCGGTGGTACCAGGACTGGCGAGGGTGATCACGAAGTCCGGTTTGCCCGTGTAGATCCGCTCGAAGGTACGGGCACCGTTGTGGGCCCAACTCCGCTTGTCGTTCAGCGTCTTCTGCACGGCCTGCGCGAAGAGCGTCCCATCCAGCCCGAGCCCCTTCTCCACGTCGACGCGATACGTGTACTTGCGCCCCTTGCCGGGCGCCTTGTCGACACCGGGCACCGCGTCGAACTTGTCCGGCCCCTTGAGCTTCGCGCTGAGCGGGTACTTCTTGGCCATCTTCTGGGCGTACGTCAGCGCCACCAGGCGCGGCGTACCGGACGGGCTTGCCTGCGGCGAGGCCGCCTCTCGGGCATCCCGGGCCCGATCGGCGGCCGCCTGCGACCGCGCCCCGTCACTGTCACCGTCCTTGGCGACCTGCCCGGCCACGACGACGGCCAGCACGGTGGTGACGGCGGCGGCCGCGATACCGGTGTACGTCCGTCCCTTACGGCCTGTGCCCCGCGCGGACGAGGAGTCGAGGTCGGCAGGGGGCGCGTCGTCGGCGTCGCTCTCAGGGGTCCAGGTGGTGACGGAGCCGTACGGGTCGGAGGGGTGCGTCGCGACGCCGGTCCGGGGCGCGAAGACGTCGTCGTCGACGCCCGCGTCCGCCTCGAAGGCGTCGACGTAGTCCTGCCGGGGACTACGACCGGCGGCGTGCCCGCCTCGCCGGGGACCGGCTTGAGGGGCCTGGCGCTGCCGGGGGATGGGGAGCCCCGGGCCCGAGGCTGAGGGCGTACCGGCGACGGGAGTTTGGGGCATGCCGGGAGTACCGGGCGCGCCGGACGAGTCTTGAGAAGCGCCGAGCGTCCCACGCGACCCGCCGGGTCCCACACCGCTCCGCCCTCTCAACTCACCCCAGGCGCCCCCGGATTCAGGCTGCTCGGGATGACCGGCACGCGCGCGTGAGGTGCCGTCCGGCGAGCGAGGGACACCGCGCGCGGGAGTGCCATCGGGCAGCCTCGGAAACCCATGGGCCGGAGTGCCATCGGCCAACCGGGCGGTGCCCTGCACAGAGGTGCCGTCCGGCGCACGCGGAACACCGCGAGCCGGTGTGCCATCCGGAAGCCTCGGAAACCCATGAGCCGGAGTGCCATCGGCCAACCGGGGAAACCCATGGGCCGGCGTCCCGTCCGCAAGCCGGGGAACGCCCCGCCCAGGAGCGCCGTCAGCGGAACCCGGCGCCCCCTGCGCGGACCAGCCATCCGGCAGACGCGGAACCCCGCGCGCGGGAGTGCCATCGGGGAGACGCGGCCCACCAGCCGCAGAACCACCCCCGAAGAAACGCGGCGACCCGTGAGCCGGGGTCCCATCAGGAAGGCGGGGTCCACCTTGAGCGGGCGGCTGGCCCTGGTAGCGCGGTACTCCGTGAGCAGGTGTCTCCTCCGAGGGACGCAGCCCACCCTGAGCAGGCGGCTGACCCTGGAAACGCGGCGCATCCTGCTCGGACGGCGACCCCTGGTAGCGCGGTACTCCGCGAGCGGGTGTCCCTTCCGGGGGACGCGGCCCACCCTGAGCAGGCGGCTGGCCCTGGTAGCGCGGTACTCCGTGAGCAGGTGTCTCCTCCGAGGGACGCAGCCCACCCTGAGCAGGCGGCTGGCCCTGGAAACGCGGCACCCCATGAGCAGGAGTCCCACCCGCGAAACCCGGCACCCCCTGAGCGGGCGTCCCGCCCTGAGGACGCGGCCCCCGTTGACCAGCTTGAGCAGGCGCCGCCCCCTGGGCCCGCGGAACCCCGCGCGCGGGCGTGCCCTCGGCCATGCCCGGCCCCGGTACCCCGCGAGCCGGCGTCCCGTCCGGGAGGCTCGACGCCCCGTACTCCGGATTCCCGCTCCCAGAAGGTTGCTGTCGGCCAGATATCGACCCAGATCCGGACCCAGGACCAGGAGAACCAGCCCGGCCTCCCTGCTCCCTCTGCGACCCCCGAGCCCCCTGAGCATCCCGAGAAGCGTCCTGAGCGCCCGCGCCCGTCCCGTCCTTCCCCGCCCCAACGCTTCCTACATCCGCGGAGTCACCCTTCGCAGGGGACCTACGGCGACTATGGCGTCCCACGTCGCCCCCTCAACTCCCCGCGTTCGTATCGTCGTTGCCTTCGCCCCCGGCACCGGCACCGGACCCCGCTCCCGCTCCCGCGCCGCCGGCATCACTCACCGTACTCACCGAACCGCCGCCCCGGGACCCCCGCGCACCGCTCCCGCCACCTCGGCCGAAACCATCCGCTTCAACTGCACGACGTCCCCGCACGGGACCGACTCCCGCCGACTCCCCCACCTCGCCGAACACTCCCGACTCCCCCACATCCGCGAGAAGTTCACGGAACGCCGCCGCCACCGACTCCGGGTACTCCATCATCGCGACGTGCCCCGCGTCCGGCAGGGACAGCAGGCGCGAGTCCCGGAAGGTGCGGGCCGCGCGCTGGGCCATGCGGTAGCCGACCAGTTGGTCGCGGCCGCCGTAGACGAGGAGGGTGGGGGCCAGGACGCGTTCGGCCTGGCGCCAGAGGCCGTGTTGGCCGCCCAGGGTGTACGCGTTGACGATGCCCCGGGAGGAACGGGCCATCGCGTCCCAGAAGTACGGGAGTTGGAGGCGCCGCTCCAACTCCTCGACCGCGTACCGGAACGCCTCCGGGGTCACCGTGCCGGGATCGCCGTAGCAGAGGCCCAGGACGCCGCGGACGCGCTGTTCGGCCGTCCACTCCCTGCTGATGCGGGTGAACAGGGACGCGACCCCCGGGAGGCCCAGCAGCGCGGTCGGTACCGCCGAGCGCTGGACGCGGATCTCCGGCAGGGCCGGGGAGATCAGGGTGAGCGTGCGGACGAGGTCCGGGCGGACCGCGGCCACGCGCGTGGTGATCGCGCCGCCCAGCGAGTTGCCGAAGAGGTGCACCGGGCCGCGCCCGGCCGCGTCGAGGTAACGGATGACCGCGCGCGCGTGCCCGGTGACGGAGTAGTCGCCGTCGTCCGGTGGCGGGGAGTCGCCGAAGCCCGGCAGGTCCAGGGCCTCGCTGTCGACCAGGCCGTCGAGCTCGGCCATGAGCTGCGACCAGTTCTGCGAGGAACCGCCGAGCCCGTGGACGTACAGCGCGGGCGGCAGTCCTTCGCGCACCGCCGCTCTCGACCGCACCGTCAGGGTGATCCCCGGCAGGCCGACCGACCTGAGCCGCTCCCCCTCGCCGACCCGGACGGGCGCCACCTTGGGGAGCACGCTGGTGGCGGCCGACACGGAAGGCAGCTCTGTCGAAGACATGCGGCAATGTTACGAGACGATCACGCAGTAGCTCGTGTGTTCGCCGTCACAAGCCCTGCCCCGGCCCCACGACAGTCCCCTGCGCCGGCCCTACGACAGCCCTAAGACGTCCGCCATGGCACCCCTGCCCGGTGTCTCCTAGGCTCGTAGACAGGGCACCCGTATCGACAAGCGCACGACGCACCAGGAAGGGAGCCCGCCATGACCGTCGACCCCAGCGATCCGGAGACGTTCGAGGACGAGAGCGACACCCCGTTCGACGTGGAAGCCCCCGAGGACGACACCACCGACGAACAACCGGCCGACGTCGACCCGGGCAAGGCCAACGAGGCCGACGTCGCCGAACAGGCCCGCGTCGTCGCCCTCGACGAAGACGACTACCGGTGACATCGACCGGCCCCTTCAGTAGGCAGACCAGTAGGCGGATCAGCAGGCGGACCGAGCCCCTTCAGTAAGAAGAAGCCACTTACCTCCGACCGCCCGCGACCTCTACATCCCCTTCTAGGGGCATTCGCGCCGCTTTCACCATCGTCCGGTACGTGAAATTCTGCGCTCGCACCGCGCACACCACGGTTACCGAAAAGTACGATGGCGGCGCGGCGCTCACCGCATGAGGACGACATTTGGGAGGCGGCGTGACAGCCATCGAGCAGACAGAGGCGGCGCGCCCGCGGGGCACCCGCCTGCCGCGCCGTGCCCGACGGAACCAACTGCTGGGCGCCGCCCAGGAGGTCTTCGTCGCACAGGGCTACCACGCGGCCGCGATGGACGACATCGCCGAGCGCGCGGGCGTCAGCAAGCCGGTGCTCTACCAGCACTTCCCGGGCAAGCTCGACCTCTACCTCGCCCTCCTCGACCAGCACTGCGAGTCGCTGATCCAGTCGGTACGGACCGCGCTCGCGTCGACGTCGGACAACAAGCAGCGCGTCCGGGCGACCATGGACGCGTACTTCGCCTACGTCGAGGACGACGGCGGCGCCTTCCGGCTGGTCTTCGAATCGGACCTGACGAACGAGCCCGCCGTGCGCGAGCGCGTCGACAAGGTGACGAACGAGTGCGCCGAGGCGATCTGCGAGGTCATCGCCGAGGACACCGGCCTCTCCCGGGACGAGTCGATGCTGCTGGCCTCGGGTCTGGGCGGTCTCGCCCAGGTCGTCGCCCGCTCCTGGCTGCACAGCGACCGCAGCGTCCCGCGCGACCAGGCGGTCCAGCTGCTGGCCTCGCTGGCGTGGCGCGGCATCGCCGGTTTCCCGCTGCACGGCAGCGAACACCACTGACGGTCGTTTGTTCCCGTCGGCTGTTCGCTCTTGGCGTTCCGGCGCGGAACATCTACGTCCCCTCGCCGGGCTAATGTGTGCTGCGTACAGCGCGGAAGATCGCGCACTTTGCTGACCGTCGGAGGGACATAGCCGTGGAGGTCAAGATCGGCGTGCTGCACACGCCTCGCGAGATCGTTCTGGAGACCGGTCAGAGCGCCGAGGAGGTCGAGCAGGCCGTGGCCGAGGCGCTGACCGGGAAGGCTCCGCTGCTGAGCCTCGTGGACGAGCACGGCCGCAAGGTCCTCGTCCCCGCCGACCGGCTCGCGTATGTCGAGCTCGGCGAGGCGGCCCCGCGCAAGGTGGGCTTCGGCGCGCTGTAGTCGCGAACGCTCGAGGGGGCCCGGTGACCGCGGAGGTCACCGGGCCCCCTCGCGTTTCCACCACAGATGGAGCACAAGTCACCCACAGGGGAGGATTGCATTCCGCAGGTCACGGGTATGACCGGCTACGACCGCACAACGACGACGGCCGTGGGAGGGACCCCCGTGATGATCCTGGAAGCGCTCGGCTCCGCTGTGCTGGGTGTGCTGCTCGCGTGGGCCGCCACGCACCGGCTCGCACACCGTCTGCCGACCCGCCCCCTGGTGTTCTCCACGGGTGTCGCCGGAGCCCTTTTCGGTGACTTCGTCACCCACAGCGCGCTGGGCCCCGGCAGCGGCCTGGCGAGCCTGCTCGGCGCGGCGGTCGTCTCGGCGGCCTCGCTCTCGCTGCTCCTTCGACCCTCGCGACGGCTCCGGGGACGATCCGCCCCCGCCTAGCCGCACCGGTCGCACTCCCCCGAAGCCGTAGCCGTAGCCGTGTCTACGCGGCGAGCCCCAGCGCCGCCATCCGCTTGGTGTGCGCCTCGGTGATCCGCGAGAACATCCGGCCCACCTCCGCGAGGTCGAAGCCGTCCGCCACGCCACCCACGAGCATCGTCGACAGCGCGTCCCGATCGGCGACAACCCGCTGGGACTGGGACAGCGCCTCACCCATCAACCGCCGTGCCCACAGGGCGAGTCGGCCCCCCACACGCGGTTCCGCGTCGATCGCCGCGCGCACCTTCTCCACGGCGAAGCTCGCGTGCCCGGTGTCGTCGAGGACGCCGAGCACCAGCAGGCGGGAGTCCTTGTCGAGGCGGGCGGCGACCTCGCGGTAGAAGTCACTGGCGATCGAGTCGCCGACGTACGCCTTGACGAGGCCCTCCAGCCAGTCCGAGGGCGCCGTCTGCTTGTGGAAGCCGTCGAGTGCGGCGACGAACGGCTGCATCGCGTCGGTCGGCTCGGCACCGATCTCGGTGAGCCGGTCCCTGAGCTGCTCGAAGTGGTGGAACTCGGCCGACGCCATCTTCGCCAGCTCCGCCTTGTCCGCGAGCGTCGGCGCCAGCTTGGCGTCCTCCGCGAGCCGCTCGAACGCCGCCAGCTCGCCGTACGCGAGCGCGCCGAGCAGGTCCACGACCGCGTTGCGGTACTGCGGGTCGACGGAGGCCGTGGCCCAGTCCTGGGCGGCGACTCCGGTGGGTTCGGCGGGTGCGTCGGAGGCGTTGTCAGCGGTCGTCATGAAGCGCACAATAGCCCGCTCACAGCACGGCGGAAGTCCCTGGTCAATCAGTGTGACGACGACAACGTGACCAAATCGGCCAACGCATGTGCGTGATTCCGGGGTATGGTGGTAATGCGCCCGCCGAGTATTCGCCGGGCCGCACGAATGAGGATGCCCGGTCGGTGGCCCGATCGGCTCCGACCCGACAGCCCTCCTCGCCCGTACGTGACAGTGCGTACGTCGTTCGGAGGGGGACCCTCAGCGGTTCGAGCGCTAGAGCGTCGGCAGTGGTCCCGTGCAGTACGGCTTGCCCTCGCGGGTTGTCCGTAAAGCAGCCGACGTCCCCGGCACGGTCCTGACACGACCCCCGCGCTCGCCTCGCACCGCGCACACAGAAGAGGCAGCACCCTGACTACTTTCCGAGAGCTCGGAATCCTTCCCGAGACCGCTGAGGCCCTTGAGGCCGTCGGTATCGTCTCCCCCTTCCCGATCCAGGAGATGACGCTCCCCGTAGCCCTTTCCGGCACGGACGTCATCGGCCAGGCCAAGACCGGCACCGGCAAGACGCTGGGCTTCGGCCTCCCGCTCCTGGAGCGCGTGACCGTCCCCGCGGACGTCGAGGCCGGCCGGGCCAAGCCCGAGCAGCTGACCGACGCCCCGCAGGCACTCGTCGTGGTCCCCACGCGCGAGCTGTGCACGCAGGTCACGAACGACCTGCTGACCGCGGGCAAGGTGCGCAACGTACGCGTCCTCGCCATCTACGGCGGCCGGGCCTACGAGCCGCAGGTCGAGGCGCTCCGCAAGGGCGTCGACGTCATCGTCGGCACCCCGGGCCGACTGCTGGACCTCGCGGGCCAGAAGAAGCTCGACCTCAAGCACATCCGGTCGCTCGTCCTGGACGAGGCCGACGAGATGCTCGACCTGGGCTTCCTGCCCGACGTCGAGAAGATCATCAACTTCCTGCCGGCCCGCCGTCAGACGATGCTGTTCTCGGCGACCATGCCGGGCGCCGTCATCGGTCTCGCGCGCCGCTACATGACGCAGCCCACGCACATCCGCGCCACCTCGCCGGACGACGAGGGCGCGACGGTCGCGAACACCAAGCAGTTCATCTACCGCGCGCACAACATGGACAAGCCCGAGCTCGTCGCCCGCATCCTCCAGGCCGAGGGCCGGGGCCCGGTCATGGTCTTCTGCCGTACGAAGCGCACGGCGGCCGACCTCGCCGACCAGCTCCAGCAGCGCGGCTTCGCCTCCGGCGCGGTCCACGGCGACCTCGGCCAGGGCGCCCGCGAGCAGGCACTGCGCGCGTTCCGCAACGGCAAGGTGGACGTGCTCGTCTGCACCGACGTCGCCGCCCGCGGTATCGACGTCGAGGGCGTAACGCACGTCATCAACTACCAGTCCCCCGAGGACGAGAAGACCTACCTGCACCGCATCGGCCGCACCGGCCGCGCGGGCGCCAAGGGCATCGCGGTCACCCTCGTCGACTGGGACGACATCCCGCGCTGGCAGCTCATCAACAAGGCGCTGGACCTCGGTTTCCCGAACCCGCCGGAGACGTACTCCACGTCCCCGCACTTCTTCGAGGAAATGAACATCGCCGCGGGCACCAAGGGTGTCCTGCCCCGCTCGGAGCGCACGCGCGCCGGGCTGGCCGCGGAGGAGGTCGAGGACCTCGGCGAGACCGGCGGTCGCGGCGGCCCGCGTGGCCGGGGCGGTCGCGATGGCGGTCGTGGCGGCCGTGACAGCGGTCGTGACGCCGGCAGGGGCGGTCGCGACAGCGGCCGTGACAACAGCCGCGACACCCGCGACGAGTCCCGTTCCGCCGACACCGAGCGCGCGGCACGCACCCCGCGCCGCCGCCGTCGTACCCGCAACGGCGCCCCGATGGAAGGGACTTCGGCGGCTACGGCCGTGACGTCGTCCTCTCCGGAGGAGACCGCGGTGGCCGCCTCCGAGGACACCGCGACCCGCACTCCGCGCCGCCGTCGCCGCAACCGCAACGGAGCGACGGGAGAGCAACTGCCGGCCACGACAGTCACCTCCACACCCGTCACGCCCGTGTCCGAGGTCGCGGAGAGCGCCGTAGCCACGGCTGAGGGTTCGACCCTGGACGCCCCGACGACGTCGCGCCGTCGGCGTACGCGGAAGTCGGCGGAGCCCGCGGTCGAGACCGCGGCAGTGACCCCGGTGGTCGAGGCCCCCGTGGCCGAGGCTCCGGTCGAGGAGACCAAGCCGCGCCGCCGGACCCGTAAGGCCGCACAGGCCGCGGAGCCGGTCGTCGAGGTCGCGACCCCCGCTGTCGCCGAACCCGCCGCCGTGGCCGCGGTCGACACGGCCGAGGCCGTCGAGGCCAAGCCGCGTCGGACCCGGGCGCGCAAGACCGCGGCTCCGGTCGAAGCGGCCGAGGTCGTCGACACGGTCGAGGCCGTCGAGGAGACCAAGCCGCGTCGCCGTACCGCGACCCGCAAGGCCGTCGCCGACATCCCCGCGCAGGTGGTCGAGGAGCAGGGCGACGCCGTAGCGGCCGCGCCCCGGCGCCGTACCCGCAAGGTCGCGGAGCCGGTGGTGGAGGCCGTGGAGACGCCGGTCGTGGCGGAGACCAAGCCGCGGCGGACCCGGAAGACCGCGGCTCCGGCCGAGGTCGTCGCCGTGGACACCGCCGAGGCCGTCGAGACGAAGCCGCGCCGCACTCGCAAGACGGCCGCCGCTGTTGCCGTAGAGGCTCCGGTGGAGGTCGCCGAGGTCAAGCCGCGTCGCACTCGCAAGACCGCGGTTGCCGCCGAGGCCGCCGTGGACACGGTCGAGGCCGTCGAGAGCAAGCCGCGCCGGACCCGTAAGACGGCCGCTGCCGTTGCCATAGAGGCACCTGCGGAGGTCGTCGCCGAGGCCAAGCCGCGTCGGACCCGTAAGGCGGCGGTTGCCGCTGTCGACACGGCCGAGGCTGTCGAGGCCAAGCCCCGTCGGGCCCTCAAGACGGCGGCCACCGCCGAGATCCCGGCGCAGGTTGCCGAGGAGGCGGAGGTCAAGCCGCGTCGCCGTACGACCCGCAAGGCCGCCGAGGCCCCGGTCGTGACGGAGACGGCGGAGGCGCCCGAGGCCAAGCCGAGGGTGCGCCGCCCGCGCAAGACCGCGGCGACGGCCGCAGTCGAGGCCACCGAGGGCTGACCAGCTCAGTGACGCCGATGGCCCGGTCCACTTCACGTGGGTCGGGCCATCGGCGTTCCACCAGCCCGTCAACCCCGGTCACACCCTCCCGTCCCCCTCGCGCTCAGGCTCGCCGGTTAACCTCTACCCATGAGTAGGCCCCCTTCCTTCACCCCGCCCCCCGGCGCTCGCGCGTACCCCCTGCGGACCGCTCGCGGTGAGTTCGCCGTCGTGGACTCGCCCGTGGGCGACGGTGTCGAGCCGAAGGGGGTCGCGCTGCTGCTGCCGGGGTTCACCGGGAGCAAGGAGGACTTCAACCCGTTGCACGAGGCGTTCGGGGCGCGCGGGTACCGGACCGTGGCCGTGGACGGGCGGGGCCAGTACGAGACGGACGGCCCCGCGGACGACGAATCCCCTTACGCCCAGGACGAGTTGGCGCGGGACGTGCTCGCGCTGGCCGAGACCGTGGGCGCGCCGGTGCATCTCCTCGGGCACTCCTTCGGCGGGCACATCGCGCGGGCGGCCGTACTCCTCGACCCCATGCCGTTCGTGTCGCTGACGCTGATGTCGTCGGGGCCGGCGGAGATCTCGGCCTCCCAGCAGCAGCGCGCGAAGCTGTTGCGGGACGCGCTCGCCGTGATGTCGATGGCCGAGGTGTGGGACGCGATCCAGGCGATGGAGACGCCGCAGGAGACCGAGACCGGCGGTGCGCTGGACGAGGGTCTCGACGACCGGGCCGACCTGCGCCGCCGCTGGCTGGGCACCAAGCCGGCTCAACTCCTGGCCGCCGGACGGCAGTTGTGCGGAGAGCCGGACCGGGTCGCCGAACTGGCCGCCGTCCCCCTCCCCGTCCACGTCCTGTCGGGCGCGCGCGACGACACCTGGCCGGTGCCGCTCCTGGACGACATGGCCGTACGGCTGAAGGCGCGGCGGACGGTCATCGCACGGGCCGAGCACTCACCGAACACGGACCAGCCGACCGCGACGGCCAAGGCGATCGCCGACTTCTGGGACGGCAACTCCCGCTAGACAGCGGTCAGTACTGCGTCTGCAAGTGCTCCCAGAACCCGTCCCGCAGCGCCCGCCGCAGATCGGCCTGCCCGCGCAGGGAGTACTGCAACAGCCCCTCCGCCTCGACCAACAGGTCCTGGTCGACGGACCCCGGCAGATACGGATGCCCGGGCAGCAGCTCCACCAGCGCTTCCCTCCCCCGCGCCGCGAGCCACTTCGCCGCGATCTGCGCGCCGACGAAGCGGACGTCGTCGCGGGTGGGCCGGGTGGCGGTGGCCTCGTAGACGGCGGACGCGCGCCGGGAGACGTACGGCTTGAAGAAGTCGAGGTCGAAGGTGCGCTGACTGTCGACCTCCCAGAGGAGCGGCTCCGCCTGGTTACGGCCTTCCGGCGCCTCGATGCCCCACAAGTGGACGCGGGCGCCGTACCCTTGGGCCGCCTCGACCGCCGAGACGAGGTCCTCGTCGCCGCCGATGAGGGCCGCGTCGCTGATGGCGCGGTGCCGGGCGAGGGACTCCAGGTCGGAGCGGATGAGTGAATCGACGCCCTTCTGCTGGTTGTTGGCGTTGAGGTTGCCCAACCGCACCTTCACGTCCGGGAGTTCGGCGATGGTCTGCTGCTCCGAGGTGTGGATGCGCCGCCGGGCACCGTCGTACCAGTACACCCGCAGCAGTCGGCTGTCCGCGAAGATCGTGCGGGCCTTGTCGATGAGCGCCTCGATGAGGCCCTCGGCGTCGAGGTCGAAGGTGCGTCGGTCCTCGGTCCCGGAGACGAGCCGGCCCGCGGCTGCATACAAATACCCGGCGTCGACGAAGATCGCATGCGTCGAGGGCGTCTTCGCCACTTCGGCGAGCATGCGCTGCAACAGCTCGTTCGTGCGGTCGAGGCGGGCGCTGAGGGCCGCGAGGTCGTCGTTCATCGCCTCCATTGTCCCGGCGGTCACGCTGCGAACACAACCGGTCCCGGTCAGTCTCGCGGCGATCTCTTACCAGTCAGTAATTAGGCGTTCGAAAAATTTCCTTAGCGTAGGGAATGTTTGTAACACGCATCCCGTTGACTACATACGTAACCGAGTAGTTCTCCTCAGGAGGATGACCAGACGAAGGGAGAAGCCCATGCGCTTCGAAATCATGCGTCTCGACGAGGTCGACGGCACCACCGTGGACAGCACCGTCGTGGACGCCGCCTCCGTCAATCGGATCGTGCAACAGGCTGCCGCCATAGGACAGCGCCTGTGGATCCGCCCCGCCGAGACCAAGGCCTCGTAACACCGAGGCCGCGCAACACCTACGACGCAACCGCAAGACCGACGACGTAACACTGACGACGTAATACCTACGACAGAGCCCGCGACTCTCATACGGATCGCGACCACACTTCAGAACCCCCGTACGGCACCGACGCCGTGCGGGGGTTCTGCGTTGCGCCAGGCGCCGGGGGGCTCAGCTCGCGCGGATCACCTGGGTGATCCCGTTGATGATCTGCTGCACGGCGATGGCGGACAGCATCATCCCGGCGAGCCGTGTCACCAGCACCACCCCGCCGTCCTTGATGACCCGGATGATCAGCAGTGAGTACCGCATCACCACCCACAGCACGACATGGATGGCGAGGATCGCGGTCCACACCGACACCTGCGTGGCCACGCTGTCGGCCTTCTGCACGGCGAGGATGACGGACACGATCGCACCGGGCCCGGCGAGCAGCGGCATGCCCAGCGGTACGAGGGCGACGTTGACGTCCTTGGTCTGCTTGGGCTCGTCGGTCTTGCCGGTGAGCAGGTCGAGCGCGATGAGCAGGAGCAGCAGCCCGCCCGCGATCATCAGCGCGGGCACGGAGACGTGCAGATAGTCGAGGATCTGATGCCCGAGCAGCCCGAAGACGGTGATGACACCACCGGCGACACACACGGCCTGGAAGGCCATCCGCTTCTGCACCTTGGACGGTCGTCCGGAGGTCAGCGCGAGGAAGATCGGGGTGATCCCAGGGGGATCCATGATGACAAAAAGGGTCAGGAAGAGGGAGCCGAAGACGGCGACGTCGAACATGGGTGAGCCACGAGCCTTGCAGGTGAGAGTGAGCGGAGACGAACGGACGGAGGCGGGCGTCAGACTCCGCCGGCCCCCGGCACCGGGAACGCCCCGGTGGCGCGCCGCGTGATCTCGCCGTACACCTCGGGATCGGTCGTGTACTCCCCGAGCTGCACGCTCTTCCGGCTCCCGTGGTAGTCACTGGACCCGGTGGCCAGCAGTCCGAGCTCCTTGGCGAGCCCCCGCAACCGCACCCGAGTCTCGGCGTCATGGTCCATGTGCTCGACCTCGATACCGTCGAGCCCGGCGGCAGCCATCTCGGCAATGGCGGCCTCGGGCACGGTGTGCCCGCGCTTACTGGCACCCGGGTGCGCGAACACGGTCACGCCCCCCGCGGCCTTCACCAGCCGAATCGCCTCAAACGGATCGGTCTCGTGCTTGGCCACATGAGCGCGCCCACCGTCGGCGAGCCACTCCCCCGTGAACGCGTCGTTCACCGTGGGCACAACACCCAACTCAACCAACGCGGTGGCGACATGAGGCCGCCCGACCGACCCTTCCCCGGCGATCCGGGCAACCTGCTCCCAGGTAACCGGCACACCCAGTTCCTGAAGCCGCCCCACCATGGCCCGAGCCCGAGGCACCCGATCGTCCCGAACCAGCTCCCGCTCGGCGAGCAGAGCAGGTTCCTCCGGGTCGAAGAGGTAGGCCAGCAGATGCATGGACACCCCGTCGATCCGACAGGACATCTCGGCCCCGGTGACAAGGGTGAGCCCCGAGGGCAACGCCTCGATCGCCTCCGCATACCCACGACTGGTGTCGTGATCGGTCAGCGCGACAACGTCCAGCCCAGCAGCCCCGGCATTCCGCACCAGCTCAGCGGGCGTGTCCGTACCGTCGGAGGCCATGGAGTGGGTGTGCAGATCGATACGCACGCGCAAGCTCCAACCGGTGACAGTACGAAAAAGGGACCCCTCAAGGGTAACGGCATCCCCGGGGGCCTCATGAACACCGCGTAGGGCAGCCAACCAAGGGGCGCGGGGAACGGCGCGACCAGCCACAACGGACCCGCACCCGCCCCACAACAGAACCAGGCACCCCCCTAGGCGCTACGGCTTAAGCAAGCGCGGCGACAACGCCCCACACGGCACGAGATCAACCTCGGCCCCCGCATCCCGCAAATCCGTAAGCACCAGCTCGTCATACATCAACAACCCCGACTGCTCAGGCCACACAACGGCCCACAGCCACAACCCCAACGCCTCCCCCGCAAACACCGCCCGATCATCCGGCGCCGTGGAGACATGCCACAACGGCGTAGGCCGCCCCGCAGCGAGCAACTTCGCCTGAGGAGGCTTCTCGACGTTCATATAGGGCCCAGGGTCCGGCCCGTCGATCCCCGCATACCGCGCCCCGAGCCCGACCCCCAGCTCCTCGGCGACAAGGATCAACTCCCCGATCCCCCCAAGGGGCCCCGGCCCGGAACACGCAACGGCCGTAGCCCGCCCCCCACTACGGTCGTCCCCCGCACAGGCCACGCCCGTGAACAGCCATCCGACCGGCAACGGCCACGGCATCCACACCGGCACCTTCGTCCGGTGCACCACGACACTGAGCGCCTCGACGCTGGGCGGGATCACGGGCTGCAGCGGATGCACCGTCCCGTGGAGATCGCACTGCCAGGAATCGGCGAAGAGTCCGGGAGCCCTGACCCGGCCACCACACTTCGGGCAACTGGGTTCGCCCCTCATAGGGCCCCACGGTCCTACCCTCACCCGCGCACGTCAAGGACGATCACCCGTCCGGCCGGGACCACTCACGGAGCGAAACCAGGACCACACACCGAGCGAAACTAGATGTAACTTGCATTCATTACCTTGCCTAACTTACTATGTGCATATACCAACTACTTGGGAGGAAGCATGGACGACCCCTTCGACAAGGGAGCCGACACCGGCTCGGGCAGCATCCTTCGGCAGCCCAAGGCGGTCTGGGCCACCGCCGGCGCCTCGGTCGTCGCCTTCATGGGCATCGGACTCGTCGACCCGATCCTGCCGTCGATCGCCAAGGGCCTCGACGCCACGGCGAGCCAGGTCTCCCTGCTCTTCACCTCGTACTTCCTGATCACGGCGATCGCGATGCTGGTGACCGGCTTCGTCTCCAGCCGCATCGGCGGCAAGAAGACCCTGCTGCTCGGCCTCGCCCTCGTCGTGGTCTTCGCCGGTCTCGCCGGCACCTCGGGCTCGGTCGGCGAACTCGTCGGCTTCCGGGCCGGCTGGGGCCTCGGCAACGCGCTCTTCGTATCGACCGCCCTCGCCGTCATCGTCGGCGCGGCGGCCGGCGGCAGCGCCGCGGCGATCCTGCTCTACGAGTCCGCCCTCGGCCTGGGCATGGCCTGCGGCCCACTGCTCGGCGCCCTGCTCGGCAACCAGAGCTGGCGCTACCCCTTCTTCGGTACCGCGTTCCTGATGGCGATCGGCTTCCTGTGCATCACGGTGTTCCTGAAGGAACAGCCGAAGCCCGCGCAGAAGACGTCCCTGCTCGACCCGCTCAAGGCGCTCGGCCACGGCGGACTCGCCTCCGCGGCCGTCTCGTCCTTCTTCTACAACTACACGTTCTTCACCGTGCTGGCCTTCACCCCGTTCGTGCTGAACATGACCCCGTACAAGTCGGGTGCCGTGTTCTTCGCCTGGGGCGTGCTGCTCGCCGTCTTCTCGGTCTTCGTCGCCCCGCGACTCCAGGCCCGGTTCGGCTCCCTGAAGGTGCTCGGCGGTTCCCTCGTGCTGCTCGCCGTCGACGTGCTCGTCCTCGGCTACGGCAGCCACACCACCGCCATCGTCTGCACGATCCTGTCCGGCGCCTTCATCGGCGTGAACAACACCGTCTACACCGAGCTGGCCCTGGGTGTGTCGGACGCGCCGCGCCCGGTGGCGAGCGCGGGCTACAACTTCGTCCGCTGGTTCGCCGCGGCCGCCGCGCCGTTCTTCGCGCCGAAGATCGAGGGGTGGAGCAACATCCACATCCCGTTCGTGGTCGCGGCGGTCACCGCGGCGCTGGGCGCGCTGGTGGTCCTCGTACGACGGAACGCGCTCACGCACGAGGCCGAGGAGCTGGAGCCGAGGCACGCGGTGGAGGACAGTGTCGCGGTGTTCGCCAACTAGCCGATTACCGGCCGACGTTGGTGAGCTTGCTCACTCGGATGTCAGTCGAGCGGGACGGACCTGCGGGAGGGATCCCGTAGGTCCGTCCCGTTCGTCAACCAGCGTTCCTGGAGGGCCTGCGCGCCGTGGACGCGTTTCCAGGCGGCCTCGTTCGGGGTCATGGGGAGCAACGGCAGGAAGCGCACCGGGTCGAGGGGCTCGTCGAGTTCGAGGTCCTCGACCAGGCCGCCCGGCTCGGCGACCAGTACCGAGGTGAACGGAGCGCCGGGCCACAGCGGTTCGCCCACGTCGAGGGAGGCGCCGGGGGCCACGACCACGCCCTCGACCTGCGGGGACGCGGCGAGCACGGCGAGGGGCCGGAGCACCTTGTCGGTGTCGGCGAGGCCGCCGCGGACGGAGAGGACCAGCTCGGCGCGCGGGCCCGCGACCGGGTCGGCGAGCATCGCCGTGGGGTCGCTCATCGGCTGCGCGGACATGCCGAGGGTGGCGTAGCGGACGACGGTCCCGTCCTGGTTGTCGCCCGGGAAACGCAGGACCTCGACGCGGTCCGTGCCGAGGAAGGTGACCGCGGCGCGGGCGTCCGGATCGCCCAGCGCGGTACGCAACCGTGCCTCGACCAGAGCAAGAACATCAACCATGCGGCGAGCATAGAACTCGTCAGTACCGGGCAAAGCAGCGCCTTGACACATCGGTCGGCTGATAGTCTTGGCCGGTCGTTCGGGGCAGCACGCAGAAGCGTCGCGCATCAAGTCCCGACGCCGTCGACACTCCCCCACGGGGGACCGGCCGGAGGAGGTGGGGCTGCAATGGACCGAAGTCGGCCTGGCAGTACCACCCGCTCTTCCGGCCGCTGATGTCGTCGCTCTGGCTCTGCTTCTAGCCTCCAGCCGGCTGCCGCCGCCTCTCGCACTTCTTCACTGTCGCGGAAGAGCACTTCGTTTCTTTTTCCTGATCTGCCTGATCTGTCCGGTGTGTTCGATCCGACCGATCTGTCTGTTCCGAAGTCAGTGCCTGTATCAGTAGCGAAGTTCGCCACCGCGACGGTGCGGTGCTCCCCGCTTTGTGGACGTGCCAAACATCCGTACCCAGGACGTCCCCATTCCGGGCAGTTCCAACCGTCCGCCGGCGCCTTTCGTTGCTCGACGCGAAGGAGCCCGCCATGTCGATGATCCGCGACCTGCGTGCCGTGGTCCGCCCGTCCCGTCCCGCCCTGCGCAAGGACGGCGGCGCGTACGACACGACCCGCGACCCCGGCACCCCCTCGGCCGTCGTCGACTGCGCCGTGTACCGCGACGGCGCCCGCGTCGACATCGGCAAGCCGCTCACCCCGCACGAGGCGATGCGTCTGGTGCGCCGGGACGGCGGTTTCGTGTGGATCGGCCTGCACGAGCCGACCGAGGCCGAATTCGCCGTCATCGCCCGGGAGTTCGGACTCCACCCGCTCGCCGTCGAGGACGCCGTACAGGCCCACCAGCGACCCAAGCTGGAGCGCTACGACGACTCCCTCTTCACCGTCTTCAAGACCATCCACTACGTCGAGCACGACCAACTCACCGCCAACAGCGAGGTGGTTGAGACCGGCGAGGTCATGTGCTTCACCGGGCGGGACTTCTTCATCACCGTCCGGCACGGCGGCCAGGGTTCGCTGCGGGCGCTGCGGCACCGGCTTCAGGACGACCCCGAGCTGCTCGCGCGCGGTCCCTCGGCGGTGCTGCACTCGATCGCCGACCACGTCGTCGACGGCTATGTCGCGGTCGCCGACGCGGTGCAGGACGACATCGACGAGGTCGAGACCGAGGTGTTCACCCCGGGCCGCAAGGGCGGGGTCTCGCGCGGTGTCGACTCGGCGCGGATCTACCAACTCAAGCGCGAGGTACTGGAGTTCAAGCGCGCGGTGTCGCCGCTGCTGCGTCCCATGCAGCTGCTGAGCGAGCGGCCGATGCGGCTGATCGACCCGGACATCCAGAAGTACTTCCGCGATGTCGCCGACCACCTCGCCCGGGTCCACGAGCAGGTCATCGGCTTCGACGAGCTGCTCAACTCGATCCTCCAGGCCAACCTCGCGCAGGCGTCCGTCGCGCAGAACGAGGACATGCGGAAGATCACCGCGTGGGCCGCGATCATCGCCGTACCGACGATGGTGACGGGCGTGTACGGCATGAACTTCGAGCACATGCCCGAACTGCACGCGCGGTACGGGTATCCGGCGGTGCTCGCCTTCACCGTGACGGTCTGTCTGGCGATCCACCGCACGCTGAAGCGCAACGGCTGGCTGTGAGCGGCCTGGATAGGCTGAGCGCCATGACTAGCAGCGAGCTGCTCGACCAGGCCCTCGTCGAGGAGGCCACGAAGAAGTCCGGCCTCGTCTGGGTCAACGGTCCGGGCGTCCCGGCCCGCGCCCTGTGGCACGTCTGGCACGAGGGCGCGGCCTGCCTGATCGGCAACGGACCGGGCGAACAGCCGCTGCCGGGACTGACCGACGGCGGCCCCGCCGAGGTCACCGTCCGCAGCAAGGACAAGGGCGGCCGGCTGGTCACCTGGACGGCGAAGGTCGTGGAACTGGCCCCGGACTCCGAGGCCTGGACGGCGACCGTCGCCGAGCTGAAGGGCAAGCGCCTCAACGCCCCTGACGGTGAGGCGATGACGGCCCGCTGGTCCCGCGAGTGCCGGGTGCTGCGCCTGGAACCGACGGGAACTACGGCCGACCTGCCGGAGGGTTCGCTGGCGGAGCCCCCGCTGCCGACCCCGGCGACGACCCGTCAGCCGATCCCGGCGAGCCTGCCTCGCCTGCTCCTGAAGAAACGCAAACGCCGGTAACTGCCGTCAACTACCGCTAAGAAGACGGCAGTTGCTTCCCGTAGTCGACAGTGTCGTCGTCCGCCGGTTCCTTCACCGCGAAGCCCTTGCCCCAGTCCGAGAAGGTCAGGGTGCCCGCGCCGCCCGCGCGGACCAGCCGAAGCGGATACGGCTTGCCCTCCAGGGAGACGTCGAGGGTGCCGCCGGAGCCGTCGTCGCCGGTGATGCGGATCGTGCGGACGCCGTTCTGCGCGTGGTGTCCGTCCGTCGCGAGTGAGCCGTGCAGGGTCAGCAAGCTGGAGAGGAGGACGTCCTTGTCCGTGAAACCACTGAACTTCTTGTACGAGGGGTCGCCCTGCGGCACCTTCACGTACTTGCCGTGCAGCGAGTCGCCGGCGCCCGAGTCCCCGTTGCTGTTCCAGAAGTCCGCGTCGGCCTTCAGGTACAGCTCCTCGCCGATCCGCAGCAGCCCGAAGGTCGACCCCTTCGAGGTGACCGACCCGCTGCCGCCGTCGGACTTCAGCCGCATGTCGAGCGTGTACGTCCGCCCGCTGGTGACGACGGTCCCCGACAGCCGTACCGCGGCGGCGGCGCCCGCGGCCGTCACCGACTTGGACTGGATCTTGTCGGCGGCCAGCTTGCCGACCCCGTTGGTCCCCGCGTCCGGGTCCCCGCCGCCGCACCCCGTCAGGGCCAGCACGCAGACCGCGCCGAGCAGCGCCGCACGACGGTTTCGGACCTGGGGAATCGCAGTCACAGGTGGGTTGCCTTCCGTGCGGGGGGCGATGGCGTACGGCAGCGTACCGGGGCCGCGAGGCGCCGACGGAGCCAGTCCGTCCGGACCGCCCACCAGCGCGGATCACATAGGGACGGGCTAGCCTGAAGCCCGTCCGAGCAGGCATTTCGGAAGATCCGGAAACCACAGAATCCATCGGCGGACCAGAAAAGAAAGAAGGAGGTGCGGCCATGGCAGCCGGCGCTCCCCGAGTCTTCGTGTCGCACCTCTCCGGCGTCGCCGTCTTCGACCCGAACGGCGACCAGGTGGGCCGCGTCCGCGACCTCGTCGCCATGCTCCGCGTCGGCCGGCGACCCCCTCGGCTCCTCGGCCTCGTCGTCGAACTCTCCACCCGGCGCCGCATCTTCCTGCCGATGACCCGCGTCACCGGCATCGAGTCCGGGCAGGTCATCACCACCGGCGTGCTGAACGTCCGCCGCTTCGAGCAACGGCCCACCGAGCGGCTGGTGTTCGGCGAACTCCTGGACCGGCGCGTCACCCTCGTCGAGACCGGCGAGGAGGTCAGCGTCCTCGACCTGTCGGTGCAGCACCTCCCCGCCCGCCGGGACTGGGAGATCGACCGCGTCTTCGTACGGAAGGGCCGCACCGGCGGAGCCTTCAGAAGGGCCAAGGGCGAGACGCTGACCGTGGACTGGTCCAGCGTCACCGGTTTCTCCCTTGAGGAGCAGGGACAGGGCGCGGAGAGCCTCCTGGCCACCTTCGAGCAGCTGCGCCCCGCCGACCTCGCCAATGTCCTGCACCATCTCTCCCCCAAGCGCCGGGCCGAGGTCGCCGCCGCCCTCGACGACGACCGCCTCGCCGACGTCCTCGAAGAGCTCCCCGAGGACGACCAGATCGAGATCCTCGGCAAGCTGAAGGAGGAGCGCGCGGCCGACGTCCTGGAGGCCATGGACCCGGACGACGCGGCCGACCTCCTCTCCGAACTCCCCGAGGACGACAAGGAGCGCCTGCTGAACCTGATGCAGCCCTCCGAAGCGGCCGACGTACGCCGCCTGATGTCGTACGAGGAGCACACCGCGGGCGGCTTGATGACGACCGAGCCGATCGTCCTACGGCCCGACGCGACCGTCGCCGACGCGCTCGCCCGGGTCCGCAGCGCCGACCTCTCCCCCGCGCTCGCCGCCCAGGTGTACGTCTGCCGCCCGCCGGACGACACCCCGACCGGCAAGTACCTCGGCACGGTCCACTTCCAACGGCTGCTGCGCGACCCGCCGTACACCCTGGTCAGCGCGATCATCGACGACGACCTACAGCCGCTCGACCCGGACGCGACGCTTCAGCTCATCGCCGGGTTCTTCGCGACGTACGACATGGTCGCGGCGCCCGTCGTCGACGAGACCGGGTCGCTGCTCGGCGCGGTGACCGTGGACGACGTGCTGGACCACATGCTGCCGGAGGACTGGCGGGAGACCGAGTTCCATCTCGACGAGGGCGAGAACGCGGGCGAGGGCGACCGCGGGAACGAGGCAGAGGCGCAGGCACAGGCATCGGAAGAGACATCGGCAGACGCTTCGACAGAGGCATCGGCAGAGGCGGAGGAGGTGGCGGCTCATGACTCCTGAGCGCGAGTCCACGCGCGAGCGGACACCGGCGGGCGCGACCGCCACCACCCGGACCCGGGCCCGGCTCGACCAGCCGCGATCGCCCCGGCGCCGGTTCCTGCCCGAGTACGACCCGGAGGCCTTCGGTCGGCTCTCGGAGCGGATCGCGCGGTTCCTGGGCACCGGGCGGTTCATCGTCTGGATGACGGTCGTCATCATCGCCTGGGTGCTGTGGAACATCTTCGCGCCGCGGGACGTGCGGTTCGACAACTACCCGTTCATCTTCCTGACGTTGATGCTGTCGCTCCAGGCTTCCTACGCGGCCCCGCTGATCCTGCTCGCGCAGAACCGGCAGGACGACCGCGACAAGGTCAACCTCGAACAGGACCGCAAGCAGAACGAGCGGTCGATCGCCGACACCGAGTACCTCACCCGTGAGATCGCCGCCCTGCGCATCGGCCTCGGCGAGGTGGCGACCCGGGACTGGATCCGCTCCGAACTCCAGGATCTGGTGAAAGAGCTGGAGGAACGCGGGGAGGGACGCGGGAACGGCCACCACAAACACGTCGTATTCCCGGCGGAACGGTCGCACGGACGTGACGTAGACGACCGGTGACGGGCTTACCGGGGGCCCCGCGCGGCGCCGTACCATCGACCCTATGGCTACGGAAGACGCGGTGCGTGAAGCGCTGTCGACGGTGAACGACCCCGAGATCAACCGACCCATCACCGAACTGGGGATGGTCAAGTCGGTGGAGATCGGTGCGGACGGAGCGGTCGCGGTCACCGTGTACCTGACGGTCTCCGGCTGTCCCATGCGCGAGACGATCACGCAGCGCGTGACGGAGGCGGTCCTGGGTGTCGAGGGCGTCACCGGTGTCGACGTGACCCTGGACGTGATGAGCGACGAGCAGCGCAAGGAACTCGCGACCGCCCTGCGCGGTGGCAAGGCCGAGCGCGAGGTCCCCTTCGCCCAGCCCGGTTCCCTCACCCGCGTGTACGCGGTCGCCTCCGGCAAGGGCGGCGTCGGCAAGTCCTCGGTCACGGTGAACCTCGCG
Organism: Streptomyces sp. NBC_01288; assembly: GCF_035982055.1. Classification (NCBI taxonomy): domain Bacteria; kingdom Bacillati; phylum Actinomycetota; class Actinomycetes; order Kitasatosporales; family Streptomycetaceae; genus Streptomyces; species Streptomyces sp. NBC_01288. The sequence continues at coordinate 3,655,482 of NZ_CP108427.1, forward strand.
GCCGCGATGGCCGCCGACGGCCTGAAGGTCGGTGTCGTCGACGCCGACATCTACGGCCACAGCGTGCCGCGCATGCTCGGCGCGGACGGCCTTCCCACCCAGGTCGAGAACATGATCATGCCGCCGTCGGCACACGGCGTGAAGGTCATCTCCATCGGCATGTTCACCCCGGGCAACGCACCGGTGGTGTGGCGCGGCCCGATGCTGCACAGGGCGCTCCAGCAGTTCCTGGCGGACGTGTACTGGGGCGACCTCGACATCCTGCTCCTCGACCTCCCGCCGGGCACCGGCGACATCGCGATCTCCGTCGCCCAACTCGTCCCGAACGCCGAGATCCTGGTCGTGACGACCCCTCAGCAGGCGGCGGCCGAGGTCGCCGAGCGGGCCGGCTCCATCGCCGTACAGACCCACCAGAAGATCGTCGGCGTCGTCGAGAACATGGCGGGCCTGCCCTGCCCGCACTGCGGCGAGATGGTCGACGTCTTCGGCACGGGCGGCGGCCAGTCGGTGGCGGACGGCCTGACCCGCACGACGGGCGCCAGCGTCCCGGTGTTGGGCAGCATCCCGATCGACGTCCGCCTCCGCGAGGGCGGCGACGAGGGCAAACCGGTCGTCCTGACGGACCCGGACTCCCCGGCGGGGGCGGCACTGCGCGCGATCGCGGGGAAGCTCGGCGGCCGGCAGCGAGGCCTCTCGGGCATGTCGCTGGGGATCACCCCGAGGAACAAGTTCTAGTTCTAGGGATCTTCTTACGACGATGGGGGCGCCGTCTCACCGGACGGCGCCCCCATCGTCGTCACCGCTACTGGGCGGCGTAGGTCGTGATGTCCTTGATCATGGCGAAGCCGAGCCCATACGCGCTCATGCCTCTGCCGTAGGCCCCCACGTGCACGCCCTCCTGGGTCGAGCCCGCGAGGACCCAGCCGAACTCGGACTCGCGGTAGTGGAAGGGCGTCGGCACGCCGTCCACGGGGAGGGACAGGGTCGACCAGTCGTCGCCGGCGAGGTCGTCGGCCAGGACCCAGGCCGTCTCGGTCTGCTGCTCCAGCCAGTCGTCGCGCAGGGTGTGGTCCATCTGGCCGGGCCAGGTGAAGGACAGCAGCCCCACACCGGCGAGCCAGGCCGCGGAGGACACCGAGGTGGCCTCCAGGAGGCCCGTGCCGTCGGCGGTGCGCCGGGCGGGGTTGCCCGCGACGGTGACGACGACCGCGAACTTCTCCTTGTCCTCGGTGCCTTCGTTGCGTACGGAGGGCTCGTCGCCGTGCCCGATCGAACCGTGCTCGACGGCTCCGTCCGCCGCCATGCCCACCTGCATCAGCCAGCGCGGTCCCGTGAAGGCCTCGTCGAGGCCGTACCACGGGAAGGGCGCCAGCAGGTAGCCGTCGACCGTGCGCCGGGCGGAGGGGAGTGGTTGTCCACCCTCCGCGGCCGGCGCCTGCGCGCCTACCCGACTCGTCGTCTCCATGCTCCGGACGCCTCCTCGTTCTCGTCGGACCGGGGCGGCCCGCCCCCCTTCGGGCGGCTCGCCCGGTCCGCACAACAACTCGGCAGCATAGCCACCTCGTGCGAGGCAGCCCGGAAAGCGCCCGGCGCGCGAGGCGCACAGGGGCCTTGTTCAGGCCGTACGGAGGCGTGGAAGGGGCTGGAGAGGTATGAAACGCGTCACGTAGGAGGCAAGCGGGACGACTGTCCCCGTACGGCTCAGGGGGCCTCCGTACGTCTCAGGTGGCGTCCGCGTCGAAGGGCGGGCGGTCGTCCTTCTCCGGGTCCTCGGGCTTCTTGGTCATGTCGAGACGACCGCTCGAAGAGGGCGAGGAACTCGGGGTGTCCGCGCTCTGGACCGCCTCCGTGACCTCGGCCATCTCCTTCTTCAGGTCGAAGCCGTTGCGGATCTCCTTGAGCCCCAGTTCGTCGTTGTCCAGCTGCTTGCGCAGGAACGTCTTGGGGTTGAGGTCCTCGAAGTCGAAGTCCTTGAACTCCGGGCCCAGCTCCTCGCGGATGTCCGCCTTGGCGCTCTCCGAGAACTCTCGGATCTTCCGGATCGTCCGCATGACGTCCTGGATGACCTTCGGGAGCTTGTCCGGACCGAAGACGAGCACGGCGAGGACAATGATCGTCACCAGCTCTAGCGGGCCTATGTCATTGAACACCTGAAGCTCCTTGCGATGTCCTCGGTCCTCGGCCCTCGGTGGTCTGTGCGGGTCTTCCGTGGTCCGGGCCGGGTCCACGGTACCCGGCGATCCCACCCGACCGGTACTGTCCCGGGGGCTACGAGTGGGTGTACACCACCGGTTTTCCGGGTTGTTTGCCTAGTGGGACGGGGCGCGGGGCTCTCACCTGTGACGTTTCTGTCAATCCCCGGTCGACGAGCCCAGGACGAGCGACAAGGTCATGTCTTTGCCGCCCCGCCGCAGAGTCAGCCGCAGCTGGTCGCCGGGCCGATGAGCACGCGTCCTGACGATGAGCTCGTCACCGGAGTGAACCCGCACCCCGTCGACCTCGGTGATGACGTCGCCCGCCTTGAGCCCCGCCTTGGCACCGGCCCCTCCCGGGGTGACGGCGGGCCCGTCGCCGCCGCCCTTCGTGGCGACCCGCGCCCCGTCCCCGGTGTAGTCCAGGTCGAGGGTGACACCGATGACGGGATGAGTCGCCTTCCCGCTGTTGATCAATTCCTCGGCAACAAGCTTGGCCTGATTGACGGGAATGGCGAACCCGAGCCCGATGGACCCGCCCTGCCCACTCTCGGCCCCGTCCCCGCCCCCATCCCCATCCCCGTAATCGGCGGACCGAATAGCCGAGTTGACCCCGACCAGCCGTCCCTGAGCGTCGAGCAACGGCCCCCCTGAGTTCCCGGGATTGATGGGCGCGTCGGTCTGCAACGCGTCGACATACGACACATCACTCCCGTCCGACGCCTCGCCCCCGGCGGTGATCGGCCGCTCCTTGGCGCTGATGATCCCGGAGGTCACGGTGTTGTCGAGATCGAAGGGCGCACCGATCGCAACGACAGGGTCCCCCACCCGCACGTTGTCGGAATTCCCGAGCGGCATGGGCGTCAGCCCCCGCACCCCGCTCACCTGCACGACAGCAAGGTCGTACCCGGTGTCCCGCCCGACGACCGTGCCCTTGACGACCTGCCCCCCACTGAAGCTGACGGATATCGCCCCGTCACCACCAGCGGGCTGGACAACATGGTTGTTGGTGAGAATGTGCCCCCGCCTGTCCAACACGATCCCGGTCCCGGTCCCCGACTCCTCGTCCCCGGTCACATGCAGGGTCACGACACTGGGCAGAGCCCGGGCGGCAATCCCGGCAACGCTGCCGGGCGCAGGCTGAGCGTCTTCCTTACCGGCCTGCGGCAACACGACATCCCCACCGATCCCGTCCCGCTCCAGACGCGCCCCTACGACGCCACCGACACCGCCGGAGAGGAGAGCCAGGGCGAGCGCCGAGGCGGCGAGGAGTTTCCGGGTGCGGGTGCGGCGCTGGTCGGGGGTCAGGGTCGGGGCGCCTGTTTGCTGGAGGGGGGCGGGGGTGGCCCAGGGGTCGTAGCGGTGCCAGGGGTTGCTGGGTGGAGTGGGGGCGGGTTCCGGGGTGGGCGTGGGTGAAGGGTCCAGGACGGGGGCGGGGGCCTGGTTCGGGACAACAGGGGTTCGGGCGAGGTCTGGCGAGGCGAGGGGGGCGGTGGCTGAGGTTTCGGCGAGGGGCGGTGCGGGGGGAGCGAGAGGCGCCGGGGGTGTGGAGGTACCGGGGGCTGAGGCGTCGGCGCCAAGCGCGGGCGCAGAGGTGCCGGGAGCCGCGGCATCGGTGAAGGACGGTGCAGGGGCAGCAAAAGCCGCCGGGGTTGTGACGGGGTGCGCGGAAGCACCGGGAGCAGAGGCGTCGGCGCCAAGCGCGGGCGCAGAGGTGCCGGGAGCCGCGGTATCGGTGAAAGGCGGTACGGGGGCGGCAAAGGACGCCGGGGTTGTGACGGAGGGCGCGGAGACGCTGGGAGCGGAGGCGTCGGCGGTGTGCGCTGCGGGGATGCCGGGAGGCGCGGCGTCGACGAAGAGCGGTGCAGCAGTGCCAGAAGGCACGGGTGCGGTGTACGGAACGGGAGTGCCAGGAGCTGCTGTGCGGGCCTGTGGAGCCGCGCCGGGCGCAGAGGTGACCGCCGGGTGCCGAACGGGCGGCGCGAGCGCCCAGGGCCCCGGCTCGCCGTACGGCGGGGTGCTGTAGGGGTCGGGGTCGTGCAGGGGCTTGGGCCGGTCGGTGGGCGGGAGGACCGCGCCGGGGGTCGTCGGGGGTTCGGGCACGGAAGGTGGTTCCGGTTCGAAGTCAGCACCGGCGCCTACGGACGCGGCCCCGGCCGGAGTGGCCGACCCGGGGTGGTCCAGCTCGGAAACACCGCTGGCGTCTACGGCCACGCCACCGGCCGGGGAACCCGACTCGGGGCGGCTCAGCTCGAAGTCACCACCGGCGTCTACGACCGCGCCGCCGGACTGGGACCCCGAGACCGGGTGGCCCAGCGGGACGCCAACGTCCTCTTTGGCACGGCCAGTTGCAGACTCGGCCACTGGCCGATCCAGCTCTGAGCCACCGCCACCGCCTCCGCCCACACCACCGAGCGAGGACGCCGACACAGGACACCCCAACTCGAAGTCATCGCCAACGCCCGCAACCGCACCGCCGACCGGGGATCCCGGAACACAACGCCCCGAGTCGACGTCACCGTCAACACCCGGGGCCACACCGCCAGTTGGAGCCCCACCCACAGGCCGACCCGACTCGGCGTCACCACCGGTCTCCTCAGACACGTCCCCGGCCAAGCCCCCCACCACAGGACGCCCAACCTCGAAGTCACCCCCACCGGAAGCCACTTCACCGCTCAGCCCCTCAACGGGTGCCCGCAACTCGAAGTCCCCGGCGTCAGCCCCCCGCGACACTTCACCCCGCGACGCACCCGGCGGCCGCAACGCGAAATCCCCGTCGGTATCCCCGACGCCCTCGGTTTCCGCAGCGGCATCCCCGTCGATGGCGAGCTCACGGGCACGGACCCCGGCATCGCCCGAAGGCCCCGGCGCAGCACCCTTCGCCTCAGCCGTACCCGGTACCGGATCACCCGTCGCCCCAGGCACCGCGGGACCCCGACTCCGAGCCCACCACTTCGTCTTCGCAGGCCCCTGTCCCGGCGTCCCCTCGTCCATGGTCCTCGTCCCCCCACAACAGCCCGCGCCACCCCGTACTCCCCGGATTCAACCAGGTTCGCGGGCCGTGGCGCAGGGGCTGGTCAGAGGCCGGTCAGTGGAGGGGGTGGGAGGGGGGCGTGGGGGTGGAGGAGGGGGACGAGGTGGTGTCGGGCTCCGGGGTGCGGAGCAGGCCCGGGGTCATGACCTCGGGGGCCGTGGACCACGACGTGAGGGCGACCGGCGGGGTCGCGTTGAGCGGGCGTATCAGGGGGGACATGACCGCCGCTCCGGCCATCACCGGCGCGGTGAGCGTGTGCATGGCCTCGTCGCCCTGGACGCCCGCGGGTGACGGCACTCCGGGCAGGAGCGGTGCGGAGACCGAGGTCGGCGGGACCGCGGTGTCGCCGAGCATCGAGCGCTGGCTCGTGCCCTGGGCGAGCAGGGGGCCGACCCCACGACGGCGCCCGGAGTCGGCGGTCGCCGCCGCGCCCGTGCCCTGGGTACGCGCCGGTGTCACACCCGTACCGCCCCGCGCTTCCGCGGCCGTGTCGCCCGGCGCGACCGTGGCCACCCCGCCCAGCGCGATCGCGGCCAGCGAGACCGCCCCGGCGGCGACGAACGCGAACCGCATCCCGCGCGAGGCGGAGCGGTCGGCGTCGTGCCGGCTGACGTCATGGATACGGAAGCCCTCGCGGGCGGACCGGGAGGGAGCGGACGGGGTCAGGGCCGTGGCCGCGTGCGGGCCCGCGGGGACGTAGCCGAACTCGAACGCGTCGAGCGGGCCGTCTCTTCTGACGCCGAAGACACCGATCCCGGCGGCGAACAGTCCCCCGCCGGGCGGCTCCTCGCCGTCCGTGTCGCCACCTCCCCCGGGAAGCCCCTGGAGACGGGCCAGGAAGCTCTCGGAAGGGGGCGGTGGGGCCATTTCCGCGAACACGTTCTTCAGTCGGCGCTGCGCGTCGGCCTCGACCTTGCACTTCGTACAGGTGGCCAGATGCGCCAGTACACGCTCGCGCGACTCATGACCGAGCTCCCCGTCCACCAGGGCGGAAAGTCGGTCTCCCAGATGCTGCTCCGCAGGCGTAGGACGTGATCCACTCACGCGGTCGCGCCCCCTCCCCCCAGCGCGGGCACACGCGCCACGAAGGAACGGCGCTCGGCCCGTGCTTCCGGCGAGCGGTGCGCGAGGGCCTTGCGGAGCTGGGAGCGGCCACGGTGGATCCGGGAACGGACCGTACCGAGCTTGACGCCCAGGGTCGCGGCGATCTCCTCGTACGAGAGACCCTCGATGTCGCACAGGACGACCGCTGCCCGGAACTCCGGGGCGAGGGTGTCCAGGGCCTGCTGGACGTCCGCGTCGAAGTGCGCGTCGTTGAAGACCTGCTGGGGTGACGGCTCACGGCTGGGCAGTCGCTCGGCCGCGTCCTCCCCCAGCGCGTCGAAACGGATGCGCTGCTTGCGGCGGACCATGTCCAGGAAGAGGTTGGTGGTGATGCGGTGCAGCCAGCCCTCGAAGGTGCCGGGCGTGTACGTCGACAGCGAACGGAACACCCGGACGAAGACCTCTTGCGTCAGGTCCTCGGCGTCGTGCTGGTTCCCCGTCAGGCGGTACGCGAGCCGGTACACGCGGCCACTGTGGGTGCTGACGATCTCCTCCCAGGTGGGCGGAGTCCACGCCTGCCCGTCCGCGTCGGTGGAGAAGGTCGCGGTCTGGGCATGGTCAGCGGCGTGGCTGTGGTCAGCAGCGGTGTCGTTCACGGATTTCGGCCTGCCCGCCGATCCGAGAAAGCGCCGGAGCACTCCTCCCCGATCCACAGGTACAGCCGCACCTCCCCTGTCGGCTCTGGTGGTGTCCAGTGGAGCCCCTACCATAGCCACCTCGCCCGTTAGCTCCGGATAAGCGGTTTTACGAGAATTTGATACACGCTCATACCGACCTGGCGGTGGTGTGAGCCGATACCCGTGGCCCTGCCCGGCGTCCCGCTCGACGTCGTGCTCGACAACCTGATCCATCGTCATCCCCCGCCCTTCTCTCCGGTCGCGTCCCGCAGTGCTTTCCTCCCCCCTCTAAACGCCCGGTCCCATCAGCAGGTTCCCGGCACCAACGGATACAGTCACGCCCAGGCAACCACGGGGACAGGAGAGGGTCATTACCGGCAACCGGCAGACGAGCTGGGCGTTCGCCGACGCCTATGTCGCCGAGGACGAAGCACTGCGCTGGGCCCGTGACCGGGCCCGCGAGGCAGGGCTGCGCTCGGTGTCGCCCGGCACGGGCGCCGCGCTGCGGATGCTCGCCGCCACCGTGGACGCGAAAGCGGTGGCAGAGATCGGAACCGGGACCGGCGTCTCCGGAATGCATCTTCTGTACGGCATGCGGCCGGACGGGGTACTGACCACCGTCGACCCGGAGCCGGACCACCAGCAGTTCGCCCGTCAGGCCTTCCGCGCGTGCGGCTTCGCCAGCAACCGGGCCCGCTTCATCCCGGGCCGCGCCCTGGACGTGCTGCCCCGGCTCGCGGACGCGGGCTACGACCTCGTGTTCTGCGACGGTGACCGGCTGGAGTTCCTGGACTATCTCGCTGAATCGTTGCGCCTGCTGCGTCCGGGTGGCCTGGTGGTCTTCGAGGGCGTCTTCGCCAACGGCCGCACCGTCGACTCGAGCCCCCAGCCCACCGAAGTCCTACGGCTGCGCGAGTTGCTCCGCGCCGTGCGCGAGAGCCCCGAGCTGGTGCCGTCACTGCTCCCGGTGGGCGACGGCCTGCTGTGCGCCGTCAAGCGGTAGACAGGCGCCCAACGCCGGACCTGCCGTAGAAATCCGAACTCAGGACTCCGGGCAGACAGCTGCCCCGGCACCGTCTCGGGTGCCGGGGCAGCTGAAGGGGTATGGTCGCGTTCCGCCGCGTCAGCCGACGACCTTCTTGAGGGCGTCGCCCAGCGCGTCGGCCTCGTCAGGGGTCAGCTCGACGACGAGCCGCCCGCCGCCTTCGAGCGGAACGCGCATGACGATGCCCCGCCCCTCCTTGGTCACCTCGAGCGGGCCATCGCCCGTCCGCGGCTTCATGGCCGCCATGCTCGTTCCCCTTCCTGAAACCAGCTCATCGTCGCCGACGGCCCCATGGAGGGCACGCGCGGCCCCTAATGAGACACGCGTCACCGGCATCGAACACATTGCTTCCAAGCCATTATCCCGCATCTCAGGACCCGATGACCAACATCAGTCGGCATCGCTTGGGCAACGCGCGCGAGCAAAACCACTCAATTCGCCGATGTGACTGCGATACTCCGCCGCCGCGCGGACCTCGGTCGACCGAATCCGGAGCGAAATTCTTTGACGCAGGTCACACGTCCGGTCCGGTGCGCGGACGGTGATCTCCGCCATGCTGTCCTACGGACGTACGGCGTACCGACCGGTACGCCGGAGCCGCGACACCCGAGGGGATACGCCATGGCCGACACCGTGCTCTACGAGGTGAGCGACGGACTCGCGACGATCACGCTGAACCGCCCCGAGGCGATGAACGCGCTGAACATCGCGACCAAAGTCGCCCTCCGGGACGCGGTACGGGCCGCGGCGGACGACGACGCGGTACGGGCCGTGCTGCTGACCGCGGCCGGCGAGCGGGCGTTCTGCGTGGGCCAGGACCTCAAGGAGCACATCACACTGCTGGCCTCCGACCGGGAGGCCGGGACCGGGGCCACGATGACCACGGTGAAGGAGCACTACAACCCCATCGTGCGGGCGATCGCCGGCATGGCGAAGCCCGTGGTCGCCGGGGTCAACGGGGTCGCCGCGGGCGCCGGTTTCGGGCTCGCGCTGGCCGCGGACTACCGGGTCGTGGCGGACACGGCCGGCTTCAACACGTCCTTCGCCGGTGTCGCCCTGACGGCGGACTCCGGCATCTCCTGGACGTTGCCCCGGGTGGTCGGCCCCGGTCGCGCGTCCGACCTGCTGCTGTTTCCGCGGACGATCACCGCGCAGGACGCGTACGACCTGGGGATCGCCAACCGTCTCGTGCCCGTCGGCGAGCTGCACGCCGAGGCCGAGAAGGTGGCCCGGCAGCTGGCGGACGGGCCGACGGTGGCTTACGCGGCGCTCAAGGAGGCGGTCGCCTACGGCCTGACGCACACCTTTGAGGAGACGCTGGAGAAAGAAGACGAACTTCAGTCTCGGGCGGGCGCGTCGGAGGACCACGCGATCGCTGTGCAGGCCTTCGTCAACAAGGAGAAGCCGAAGTACTTGGGTCGGTAGGCGCCTGCTAGGAGGCGTTTCTGGCGACGCATGTCTTCAGGTGGTCGTTCACCAACCCGCACGCCTGCATCAGCGCGTACGCCGTCGTCGGCCCGACGAACTTCAGGCCCCGCTTCTTCAGCGCCTTCGACAAGGCCGTCGACTCGGTCGTGACCGCCGGGACGTCCCCGAGTGCCTTCGGGGCCGGGCCCGGCTTCGGGGCGTGGGACCAGATGAAGTCGTCGAGCTCGCCCGGGGCCCAGTCCGCCAGCACGCGCGCGTTGGCGATCGTCGCGTCGACCTTGAGGCGGTTGCGGATGATGCCGACGTCGGCGAGGAGGCGTTCGCGGTCGGTGTCCGTGAAGGCGGCGACCTTGGAGATCCGGAAGCCGTCGAACGCGGCCCGGAAGCCCTCGCGGCGGCGCAGGATCGTGATCCAGGAGAGGCCGGACTGGAAGGCCTCCAGGCTGAGCCGCTCGTAGAGGGCGTCGTCGCCGTGGACCGGGCGGCCCCACTCCTCGTCGTGGTACGCGACGTAGTCCTCCGTGGACAGCGCCCAGGGGCAGCGCAGGGCGCCGTCCGGACCGGCGACGGCCCCGCCCTCGCTCACTGCTGGTCGCCTTCGACCGGCTTCTGCATGGAGACGTGGGCGCTGGCCTGCGCGCCGGCGAGCGCGGACTCCAGGTCGGCGATCCGGGCGTCGCGCTCGGCGAGTTCGGCGGCGATACGGCCCAGCGCGTCGTCCACCTCGGCCATGCGGTAGCCCCGCGCGGCGAGCGGGAAGCGGAGGGTCTCGATGTCGGCGTGGTTCACCGGCCGGTCGGGGGGCAGCGGGTCGTCGAGACGCTCGGGCGTGGCGTCCGGCAGCGGGGCGCTGTCGCCGCCGCCGATCACCGAGAGGGTCACGGCGCCGACCACGACGGCGAGCGCGACGACCAGGAACAGGAACATGAACATCTCTGGGGTCTCCACGGGCGTCGATGTCGGACGTGCCGAAGCCGAATGTGTCAGGGTCCGATCGTGCCATGCGACGCTGACAGTTAGGGTCACAGGCGGCTGAAGACCGGTACGTACTAGGAGAGGTCACAGGGGATGCTCAGGCTGGGCAGGCGTGAATTCGACACGCACGAGCCGGTGATCATGGCGATCGTGAACCGGACCCCGGACTCCTTCTACGACCAGGGGGCCACGTTCCGCGACGAGCCCGCCCTCGCGCGCGTGGAGCAGGCGGTGGCCGAAGGCGCCGCCATCATCGACATCGGCGGCGTCAAGGCCGGCCCCGGCGAGGAAGTGACCGCCGACGAGGAGGCGCGGCGCACGGTCGGCTTCGTGGCCGAGGTGCGGCGGCGCTTCCCGGACGTCATCATCAGCGTCGACACCTGGCGGCACGAGGTCGGCGAGGCCGTCTGCGAGGTCGGCGCGGATCTCCTGAACGACGCGTGGGGCGGTGTCGATCCCCGGCTCGCGGAGGTCGCCGCGCGGTACGGGGTGGGGTTGGTGTGCACGCACGCGGGTGGCGCGGAGCCGCGTACCCGGCCGCACCGGGTGACCTACGACGACGTCATGGCCGACATCCTGCGCGTGACCCTGGGGCTCGCCGAGCGGGCCGTAGAGCTGGGCGTGCCCCGGGAGTCGGTGTTGATCGATCCCGGGCATGACTTCGGGAAGAACACGCGGCACAGTCTGGAGGCGACGCGGCGGCTCGGCGAGATGGTCGGGACGGGGTGGCCCGTGCTGGTGTCGTTGTCCAACAAGGACTTCGTGGGCGAGACGCTCGACAAGCCGGTCAAGGAGCGGGTGGTCGGGACGCTCGCGACCACTACCGTGTCAGCGTGGCTGGGGGCGCAGGTGTATCGGGTGCACGAAGTCGCTGAGACTCGGCAGGTGTTGGACATGGTGGCGTCGATCGCGGGGCATCGGCCTCCGGCGGTGGGGAGGCGGGGGCTGGCGTAAGTTTTTTCGCCCCCGCCGCCCCTACCCGTCCCATCCCTGGGGGCTGCCGCCCCCAGACCCCCGCTTCGGTCTGGACGGCCTCGTCCTCAAACGCCGGACGGGCTGGATGGTGCCGACCTGCGCTCAAAAGTCCACAGACCGACAGTGGCCGGAGCTACCGGCCCGCTTCCTTCGATACCAGCGCGACCGCCTCGTCCACGTCGTCCGTCACGTGGAACAGGAGGAGGTCCTTCTCCGATGCCTTGCCCTGGGCGATGAGCGTGTTCTTCAGCCAGTCGACGAGGCCGCCCCAGTACTCGCTTCCGAAGAGGACGATCGGGAAGCGGGTGACCTTCTGGGTCTGGACCAGGGTGAGGGCCTCGAAGAGTTCGTCGAGGGTGCCGAGGCCGCCGGGAAGAACCACGAAGCCCTGGGCGTACTTGACGAACATCATCTTGCGGACGAAGAAGTAACGGAAGTTCAGCCCGATGTCGACGTAGGCGTTGAGCCCTTGCTCGAAGGGCAGCTCGATGCCGAGGCCGACGGAGATGCCCTTGGCCTCCAGGGCGCCCTTGTTGGCCGCCTCCATGGCCCCGGGGCCGCCGCCGGTGATCACGGCCCACCCGGCCTCCACGAGGGCGTGTCCGAGCCGTACGCCCGCCTCGTACTCCGGTGAGTCCGGCTTGGTGCGGGCCGAGCCGAACACGCTGATCGCGGGCGGCAGTTCGGCCAGGGTGCCGAAGCCCTCGATGAACTCCGACTGGATCCGCAGGACGCGCCACGGGTCGGTGTGGACCCAGTCCGAGGGGCCGCCCGCGTCCAGGAGGCGCTGGTCGGTCGTGCTCGCGGTCACCTGATCGCGCCGCCGGAGGACCGGTCCCAGGCGCTGCTCCTCCGGTGGCCGCTGCTTGCCCTCGGGGTTGCCTGTAGCCATGTGCGCTCCCTCCACTTGCAGGTGTTTCGTACTTCAGCGTAGGTCTACGCGGGTTACGGAGGGGGGACATACGGATGTCAGGCGGTGAGCCAGTCCCGCAGCCGCCGCTCCGCCTCGGGGATCAGGGCCGCCTCGACCCGCTCGTCGACCTTGTGGGCGAGGAGTTGGGCACCCGGGCCGTAGTTCACCGCGGGGACGCCCAGCGCGCTGAAGCGGGCCACGTCGGTCCAGCCGAACTTGGGGCGGGCCTCGCCGCCGACGGCCGCCATGAAGGCCGCGGCGGCCGGGTGGGTCAGGCCGGGGCGGGCCCCTCCGGTGTGGTCGTCGACGACGAACTCGTCGACCCCGCAGTCCGCGAAGTAGTCGCGTACGAAGGCCTCCGCCTCCTCCTCGCTGCGGTCGGGCGCATAGCGGAAGTTGACAACCAGGGTGCACGCGTCGGGGATGACGTTGGTGGCCACTCCCCCTTCGACACGTACCGCGTTGAGACCCTCGTGGAACTGAAGGCCGTCCACGACCGGCGTGCGGGGCTCGTACGCGGCGAGCTTGGCCAGCGCCCTGGAGGCCGCGTGGATCGCGTTGGAGCCCATCCACGCGCGCGCGGAGTGCGCTCGTTCACCCTTGAACTTCAGGAACACCCGGAGCGTGCCCTGGCAGCCGCCCTCGACCTGACCGTCCGTCGGCTCCAGGAGGACCGCGAAGTCACCCTCCAGCCAGTCCGGACGGGCCTCCGAGACGTGCTTGAGGCCGTTGAGGTGGGCGGCGACCTCCTCGTTGTCGTAGAAGACGAACGTCAGGTCGCGATTCGGGGCCAACACCGTTGCCGCGATGCGGAGTTGGACCGCCACCCCGGACTTCATGTCGCAGGTGCCGCAGCCCCACAGGACGCCGTTCTCGTCGAGGCGCGAGGGAACGTTGTCGGCGATCGGGACTGTGTCGATGTGGCCGGCCAGGACGACACGTTCCGTACGGCCGAGGTTCGTGCGGGCGACGACGTTGTTGCCGTACCGGTCGACCGTCAGGTGCGGCAGGGTGCGCAGCGCGGTCTCGATCGCGTCCGCGAGGGGCTTCTCGCTGCCGCTCTCCGAGGGGAAGTCGACGAGCTGCGCGGTGAGCCGTGCGGCGTCCAGCGTGAGGTCAAGTGCGGTGTCGGCCATGGCGTCGACCCTAACCCGAAGGGCCTCTCCACCGTTTGTCCACACCCGGCGCAGCGGTAACAGGAGCCTCCGCTACCTTGTGGGGATGCTCCAGTCCCCCACCCCCAAGAAGCGTCGACGCGGCCGCCTCTTCCGGTTCTCCTCGGCGCTCGTGGTGCTGCTCGCGGTCGCGGGTTATCTCGTCGTGCAGTACGTCACCGGCGGCCGGGGCGGGCCCGGTTGCAAGGTGGTCTCCGGCAAGGACGACGGCCAGGCGTACGAGTTCTCGCAGGAGCAGACGATGAACGCGGCGACGATCGCCGCCGTCGGCACCGGGCGCGGGATGCCCGAGCGGGCCGTGACGATCGCGCTCGCGACCGCCCTCCAGGAGTCGCAGCTCGTCAACATCCAGCACGGCGACCTGGATTCGCTCGGCCTGTTCCAGCAGCGGCCCTCGCAGGGCTGGGGCACCAAGAAGGAGATCCTGGACCCGACGTACGCGGCGGGCGTCTTCTACGAGCACCTCTCCAAGGTGGACGACTACCAGCAGCTCCCCCTCACCGTCGCCGCCCAGCGCGTGCAGCGCAGCGGCTACCCGGAGGCGTACGCCAAGCACGAGCCCGAGGCGACGCTGCTGTCCGCCGCCCTCACCGGGCAGGCCGCCGCCACGCTCACCTGTCAGGGCCTCCCGGACACCACGCAGACGGCCGTCGGCCCGGACGCCGTACGGGCCGCGCTGGTACGGGACTTCGGGCGCACGGTGCTGAAGGAGACGGGTGCGGAGGTGACCGGGAGCGGCTCGGGGTCGAAGGGCACGTCCAAGGCGAAGGCCAAGTCCACGCCCTCCCCCAGCGCGAGTGCGACCGGCGGGAGCAGCACGGTGACCCTGCCGGTGCGGTCCGGCAGTACGAAGACCGGTTGGCAGCTCGCGCACTGGGCGGTGGCCAACTCCTCGGAGCTGCACATCGAGCGCGTGTCGTACGCCGGCCGGGAGTGGGCCGCCGGGAGTGCGGACGACCCGTGGCACTCGACCGCCGCGAAGGCCTCCGGCGGGGTGCGGATAGTGACCTCGCAGCAGGGTGTGGAGAAGTAGCCGCGAGGCAGTAGGCGGGCAGTCGTACGGGTCGTCACCCGTAGGGGTTACGGGTGGTCGTTCCGGGTCCGGGTGCGTTCCGGTCGTCGGGCCGTCACCCTCACTTGCGCCGGAACCCTTGAGAACAAAGGGCTGTACGTATTTGACTGACTTTCAGACCAGGCGCTCTTTGTCCGTTTTTATCCGTAGCTGATTATGCGACGCATTGCGAACTCTTTACGTTGCCGCTCCGCAACCTTCGCGCGCTTCGAGCGGTAGTCACTGCGTCCGAGCCCGGAGATCAACACAAGGAGCATCATGTCCCTCCCCCTGACCCGCCGGATCGCCCGTGTCGCGCTGCTCGTCGCAGCGGGAGCGGCAGCCGGGGTCGGTGCGGCCGGCTCCGCCAGTGCGGCCCCCTCCCTGCCGGCCACCCCGAACCTGGGCGCGCTGACCGCCCTGGACGGGGCGAGCGTCGGCAACACGGTCGACGGCGCGAGCCAGAACGTCACGGGGGTCGCCGGCAAGTCCGGTGGCCAGACGCTGGAGAAGGCGGTGCCGGCCGCAGGCAAGACCGGCGGGAAGGTTGCCAAGACGGTGGCTCCGGCCGCGCAGCATGTTGCCGGGGACACGGCGGGTCAGGCCGGGGGTCTGCTCGGTGAGACGGCCAAGACTGCGACTGCGGGTGGCGGGTTGCCGACGGACGCGGTGACCAAGGGTGGGCTGCCCACCGCGCAGGAGCTGCCGTTGAAGGGGCTGCCGCTCGGCTAAGCGCCCTGCGTCGAAGGGGTCCAGGGAGTTTCCCTGGACCCCTTTTTTCGGTTGTTCGTCGACTGCCGGCCGGTGGGGGCTTGTCGCGCCCCGCGGCGGAGCCGCTGATGTCACAGCCCCGCGCCCCTAAAGACAAAAGACCCTTCAGCTCAGCCTGTTTACAGCTGCCCTTACTCGTTCATCCGTAGCTGTCAGAGCCACTCGTACGAAGTTCTCGCCCGCTTCTCCGTAGAAGTCGCCCGGCGCCACCAGGATGCCCAGGTCGGCCAGGTGGGCGACCGTGGCCCAGCAGGACTCGCCCCTGGTCGCCCAGAGGTAGAGGCTCGCCTCGCTGTGTTCGATGCGGAAGCCGTGCGAGACGAGCGCTTCGCGCAGGAGCGTGCGCCGGGTCAGGTAGCGCTCGCGCTGTTCCTGGACGTGGGTGTCATCCCCCAGGGCCGCCACCACCGCTGCCTGAGTGGGCGCCGAGGTCATCATGCCGCCGTGCTTGCGGATCTCCAGGAGCGGGGCGAGGACCGCGGGGTCGCCGGCGAGGAAGGCGGCGCGGTAACCGGCGAGGTTCGAGCGCTTGGAGAGGGAGTGGACCGCGACGATGCCGTCGTAGGAACCGCCGTTGACGTCCGGGTGGAGGACCGAGACCGGGTCGGCCTCCCAGCCGAGTTCGAGGTAGCACTCGTCGGAGAAGATCAGGATGCCGTGCTCGCGGGCCCAGGCGACGATCCGGGTCAGCTCGTCCTTCGGGAGGACCCTGCCGGTCGGGTTCGACGGGGAGTTGAGCCAGAGGAGCTTCAGGCCCTCGGGGTTCAGCTGTGTCGGGTCGTCGTAGGTCTCGTACTCGGCTCGGGCCAGGCGGGCGCCCACCTCGTACGTCGGGTACGCCAGGCGCGGGTAGGCCACGCGGTCGCCGGGGCCCAGGCCCAGGTGGGTCGGGAGCCAGGCGACGAGTTCCTTGGAGCCGACGATGGGCAGGACGTGGCGGTGGGTCACGTCGCGGGCGCCCAGGCGGCGCTCCACCCAGCCGGTGATCGCGTCGCGCAGTGCCGGTGTGCCCCAGACCGTCGGATAGCCGGGCGAGTCGGCCGCGGCGATCAGCGCTTTCTGGATCAGGTCGGGAACCGGGTCGACCGGGGTGCCGACGGACAGGTCGACGATGCCGTCCGGGTGCGCCGCGGCCGTCTTCTTGTACGGCTCCAGCTTGTCCCAGGGGAAGGTGGGCAGGCGGTCGGTGACTGCGGACACGATGACTGACTCACTTTCTGGTGCGTGCGCCCCGTACGCGCGCCCCGTACAGCCGTCGTCAGACCGTCGTACGGCAAACGCCTCGGCCCCGTAGGGCGCTGATCGGGCGTGATCAGGCCGTACGGGACCGAGGCGGCGCGTCTGTGCGGGCCGCTCTTACTGGTTCTGCGGCGGCAGCGCGGCGACGAAGGGGTGGTCGCGCTCGATCAGGCCCAGCTTGCTGGCGCCGCCGGGGGAGCCGAGCTCGTCGAAGAACTCGACGTTGGCCTTGTAGTAGTCCTTCCACTCCTCAGGAGTGTCGTCCTCGTAGAAGATCGCCTCGACCGGGCACACCGGCTCACAGGCTCCGCAGTCGACGCATTCGTCCGGGTGGATGTACAAGGACCGTGAGCCCTCGTAAATGCAGTCGACCGGGCACTCCTCGATGCACGCCTTGTCCTTGACGTCTACACAAGGCTGCGCGATGACGTAGGTCACGCTGTCGTTCCTCCTCGATAGGGCGCTGGCGGGCCTCCGTAGGCTCCGCCGCCCGGCGCGCGGGAGCGCGGCGTCGTCCATGCCCGCACCTAGTATCTCCGTTCCGGGGCGTGATCCATACAGGAGGGGTGAACTGACCTGTGGAAATCTCTGCGGCCGGACGTCTTGAGGTCCGCATAACCGCTGCTGACGTGGGCAAACGGGTGTCCGTCAGGCGCTTGACAGGTGCTGAAGACACGACGGAGAAGTTCACCGACACGGTGGGTGTTCTCACATCATGGGACAGCGGTGTGCTGACGATCACACGGAAGGGTGGCGAGTCCGTCCGTATTTCGGAATCCTCGCTGGTGGCGGGCAAGGTCGTCCCACCCGCTCCGGCCCGCCGTCGGGGACCGTCCGCCGGCTACCCGGAGTTGGCTCACGTCTCCTCGCGCGCGTGGCGGCCGGTGGAGAGCGAGCGGCTCGGCGCGTGGGAGCTGCGCGCCGCCGCCGGATTCACCCGCCGCGCCAACTCCGTGCTGCCCCTCGGCGAACCCGGCCTGCCCCTCGACGAGGCCCTGACCGTCGTACGACGGTGGTACGGCGACCGGGGTCTGCCCGCGTACGTCCAGACCGCGACCGGCGCCGAGGGCACGCAGGAGCTGCTCTGCGCCGAGCTGGAAGAGCGCGGCTGGACCCGTGAGGTGACGGCTGAACTGTGGGTCGGGGGCCTGGCCCCTGTCGCCGACCGCGCCGACGCCTCCGGAGTCGTGCTGTCCCGGTCGGCCGACGAGGCATGGCTGGCCCGCTATCAGCGCAAGGGGGTGAGCGAGGTGGCCCTGAAGGTGCTGGGGAGCGGACCCTCGGTGTGGTTCGCGACCGTGCCCGGCGAGGGTACGGATGCCGCTCCCGCCGCGATCGGGCGGTGTGTCGTCGACGGGCGGTGGGCCGGGTTCGCCGCGGTCGAGGTCGATCCGGCGCTACGGCGGCGGGGGCTCGGGTCGGTCGTCATGGCCGCGTTGGCCTCGCGGGCGTTGGAGGAGGGGGCTTCGGCCGCGTGGTTGCAGGTCGAGGCGGAGAACGTGGGGGCACGGGCGCTGTACTCCGGGATGGGGTTCTCCGCGCATCACGCCTACCACCACTACCGCGAAGGTTCGTCGTGAGCGGGTTCGGGTTCGAGTTCGCCATGCCCGCACCCCGGCCTCCGGCGGCTGAACGGGCCGCTGCGGTACGGCAGTTGTTCGCCGAGGAGGCTCGGGCCGAGCGGCCCGATCTTGCGGCGTTGTGTCTGCTGGTGGGGGCCGCGGCGGACGGGGGGTTGGACGACGCCGGGATCGACTCGGTCCAGGTGGAGCTGGATCGGCTGGCCGGGCAGGTGCCGTATCGCCCCGGCGGGCCGGCCGCCTGGGCGGGCGCGTTGCGTCAACTCCTGGGCGAGCGTTTCGAGTTCCGGGGCTCGCCCGGTGACTATCAGCGGTTGGAGTCCTCGCTGCTGCACGCGGTGCTTCGGCGGCGGCGGGGGTTGCCGATCCTGTTGTCCGTGGTGTGGATGGAGGTTGCTCGGCGGGCGGGGGCGCCGGTGTACGGGGTCGCCTTGCCGGGGCATTTCGTGGTGGGGTTCGGGGCGGCCGAGGAGCAGGTGTTGGTTGATCCCTTTGATGGGGGGCGGGTGTTGTCCGGGGGTGATGCGGAGGTGTTGGTTGCGGGGGCGACGGGGGGTTCGCTGGAACCTTCCATGCTGACGCCCGCCGATCCCCTCGATGTGGTCGTGCGGGTGCTCAACAACATCCGGGCGTGGGCTGCGGCTCGGCCTGAGCGGTCGGATGTCGCCCTGTGGGCCGTGGAGTTGGCGTTGGTGTCGCCGTCTCATGCGGCTCGGTTGCGGTATGAGCGGGCTCAACTGCTCGTGCAGCGCGGGGATTTCTTGACCGGCGCGGCTGAGTTGGAGGCTTACGCCGGGGTGGTGGCGGCCGTGGATGAATCTGCTGCGGATCGGGTGCGGGGGCAGGCGCAATCTGCTCGGGCCATGTTGAACTGACGTTCGCCTATGCGCCGTTGAGCTTCGGTCGTCTTGCGAGTGCAGGCGCGCCGTGGCTGGTCGCGCCCACGCGGCGGAGCCGCACATCGACACAGTCCCGCGCCCCTTGGCGGAACTGCGCTGGCCTGCGTTTTACAGCCAGCCCTTCTCTCTCGCGATCCGTACCGCTTCCGCCCTGTTCCTCACCGCCAGTTTCTGGATCGCTGTCGACAGGTAGTTGCGGACCGTGCCCTGGGACAGATGAAGGGCCTTGGCCAGTTCCGCGTTCGTCGAACCGTCCGCCGCCGCCCGCAGCACCTCGCGCTCGCGGTCGGTCAGCGGGTTGGCCCCCTCCGCCAGGGCCGCTGCCGCCAACGTGGGGTCGATGACCCGCTCCCCCGCGAGGACCTTCCGTACCGCTTCGGCGAGTTGGGCCGCGGGGGCGTCCTTCACCAGGAAGGCGTCCGCTCCCGCTTCCATCGCGCTGCGGAGGTAGCCGGGGCGGCCGAAGGTCGTGAGGACGACCAGCTTCACCTCGGGGAGCGCCTTGTGGAGTTGGGCCGCCGCCTCGATGCCCGTGCAGCCCGGCATCTCGATGTCGAGGAGGGCCACGTCCACGGTGTGCTGTCGTGCCGTCGCCAACACCTCGTCGCCGCGGGCCACTTGGGCGACGACCTCGATGTCGTCCTCCAGGCCGAGCAGTGCGGCCAGTGCCTCGCGGACCATCGACTGGTCCTCGGCGAGGAGGACCTTGATCGTACGGCTCATGCGGGCGATCCTACGTCCGTCGAGGTGGCCGGGGCGTCGGCGGGCACCCGCGCCACCAGCCGGAAGCCGTGTTTGAGGCGGGTCGCCTCCAGGGAACCGCCGGCCTTCTCCAGGCGCTCGGTGAGGCCGGTCAGACCGTTGCCGGGGCCCTTGCCGGAGCCGCCCGAGCCGTTGTCCTCGACGGAGAGTTCGAGCATCGGGCCGTCCAGGGTCTGGCGCCGGACCAGTTCCACCACGCAGCGCTGGGCGCCGCTGTGCCGTACGACGTTCGTGATCGCCTCGCGCAGGGCCCAGGCCAGGGCCGACTCGCTCTCCTTGGACACGGCGGTCAGGTCCGGTTCCGCGGGGAGGTCCGCGATGACGCCCGCCGCAGTCAACGCGACCTGCGCGCCCGCGAGTTCGCCGGCCAGGCGGGGGCGGCGGTAGCCGGTGACGGCCTCGCGGACGTCCACCAGGGCCTGGCGGCTGACCTGTTCGATGTCGGCGACCTGCTGGGCCGCCTTGTCGGGGTGGTCGGGGAGCATCCGGCCGGCCAGTTCGCTCTTCAGGGTGATCAAAGACAAGGAGTGGCCCAGCAGGTCGTGCAGGTCGCGGGCGAGCCTCAACCGCTCCTCGTTCGCGGCCAGTTGGGCGACCGTGGCGCGGGCCTTGCGCAACTCGACCGTCGTGCGCACGAGTTGCCGTACACCTGTCATCGAATAGCCCACCAGCAGCACGATCAGGAACAGGCCCCAGGCGTCGTCCAGGTCGTCGACGAACCAGCCCGCCAGCATCATCGCGGCGGTGGTCAGCGGGATCGTCCAGTACGCGGCGGTCAGGGGGAGGGTGACCCCGCAGGTGACGGAGACGTACACGAAGAGGCCGAGCCAGGAGTCGCCGAGGCTGAGGGCCAGCGTGACGGCCAGTACCCACAGCACGGCGACCATGGCGCCGACGAGCCAGCCGGAGTAGGGGCGGCCCATGGTGCGGAAGACGACCGCCAGGTAGATCCCGGTGAAGGCCACCAGGCCCGCCCAGCCGGCCGTCGTGGCCGCGGTGGTGTGGTGGTCGGCCAGCAGGTCCTGCACGGGTGCGCCGAGGAAGACCAGCCAGGGCAGGATCCACACCAGTTTGCGCAGCACCTCGCCCCGGTCGCGGGGCGGCTGTCCGATCCGGATCAGCCGCTCCACCCTGGCCTTCTCCGGCAGCGGGTCCTCGGTCATCGCGCTCACGCCTTCAGCGTGTCCTTCCGGTACAGCCACGCCGCCCCGCCCGCGAACAGGGCGAAGTAGACGACGAGGAGGGTGACGTCCTTGGCATGAGGCGACTGACTCTGCTCGATCGCCTGACCGAGGGCAGCGTACGCGTGGGTGGGCAGCCACTTCGCGATGTCCTGCAACCAGGTCGGGAACGTCGTCGCGGGCATCCACAGGCCGCCCAGCATCGACAGTCCGAAGTACGTGATCATCGTGATCGGCCGGACCGCGTCCCCGCTCGCCATGTACCCGATGGCCACCCCGAGCGCCGCGAAGACCAGGCTCCCGGCCCAGATCGCGCCGGTCAGCGCGAGCCACTGCCAGGCGTCCAGCCGTACGTCCTTCACGGTCGCGGCGACGATGAAGACGACGATGATGGAGGGCAGGCTGACCACCGCGGCGCTGGCCGTCTTCGCGATGACATAGCCGCGGCCCGGCAGCGTGGTGAGCCTCAACTGCCGTACCCAGCCGCTCTCCCGCTCCTTCGCGATGCGCTCGCTGTTGCCCATCAGGACGGCGGTCAGGGCGCCGAAGGAGGCCATCGAGACCATCATGTAGGTGGCGACCGTCAGGCCCGTGCCGTCGATCTTGTCCGTGCCGCCGGCGCTGCCCGCGATCAGCAGGAACAGGGCCGACGGGTAGATCACCGAGAAGAACAGGAACTTGCGGTTGCGCAGGGCGCGGGTGAGTTCCAGTTTGATCAGGCTGTTCATGACTGCTTGGCCTCCTCGGCGGCGGTGATGGCGACGAAGGCCTGCTCCAGGCCGAGCCCGGCGACTTCGAGGTTGCGGGGGTAGACGCCGAGGCCGTAGAGCGCGTGGACGGTCGCGTCGGCGTCGGTGGACTGGATGCGGATCGTGGAGCCGGAGATGTCGATGCTGGTGAGGAACGGCAGGGACCGCAGCGGGGTCTCGTCGATCTCGCCCTCCAGGTCGAAGGCGACCTTGCGCGCTCCGGCCTTCGCCTTGATCTCGGCGGCGGTGCCGTCCGCGAGCAGCCGGCCGCGGTGCAGGACCAGCACGCGGTCCGCGATGGCGTCGGCCTCTTCGAGGTAGTGGGTGGCGAAGAGGACCGTACGGCCCTGGTCGGCCTGTTCGCGCATGGTGGCCCAGAAGGCCTGACGGGCGGTGACGTCCATGCCGGTGGTCGGCTCGTCGAGGACGATCAGGTCGCTGTCGCCCGCGGTCGCGAGGGCGAAGCGGACCCGCTGGGCCTGGCCGCCGGAGAGCTTGTTGACCTTGCGGTCGGCGATCTGCGCGATTCCCGCACGGGCGATGACGTCCGCGACCTTGTACGGCTTGGGGTGCAAGTCGCAGGCCAGCCGGACCAGTTCACCGACGGTGACCTCGTCCATCAGCCCGCCGCTCTGCAGCATCGCGCCCACCCGCCCGGCGACGATGGCCTCCCGCGGGCTGGTCCCGAAGACGCTGACCGTGCCGCGGTCGGCCTGCTTGAGCCCGAGCAGCAGATCCAGGGTGGTCGACTTCCCGGCCCCGTTCGGCCCCAGCAGGGCCACCGTCTCCCCCGGGTGCAGCACGAGCGACAGCCCGTCGACGGCCCGGACCTCGCCGTAGCTCTTGCTCACCTGATCGAACCCGACCACCGCCGTGGTCGCGGTCCCCGCTGTTGTCGTCATGCCACCCATCGTGGCCGCCGGGGGCCGGTGCCCGGCAGTGTCGGCGGTCCGGTGTGCCGCATGACAGATGTCATAGGGCGGGGCGGATGTCCTACGACGAAGGGGCACTCGGCGCGGTGCCGGGTGCCCCTCGTTCGGTCGTCGTGCGCTAGCTGGGGTTCGTGACGATGGTCCCGACCCGGTCGGTCTTGCTGATCAGGGCCTGCCGCAGGGCGCCGTAGACGTCCTGCGGGGTGACGGCCGTCTTCTGGCCGGTGGCCCGGGTGATCGTCACGCCGTCGAAGGTGCTGCCGTAGAGCGTCTTGAGGGCGGCCAGGTCGGGGCTGTCGGTGAGCTTGCCGTTGACGGCCTTCACCCTGAGGAACTTCCACAGGGATTTGTTCGGGCTCAGCGGCAGGGTGACGCCGGTGTCCGTCTTGACCGTGACGAGGGCGGACATCGCGGGCTTCGCGAAGGCCTTCATCTCGCGGTCGACCTCGGCGTTCGAGACCGTCGGCTGCTTGGTGGTCGTCGGGACCGTCACCGCGGTGGCCGTCCCGGTCTCCACCTCGGTCCGGTACGCCTCCTCGACGGCGTCGGTGGACGCGGCCGCGTCGATCGCCTTGCCCGCCTTGCCGTAGACGGCGACCGCCTTGCCGGAGGTGAACTGGATCGTGCCCTCGGTGACCGCGCCGGAGCCGGAGCCGCCGCCGAGGTCGGAGAGGGCCGCGTGCAGCTTCTCCTCGTCGACCGGCATGACCGGGGCGACGACCCGGTGCTGGCCGAAGAGCGAGCCGATCACGGAGACCGGGTTGTAGTCGCTGGTGGCGGCCGAGCTGACGGTGGCCGTGGTGTCGAACTGGAGCCCCGCCTGGTCCGGCTTGAGCGAGACCGTCTTGCCGCCGACCGACAGCTTCAGCGGCTTGTTCACGCGGTCGCCGAACGCGTCGTCGAGCTTCTTGACGGCGTCGTCACGGGTGCCGCCGCCGATGTCGAGGCCGAGCACGGTGGTGCCCTTGGGCACGTCGGTGTGGTTCATCAACAGGCCCGCGCAGTAGGCGCCGCCGCCGATGACGATCACACCGACGCAGAGCAGGACCAGTTTGCTGCGGCCCTTCTTCTTTTTCTTCGCGCTCTTGCCGGTGTTCTTGGCCGCGGCGGGCGCGCTCTGCGCCGCACCGGGCTCGGGCTGCTTCGGGGGCGTGTGCGGGAGCGGTCCGTCCGGGTGGGTGCCCGGGCCGAACGGCGAGTTCCCCGCACCCGGGATGACCGGCATACCGCTGGTGACGGTGTGTCCGGAGACCTGGTCGGCGGGGGCACCGTAGCCGGGGCCACCGGGTTCGGGGGCCGGCTTCTGCGGGGTGAGGATCGCGGTGTCGTCGCTGAGACCGCCGCCGGGGATCATGCCAGGGAGGCTCGCGCCGCCGGGGCCCATGCCCTGGCCACCGGGTCCCATGCCGGGACCGCCAGGGACAGTGCCCGGTCCGCCAGGACCCGCGCCGGGACCGCCGGGGCCTGCGCCAGGACCGGCAGGGCCCCTGCCGCGACCGCCGCCGTGCCGGCCGGAGGACGCACCCGGGGCGCCGGGACCACCAGGACCACCCGGTCCGGCGAATCCACCGGGACCGCCAGGCCCACCGGCGCCGTTCGTGCCGCCCGGTCCAGGTCCGTCGGCGTAACCGCTCAGCGCGCTGGGCGCGCCCGGTGCTCCGCCGCCCATGGAGCCGGGCGGGAGCATCAGGCCGTTGCCGGTGACCGGACCACCGGTCGGGCCCGCGGGGCCCTCGGGACCACCCGGACCGCCGCGCCCGTTCGGGCCGTTGAAACCGTTGGGGCCGCCCGGACCACCGGGACCGCCCGGGCCTCCGGGGCCCATGCCCTGGCCGTTCGGCCCGGGGAACTGTTCGGCTCGCCCGCCGGGGCCGTTGCCCCCGGGGAAGCCGCCCAGCTCGCCCTGGCCGTTGGGCTCGGGGTAACCACCCTGGCCGCCCTGGGCGTTGGGCCCGGGGTAACCGCCCTGCTGTCCGTTGTCCGAGAAGTACGGCAGGTCGTCGCGGCGGGGTTCGCCGGGGCCGCCGTTGGGGCCGCCGCCGTTCGGGCGCGGCCCGTTGCCGGCCGCCAGTGCTTCCGTCACGTCGAAGGAACCCGTGCCGCCACCGTGCCCGGGGGCGACGGGTCCGGCGCCGGTGGCGCCGCCGATTCCGGCGCCGTTCGTACCGCCGCCGTTCGCGCCGGCCTGACGGGCGGCGCTCGTCACGTTCATGCCGCCGACCACACCGCCGGGACGACCGGCACCCGGCCGGCCCGCACCGGGGGCACCGGGCGCTCCGGCAGCGGGCGCACTCGGGGTGCCAGCGGCCGAACCACCGGGAATCCCGGCGCCGTTGGTGCCGCCACCGCCCTGACCGCCCTTCGCGGGGCCGGACTTGCGGGGTGCGAACCAGTCGCTCGTCTTCTCCTCGGCGCCGGGCAGCGCGAGTTCGGTGGACGGCTCGGCGACGCCGCCCGTGGGCAGCGCGGAACTCGGCAGCTGTACCTCGGCGGTGGTGGATCCGTCGCCGGACCCGGTGTCCGCGACGGGCGTGCGCACGACGACAGGCGGAATGGGCCGCGAACCGGGGATGTTGATCCGGATCCGGGTCGTCAGCGTCGTCTCGGTCTTGCGTTCCTCCGGCTGCGCGGCCGAACGCCCCGTATCCGTACGGTCGTCGGAAGCCGCCGGCGTCCCGTACGGCGGGGTCCCCGAGGGGTAAGCGGCTCCGCCGCGCCCGTCGGGCCCGGAGGACGGAGTGTCAGTTTCACGACTCAAGGCAGGTTCTCCCGGTTGGCTCCGCCGCCCGACACCCACGGGCGACTCGGCGGCGCGCACCACCATACTGGCCACTTCTTGGCGGTATCCCACGGCCGCTGGGGAAACCCACACCGGACTCGCACGCGCGCGTCACCGCGAAGTGGTACGTCACTTGCCAAGTCGGACGTCAGGGCTGGTTGGTTGCCGCCCCAAACCCAACGTGGCACAGATCACAGCTACGGCCATCCCGCCGAGCAGGAACAGATAGGAACCGACTCCCGCGCCGAAGAGGAAGTCTCCTTCCGGGCGGCTGGCGGTGAGCAGGATGACGGCGACCATCCAGCCGGCGGCGGGCGCCACGGCACCGCCCCGGCCCTGGGTCGCTCTCGCCCCGCCGACGAACGCCCCGGCCGCTCCCGCGAGCGCGAGCAGCAGGCCGCCCGGGAACCACGCGGCCTGCACCAGCGCCCCCGCCGCCCCGACGACAGCGCCGAGCACGAAGAGTCCGAGGTAGGCCGACACCCGCAACGCGGACGGCCGTTGCAGCGGCTGCGCGAGCAGACTCCCGCCGTTGGTGGCGCTCATCACAGGCCCAGCCCTTCGAAGAGGTCGGTCTCGGGCGCCCCACCGGGTACCCCGTGCACCAACTCGTAGTACTCGGTGGTGAATACAGGCTGCGCGAGATGGTTGGAGAGCACGAAATACGGCTGTTCCGGGGCCACTTCGATCTGCGTGGCGTGCGCGCGCAGCGCGGCGGTCTTGGCGGCGGCGTACGCGGTGCCGTCGACCGCGGCGGTGATCCGCCCGTCGTCCACGACTCCCGGCACGTCGTCCACGGCGGCCGATGCGGCGAAGGGCAGCTCCGGCAGCGCGTCACCCAGCCGCGCGAAGCCTTCCTCCACGACGGTCCGGGGGACGCGGTTCCAGTAGACCTTGGCGATCGACTGCCCTGCGTCCGCGGCGAGTTCGGCCGCGCGCATGGCCACGCGGTGGGCCTGGATGTGGTCCGGGTGGCCGTAGCCGCCGTCGGGGTCGTAGGTGACGAGAACCTGCGGACGCACCTCACTAATGATCTCGACGAGATGTCCGGCGGCCTCGTCGACGTCGGCCCGCCAGAAGCAGGAGGGATCGTCGTTGTCCGAGGTGCCCATCATCCCGGAGTCCCGGTATCTGCCGGGGCCGCCCAGGAAGCCGTGGTCCGTGACCCCGAGCGCCTTCATGGCGGCGGTGAGCTCGCGCTCCCGCTCCTCGGCCAGTCCGGCGCCCGACAGATGCCGCAGCGCGGGCGGGATGACCTCGCCGCGCTCTCCGAGGGTGCACGTGATCAGCGTCACGTGGGCACCCTCGGCCGCGTACTTGGCCATCGTCGCGCCGTTGTTGATCGACTCGTCGTCCGGGTGCGCGTGCACCAGCAGCAGACGACGAGCGCAGCGAGATGGGGGTCCCCCCGCCCGCAGGGTGGGGGAGGGCAGTTCCGTCATGGACCCACCCTAAAGGCGAGCCGTCAGAACTTGATGCTGCCGATCATGCTCGCGATGTTCGTCGTGAGATCGCTGATCGTGGGCGCGATGGTCGAGGAGGCCAGATAGAACCCGAGGAGGACACAGACGACCGCGTGTCCGCCCTTCAGCCCTGATTTCCTGACCAGAAGGAAGACGACGATCGCCAGCAGCACCACCGCCGAAATCGAGAGTGCCACGGCGGCTCACCTCCAATGATCCCAGGGACTAGGGGGGGGTCGGACTATGGGGGCAATGGATCCATGGGGTGGATCCGCAGCGCACATCGGTAGAGCAAATCCATACAGGAGCCAGCGGGTTCATACCCACGCAGCGCTAGTGATCATAACTATCCGCGCTCGCGCATCGCTCGGCGCACAGCCGCACAAGGGGGCGCATGGCCAATATGGTCGGGGCATGACGACCGAGGCTGACTCCTTCCCCCGACGGCACGCCCGTACCCAGCGGTTCACGCTCGGCGCGCCGCGCGCGTTCACCGTGTCACCTGACGGTTCGCGGGTCGTGTTCCTGCGCTCCCCGTCCGGCACGGACCGGGCGAACGCGCTGTGGGTCCTCGATCCGGCGGCCGGCACCGAGCGCGTCGCGGCCGACCCGCGCGCCCTCCTCGGCGGCGCCTCGGAGCACCTCTCGCCCGCCGAGCGGGCCCGCCGCGAGCGCACCCGCGAGGGCGGTGCGGGGATCGTCGGCTACGCCACCGACAGCGAGGCCGAGTTGGCGTCTTTCGCCTTGTCAGGGCGGCTTTTCACGGCCGGGCTGCGGGACGGCACCGCGCGCGAACTCCCGGTACCGGGACCGGTGATCGACCCCCGCCCGGCCCCCGACGGACGGCACATCGCCTACGTCACCGGCGGCGCCCTGCGCGTCGTGGGAGCCGACGGCGACGGTGACCGGGCGCTCGCCGAGCCGGAGTCGGAGCAAGTCACCTACGGACTCGCCGAGTTCATCGCGGCCGAGGAGATGAGTCGTACGCGCGGCTTCTGGTGGTCGCCGGACTCGGACCGGCTGCTGGTCGCGCGCGCGGACGACACGCCCGTGCAGCGCTGGTGGATCGCCGACCCGGCCCACCCGGAGCGCGAGCCGCAGCGGGTCGCGTACCCGGCGGCGGGCACGGCCAACGCGGACGTACGGCTGTACGTGATCGGGCTCGACGGGACGCGCACGGAGGTCGTCTGGGACCGGGCGCGGTACCCGTATCTGGCGCGAGTGCACTGGTCAGCGGCGGGTGCGCCGCTGCTGCTCGTGCAGGCCCGGGACCAGCGCAGCCAGCTGTTCCTCGCCGTGGAGCCCGACTCGGGGGCGACCCGGATGGTGCATGCCGACGAAGATCCAATTTGGCTTGATCTTTTCCCTGGCGTGCCGTGCTGGAGCCCTTCGGGACGGCTCGTGCGGATCGCCGACGAGGGCGGAGCGCGAGTGCTCGCGGTGGGTGAACGCCTGCTCACAGGGCCGCAGTTGCACGTTCGCGCGGTGCTGGACGTCTCCGACGACAACGTGCTGATCTCCGCGTCGGCGGGCGAGGACGCGCCGACCCCGGAGACCGGCGAGGTGCACGTCTATCGCGTCAACGAACTCGGCCTGGAGCGCCTCTCACTGGAACCCGGCGTGCACTCGGCGGTACGCGCCGGGGGCGTGACCGTGCTGATCTCGGCGGTACCGGACCGGCCGGGCACCCAGGTCCGGGTGCTGCGCGGGAACAAGAAGACGGTGCCGATCGCATCGCACGCCGAAGATCCCGGTCTGTCCCCGCGCATCACGTTCACCGAGGGGGGCGCACGGCGCGTCCCGTGCGCCCTGCTTATGCCACGGGACTACAACGGGACCAGTCCCCTTCCGGTTCTGATGGACCCCTACGGCGGTCCGCACGGCCCGCGCGTGGTCGCAGCGCACAACGCGCACCTCACGTCACAGTGGTTCGCCGACCAGGGTTTCGCGGTGCTCGTCGCCGACGGCCGCGGCACCCCGGGCCGTTCACCGGCCTGGGAGAAGGCGGTCCACCGCGACTTCACC
This sequence comes from Streptomyces sp. NBC_01288, assembly GCF_035982055.1. NCBI lineage: Bacteria > Bacillati > Actinomycetota > Actinomycetes > Kitasatosporales > Streptomycetaceae > Streptomyces > Streptomyces sp. NBC_01288. The sequence goes on from NZ_CP108427.1 coordinate 3,684,371, forward strand.
CTCTCCCTCGACGACCAGATCGACGCCCTCCAGGACCTCGCGAAGAGCCATCCCCTGGACCTCTCCCGAGTGGCCATTCGCGGCTGGTCGTACGGGGGTTGGCTCGCGGGACTCGCTGTACTCCGCCGCCCGGACGTCTTCCACGCGGGCATCGCGGGCGCCCCGGTCACCGACTGGCGGCTCTACGACACGCACTACACGGAGCGGTACCTCGGCGACCCGGCGAAGGACCCGGAGTCGTACGCGAAGACAAGTCTGGTGACGGACGACGGACTGTCCTCCCCCGCCGACCCGCACCGCCCACTGATGGTCGTGCACGGCCTCGCCGACGACAACGTGGTGGTCGCGCACACCCTGCGGCTGTCCTCCGCGCTGCTGGCCGCCGGCCACCCGCACGAGGTACTGCCACTGTCGGGCGTCACGCACATGACGCCGCAGGAGCAGGTCGCGGAGAATCTCCTGCTGCTCCAAGTGGACTTCCTGAAGCGGGCGTTGGGGCTGGCCTAGGTACGGCAACGGACCGGGGCGACATGGCGCGCCCCGGTCCGTTTACGGCACCCGCACGGCCGTACGTCACTCAGGTTGACGTGTCCGTATATCGAGATCGGGTCGGCGGAGTTGCCTGTGTGTTAACGCGGTTGGTGCCTGTTTGTCCGGTTATTCCGCCCCCTGATCAAGATCGTCCGCCGGTTCCGCGGGGGTCGCGTCCTGCGGTACGACCGTCTTCTCCTCGGCGAAGTGACAGGCCGAGTCGTGTGCGGCGGGCCCGCTCGCGAGCCGGAACTCCGCGGGTACGGCGAGCAGCGGCACCTCCAGTGAGCAGCGCTCCTGTGCCTTCCAGCAGCGGGTGCGGAAGCGGCACCCGGAGGGGATGTTCGTCGGCGACGGCACGTCACCCGCGAGGATGATCCGCTCCCGGTGGTCCCGCGCGTCCGGGTCGGGCACGGGTACGGCGGAGAGCAGCGCCTGGGTGTACGGGTGCGTCGGGTGGTCGTAGATCTCCTCGTCCTTGCCGATCTCCACGATCCGGCCGAGGTACATGACCCCGACCCGGTCCGAGATGTGCCGGACGATCGACAGGTCGTGCGCGATGAAGATGTACGACAGGTCGAACTCGTCCTGGAGCCGGTCGAGGAGGTTGATGACCTGGGCCTGTACGGAGACGTCGAGCGCGGAGACGGGTTCGTCGGCGACGATCACCTCGGGGCGCAGCGCCAACCCCCTTGCGATGCCGATGCGTTGGCGCTGGCCGCCGGAGAACTGGTGCGGATACCGGTTGATGTACTCGGGGTTGAGCCCGACCACGTCCAGCAGATCCTGAACCCGCTTGCGCCGGTCGCCCTTCGGTGCCACCTCGGGGTGGATCTCGTACGGCTCCCCGATGATGTCGCCCACCGTCATACGGGGGTTGAGGGAGGTGTACGGGTCCTGGAACACCATCTGGATGTTGCGCCGGGCGGCCTTCAGGGCGCGGCCGGACATCTTGCTGATGTCCTCGCCCTTGAACTTGATCGACCCTTCGGTCGGCCGCTCAAGGTTGACCAGCATCTTGGCGACGGTCGACTTGCCGCAGCCGGACTCCCCGACGATGCCGAGGGTCTCTCCCCTGTTGAGCGTGAAGTCCACACCGTCGACGGCCTTGACGGCACCGACCTGCTTCTTGAAGAGGATGCCCTGGGTCAGGGGGTAGTGCTTGACGAGTCCGGTCACTTCAAGGATCGGCTCAACTGTTGATCCTGTTACGGCTGTCGACTCAACCATTGAGGCACTCCCTCCAGAAGTGGCAGGCGCTGCCCCGGTGTTGATCCACCTCGTACAGCTCGGGTTCGTCGGTCCGGCACACGTCCTGGGCCATCGGACAACGGGGGTTGAAGGCGCAGCCGGGCGGGATGTGCATGAGGTTCGGCGGCAGGCCCTTGATGGCGTAGAGCTCCTGGCCCTTCTGGTCCAGGCGCGGGATGGAGTCCAACAGGCCGCGCGTGTACGGGTGGGCCGGGGACTTGTAGATGTCGTGAACGGGGGCCGACTCGACGATCCGGCCCGCGTACATCACGGCGATCTTGTCGGCGACGTCGGCGACGACTCCGAGGTCGTGGGTGATGAGGATGAGCCCCATGTGCAGTTCGCGCTGCAACTCGGCGAGCAGGTCCATGACTTGGGCCTGGACGGTGACGTCGAGGGCGGTGGTGGGTTCGTCGGCGATGATGAGCGCGGGCTCCAGAGCTAGCGCCATGGCGATCATGATGCGCTGGCGCATACCGCCGGAGAACTGGTGCGGGTAGTCGCGCACGCGCTGAGCCGCACCCGGGATCCGCACCCGGTCCATCAGCTCAACGGCCTTGGTCCGCGCGTCCTTTCGGGACATTCCCCGGTGCACGATGAACATCTCGCCGAGCTGATCGCCCACGGAGAGCACGGGGTTGAGCGAGGAGAGCGCGTCCTGGAAGATCATCGCCATCTCGGCACCGCGGACCTTGCGCCGCTCTTCTTCCTTGAACTTCAGCAGATCCTTTCCGCGGAAGAGAATCTCCCCGCCGGTGATCTTCCCCGGCGGCGCATCGAGGATCCCCATCACGGCCTGCGCGGTCACGGACTTCCCGGACCCCGACTCCCCCAGCACGGCCAGGGTCTCCCCCTCGTCCACGCTGTAGTTGACCCCGTTGACGGCCTTGGCGACCCCGTCCCTGGTCCTGAACTCCACATGCAGATCCCGCACTTCGAGCAGCATGACGCCGGTCACCTCACCTTCGGATCGAGGGCGCCGCGGGTCGCGTCGCCGAGCGTGCTGGACACGGGCGTAGGGGTCACGGGCGCTCCCGCGAGACACCGGGCGGACGGGACGGACGGCGCGCCCGCGTCGACGGCTCGTACCCGCCTCCCGGCAAGGGCCCAGCACCCTGGCCCACACGGCTTCGACACCATCACGCCGTCACCTTCGACTCCGGATCGAGGGCGCCGTACACCGGATCGCCGAGCAGGAAGAACGCGGACACGACGGCCCGTCGACGCAGCCGAGGCGTACCAGGCAGACGGCGCACCCGCTTCCACCGCCCGCACCCCGGCAGGGGCCCGGGGCCCCCGAACCGGACCGCTCAGCTCCAGCACCGTCACGCCCTCACCCCGGCTCCGCGCCGCCGAGCAGGAAGGGTGTCCCGGTCGCCGGTCGCTCGCCCGTCGGCCAGGTCGCCGGGGCTGCGCAGCGGCCTCTCCGCGACCCCGAGCCCGCCGCGTACGAGGGACGGCGGTGCCGTGACCGCCCGCCCGCCGCGCGGCCGGTGTCGGACGCGCAGGGCGGCCGTCCCACCCCGCAACTCCCGTCGCGCACACCGCACTTGAAGCGCCACCGTGCCGTCACCTCAGCTTCGGGTCGAGGGCGTCGCGTACCGCGTCGCCGAGCATGATGAACGCGAGGACGGTGATCGCCAGGGCGCCGGCGGGCCAGAGGAGCATGTGGGGGGCGTTGCGGATGTACTGGGACGCGGCCGAGATGTCGATGCCCCAGCTGACCGTGGGGGGCTTCAGGCCCACCCCGAGGTACGACAGGGTCGCCTCCAGCGAGATGTAGGTGCCCAGGGCGATCGTGGCGACGACGATCACCGGGGCGACCGCGTTCGGGGTGATGTGGCGTAGCAGGAGGCGGGAGTTGGAGGCGCCGAGGGCCCGCGCGGCCTGGACGTAGTCGTTCTGTTTGGCGGTGATGACCGAGCCCCGGGCGATGCGGGAGATCTGCGGCCAGCCGAGCAGGACCATGAAGCCGATGACCGGCCAGACCGTGTTGCTCGTCACCACGGACAGGAGCACAAGGCCGCCCAGGACCACCGGGATCGCGAAGAAGATGTCCGTGACCCGGGACAGGATCGAGTCCCAGACCCCGCCGAAGAAGCCGGCCAGGCCGCCCAACACCGATCCGAAGAACGCCACCCCCAGCGTGGCGAGCACGCCCACCGTCACCGACGTACGGGTCCCGTAGACCGTGCGCGTGTAGACGTCGCAGCCCTGGCCGTCGTAGCCGAAGGGGTGGCCCGGCTGGGAGCCCTCCTGGGCCTTGGCGAGGTCGCACTTGAGGGGGTTGCCCGAGGCGATCAGGGAGGGCCAGAGGGAGATGACCACCAGGAAGAGGATGACGAGCGCGGAGATGATGAAGACGGGGTTGCGGCGCAGGTCGCGCCAGGCGTCGGACCAGAGGGAACGGGGTTTGCCGGCGGGGCCTGTTCCTTCTGGCCCTCCGGGTGTCTTCTCCAGGGTTTCCGCCTCGCTCGTCGCGAGGTCCATCGGGCCGCCCATGCCGGTGCCGGCGATGGCGCGCTCCGGTTCGAACGGCTGCTCAGGCATAGCGGATCCTCGGGTCGAGTACGGCGTAGAGGAGGTCGACGAGAAGATTCGCGACCAGGAAGACCAGGACGAGGACGGTCACGAAGCCGACCACGGTCTGCGTGTTCTGGCGCACGATCCCCTGGTAGAGCTGGAAGCCGACGCCGTGGATGTTGAAGATCCGCTCGGTGACGATCGCACCGCCCATCAGGGCCCCGATGTCGGTGCCGATGAAGGTGACCACGGGGATGAGGGAGTTGCGGAGAAGGTGGCGGACGATCACCCGGCGTCTCGGCAGGCCCTTCGCGACGGCCGTACGGACGTAGTCGGAGCGCCGGTTCTCCGCGATGGACGTCCGGGTCAGCCGGGTCACGTACGCGAGGGAGACCGAGGCCAACACCAGCCCGGGGACGATCAGTTCGCTGAAGGTCGCCTCCGGTGAGACGGACGGTTTGATCCAGCCCCATTCGACGCCGAGGAGCAGTTGCAGCAGCAAGCCGGTGACGAAGGTCGGGATGGAGATGACGACGAGGGTGAGCAGCAGCACGCCGGTGTCGATCGGCCGGCCGCGCTTGAGGCCGGTGATCACGCCGAGCGCGATGCCGACGACGACCTCGATGACGATCGCCACCAGGGTCAGCCGGATGGTGACCGGGAACGCGGTCGCCATCAGCTCGGTGACCTTCTGGCCGTTGAACGCCGTCCCGAAGTCACCGGTGAAGACGTTCCCCATGTAGGTCAGGTACTGCTGCCACACGGGCTTGTCGAGGCCGAACTCCCGCTTCAGCTGGGCGGCCGTCGCCGGGTCGCACTGCCGGTCGCCGCACAGGCCCGCGATGGGGTCGCCCATCACGTTCACCATCAGGAAGATCAACAGTGTGGCGCCGATGAAGACCGGGATCATCTGTAGCAGACGCCGGATTACGTACCGTCCCATGGGGGCTCCGGGGATCGTGGGGGCGGGCGCTCGTGAACCCGCCCCCGGTGCGGCTCAGCTGACCTTGATCTCGTTGTAGACGGGGACGCTGAACGGGTTCAGAGCCACGTTGGAGAGCCGGTCGGAGTAGCCCGCGCTGCCGTTCTGGTACCAGAGCGGGATGGCGGCCATGTTGTCCCGGACGACGCCCTCGGCCTGCTGGAAGAGCTTGATCGCCTTGCTCGTGTCCGTCTCCGCGTTGGCCTGGTTCACGAGCTTGTCGAAGTCCTTGTTGGACCACAGGCCGTCGTTGGAGGAGGCCTTGGTGTAGTACAGCGGCTGAAGGAAGTTCTGGATGAGCGGGTAGTCCATCTGCCACCCGGCGCGGAACGGCCCGGTCATCTTGTGCTGGCCGATCTGGTTCCTGAAGTCGGCGAAGGTGCCGACCGGGTTGCCGACGCACGCCTTGTCGTTGCCGAGCGCGTTGTTGATGGAGTTGCACACCGCGTCCACCCACTCCTTGTGCGAGCCCGTGTCCGCGTTGTACGTGATCTTGACCTGGCCGCCGGGGATGCCGCCGCCCTCCTGGACGAGCTTCTTCGCCTCGGTGGGGTTGTACTTGCAGGCGTCCCCGCACAGCCCGTCCTGGAAGCCGCCCTCGGTGCCGAGCACCGGTGAGGTCCAGTCGGTGGCCGGGGTGCGGGTCTTCTGGAAGATCGTGTTGGTGATCTGGTCCCGGTTGATCGCCATGGACAGGCCCGTGCGGACCTTCTCGGAGCCGCTCTTGTTCCAGTTCTTGTCGTAGTACGGGAACGCGAGGGTCTGGATGATGCCTGCGGGCGTGTTGATGTACCGGCCGCCGAGGTCGCTCTTGACGTTCTTGAGCTGCGAGGCGGGGATGTCGTCGACGAGGTCGAGGTTGCCGGCCATCAGGTCGGTGTAGGCGGTGTTGTTGTCGGTGTAGACCTTGAGGGTCACGCCACCGTTCTGCGCCTTGTCCGTCCCGGTGTACCCGTCCCACTTCTTGAGCTGCATCTGCGAGCCCTTGGTGTACGACGAGATGGTGTACGGCCCGTTCCCGACCGGCTTCTTCAGCCAGGCCGCGTGGTCCGAGAAGAACGTCGACGGCAGCGGCGAGTAGGCCGCGTAGCCGAGGGTGTCCGGGAAGGTCGAGAACTTCTGGGTGAGCTTGATGGTGAAGGTGTCCGTGCCGGTCACCTTGAGCCCGGTGAGGGTGGTGGCGCTCTGCGAGCCGCTGTCGGGGTGGACCTTGTCGTAGCCGTCGATGTACCCGAAGAAGTACGCGTTCTTCTGGTTGTTCTTCAGGCTCGCCCCGTAGTTCCACGCGTCCACGAACGACTTCGCGGTGACGGCCTCGCCGTTGCTGAACTTCCAGCCGCTCTTGACGGTGACCGTGAAGTTCTGCGAGTCCGTGGTCTCGATCTTGTCGGCGAGCATGTCCTCGGCCTTGCCGGACTTCGGGTCGTACCGCTTCAGCCCGCGGAAGACCATGTCGAGGACCTTGCCGCCCTGCACCTCGTTGGTGTTGGCCGGCTCCAACGGGTTCTGCGGGTCACCCCAGGAGGCGCTGAGCACCGCGCTGCCGTCACCACCGCCGCCGCCGCTACTGCTGTCGCCGCCCCCACAGGCGGTCGCCGCGAGGGCTACCGCCGCCGCGCAAGCGGCCCATTTGGCGTGCGTGGCTCCACGCATCGAGTGCCTCCTCAGGAAAGCCGATCCATGCCGATCCGTTACCGGTCAATATCGACTGAAAAGGTGCACATCGCCTGCGGGCCCACCCTTTCGAGGGACCCTGACGTCCGTTCAGAGGATCTTCGGTGTAGCGCACAATGGATCACCGCGAAGCGATGCGGAACCGTTGGATTGTGACGCCCCGGTGTACGCATTCCGATACAGAGGCGTCCGCATAACGAACTCATTGCCCGTTTAGCGCAGTTGGCCCGATATAAAGCACGGATCGATCACGGCATGCTACCCGCGTAGCTACGGACTGACCAAGAGGGAGTAAAGAAGGTAAAGAGAAACCCAAGTCGGTCCAGATTTTATTGACCTTGCATGAATTGCGTTGAAAAAGTCCGGCGTAGCCCGTAGGGGAGTGCCCTGCGGAGTCTCATCAGACCCCCTTGGGCCAGGAGCAGCATGATCCCCCCAACCTCATCCGCGGTCCCGCTCGAAGTAACCGACGAGAGCCTTGAGAAGTCGATCACTTCTCCCGCCTCGAAGGCCAACGAGAGCCGGTCCCCGGGTCAGCTCGCGTGGCGCCGTTTCAAACGGGACCGTACGGGCGTCATATCGGCGATCATCGTGATCTTCTTCTTCGCGATCGCGCTCGCCGCACCGCTGATATCCAAGCTCTACGGCAAAGATCCGTACACGACGTACGCGAGCCAGGACCCGGGTCTGCTCGACGCCTTCTCGTACCCGGCGGGTCCCAACGGCGGCATGAGCTCGCAGTTCTGGTTCGGCATCGAGCCGCAGCTGGGCCGCGACGTCTTCACCTTCCTGATCTACGGCATCCGGACCTCGCTGGGCATCGCCCTGGCCGCCACCCTGATCACCACCGTCGTCGGCGTCGTGGTCGGCGTGACCGCGGGCTACCTGGGCGGCAAGACGGACTACTTCGTCGGCCGGATCATCGACATCGTGCTGTCGATCCCCTCGACGCTGTTCATCATCGCCTTCATGCCGGTGGTGTTCGGGCTCTTCGTCGCCGCCGACGACAACATCCCGACCTGGCTGCGGGCCACCGCGCTCATCATCATGATGTCCTTCTTCGGCTGGGCGTCGATCGCCCGCCTGCTGCGCGGCCAGGTACTCGGTCTGCGCGAGCGCGAGTTCGTCGAGGCCGCCAAGGTGACCGGGGCGTCGCCGGCGCGCATCGTGTTCAAGGAACTGCTGCCCAACCTGTGGACCCCGATCCTGATCCAGTCCACGCTCATGCTCCCGGCCTACGTGACCGCTGAGGCGGGCTTCGCCTTTCTCGGTGTCGGCATGATCGACCCGACCCCCGACTGGGGCGTCATGATCCAGCGGGGCGCCCAGTTCTACACCCAGGACTTCACCTTCATGCTCTTCCCGGGCCTGGCCATGGTGATCTTCGTCCTGGCGTTCAACCTGCTCGGCGACTCGGCGCGCGACGCGCTCGACCCGAAGTCCAAGCGCTGACCATCTCTCATCTCCGGCCCGGTCAATGTCGTCCGGCTGGTCCCGTCCCACCCGTAAGGCAGGGTTACTGTGTCTTTTTCCCGTAGAAACTTCATGATCGCCACCGGCGTGGTGGCCGCGTCGAGCTCGGTGCTGACCGCCTGTGGCGGCGGCAACTCGACCTCGAACAGCAAGGTCCCCTCGGTCAGCAAGGCCAAGCAGAGCAAGATCGAGGTCGGCACCAAGGCCGACTCGACGGGCCCCGCGCCCGAGGTCGCCGGCGCGGTCAAGGGCGGGACGATCTACGGGCTCGACCAGTTCGACATGGACCACCTCGACCCGGCGCAGATCTACGTCTCCACCGAGATCCTCATCACCACGCCGATCATGCGCGGCCTGACCGGCTACAAGCTCGACTCCAAGGGCGGCGCCACCCTGGTCGGCGACGTCGCCACGGACGCGGGCACGGCCAAGGACGGCGGCAAGACCTGGTCGTTCACCATCAAGGACGGCATCAAGTGGGAGGACGGCTCCGACCTCTCCATGGACGACGTCCGGCACACCTTCGAGCGCCTCTTCGCCTCCTTCGTCACCGAGGGTCCGCGCTACGTCCAGCAGTTCCTGGTGGGCGGCGACAAGTACAAGGGCCCCTACGACGGCAAGAGCCTCGACTCCATCGAGGTCGACGGCAAGACCATCACCTTCCGCCTCAGCGAGGCCCGTGGTGACTTCAACTTCACGCTGGCCGAGCGGGCGTACTCCTTCGTGAAGAAGTCGAAGGACACCAAGGAGAAGTACGACAAGCAGCCGTTCTCCTGCGGCCCGTACAAGATCTCCGCCCGTGACGTCGGCAAGTCGCTGACGTACACCCGCAACGAGCACTGGGACGCGGCGACGGACCCGATCCGCAACGCCTACCCGGACAAGTACCTCTTCCAGTTCGGCTTCGAACTGCTGGCCTCGACCGACCGCTACATAGCGGACAAGGGCAACGACCAGTACACGATGTCGATCTTCAACGAGATCGCCCCCGAGCGGATCGCCACGGTCCTCACCAACGCGAAGCTCAAGCAGCGGGTGCTCACCGCGGTCGACACGGTCACCTACTACTGGCCGATCAACACCACCCGGATCACGGACGTCAAGGTCCGCCAGGCCATCAACTACGCCTGGCCGAACCAGCAGTTGCAGACCATCCGCGGTGGCGCGTCCACCAGCGAGATCGCGACCACCATCTTCTCCCCGGTGACGCCCGGTTACGTGGAGTTCGACCTCTACGGCAAGACCACGAAGCCCGGCGGCGACCCGGTCAAGGCCAAGGCCCTCCTCAAGGAGGCCGGCAAGGTCGGTCAGAAGCTGGTCATCGCCTACCAGACGTCGGACAACGCGGTGAAGCAGGCCGTGGCGATCAAGAACGCGCTGGAGGCGGCCGGCTTCACGGTCGTCAACAAGCAGATCGACAAGTCGACCTTCTACACCCAGATCGGCAAGATCGACAACACGTACGACCTGTTCGCGGCCGGCTGGAGCCCCGACTGGCCGGGCGGCTACTCGGTCTTCTACCCCTGCTGGGACGGCGCCAACATCGGCGACGGCCGCAGCAACTACGCCCAGCTGAAGGACACCGGCGTCGACAAGGCGATCGCGGCCGCGTCCCTGATCACCGACGCGGACGCGGCCAACAAGGCCTGGGGCGCCATCGACAAGCAGGTCATGGAGCTCGCGGCCTGCGTCCCGGACTACCACGCCATCCGCAACTGGATGCACGGCTCGAAGCTCGGCGGCTTCGTCTACGACGCCGGAAACACCGGCCTCGCGCTCACGAGGCTCTACGCCAAGGCGTAGGCGCCACACGCCACCAGGGGGCGGCCTCACCGGGCCGCCCCCCACCGGCCCCTCACCCCTCACGCCCCGGCAACGGCGCCTCGCCCGGAGAGTCCTGACCCCATGTTCCGCTTCCTTGTCCGCCGTACGATCGGCGCGCTGGTCATTCTGCTGATCATCAGCGCCATCACCTTCTGGCTCTTCTACGCCGTCCCGCGTGACCCGGCCATGATGTCCTGCGGCAAGAACTGCACGCCGGCCTCGCTCGCGCAGATCCGGCACAACCTGGGCATCGACCATCCGATCCCGGTGCAGTACTGGTACTGGCTGAAGGGGATCTTCGTCGGGCGGGACTACAGCGGCTTCGGAATGTGCAACGCTCCGTGCCTCGGCTACTCCTTCGCCAACAACGAGCCCGTCTTCGGCACGATCATGGACCGCCTGCCGCTGACCCTCTCGCTCGCCTTCGGTTCGGCCGTCATCTTCCTGATCTTCGGTGTCGGCACGGGCATGATCGCGGCGTTGAAGCAGGGCAAGTTCCTGGACAAGTTCGCGACCTCGGCGTCGCTGCTGGGCTCCTCGCTCCAGATCTACTTCGTCGGCTACATCGCGCTGTACTTCCTGGTCTTCAAGACGGGCATCCTCGACCAGCCCTCGTACACGCCGCTGACCGAGAACCCCGTCTCGTGGTTCTCCGGCCTGCTGCTGCCGTGGCTGGTGCTGTCGATCATCTTCACCGCCAACTACACCCGCATGGCCCGCTCCCAACTGGTCGAGCAGCTCAGCGAGGACTACGTCCGGACCGCCCGCGCCAAGGGCCTCTCGCGTGCGAACGTCTTCCTGCGCTTCGCCTGGCGCGGTGCCATGGGCCCGATCGTCACGGTGTTCGGCATCGACCTGGGCACGCTGATCGGCGGCGCGATCATCACCGAGCAGGTCTTCAGCCTCCAGGGCATCGGCCGGCTCGCGGTGATCTCCGTCATCCAGAGCGACCTCCCGATGCTGCTCGGCGTCACCGTGCTGGCGGCCGCCGCGATCGTGTTCTTCAACATCATCGTCGACGCCGCCTACGCCTTCATCGACCCGCGGATCCGGCTCGCCTGACCCTCCGCCCGTACCCCCTACCCCCCGCATCGCCCCCAGGAGCGTCTCCGTGACGAGCACCGATCAGCAGCCCTTCCTCTCCGTCAGGGATCTCAAAGTCCACTTCTCCACCGAGGACGGCATCGTCAAGGCCGTCGACGGGCTCTCCTTCGACCTCGCCAAGGGCAAGACGCTCGGCATCGTCGGTGAGTCGGGCTCCGGCAAGTCCGTCACCAACCTGACGATCCTGGGTCTGCACGACCGCGACCTTACGGCGATCGAGGGCGAGATCCTGCTCGACGACAAGGAGTTGCTCACCGCGACCGAGCGGGAACTGGAGCGGCTGCGCGGCAACAAGATGTCCATGATCTTCCAGGACGCGCTGGCCTCGCTGTCGCCGTACCACACGGTCGGCAAGCAGATCAGCGAGGTGTACCGCAAGCACACCGGCGCCTCCAAGAAGGAGTCCCGCGAGCGGGCGATCGAGATGCTGAAGCGGGTCGGGATCCCCCAGCCCGAGGTCCGGGTGGACGACTACCCGCACCTGTTCTCGGGCGGTATGCGCCAGCGCGCGATGATCGCCATGGCCCTGGTCTGCGACCCGGAACTGCTGATCGCCGACGAGCCGACCACCGCCCTCGACGTGACGGTCCAGGCCCAGATCATGGACCTGCTGAAGGACCTCCAGCAGGAGTTCGGCACGGCCATCGTGTTCATCACGCACGACCTCGGCGTGATCGCCGACATCGCCGACGACGTCCTCGTGATGTACGGCGGCCGGTGCGTGGAGCGCGGCACCAAGAAGGAGGTGCTGACGGACCCGCAGCACCCCTACACGCTCGGTCTGCTCAGCTCCATGCCGAGCCTCGAAGGACCGGTCGACGTACCGCTGATGCCGATCCCGGGCTCGCCGCCCTCGCTGCTCAATCCGCCGTCCGGCTGCCGCTTCCACCCGCGCTGCACCTTCGCCGAGAAGGTCGAGGGCGGACTGTGCTCCAGCGAGCGGCCCGTGCTGGAGGTGGTCGACGGCCGGGGCTCCGCCTGCCACCTCACCACCGCACAGCGCCAGGAACTCTTCGCCGACCTTCTCGCCGTAGCCCAGCACAACTGACGTACTAGAAACGGGACTTCCCATCATGAGCAACGCGAACCCCCTCCTGGACGTCAGCGGGCTGACCAAACACTTCCCGATCAAGGGCGGTTTCCCGATCCGGCGTACGGTCGGTGCCGTGCAGGCGGTCGACGGGCTGGACTTCCAGGTCGGTGAGGGCGAGAGCCTGGGCCTGGTCGGCGAGTCGGGCTGCGGCAAGTCCACGACGGGCCGGCTGATCACGCGCCTGCTGGAGCCGACCGGCGGCAAGGTCTCCTACCGCGGCCAGGACATCACCCACGCGGGCCGCAAGCAGCTGGCGCCCATCCGGTCCGAGATCCAGATGATCTTCCAGGACCCGTACGCCTCGCTGAACCCGCGGCAGACGGTCGGCAAGATCGTGGCCGGCCCGATGGAGATCAACAACATCAACCCGGCCGGCGGCCGCGAGGCCCGCGTCCGTGAGCTGCTGGAGATCGTCGGTCTCAACCCCGAGCACTACAACCGATTCCCGCACGAGTTCTCCGGCGGCCAGCGCCAACGCATCGGTGTCGCCCGCGCGTTGGCCCTCGAACCGAAGCTGATCGTCGCGGACGAACCGGTGTCGGCCCTGGACGTCTCGATCCAGGCGCAGGTCGTGAACCTGCTCCAGAAGGTCCAGAAGGAACTCGGCATCGCGTTCGTGTTCATCGCCCACGACCTGGCGATCGTCCGGCACTTCTCACAGCGAGTCGCGGTAATGTACCTCGGCAAGATCGTGGAGATCGCCGACCGCGACGACCTGTACGGCAACCCGCGTCACCCCTATACGCGGGCCCTGTTGTCCGCCGTGCCCGAGGCCACGGTGGACGAGACGCCCGCCCGGGAGCGTATCCGGCTGGTCGGTGACGTGCCGTCGCCGATCAACCCGCCCACGGGCTGCCGTTTCCGTACCCGTTGCTGGAAGGCGACGGAGAAGTGCGCGACGGAGGCTCCGCCGCTGGTACAGGTCGAGGGCAACAAGCCCGGCCACCTGACCGCATGCCACTACCCCGAGACGGCGGACACCGTTCCGGCACCCCGTCTCTCCAAGGACCCCGAGGCGGCGGCCTGACACACCCCTTTAGTCAGCCGCCCCCTTCAGGAACGGACTTTCACCGGCCCATTGACCCGAGCCCATGAATGTCCGATCCAGGGGACGAAGGCCCGCGCCCACCCAGGCGCGGGCCTTCGCCACGAGCGGGCGGGTGGACCCTCCTCCCGTGACACACTGCCGCGATGGTTGATCGTTCGTTCGCGGATCCCTCGCTCGCAGCGCTGTACGACACCCTCAACCCGTGGGGACCCGGCGACGACTTCTGCCTCGGGCTGGTCAGGTCCGCCGGCTCCGTGCTCGATGTCGGGTGCGGTACCGGGCGGTTGCTCGGACGGGCCCGGAGGGAGGGGCACCGGGGGCGGCTCATGGGGCTCGATCCCGCCGCCGCGATGCTGGTGCAGGCGCGGGCTCATGAACCCGGCGTCGAGTGGGTGCTCGGAGATCTACAGGCACGCGAGTGGCACGGCGAGTTCGACCTCGCCGTCATGACCGGCCACGCCTTCCAAGTGCTGCTCGGCGACGAGGAGTTGCGCCTCGCTCTACGTGCCGTACGTGCCGCTCTCGTGTCCGGCGGGCGGTTCGTGTTCGAGACGCGGAATCCGGGGGCCCGGGCGTGGGAGACGTGGACGCCGGACCGAGTACGGGAGATTCCCGACGGGCGTGGCGGGGTCGTACGCGTATGGCACGAGGTCGAGTCCGTGTCACCTGCCGGCGATCGGGTCACGTTCACCGAGACCTTTGACGGGACCCTGTGGGAACGGCCGCAGGTCGACCGGACCACCCTGCGATTCCTCGACACCGGGGCGCTGGACGACTTCCTCGGCGAGGCCGGGTTCGTCGTGGTCGAGCGGTATGGCGACTGGGGACGAGGGGTGTTGACCCCTGCCAGCCCTGAAATCATCACCGTGGCTGAAGCTGTGGGCAATCAGGGCAGCTACACCTAGGGCGTTTCCCAGTGGACGTTGGGCCACTCGCTTCTTGGCCAGTGTCGTGCTTCCACGGCCCGAGTAAAGGGCGCTCCCTGCGGTCGCGTCGGCTACGCCGATTCCGCTCCGCTCCACCCTTGACTCGGTCCGCTCCAGCCCGTTTCAGAAGCGAGCGAGCGGCCCGGAGGAACGGGTGGCCAGGTAGGGACCCCCTTGCCTGAACCGTGTTGCCGGCCGGTGCGAAGGGACGCGCTCGCGTCTCGCCTGCACGCCGGGCTGGCTCAGCGGCTACCCGCCGGTGGGATGGGAAGCGTGGTGGTGGGGAGTGCAGGGGGGCGTGCTGCGGTCCGGCCCGCACGCGGCCTCGGCTTGAGCGGCCCACCCCGGGTGGGTAGGTGCTGGAAGCCGGGGGTAAATCTAACCACCGTCACCACCCTTTACCGGTTAGAAAGGGACAGAGGCTGCGGAGAGTGGAGAGGGAAGCCCAGCAGGGAAGGACGGGCGGGACGGGTACCAGTCCCCAACCACACTCCCCACTCACCACCCACCACTCACCACTCACCGTTGGCCGCTGAGCCGACCCGGCGTGCGGGCGAGACGTCAACGCGTCGCACTCGCCCCGGCTCCGCCCCGCCCTGGTCTCTCTGGAAGCTGTGTCTATCTCTAACCGGTCACAGCCCGCCACGGTGGTTAGATTTACCCCCGGCTTCCCGCAACCACCCATCCACTCGTCCGCCCATCCACTCATCCGCCCACCCACCGTTGGCCGCTGAGCCGGCCCGGCGTGCTGGCGAGACGCGAGCGCGTCCCCACACGCCGGGCCGGAACGCGGTACAGGCACGGGGATTCTTGCCTGGCCACCCATCCCTCGGGGCCGCCCGCTCGCTTCTCAAACGGGATTGAGGGAGACGAGTCAAGGGTGGAGCGGAGCGGAATCGGCGCAGCCGACGCGACCGCAGGGAGCGCCCTTTACTCGGCTCCCGCAATCCCGACACTGACCAAGAAGCGGGCGGCCCAACGGTCACTTCGTAGCTCGGGGCCAGAGCGACTTCCTACTCCTCCAGCGACTCCTCCAGCGCGGCCAACGCCGGGTCCAGCACGATGTCCTCGCCCCGGTTCTCGATCGTCGGTTCTTCCGGGAAGTGGCAGGCCGTCAGGTGGGCGGGGCGGTTGCCCTCGATCTGGATGAGGGGTGGTTCCTCGGTCGCGCACTTGTCCTGGGCCTTCCAGCAGCGGGTGCGGAAGCGGCAGCCGGTGGGAGGGTTGATCGGGGAGGGTACGTCGCCCGCGAGGCGGATGCGTTCACGGCCGGCCGTTTCGTTGTCGCCGAGGTTCACCTCGGGCACCGCGGACAGCAGGGCGTGGGTGTACGGGTGCCGGGGGCGGGTGTAGATGGAGTCGCGGTCGCCCACCTCGATGATCTTGCCGAGGTACATGACCGCCACGCGGTGCGAGAAGTGTCGTACGACCGCGAGGTCGTGGGCGATGAACAGGAACGCGATGCCGAGTTCCTTCTGGACCTCTTGGAGGAGGTTCACCACCTGGGCCTGGATCGAGACGTCCAGGGCCGACACCGGTTCGTCCGCGATGATCAGTTTGGGTTCGAGGGCCAACGCCCTTGCCACACCGATGCGTTGGCGCTGGCCGCCGGAGAACTCGTGCGGGAAGCGGTTGTAGTGCTCGGGGTTGAGGCCGACGATCTCCAGGAGTTCGCGGACCCGTTTCTCGCGGCCGCCCTCCGGCTGGATGTCGTTGATCTCCATCGGCCCCGAGATGATCTTTCCGACCGTCTGCCGCGGGTTCAGCGACGAGTACGGGTCCTGGAAGATCATCTGGATCTCGGAGCGGATCGGGGCCAGTTGCCTGCGGGAGGCGTGGGTGATGTCCTGGCCGCGGTAGGTGATGCTGCCCGCGCTCGGCTCCAGCAGGCGCGTGATCAGCCGGCCCGTCGTGGACTTGCCGCAGCCCGACTCCCCCACCAGGCCGAAGCTCTCCCCCACGTGCACGCTCAGATCGATGCCGTCGACGGCCTGGACGGCGCCGACCGTACGGCGGATCGGGAAACCGCCCTTCACCGGGAAGTGTTTGGTCAGGCCCTTCACCACCAGCAACGGGTCGCCGGAGGCTTCCGGTACCGCGTCGCGCGGGGCGGGCAGGACGAGGTCCTCTGTCATGACGTCTCCTCCTAGCCCAGTCGGGGCTTGATCTCTTCGATGAAGATGCTGCGCTTCTGGTCCGCCGTGAGGTGGCAGGCCGAGGCGCGGTCGGGGGCGAGCAGCGGGCGTTCGGTGACACAGCGGGTGCCGCCGACCCGGTCCTGGAAGGTGCAGCGGGGGTGGAAGCGGCAGCCCGAGGGCGGGTTCAGGAGGGACGGCGGGGCGCCGGGGATCGGGTCCAGCGGCGCGCTGAGGTCCGAGTCCAGGCGGGGCATGGAGTTCAACAGGCCCCAGGTGTAGGGGTGTTGGGGTGAGCGCAGGACCTCGTTCGTCGAGCCGCGCTCCACCGCGTTGCCCGCGTACATCACCATGATGTCGTCGGCCATGTCGGCGATCACGCCGAGGTCGTGCGTGATGAAGACGATCCCGGAGCCGAACTCCTGCTGGAGGTCCTTCAGGAGGTCGAGGATCTGGGCCTGGACTGTCACGTCGAGGGCCGTCGTCGGCTCGTCGGCGATCAGCAGGTCCGGGTCGCAGACCAGGGCCATGGCGATCATCGCGCGCTGGCGCATACCGCCGGAGAACTGGTGCGGGTAGTCCTTCGCCCGTTCCTTCGGGTTGGGGATGCCGACCTTGCCGAGCATCTCCACCGCGCGTGCCCAGGCGACCTTCTTCGAGGCGCCCAGGTGCTTCATGTACGGCTCGGCGATCTGGCGGCCCACCGTGTAGTACGGGGAGAGCGCGGTCAGCGGGTCCTGGAAGATCATGGCGACCTTGTTGCCGCGCAGCTTCTCCATCTCGGACTCGCGGGCCGTGGTCAACTCCTGGCCGTCCAGGAGGATTTCGCCCTCGACGGTGGTGAACATCGGGTTGTGCAGGCCGAGGATCGTCAGGTTGGTGACCGACTTGCCGGAGCCCGACTCCCCCACGATGCCCAGCGTCTTGCCGCGTTCGACGTCGAAGGAGAGACCGTCGACGGCACGGATGACGCCGTCCTCGGTCTTGAAGCTGACATGCAGGTCCCGCACCGAGAGAAAGGCACCCGCGTCGGCCGGCGAGGGAGCTCCGGCTTCCTTGGTCAATGTGGTCACGAGTGCTCCTAGGCCAGCCGCACGCGCGGGTCGATGAAGGCGTAGCAGGCGTCGACGATGATGTTGAAGAGGAGGATCATGGTGGCGGAGAAGATCATCACGCCCAGCAGCAGCGGCAGGTCGCTGAAGAACACCGCCTGGACCGCGAGGTTGCCGAGGCCCGGCAGGCTGAAGGTGTACTCGGTGATGATGGCGCCGCCGAGCAGTGCGCCCAGGTCGATGCCGAAGATGGTGACGATGGGGATCAGCGAACCGCGCCAGGCGTAGCGGAAGAAGACGTATCTGCGGGACATGCCCTTCGCCTTGGCCGTACGGACGTGTTCCTCCTGGAGCTGTTCGATCATCGCCGAGCGCGCCATACGGGTGTACTGCGCGGCGAAGATCGTGGACAGCACCACCCAGGGGATGATCAGCCCCGAGAACCAGCTGACCGGGTTCGCGGTGAAGTTGTTGTAGGCCGGCTTCTCGAAGATGTGGGTCTGGTAGACGAGCAGGGCCAGGGCCAGTGGTCCCAGGAAGTAGATCTGCATCGAACTGAGCACCATCGCCCCGGCCGTGGCCGTCTTGTCGATGATCGTGCCGCGCTTCCAGGCGGCGAGCAGGCCGGTGCCGAGGCCGATGAGCAGGAAGAAGAAGGCGCCGCCGAGGGTGAGCGAGATGGTGGTGGGCAGCCGGTCGATCAGCGTGGCCCAGACCTGGTCGTTGGTGTGGTACGAGTACCCGAAGCACGGGGCGGGGCAGGGCCCTTGGGCGAAGCCGTTGCTGCCCATGACGAGGTTCTTGAGGAAGATCCCGTACTGCGTGCTGATCGGCTTGTCGAGGCCGAGCACGTGGTGGATGTTCGCGAGGCTGGTCGGGTTGCAGGTCTTGCCGCACATCAGCAGCCCCGGGTCGCGTGGCATCCCGAAGAACAGCAGGAACGTGACGATGCTCAGCAGGAACAGGATGACGACGGCGCCGAGGGTCCGGCGGACGAGGAAGCGCAGCATGACAGGGGCAGCTCTCTGACGTCGGCGGGCCGCCCGGCACCCGGTGCGTCGCCCCGGAGGGGGACGGACGCAACGGGTGCCGGACGGACGGCGGTTACTTGACGAACAGGCGACGCGGGTCGACGCCGCCGATGACGTCGTCGTAGACGAGGCCGCCGACCTTGGAACCGGCGATCTGGGTCTGCTTGTAGTACGCGGTCGGGACGAAGGAGACGAGGTCCTTCACGAGGTACTCGTCGATCTTCTCCCAGGCGGCCGCGGCCTTGACCGGGTCGGTGATCTTGTTCGCCGCGTCGATGTCGGCGTTCACCTTGGGGTCGTTGACCTGCGAGTAGTTCTGCGCACCGTCGGCGATGCCGCGTCCGTCGTAGAGCGGCGGGACGACGGTCGAGGCGGACGGCCAGTCGGCGCCCCACGCGGTGTGGAAGATGTCGTAGTTGTTGTCCAGCTTGCTGACCTGGTCGTAGTAGGTCTCGGCCGGGATCTCCTGGCGCTGGACGTTGAAGCCGGCCTTCTTCAGGCCCGCCGCCATGGCGGTGGAGTACTGCTGGCCCTCGGGGGTGTTGGTGTAGCCGAAGGTCAGCTTCATGCCGAGCTTGCCGGCCTTCTTCAGCAGTGCCTTGGCCTTCTCGGGGTCACCGGCCGGCTTCTTCTTCTTGCCGAACGGGTCGAACGCGGCGTTGTAGCCGGAGACGGTCGGGCTGATGGTGCCGCCGGCGACCTCCATCGCGTCGGTGCCGCCGAAGGCACGGAGGAACGGCGTGATGGGCAGCGCGTAGGCGATGGCCTCACGCACCGTCTTGTCCTTCATGGCCGGGTGGCTGTTGTTGATGTTCATCTGGCCCACGTACGGCTGGTAGCCGGAGACCGTGCGGGACTTCAGCTTCGGGTCCTTGAGGACGCTGGACAGGTTGCCCGCGTCGACCTGGTTGTTGAAGCTGATGCCGGCCTGGTCCGCGCCACTGTCCGCGAGGAGCGCCTTCGTCGACGTCTCGAACTGCTGGTTGAACGTGAAGTTGAACTGGTCCACGTACTGGTGGCGGATCGGGTCCGTCTTCGGGTCCCAGTTGGTGTTCTTCACGAGCACCATCGACTTGCCGGACTTGAACGACTGGATCTTGTACGGGCCGCTCGTCACCGGCGACTTGTCGTACTTCGCCTGGGTGTCACCCTTGGCGGAGACGACCGCGTAGCCCGCCATGGCCAGGGCGTACGGCAGGTCGGAGTGCGCCGTCTTGAAGTGGAAGATGACGGTCTTGGCGTCCGGGGTCTCCAGGACGGTGCTCGGCAGGTGCTTGCCCTTGTACGGGCCGTTCGGCAGCAGCTTGCGGTAGTCGGCGCCGGAGGTGTCGGCCAGCCACTGCTGGAGGTAGGACGGGCCCTGGTTGATGAAGGGCGCGAAGAGCCGCTCGAAGGTCTGGCGGAAGTCCGCGGACGTGATCGGCGTCCCGTCGGCGAACTTGATGCCGTCCTTGAGGGTGTACTTCCAGGTCTTGCCGCCGTCCGTGGTGGTACCGGAGTCGGTGGCGAGGTCGCCGACGACCTCGTGTCCCTTGCCGTCGCTGGTGGTCGTCTTGTAGCCGGTGAGACCTCGGTGGATCAGGGTCGAGAGCGAGCCCTCGTCCGAGACGTAGATCTGAGCCGGGTCGAGGTGGGCGTAGCTGTCACGCTGGAGCACCTCTATCGAACCGCCCGGCTTGGCGCCCGGTACGGCCGCGGCCGGTCCGGTGGAGTCCGCGGTGTCGCCGAACTTGATCGACTTCTGCTGTCTGGACGCGTTCTCCTTGTCCTGCTTGTTGTTGTCGCTCGCGTCGCTGCCGCCCTTGCTGCAACCGGTGAGCACAAGAGCCCCGGCCGCGAGCACGGAGAGCGCGGCGTATACGTGGCGTCCGCCCCTACTCATCACTCAGTTTCCACCCATCTGTGTGTCACCAGTGCACAAAGGAATTCCCGTGCTGGATCGCCGTGCTGGATTGCTGTGCTGTGTTGCCGTGCGGTGTCCGGGCGCGGAGGCCCACCAACGGACGGTCAGCGTGCCGTCTTGGGATCGAAGGCGTCCCTGACCGAGTCCCCGAGCAGGTTGAAGGCCACGATGAAGATGATCATCGAGACACCCGGGAAGAACATGTAGGTGATGTCGTTCGACATCACGAGTTCGGTGGACGCCTTGGAGAACATCTGTCCCCAGTCCGGCGTCGGTTCGACGATGCCCACACCCAGGTAGGACAGTCCGGCCTCGGCGGTCACGAAGCCGGGAAGCATGTACGTGGACTGCACGAGGATCGGCGTGACCACGTTCGGCAGGATCTCCCGGCTGATGATCCGCCAGGACGAGGCTCCGCTGACCCGGGCCGCCTCGATGAACTCCCGTTCGCGCAGCGCCAGACTGGTGCCGCGCAGGATACGGGCCAGGCTCATCCAGCCCAGGAACCACTGCACCGCGATGAGCGCCACGACACGGACGTACGTCGGCGTCTCGTCGGTCGGGCTCACGAAGAGCGACACGACGACCGGCATGCTGGCGATGAAGAACAGCTGGGCGGGGAAGGCCAGCAGGAAGTCGATGACCCGGCTGATGAAGTAGTCGGACTTGCCGCCGAGGAAGCCGGCCGCGACGCCGAGCAGGATGCCGGTGAGGACGGTCGCGAGCGTCACGCAGACGGAGATCATCAGCGAGGTGCGGATGCCATAGAGGAGCTTGGTGAACACGTCGTAGCCGTTGCCCGGTTCGAGGCCGAACCAGAACTGGCTGCTGATCCCGCCGTTGGGCTGTAGCGGGACGCCCGCGCTGTCGAAGAGCTCGGGGCGTTCGTCCGCGTACACGGTGTACGGGTCCTTGCCGTACAGCTTGGAGATCAGTGGTGCGAGGAGCCCGACGAGGAAGAAGAAGGCCACGACGTAGGCCGAGATCACGCCGGTGCGGTCGCGCTTGAAGCGGATCCACATCAGCTGGCCGGGCGACCGGCCCTCCATCTTCTTGGCCTCGGGTTCCGCCTGCGGCCCTGGTTCGCCGTCGACGACGACCGAGGTTCCGCCGCCCTCAATGTCGATAGGACTTGTCACTGTTCGCCCATTTCACAGGTGTGGGTGTGCCGAGTGGGCGACCGGCGCAGGGTGTGCGCGATCACCGTTCGGAGCTAGGAAAGAGGTCCGGTGCGTCCCGGTGCGGCGGGAGATCCCGCAGCCGGACGCGCGTAGTTGAACGGCGGCACTAGACCGCCGGCCGACTCCTCAGAGCCAATCTCCGTAGGGGCGGGCGAGGTTGCTACTGACGGACGGCGTGTCCCACCTGGCGTTCGTGACACCACGCATGGGGCTCCTCCTCATGACTCCACGTGTTCACCAACAGGAGGGGGTTCTCGTCTTTCCTCCGCCACCCCTGGCGGAGGGTCAGACACCCCCTGGTGCTCGCGAGTCGGCGCCGTCCCCACGGCGCGGTGACCCATTGACCCGAGCGTTACGCGGCTAACTATCTGCCATGTGCCAGGTGCCGACCACTGTCTTTAAATCTCAATTCAGTCACAGCTCGCCCGTACATCTTCCAAAACATGGACAAACTGTTCGATGCGAGAAGGCCACGAAACGGACTTGTTACATGGCTATCGGGCGAGGATCTCCGCATTACGGACAGACCGTCTCGGGAAGCGGGGCTAAATTCGGTTGCAAAAAGCCCGGGCACCCCCAAGATGGGGGCACCCGGGCTCAGTTGGCCGGTAACAGCTCCTCGAACGGCCTGCGATCGTATGCGTCAGCCGTGCTTGGCGCGGCTCGCGGAGCGGCCGCGCTCCTTCTGGTCGAGGACGACCTTGCGGATGCGAACGGACTCCGGGGTCACCTCCACGCACTCGTCGTCGCGGCAGAACTCCAGGGACTGCTCCAGGGAGAGCTTGCGCGGCGGGACGATCGCCTCGAACGAGTCGGCGGCGGCCGAGCGCATGTTGGTGAGCTTCTTCTCCTTGGTGATGTTCACGTCCATGTCGTCGGCGCGCGAGTTCTCGCCGACGATCATGCCCTCGTACACCTCGGTGCCGGGGTCGGTGAACAGCACACCGCGCTCCTGGAGGTTCGTCATCGCAAACGCGGTGACGGCGCCCGCGCGGTCGGCGACCAGCGAACCGTTGTTACGGGTCGTCAGCACGCCGAACCACGGCTCGTGGCCCTCGTGGATGGAGTGGGCGATGCCCGTACCGCGCGTCCCGGTCAGGAACTCGGTACGGAAGCCGATGAGACCGCGGGACGGCACGACGAACTCCAGGCGGACCCAACCGGAGCCGTGGTTGGACATGTTGTCCATCCGGCCCTTGCGGACACCCATGAGCTGCGTGACCGCGCCCATGTGCTCCTCGGGCACGTCGATCGTCATGCGCTCGACCGGCTCGTACGTCTTGCCCTCGACCTGCTGGGTGACGACCTGCGGCTTGCCGATGGTCAGCTCGAAGCCCTCGCGGCGCATCTGCTCGACCAGGATGGCCAGCGCCAGCTCACCGCGGCCCTGCACCTCCCAGGCGTCGGGACGCTCGGTGTCGAGCACGCGCAGCGAGACGTTACCGATCAGCTCGCGGTCCAGGCGGTCCTTGACCTGACGGGCGGTCACCTTGCGGTCCTTGACGGCCGCCTTCGCGGAGGCGCCCTTGCCGGTGCCGCCGCGGCCGACCAGCGGCGAGGTGTTCGTACCGATGGTCATGGAGATCGCCGGCTCGTCGACCGTGATGAGCGGCAGCGCGATCGGGTTCTCCAGGTCGGCGAGGGTCTCGCCGATCATGATGTCCGGGATACCGGCCACGGCGCAGATGTCACCGGGGCCCGCCATCTCGGCCGGCTTGCGGGTGAGCGCCTCGGTCATCAGCAGCTCGGTGATGCGCACGTTGGACATCGTGCCGTCGCGCTTGATCCACGTGACGGTCTGGCCCTTGCGCAGCTCGCCCTGCTCGACGCGGAGCAGCGCGATACGGCCGAGGAAGTTGTCCGCGTCCAGGTTGGTGACGTGCGCCTGGAGGGGGGCGGCCTCGTCGAACTCGGGGGCCGGGACGTGCGACAGGATCGTGGTGAAGAAGGGCTCCAGGCTGTCGCTGTCCTGCGGGACCGTGCCGTTCTCCGGCTTGGTCAGCGAGGCCACACCGTCACGCGCACACGCGTAGACGATCGGGAACTCGATCTGCTCCTCGTCCGCGTCCAGGTCCAGGAACAGGTCGTACGTCTCGTTGACGACCTCGTCGATCCGGGAGTCGGGGCGGTCCGTCTTGTTGATGCACAGGATGACGGGCAGGCGCTGCTGGAGCGCCTTGCGCAGCACGAAGCGGGTCTGGGGCAGCGGGCCCTCGGACGCGTCGACGAGCAGTACCACCGCGTCCACCATCGACAGACCGCGCTCGACCTCGCCACCGAAGTCGGCGTGGCCCGGGGTGTCGATGATGTTGATGGTGATGACGTCGCCGCCATCCTTCGGGTGGTACTTCACGGCCGTGTTCTTGGCCAGGATCGTGATGCCCTTCTCACGCTCCAGATCGTTCGAGTCCATCATTCGGTCGTCGAGCGACTCGGCGGCGTGCGCGGCGAAGGCACCGGCCTGCTTCAGCATGGCGTCGACGAGGGTCGTCTTCCCGTGGTCGACGTGGGCGACGATGGCGACGTTGCGGATGTCGTGGCGCGTGGCCATATTGCGGCGAACTCCCGGAGAGTGAGGAAGGCCTGCGCGTACGTCTGTGTTACGCGGACCCTGCCGGGCTGGACACGCCACGGCCTTACCCCATCGTACGTGGCGTACGGGGAAGGAGCCTCCGCAGGGCCTTACGGGCGACGCCGGAACCGGGTCAGACGGGCTCGGCCGCCGGGGAACCGGCGGGGCACAGGCGCAGGGCCGCGGCGTGCGCGGCGTCCGCGGCGACGTCGTACAAGGGCTCGGAGCAGGGCAGGAACCCCACGCCGACCGTCTCCCAGGTCCGCACCTGGCCCCGCACCGGTGCGGTGGACCCGCAGGTGTAAGTGAAATCGGCCTCAACCAGGCTTATCGATCCCCAGGCGTAGTACGCGCCCTCCAGGTCCCCGGTGTCGGTGAAGTACTGCGCCTCCTCGGGCCGCATCACCTCCGACGGACCGGCCAGGGGGTTGTCCTCCTTCAGCCGGTCGCCCAGCGCCTTGATCACGCGAGCGGCGCCGACCCCCTTGGGCGTACGCGAGACGACGACCCGGTAGACGGTGTCGTCGTCGACGGGCTTGAGGGCCGACTCGTAATGCTCGGTGTGCTCGGTCCCCTTGGGGAAGGTGACCGGGTCCGCGAGCGCGGTCAGCTCCTGCCACTGCCGGACACCGGACCAGCGGTACGTCCCGTGCGCGCAGATCGTGGCCGCGTCGGCGGACAGCCGGCTGTCTCCCGCCGTGACACCACAACCCGCCGCTCCCGCACCCAGCACCACCACGGCCACCGCCGCTCCCCAGCCCCGCATGCCCCACCCCCGTACGACGACCGCCGCCCCGCAAGTAGCTGCGGGACGGCGGCCGTGCTCGTCATGTGCGGGTGATGCTAATCCCTCAGTCCTTGGTCGGGCTCGCCGAGGGGTGCGCGCCCTTCTTCAGGAAGCCCATGTCCTCGTAGACCGGGGTCTGGAAGCCGAAGGAGCCGGCGTTGACGACGGTCCTGCGGGCGGCCGTGAGCTGGGGGCGCTGGTAGAGGGGGATCGAGCCGGCCGCCGCCCAGATGCGGGCGTCGGCCTTGCGGACCAGGGCGGCGGACTCGTCCTCGTCGAGGGTCGAGGCGGCCTGGTCGAAGAGCTGGTCGACCTGGTCGGTGCCGACGCGGGTGTAGTTCTGCTCGACGTTCAGGGAGCCGTCCGCGGCCGGGACCGGCTTGGCGAAGATCGGGCGGGCGTCGGTGGCGGGGAAGGCGGACGCGGGCCAGGAGTAGAGGGCGAGGTCGTACTGGCCGGACGCGATGTGGTCCTTGAAGTAGCTGTCGTCGGAGACCTTGGTGATCTCCGTGCGGATGCCGACCTTCTCCAGCATCCGGGAGATGCTGTCGGCGACCGCGCTCAGCGACTCCGACCCGATGCCGGACGGGAGCACGAAGCGGAGGGTGAGCGGCTTGCCGTCCTTGGCGAGCGGCCCGGTCTTGGCGCCCGCCGGGGCGGCCGTGCCCTTGGGGGCGTACGCGCCGGGTGCGCCGCCCTGCTTCACCTTGCGGCCGTCGTACTGCTTGCCGTCGGCGAGGTGCTTGGAGCCCTCATCCCCGTGCCCGTGCTTCTTGGTGTGGTCCTGCGGGTCCTTGTTGTCCTCGCCGACGATGTACTGCCCGTCGGAGCCACCCTCGGAGTCGGCCTCGTCGTCGGACTTCTTGCTCTTCTTGCTCTCGGCTCCGGCGGCCTTCTCGCCCTTGTCCTTGAGCGGTCCGCCGGGCACCCAGCCGGCGTCGGCGAGCAGCGCCTGCGCCTCCGTGGTGTCCTGGCCGCCGAGCGCGCCGCTGTTGTCGGCGTACGCGGCCTGACCGGAGAGCGCGAGGTGGCTGCCGACCGGCACGGCGGGCAGGCCGAGCGGGGTGAGGACGACCTTCGCCAGTGCCGTACGGTCGAGCGCGTGGGCCACCGCACGCCGGACGCGCTCGTCGGCGAGGGGGCCCTCGGAGCCGTTGAGGGCGAGCTGCGTGTAGGCGGGCTCGAAGGAACGGCGGACGGTGAAGGCGCGCAACTCGTCCTGCTGGCGCAGGTACTTGGCGAGCGCCTTGCGCTCCTTCTTGCCGAGCTTCTTCTTCTGCCGGCTCTCGTTCTTGTTCTCGTCCCTGCCCGTGGGGCTCGCGCCCTGGAGCGGGGTGCTCGTCCCCTTGGCGCGGCCCGCGAGCGCGATACGGCTCGCGTCGGCGGGGTCGATCCCGGCCAGGTCGACCGTGCCGTCGGCGAGCGCGGCGGCCCGCTTGTCGAGCGGTACGGCGTGCAGCACGATCTCGGAGAGCTTCGCGGGCCGGCCCCACCAGTGCGGGTTGCGGGCGAGGACGATCTCCTTGTCCTTGCGGTCGATCTTCTGCACCCCGAAGGCCCCGGCGGTGACCTTCAGCTTGCGGCGCGCGCCGTCGTTGAAGGCGTCCGGGGTGCCCATGACGTCCTTGGGGTACAGCGGCGAGAACAGCGCCTTCCAGTCGGCGTACGGCCTGCTGAAGGTGACCTTGACCTCAAGGTTGTTGGCGCCGCGCTCGATCTTCTCGATGCGGTCGTAACCGGCGTTGCGCGCGGTCCAGTACGCGGAGTCCTTGCCGGACAGGGCGCGCCACTGGGCGGCGAAGTCGGCGGCGCCGATCTCGCGGCCGTCGCTCCACACCGCCTGCTGGTCCAGCTTGTAGAGGACGACCTGCTTGGGCTCGGTGTCGACGACCTTCGCGGACTCCAGGTAGTCGGCGTCGCGCTGCGGGCGGCCCTGCGCGTCGAGCCGGAACATGGCGGGCAGGACGGCCTGGGCGACGCGGGTGGTGGCGTCGTCGGCGTCCGACTGGAACGTGTTGAGGGTCTCCGGAACGTCGTCGACGGCCCAGTTCAGGGTGCCGCCGTCGGCGACCAGGTCACGGCCGACCGGCGCGATGTCCTGTCCGGCGAGCGGCTTGCCGGACTCGTTGTCCGAACTGCACGCCGCGAGGGTGGGCACCGCGAGCGCGCCCGCGGTGAGGAAGGCGACCGAGCGCATGACCGCGCGCAGTCTGACGCCGTCGTGGGACATCACTGCTACCTCCGGTAAGCCGCGGGCTTCTGATCACTTATGGGCGTATATGGA
Organism: Streptomyces sp. NBC_01288; assembly: GCF_035982055.1. NCBI lineage: Bacteria > Bacillati > Actinomycetota > Actinomycetes > Kitasatosporales > Streptomycetaceae > Streptomyces > Streptomyces sp. NBC_01288. Next base: position 3,711,745 of record NZ_CP108427.1, read on the forward strand.
GCTGATCAGATCTTTGCGGCCACTGAAGAGGAAACGGTTCGGCCATGAAGGGCGACACGGCGAGGGGCGCCGGGAAGCCCACCCGTGCGGCGCAATGTTCGAATCTGCCCCCGTACACACCAACGCACCCCGGCCAATCCGTGCACACCGCTTCCCACCGGCAGGTGTGGCGCGCAACACTCGCAGGCGCATGAACGTTGCCGTCCATGGTCGACGCCCACGGAAGTGAGGTCACGTCATGTCCGTGCACGACGAACTGACATCAGTCCAGCGCTGTCTCGACGACCTGTTCAGGTCGGTGGGACGGCTGGAGAACCAATTCGGCAGCGGCGGCCTGGAAATGCGCAGGGTCAAGGCCGACGCCGACCGGCTGCGCGAGAGCGTCGCACTGCTGCGCGACGCCGCACCAGGGATCGAGCGCCCCCGGCGCCCCGATCTCGTCTCCATCCCCGACACCCCCTACGACAACACCCTGTGGACGGACTCGGACGACGAAGGACTCGGCGCCCACGACCGCCACGCACCCTGAACCGACCGGAGTCCTGACTTGGCCACTGGTACGGAACCCCAACCGAAGAGCGGCGGCGTACACACCGGTACGCGCGCCGCGATCGACGCCCCGCATCTGCGGACCGACCGCTGGTGGCTGGCCCCGGCCGGCACCGCCGCCGGGCTGCTGGCCTTCATCGTCTACTCGACGTGGCGGGCCTTCGCGGACTCGAACTACTACGCGGCGCCCTACGTCTCGCCGTTCTACTCACCCTGTCTGGCCGACCGGTGCAGAACCATGCACGCGGGCCCGAACGCCGACCTCTTCGGGAGCTGGTGGGGCATCTCCCCCGCCATCATCATCCTGATCTTCCCGCTCGGCTTCCGCCTGACCTGCTACTACTACCGCAAGGCCTACTACCGCGGCTTCTGGGCGTCCCCGCCGGCCTGCGCGGTGGCCGAGCCGCACAAGAAGTACAGCGGTGAGACCCGCTTCCCGCTGATCCTCCAGAACGTCCACCGGTACTTCTTCTACGCGGCGCTCCTGGTGGCGGGCACGCTCACGTACGACACCGTGCTGACCTTCCGCGACGAGCACTACCACTGGGGCCACATGGGCCTCGGCACCCTCGTCTTCGTGGCCAACATCGTGCTGATCTGGGCGTACACCCTGTCCTGCCACTCCTGCCGGCACATCGTCGGCGGCAAGCTCAAGCACTTCTCCAAGCATCCCGTGCGCTACAAGGCGTGGAAGCTCGTCGGGAAGCTGAACAACCGTCATATGCAGCTCGCCTGGGCGTCGTTGATCAGCGTGGCGGCCGCCGACTTCTACGTGTACCTGGTCGCCTCCGGCGCTTTCAACGATCCGAGGTTTTTCTGATGTCCGTGGTCGAGCGACAGGAGTGGGACGTCGTCGTGGTCGGGGCCGGTGGCGCCGGTCTGCGGGCCGCCATCGAGGCGCGCGAGCGCGGTGCCCGTACGGCGGTGATCTGCAAGTCGCTGTTCGGCAAGGCCCATACGGTGATGGCCGAGGGCGGCATCGCGGCGGCGATGGGCAACGTCAACTCCCACGACAGCTGGCAGGTCCACTTCCGCGACACCCTGCGCGGCGGCAAGTTCCTCAACCAGTGGCGCATGTCGGAGCTGCACGCGAAGGAAGCCCCGGACCGGGTCTGGGAGTTGGAGACCTGGGGCGCCCTCTTCGACCGTACGAAGGACGGCCGGATCTCCCAGCGCAACTTCGGCGGCCACGAGTACCCGCGCCTCGCGCACGTCGGCGACCGTACGGGACTTGAACTGATCCGCACGCTCCAGCAGAAGATCGTGTCGCTCCAGCAGGAGGACCACAAGGAGACCGGCGACTACGAGTCCCGTCTGAAGGTCTATCAGGAGTGCACGGTCACACGGGTGTTGAAAGACGGAAGCCGGGTTTCAGGCGTCTTCGCCTACGAGCGCGAGACGGGCCGCTTCATGGTTCTCGAAGCCCCCTCCGTGGTGATCGCGACCGGTGGGATCGGCAAGTCCTTCAAGGTGACGTCGAATTCGTGGGAGTACACGGGCGACGGCCACGCGCTGGCACTGCTCGCCGGGGCGCCTCTCCTCAACATGGAGTTCGTGCAGTTCCACCCGACGGGCATGGTCTGGCCGCCGTCGGTGAAGGGCATCCTGGTCACGGAGTCGGTGCGCGGTGACGGCGGGGTGCTGCGCAACTCCGAGGACAAGCGGTTCATGTTCGACTACATCCCCGACGTCTTCAAGGAGAAGTACGCCGAGTCGGAGGCCGAGGGCGACCGCTGGTACGAGGACCCCGACAACAACCGGCGTCCCCCCGAACTGCTCCCCCGCGACGAGGTCGCCCGCGCCATCAACTCCGAGGTGAAGGCGGGCCGCGGCTCACCGCACGGCGGGGTCTTCCTGGACGTGTCGACGCGGATGCCGGCGGAGGTGATCCGGCGCCGACTCCCGTCCATGTACCACCAGTTCAAGGAACTGGCCGACGTCGACATCACCGCCGAGGCGATGGAGGTCGGGCCGACCTGTCACTACGTGATGGGCGGCGTCGCGGTCGAGTCGGACACGGCGGCGGCGCGCGGGGTACCGGGGCTGTTCGCGGCCGGTGAGGTGGCCGGCGGCATGCACGGCTCCAACCGGCTCGGCGGCAACTCCCTGTCCGACCTGCTGGTGTTCGGCCGCCGGGCGGGCTGGCACGCGGCCGACCACGCGGCCGACCTGGCGGACAGCCGCCCGCTGGTGGACGACACGGAGGTCGACCTGGCGGCGGCGGAGGCGCTGCGCCCCTTCTCGGCGGAGGGCCCGGAACCGGGGCAGGAGAACGGCCGCCCGCCGGAGAACCCGTACACCCTCCACCAGGAACTCCAGCAGACCATGAACGACCTCGTCGGCATCATCCGCCGCGAGGGCGAGATGGAACAGGCGCTGGAGAAGCTGGCCGATCTTCGGGTACGGGCCCGCCGGGCGGGAGTCGAGGGCCACCGGCAGTTCAACCCCGGCTGGCATCTCGCTCTGGACCTGCGGAACATGCTGCTGGTCAGCGAGTGCGTGGCGCGGGCCGCGCTGGAGCGCACCGAGTCGCGCGGCGGACACACCCGTGAGGACCACCCCGGCATGAACCGCGACTGGCGCCGCATCAACCTGATCTGCCAACTGACGCACCCCAACGGCGGGTTGGCGGCCGCGGACCCGGTGTCCGGCCAGATCAGCCTGACCCGCGAGACGACCGACCCCATCCGCGCCGACCTGCTCGCCCTCTTCGAGAAGGAAGAGCTGGTCAAGTACCTCGCCGAAGAGGAGCTCTACGAGTGAGCAGCTACGAGGCCCGCTTCAAGGTGTGGCGGGGGGACGTCAAGGGCGGCGACCTGGAGGACTTCAAGGTCGAGGTCAACGACGGCGAGGTGATCCTCGACATCATCCACCGCATCCAGGCCACCCAGGCCTCCGACCTCGCCGTGCGCTGGAACTGCAAGGCGGGCAAGTGCGGTTCGTGCTCGGCGGAGGTCAACGGCCGCCCCCGGCTGATGTGCATGACCCGCATGTCGGTGTTCACCCGCGAGGAGACGATCACGGTCACCCCGCTCCGCGCCTTCCCCGTCGTACGGGATCTGGTGACGGACGTCGGCTTCAACTACCAGAAGGCCAGGGAGATTCCGTCGTTCGTGCCGCCGGAGGGGGTCTCGGCCGGCGAGTACCGGATGATGCAGGAGGACGTCGACCGCTCGCAGGAGTTCCGCAAGTGCATCGAGTGCTTCCTGTGCCAGGACACCTGCCATGTCGTCCGCGACCACGAGGAGAACAAGACGGCGTTCGCCGGTCCCCGATTCCTCATGCGGGTAGCGGAGTTGGACATGCACCCGCTGGACGCGGCGGCCGAGACCGGCCTCGACCGCAAGAAGACCGCCCAGGACGAACACGGCCTCGGCTACTGCAACATCACCAAGTGCTGCACCGAGGTCTGCCCCGAGGGCATCCACATCACGGACAACGCGCTGATCCCCTTGAAGGAACGGGCAGTTGACCGCAAGTACGACCCGCTGGTGTGGCTGGGGTCGAAGATCGGGAGGCGTTCTTCGTAGGCTTCGCCGGCCTCGCGGCGACCTGCTGGACGACGATCCCGGCGATCGTCACGAACGTGCCGGCCACCGCGAGGCCCCCGTGCGCGTGCGGGCTCAGACAGGGGCCGAAGAAGATGAACCCGGCCAGCCCGGCGCCACTGACCAGGATGCCGTAGCCCCACAACCGGGGGCGCGCGATGCGGTTCCGGCGGACGAGCGGGGTCCAGCCGCGCGTGATCGCGCCGAGGCCGACACCGGCGAGGACAGCGATCAGCAGCGCTGCAAGGGTCAGTTCGATGTCGCTCATGTCCGCTCCACGAGGGACAGCGCCTGCTGGAGGTTGTGTTCCGCGATGCCGCGTATGAACTCCGGGTCGTGGAAGTCCCCGACGTCCAGGAGGCGGAGGGGGCCGGCGACGAGGGAGAGGTGCATCGCCAGGCCGTAGAGGCGTAGCCGGTCCTCGTCCAGGCCCTCGGTGCGCAGCGGGTCGTAGTGGGGGCCGAAGCGCAGGCGGAGGAAGACGTGTTCCCACTCGGCGTCGAAGTACATCAGGCCTTCGATGTCGATGAGGGCGAGTTCGCCGTCGGGGGTCACGCGGACGTGGTCGGGGCCTAGTTCGCCGTGGATGAGGGTGAGGGGCTCGGTGCGGGGCTGGACCCGGGTGGCCAACGTCCTTATGGCGTCGGTCAGTTGGGGGTGGGCGGCTGCCGCTCTTGGGTCGCGTGCCGGTAGTTCGTCGAGGTCGCCCAGGGCTCGTTCGGCTACGACCGCCTCGCACGAACCGCCGTAGGAGGAACCGTCGTTGTCCACGACCGCGACCTTCCCGAAGCGCGGGCCCGTGCAGGCGTGCAGGGTGTCGAGGAGGGCCGCCATCCGCTCCAGCGCCTCCGCCTTCGGTACGGCGGCCTTGTCGTCGTCCAGCAGGTCCTCCAGGGTGCCGCCCGGGAGGTCCTCGACGATCGCCACGTCCGCCGGGAGGTGGGTGTGGGTGGGGTCGGCGTGGAGGAGGCGCGGGGCGCGGACGCCGGCTGCGGCGAGGCGGTTCGCGGCGGCGGTGAAGAGGGTGAGGCCGGAGGCGTGGGAGAAGGGGTCGCGGGGGTCGCCGGGGCCGGCGTCCCAGAGGTCCTCGTCCGGGGACCAGACGTAGGCCACGGCGGTCGAACCGTCCTGGAAGACGAGATGGTAGACGCCCTTCTTCGAACCGCCACGGAGGCGGGTCACGTCGTTCAGGGTGTGGCCGAGGGCCCGGGCGAAGGGGGCCAGGTCGGTGGGGGTGAGGGTCTTGCGGGTGGCCTTCACAGGGCTGCGGGGCGTCGGGCCCGGGACTGGAGCACGAAGCCGAGGAGCAGCAGGGCGAGGCCCAACGGGCCGAAGAAGTCGAGGAGTTGCTGTGCGGGTGCCAGCTCGCTCAGAGACATCTCCGTCGTCAGACCCACGGCCGACATCAGTCCGCCGTAGCCCCACAACTGCGGCCGTACGACAGCGCGCCGCAGCTTCGGCGGCAGCCAGCCGGTCGTCAGCGCGATCGCTCCGGGTACCGCCATCAGCACACAGGCCAGCGCACCGAGTGCCGTCCACACCATCGCCCACCCCCTTCAGGCTCGACGGATCATCGCACCCCGGGCTGTGAACGGCACCCTGTTTTCACGGGACTTGAGCGCGCCGCGTTCAGCGCACCCAGCCCTCCCGGTACGCCGTCCAGTCCGCCTCCGTCGCCGCGAAGTCGACGTACAGGGCGACACCGAAGTTCGTACGGTCCGCGTCCGTGCGGGACAGGCCGAGGCGTACGCCTCGTACGGCGGCGGGGACGGTCTCGGCGGCGCCGTGGTGGCCGAACCGGTTCTCGTGAAAGAAGGGCAGGCCCATGAGGAGGTCGGTGTCGGCCGGGGTGACCTCCAGGGCGAGGGAGGTCTGTTGGGCGACGTAGCCGCCGTAGAGGCTCTGGAGGGGTTGCATCGTGTCGTACGACATGACGGCGATCTGGTCGACTCGGCGGGCGACCTGTCCGAAGTACGCCTGGGACCACCACTTGGGGTGGTTGGTGACGGTGCCCCAGAAGGAGTGGAAGGCGGGGAGCGGGTCTATCTGGTGGGCGGCGACGGAGAGTTGGGCGTGGTCGGCTCGGGTGACCTCGTGGAGTCTGTCGAGGAGGTCGAGGTAGTTCGCGTCGCCGGAGTGGAGGGGTTCCAGGTCGAAGTGGGCGCCCTCGAAGCCGGCGGCGAGGATCTGGCGGGTCGAGGCGACGATGGCGGTACGGGTCGCGGGGTTCTGCAGGCGCAGGCCGTCCGGGCTCTCGGTGGCGAGCTTGTCCCCCAGCCAGGCCTGTACGCGGACCCCGGGCAGCTCCCTGTGCACCGACTCGATCAACCACGCGGCCTTGGGATAGTCCGACTCCGGGAGGGTGCCGTCGTGTTCCAGGGGGCCTGAATGGACGTACAGGTCACGGATACCGGTACTTTTCAGCCGACCGGCCAGCGCTGCGATGTCGGCGTCGGTCTTACGCCCGTCCACCCAGGCATGCCCCAGCCAGATCGCGTCCTGGCCCCGGGTGTACGTACCGTCGGAGACCTCACCGGTGTAATTCAGGCGCAGGGCGATCTCGGCACCGAGGGCAGGCACCAACAGGGCAACCACAATCGCGACGAGGCTCCGCCGAACCCACTTCGATTTCCCACCCCGCCCACCCGTACTACTTTCGTCGTCGGCTGCGGGTGGCCCTTGTGGGGGTACGGCACCATCGGCGACCTCGGGTGGATCGGTCGCCGCAGGCGCGTCGGTCGCTTCGCTCCCTCCGCGCTTCCTCGTTTCCAGTTCCTCTGGCTCGGCTCCGTCCCCGACCCCCACACCCACTCGCCCCAAGCCCATCCACGACCCTGAACCCGAACCCCCTACACGCCCCATCCCCGAGCCACCCCTCCCCATAGCCGCACCCATCGCACCTCACCCAACCCCTCCCACTCCCCCGTCCCACCCCAGCCCCCTCCCGGTCGCGCGTCCGCAATCCTGCTCATACGCTCCGAAATGTGACGTCATCCTTGATACGGGGCCGGCCGCGGCGCGGGACCTCCCACATATCCGTGCGGGTGGGGCATGCCGTGTTGGGTGGGGCGGTCGGGGTCGTGTGGCTGGTGTTGCCGGTGATGACGATCAATGCGGAGGTTCCGGTTGCGGTGAGCCGGGGTGGGGCGGTCGCCGGTGCGGGCCGACAGGGGCAGCAAGAGGCTGAAGGGGGCTCCGGTGCCGACCTGGTTCTCCCCCTCGTCGCCGTCGGCGGCGTAGGCGTACTCGCGGGGTACGGGTATGTACGGCGTACCCGTAGGGCCCGTACCCGTACTACTCCCGGTGTCGGTGTCGGGGTCGTGTCCCCCCAACCCCCCGTCACCCCTCTCCCCGTACTCGAACGCCAAGCCGGTGCCGCCCTCGTCCAGGCCGACGACTGCCTGCGCACCAGCCGTGAGGAACTCGCCTTCGTCCAGGACCGGTTCGGGGACACGGCCGTCGAACCGTTCGTACGGGCCCTGCGGGACGCCGAGCGCGAGCTCTCCGCCGCCTTCGCGATACGCCAACGCTACGACCGAGGCGTCCCGGAACCGAAAGAGGAAGCCGCCCGGCGGCAGGCCCTCGCCGGCATCGTCGGACGGTGTGCCGAGGCCGGGCGGCGGTTGGACAGCGAAGCGCCCGCCTTCGATCAACTCCGGGCGTTGGAGGAGGAGTTGGACGACGCCCTCGGCGTCGCGGAGGTCCGGTTCCGGGAACTCGCCGGCCGTACAGGGGGCGTCGACGCCACCCTCGCCGACCTCCACGCCCGCCACCCCTCACCCTCACCCTCGGCCTCGATCACCACCGTCACCGGATACGTCGAACAGGCCAAGGACCGGCTCGTGTTCGCCACCACCCACCTCAACCAGGCCCGGCAGGCAGCCGACTTGGGACACTCCGGCGAGTCCATACGCTCCCTCCGCGCCGCCGAGGGCGCCATCAGTCAGGCCGACACCTTCCTGAGCGATGTCGACCGGCTCGCCAACTCACTCGCCGCCGCGGCGAAGTTGGTGCCCGCCACGCTCACCGGCGCCGAAGCCGACATCGCAAGGGCAACGGCAACGGCACGGGCACGGGCACGGGCAACAACCGGGACAACCGCGGGGCCCCTCCACACCCACCTCGCCCACGCCCACACCACCCTCGCCGCCATCCGAGAAGAACTCACCCGCGACCGCCCCCACGTCCACGACCCCCTCGACGCCCTGCGCCGCATCGTCCAGGCCATGCAGCCGCTGGGCGGGACACGGGACGGAGTCCTCAGCGTCGCCGCGTGGCTCGTCGCGCGGAACGACGTCGGCTCGGCGGACGGTTTCATCGCGACGCACCGGGGTGCCGTGGGCGTAGAAGCCCGCACCCGGCTGGCCGAGGCGGAGCTGCTGCTCACCACCGACCCCGCCGCGGCCGACGTACCCGCGCTGGAGGCCCGCGAGTCGGCCGAGCAGGACGTCCGTGTGCACGGGAACCCGTACGCCGGTGCCGCCGACGAGCACACGAGCGGGGTCGGCGGGGCGGTACTCGGTGGAATCCTCCTCGGCGAGGACCCGGACGGCGGCCCACCCCTCACCTTCGGCGGACCGGCCACACGAAAGCGCCGCGCGCTCCCGCCGACGTAGAACACCGCAGTCGGCATCGACAGGCACCCGACGCATACACAAGCCGGACCGCAAGCCGGACCACCAGCCGGCCGCCCCCAGAACAACGAAAGCAGCCGGAATCACCGGAGCCGTAGCTGTAGCCGTAGCCGTAGCCCGAGCCCCCTAGCCCTAGCCCTAGCCCTCAGAACAGGCTCAGCAACGCCTCCGCCGGGTCCACCAACCCGTTCTCCCCGTCCGGCAACGGCAGTTCGAACCACACCGTCTTTCCGCGTGGCGTCCGGCGGGAGCCCCACGCCGCCGACAGGAGGCCGACCAGTTGCAGGCCCCGGCCGCCCTCGTCCGTGTCGCGGGCGCGGCGGCGGCGCGGCTGGACCAGGCCCGCGTCCCAGACCTCGCACACCAGGGTGCGGTCCAGCAGCAGACGGAGCCGGATCTCGCCCTCGCCGTACCGCAGCGCGTTCGTCACCAGTTCGCTGACCAGCAACTCGGCGGTGTCGATGAGGGGTTCGAGGTCCCAGGACTGGAGGCGGGCGCGGGCGTACTCGCGGGCGCGGCCCACGCTGCGTGGTTCGCGCGGCAGGGTCCAGTCGCCGACCGAGTCGGCCGGCAGGCCCTGGACGCGGGCCATGAGGAGCGCGATGTCGTCCTCGCCGTGGTGGGTGTCGAGGGTGCTGAGGACGTGGTCGCAGACGTCCTCCAGGTCGCGGTGGGTCTCGGCGTTCAGTGCCGCCGCGGTGGGCGGGTTGCCGTCGGACGAACCACGGGTCGCCGGGTCCGTCAACGCGCCTACGAACGCCTGGAGGCCCTCGTCCAGCGGGTGGTCGCGGGACTCGACCAGTCCATCCGTGTAGAGCGCCAGCAGTGCGCCTTCGGGGAGTTCGACCTCCACCTCCTCGAAGGGCTCGCCGCCGACCCCTAGGGGCATACCCGGTGGGACGTCGAGCATCAGCGCGGCCTCGCCCGGTTCCACCAGGACCGGCGGGAGGTGGCCCGCGTTGGCGAAGGTGCAGCGCCTGGTCACCGAGTCGTAGACCGCGTAGATGCAGGTGGCCAGATACACCTCGGCCAAGTCCGCCTCGCGGGGGCGGCGGGCCGCCCGGGTGGCCTGCTGGACTCCGCCGGGTGTGCCGAGGCCGCGGGCGATCTCGTCCAACGCCGAGAGGACTTCGGCTGGTTCGAGGTCCAGGAGGGCCAACGTGCGGACGGCCGTGCGGAGTTCGCCCATCGCCACCGCCGCGCGTAGACCGCGTCCCATCACGTCTCCGACCACCAACGCGGTGCGGTGGCCGGGGAGTTCGATGACGTCGAACCAGTCGCCGCCGACCTCGGTCGCCGCGTTCCCGGGCAGGTAGCGGCAGGCGATGTCGAGGCCGGAGGCCTCCGGGTCGCCGGGCGGGAGCAGGGACCGTTGCAGTATCAACGCCCGTTCGTGCTCACGCCGGTACAGCCGCGCGTTGTCGATACAGACGGCGGCCCGCGCCGCCAGCTCCACCGCGAGATCCCGGTCCCGGTCCCCGAACGGCTCGCTGCCCTTCGTCCGGGCGAACTGCGCGAGTCCTACGACGGTGTCGTGGGCGACCATCGGCACGGCCAGCGTGGACTGGACCGGGCCGCCCTCCTCGGCGGGGACGTACTGCGGGCGGGCGGTGCGCAGGGCGTCCGCGCAGGGCGAGTTGAAGGGGTAGTGGTGGACCGCGCCGACCGCGACAGGTGCGCCGCCGCCCACGAAGGGGGCGTCGGAGACCGCGCTGGCGAAGGCCACCCGGCGGAGTTCCGCGCTGCCGTCGGCACGCCCTGGCGGGGTCTCGTCGCCGGCCAGGAGGCCCTGGTAGAGGTCGACGGTCGCGAGGTCGCAGAAGCCGGGGACGACGACGTCGAGGAGTTCGCGGGCCGTGGTCTCCAGGTCGAGGGAGTTCCCGATCCGGGCGCCGGCCTCGTTCAGAAGGGCGAGATTGCGCCGCGCGGAGGCGGCCTCGCGGGCGGCTGCGCGGCGGGCGGTGACGTCGGTGCCGAGCCAGGCGATGCCGATGGGGCGGCCGCTGCCGCTGTGCACGCGGTAGAGGTTGATGGACCAGTGCCGGCGCTCTTCGGAACCGGGTACCAGGCCGGTGACATGCATGTCCGTGATGGAGTTGCCGGTCTCCAGGACGCGGCGCAGGGTGGCGGTGACCCGCTCGGCCTCGGGGCTCTGCAGATAGTCCTGCACGCCCCGGCCCCGGTGGTCGTCGGGGCTGCCGCCGAAGGTGTTGGCGATCTGCTGGTTGGCCCGCCGGACCCGCAGGTCGGGGTCGATCAGCAGGAACCCGAACGGAGATTGACCGAATATCGACTGCGAGGCGGCGAGATCGGTCTCGATACGACGCAGGATGCGGACGTCGACGACGATGCAGACGGCGGCCCGCTCGCCCTCCTCGGTCCGGGTCGGCATCACATAGACCTCGGCGAGACCCTCCTTGCCCGGCTCGCCCCCGGCGGTCCCCGGCGCCTTGAAGGGGACCACTCCGGTCCACTCCCGGCCGTCCAGGATCTCGGCCATCTTCCGCTGGCCGCGCTCGTGCAGTTCGGGGTCGACGAACGCCTCGATGGGATCCATGCCCACCGCGCGCTCCGTGGGGATGCCGAACAACTGCTCGGCCCGCAGGCTCCACTGGTCGACGAGCCCGTCGGGGCCTATGGAGAAGGAGGCGACCTTGATGTAGTCGTAGATCGAACCGGGTGGGCTGCTCTGCCACATGGCGTCGCCGACGGTCATCGCCTCGCCGCCGGACACACCCGCCATGACGTCGGCGACGGTCACGCCGTCGTCTCCGGGCACGTCGATGCGACTCGCGGCCTCAGCCCTCGCGCGGTCCGACGGGTCCTCGGACTCCGTGGCCTTCGCTGGTATCTCGCTCACGCGAACCGTCCCCTCCAGCTCACCGCGTCCGGTACCGGTCACCGGGGGCGGCTGCCCGCAGTATCCAGCACTACGGCGCCGCACAACACGGTGTTCACGATCACAGGACAATCCCGATGCATTTCGGACCTGCCTGCGACAACACTCCCAGTCTTCTAACCAGCGGACACGCAGTCGAACCACGCCGATCGACAACCGTCACAGGCCTGGACCACTCGATGGACACGACTGTCCGGTTCGTACAGCTGTGTTCGGCCCCGGTTCACCCGGGTACGGCCAGCTCGAACCACACGGTCTTGCCCGTCCCGCCGGGCCGGGTGCCCCAGCGGACGCAGGCGCCGGCGACCAGTTGGAGACCCCGGCCGCTCTCGTCCTCGGGGCGGGCGACGCGTTCGCGGGGCGGATCGGGCAGCGGGTCGGAGACCTCGACCAGCAGCACACCGGCCGGGCCGACGGGCCGGACCAGCCGGACGCCGATGGGGCCGGTGGCGTGCCGCAGCGCGTTGGTCACCAGCTCACTGACGAGCAGCGCCGCGATGTCGGCGAGGGCGTCGAGGTCCCAGTCCCGCAACTGGCCGCGGACGGCGACGCGCGCGGTGCGGACGGCTCCGGGGTCCGCGGGAAAGGTCCACTCGGCGCAGTCGCCTTCGGTGTCGATCAAGCCGATCACATCCCGGGCCAGCCAGCTCACCCATGTCCGATTTCATGGGGTTAATGGGCACATACCCGATATTCAGGGCCCGGTACCGTCCCCGAGGGCGCACTGTGGCACGAACGGCGTACGCCGGGTTCGGCGCGCTCCGCCATCTCGGCCTACGACGACTTCAGCGCGCCCCCGCGTCGAGGAGCGCGAGTGTCTCCCGTACGGCGGGCACGTCCTGGTCGAGCCAGTCGACGGTCCAGATGTCGGCGGGGGTGAGCCAGCGCAGTTCGTCGTGGTCTTCGAGGGGCGCGGGCTCCGCGGAGCCCGGGAGCAACCGGGCCGTCCAGACCTGGAGGACGTACGGCGGCTTCAGCGGCCACTCCCCCGGGACGCGCTCCACGGTCTCGGCGTCGACGCCGAGTTCCTCGCGCAACTCGCGCACCAGCGCGGCATCGGGGCGCTCTCCGGGTTCGACCTTGCCGCCGGGGAGTTCCCAGCGTCCGGCCAGTTCGGGAGGTGCGCTGCGGCGGGCGGCGAGCAGTCGGCCGCCGTCGTCGAACAGGGCGGCGCCGACCACCACGATCCGTGTCGTCATGCGCCGGAGCCTACGGGGTGCCGGGGCGCGGTCAGTTGCGGGTGGCGTCCTCGCTCTGCCCGATCCGCTCGACCCAGTACAGCTGCTTGTGTCCGCGGTCGTCAAGGCTGTCCGCGGTCTTCTGGGCCTCGGCGCGGGTCGCGTACCGCCCCACGCGGTAGCGATTGCCGTTGTCGTCCTGCCGTATCACGAGCCAGGGAAGAGTGATCGTGCCGTCGTTCATCGCCATCGCGCCCCTCCGCCTCCCGCTCGCGGTTCGTGCCGTGCCCCACCCCATAAGGAAACCGCAATACGCATATGCCGGAGCCTACGCCTAACCTTCACGCAGCGAATACGGGTTTTCACAAAGAGGTACGCAACCAGCCAGGACGGAGGGGGCGCACGATGACGAACGCGCCGTTGGCGCACCTCGATGCATCCGGTGAGAGGCACGCTACAGGCGCCGTGAACCACCTGCGAGAAAGACCGGAATCCAACGGCGCCCGAGACAGGGCGGATTGACTGGTTCCGGCGACAAATGCCGTAAGGGGTGGACTACTTCACTCTGAGCGCACTCCTCGGTGCGCCGCTCGATGCTCCGCTCGGTGCGCTACTTGACCGGCAGGTGGTAGGCGATCCGGTAGCGGTCGGCCGGGACCACGACGTCGGCCGTCTCCACCGGGCGACCCGAGGCGTAGTACGTGCGCTGGATGACGAGGACCACATGCCCGGGGACTCCCCCCAGGGCGAGCAGCTCCTCGGCGAGGCCCGGCCGGGCGCCGACCTCCTCGGTGACGTTGTCGACGACGACGTCGATCGCGCGCATCCGCTCGACGACCCCCATGCCGCCGAGGGGGCCCTCCTCGGGCAGCATCACGGGCGTACGGCCGGTCACCGCGAGGGGTTCCCAGGACGTGGAGAGCATCATCGTCTCGCCGGCGTCCCGGAACACGTACTTCGTGCACATCACGCGGTCACCGGACTGGAGGGCGAGCCGCTCGGCGATCGTGGCGCTCGCCTCGGCCTGCTCACTGCTGGACTCCCAGGTGCCGCGCGCCTCCCCCTCGGACTGCTCCTGCCGGAACGGGGTCGCGCCGGCCGGCGGCCGGAACCCGGAGCGGGAGACGCGCCGCGGCACGGGACGCTCGCGCACGTACGTCCCCGACCCGGAGCGGCCCTCGACCAGCCCCTCGGCCATCAGCACCTTGCGCGCCTCCAGCGCGACCGTGTCGGAGACCCCGTACTCCTCGCGGATCCTGGCCTGCGAGGGCAGCCGGGTGTGCGGGGGCAGCTGGCCGTCGACGATCTTCTTGCGGAGATCACCCGCGACGCGCAGATACGCCGGCTGCTCACCGAATGTCACTGGCCACTCCCATCAGGTTGTACAGACAGCAACAGCCTGGCAACCGTGGGTTGTGCCATGCAAGCAAAGGCCAGAGAATCACTCGATGTGATGACTTATACCCGGCGTGGGCTTTACCCAGGCACTTTCTCCCCGCTATAGGAGCCCTCACACCTCCATGCCGCCGGCACCTCCCCCGCCGTCCCCGCCACCGTCGTTCCGGTCGTACGACGGAGGGGTCGTGGCGAGCCCCAGAGCCTTGCGGGCGGTGACCGACTTCTGAGGGTCGATCAGGTCGGCGCCCTTGTCGTAGTACCCGTAGAACTCGTCGGCGTCGGAGGCCTCGGCCGCCTTCGCCCACTCCTTCTGCGCCGCCCGCAGATCCTTGACCAGGGCCGCGACCGGCTTGTCGGAACCACCGGCCCACTCATGACTCTCCAGCAGATCGGCCTGCCGGGTCAGCGCGGTGGAGACCCGGCCCGCCCAGGCCCTGTGCCCCGGCAGGTCGTCCTCGACGTACCGCGCGTCGGGGGCCGAGTCCAGCGCCGAGTTGAGGACGTGGGCCGCCTTCAGATACGCGACCTGGTCGGAGTCGAGGGTCGTGGCGTCGTTGCGCAGCGAACCGCCGGGCAGGCTCGCCTCCTCGTCCGTGTTGCCGAACACGCAGGTGATCTCGCGGTCGCCCAGACTCCAGCTCTGCGAGGTCGGGGTGACGTAGTAGATGTCCACGTCGTCGGGCACGGCCCAGCCGTCCATGGCGTAGGCGTCCTGGAGGGCGTAGCACTTGTCGTCGGCGGTGGCGGTGACCTTCTTGTCCCCCGGGTACGAGCCGCTCCCCATCCGCACGACGGCGAACACCTCCCCGTCGTGCTCGCCGTCGCAGGACACCACGTCGAAGTCGTACGTCATCCCCTCCAGCGAACCGCTGGGCGCGTCGAAGCACTCGCCCTTCACCGGGGAGGCGCTGGAGTTGTTCCGCGCGCTGTCCTCGACGTCGTCCCAGAACCCGGTCGCCGCGCCGGTCGCCCCGAGCACCCACACCACCAGCCCGAACGCCGACAGCACCATCCCGGCCGCCGCCATGCTCCGCCCGCGCTCGCCCCGCTTCTTGATCTGGTTCAGCGAGATCAGCCCGAGGAGGACTCCGACCCCCGGTACGCAGCACAGGATGCCGAGCACGAGAGCGGCGACGGACATGCCGTTGAGGGGCGCGGGGTTGTTGTACGGGGTGTAGCCCTGGGCCCAGGTCTGGTAAGGCTGCGGACCGTAGGGACCCGGAGGGGTCTGCGGGCCTTGGGGGTACGGGGCGTAGGGGTTCTGCGGCGGTGTCCCGTACGGGGGTTGGGGCTGCGCGCCGTAGGGGATGTGCGGGTCCTGCGCGGGCGGGGCGTACGGGTCCGCTGACGGCGGGGCGTACGGGTTGTACGGGGTGGATGCCTGCGGGGATGGAGCCTGGGCCGGGGGCTGGTCCTGGGGGCTCTCGGGACCCTGGGTGGGCGGCCCTTGGGGCTCCGGGGGCGGGGGTATGGACACCGGTTACCGTGCTCCTGGTTCGGGCGGGGATCTCCGGAGGGAGAGCTGGAGATCTTCAGATGCGGAACTGACGTACGACTTGGCGCATGGTAAGCGTGAGGTGAGCGGGGGCGGAATGCGGGTTGGGCGGGAGACCGTACGGGCGGTGAACGCGCTTACGGCGCGGTGGGCGGGGGCGGTCGACGGGGGCACGGTGTTCTCGGCGGCGGGGGTGTGGCCGTTGCTGGCGCTGTTGGCGGACGGTGCCGGGGGTGCGGCGCGGGCGGAGCTGGCGGACGCGGTGGGGGTGTCGGCGGGGCAATCCGCCGCCGCGGCGCGGGAGTTGCTGGGCGGGCTGGCCGCGATGCGAGGTGTGGACTCGGCGCTCGGGTTGTGGACGAAGCGGACGCTGGAGCTGCGGGAGGCGTGGGCGGCGGGGCTGCCGGCCGAGGCACACGGGGTACTCACGGGTGACCTCGGCGCCGACCGCGCGGCCCTGGACACATGGGCGGCGAAACGGACCGGCGGATTGATCGAGCGGATGCCGGTGGCACTGACCGACGCCACCGAACTGGTGCTGGCGAGCGCGCTGGCCCTGCGCACGGAGTGGCTGCGGCCGTTCGACGAGGTGCCGATGGAGAGCCTGTACTGGAGCGACCGGGTCCCGCTCGGCCTGTTCCGCAGCACGGCCGTCCTGGACCGGATCGGCGTCGCGGACACATCGGACGGCCATGTCACCCGGCTGAAGGTGCTGGGCAGTACGGCGATCGACGTCCATCTCCTGCTCGGGGAGGAGGGGATGACGTCCGGGCAGGTGCTCAGGGCGGGCGTGGGCATCCTGGACGGCCGTCATCCCGTAGTACCCGGAGACCGACTCCCCTACGGGGACCCGGGCCCGGGCCTGAACGTGGCAAAGGAACGCTGCACGAGCCCACAACCACCCTCGCTCGACGTGACGACGGTGGCGTACGACATGAGTGCGCACCATGATCTCCTGCGCCTGCACCGCCTGTTCGGCCTCACGACGGCGCGGGACGCCACGGTGGGTCACTTCCCCGGGATCAGCCAGTTCCCGCTGGCCATCGGGTCGGCGGAACAGTCCACGATGGCGAGGTTCGGCGCACGCGGCTTCCGCGCGGCGGCGGTGACGGCCTTCGACGCCATCGGCGCCTCCGGAGTACCGGATCTCCGCTACGTGACCACCACCATCACCGCCCGCTTCGACCGCCCCTTCGCGTTCCTCGCCCTGCATCGCCACTCACGGCTGGTACTGGCGGCGGGCTGGGTCACGGAACCGGAGCTGTTCCCCGAGCAGGACCGGAGCTGATCATCGGGGCTGATCATCGGGGGCGGAGCGGCCGACGATAGCCTTCCCGTGCGCGATCTTGTGATCGGGCGATCTTGCGCTACGGGACTCACGGGGGCGGAATTGGGAGCGGTTCAGGGCGCGGTGGTTGGGCGTGCGGAGATCGAGGGCTCGGCGGTCGGTGGGACCGTCGACGCGGTCAATCGGCTGACGGCGCGTTGGGCCGGCTCGGTGACCGGGTGCTCGGTGTTCTCGGCGGCCGGGGTGTGGCCGTTGCTGGCGTTCCTCGCCGACGGGGCGTGGGGGGCCGCGCGGGCGGAGCTCGCGGACGCGGTGGGGGTACCCGCCGACCAAGCGGCCGCCGCCGCGCGGGAGTTGCTGGCCGGGATGGGGTCGATGCCCGGGCTGAACTCCGCGCTCGGGCTGTGGACCCGGCGCGAACTGGCCGTACGGGAGGAGTGGCGGGCCGGGCTGTCGGCGGGCACGCACGGTGTGCTCACCGAGGATCTCCCGGCCTCGCAGCGGGCGTTGGACGTGTGGGCGGCCGAGCGGACGGGCGGGCTCGTCGAGCGGATGCCGGTCACCTTGGACGAGGACGTGCTGATGGTCCTGGCGAGTGCGCTCGCGCTCCGGACCGAATGGCCGCGCCCCTTCGACGAGTTGATGCTCCGCCCCGACTCCGGGCCTTGGCAGGGGCGGCAGTTGGCCGGCCTGCACCGCACCGGCGTCCGTCTCGATCGGGTCGGCGTGGCGAGCGGCCCGTACGGCTACGTCACCGAGCTGAAGGTCCCCGGCGACAACGGGATCGACGTCCACCTGTTGCTCGGCGAACAGCGCATGACCCCAGGCCAGGTGCTGGGCACGGGAGTTGACGTCCTGGCCCGCCGGCTTCCCGTGGTCCCGAGCGGCCAACTCCCGTACGGCGACGTGGGACCGGGCCTGCGCGTCGAGCAACAACGCTGTGCCACACCGCAACCGCCGGAGCTGTCCGTCACGACCGTGGCGTACGACATGCGGGCCCGGCACGATCTCCTGGACCTGCACGGCCTGTTCGGGCTCACGACGGCGATGGACACCGGCGACGGCCACTTCCCCGGCATCACCCCGACCCCGCTGGCCATCGGCCAGGCCGAACAGTCCACGGTGGCCCAGTTCGGCGCCCTCGGCTTCCGCGCCGCCGCGGTGACCGCGATCGCTCCAGCCCCCGGCGGTGCCCGGCCCGACCTCCGCCACACGACCACCGTCGTCACCGCCCGCTTCGACCGCCCGTTCGGCTTCCTGGCCGTACACCGGGAGTCCCGCCTGATCCTGACAGCGGGCTGGGTCACCGACCCGACGCCGTACGGGAACGGGCCGAATCCCGTGCACTGACGCGACGGGTGTCCCCATCGACCGGGGGCCGTCGGCCGGGGCGGACACCCGCCTCGCGACCGATCCCGTCCGTGGGAACCCCTCGTACCCCACGTCCCGATCCGACGGCACCTCCATCGGCCGGTGGGCGGCATTCGCCCTTCGACCACCCCGTCCGAGGCCCCGGCACCCCACGCGCCGATCCGACAGCGCGCCCCATCAGCCGGTGCCCGGTGGCAGGCACCCGCCCCGCGGCCCACCCCATCCGCGAGAACCCCCGCACCCCACGCGCCGCCCCGACAGCGCGCACCCCACCAGCCGGTGCCCGGTGACAAGCACCCGCCCCGCGGCCCACCCCATCCGCGAGAACCCCCGCACCCCACGCGCCGCCCCAAAGACGCACCCTCATCAACCAGCGGACAACACCCGCCCTTCAACCACCCCCCGTCCGTGGGAACCCCCCGCGCGCCACCCGCCCCCACCCCGCAGCGCACCCCATCGTCGAACGGTGCCCAAACCTACCCGTCTGCTGCTCCCGCTCCTCGCCGCCGCCCTGCTGCTCCCTCTCCCCCTTCCCTCGGCGTCAGCCGAACCCCTCCCCCACGCTCACCCCCGCGACGACTGCGACGCGCGCGGCTGGGCGCCCTCGGCAACCCGGATCGACCCGGCCGACACGTACCACCCCTACGTCGGCAACGGTTACCTCGGTACCCGGGTCCCGCCCGCCGGTGCGGGGTACGCCGCGTCCGGGGAGAAGACCGGCTGGCCGCTCTACACGCCGCGTTACGACGGCGCGTTCGTCTCCGGTCTCTATGGACGGGGGCCCGCGAACACGGCCGGCCGTGAGGCTCTCGCCGCGCTCCCGAACTGGACCGGGCTCGATGTCACGGCGGGCGCCGAGACGTACGGCGGTGGGGGCGCCGGCGGCCGGGTCAGCCGCTACCGTCAGATCCTCAACCTCCGTTGTGGGTACGTCCGTACATCCCTCACCTGGACCACCACGGACGGTCGCCGCACCGACCTCGTCTACGACGTCCTCGCCGCCCGCGACGACCCGCACACCGGCGCCGTACACCTGCGCGTGACCCCGCACTGGGACGGCCGACTCACCCTCACCGACCGCCTCGACGGCCGTGGCGCCCGCCGTGTCACGCAGACCGACGGCGGGCACGTCGGCGAACACACCATCGGTGTGGCGTTCCGCACGGAGGGGACCGGTGTCGACGGGGCCGTCGCGTCTGTGCTGGATGCGTCCGGGCGGCGTGCCCAACAGCCCCGCAAGCAGGGTGAGTTGAGTGCCAGTCAGGGCACCGTTCTCCCCGTCCGCTCCGGGCGTACCTACACCGCCACCAAGTACGTCGGCGTCGACACCGCCCTCACCTCCCACGACCCCCGTTCCGCCGCCCAGGACGCCGCAGGGCGGGCCGCGCGGCGGGGATGGGACGCGCTGCTCGCCTCGCACAGTGCCGCCTGGCGGGCGTTGTGGGCGTCCGACATCGAGATTCCCGGCCACTCGGACCTCCAACTCTGGGCCCGTTCCGCCCAGTACGGGCTGCTGTCCGCGCTGCGGCCCGGTGCCCGGAACAGCATCGCGCCCGCCGGGCTGACCAGCGACAACTACGCCGGCATGGTCTTCTGGGACGCCGAGACCTGGATGTTCCCCTCACTGCTCGCGACCCACCCCGACCTCGCCCGCCCGGTCCTCGAATACCGGTACCGCACGCGCACGGCCGCCGCCGAGAACGCCGCGAAGACCGCGGTGAAGGGCCTGTTCTTCCCCTGGACGAGCGCGAGTCACGGCCGGCTGTGGAACGAGTGCCAGAGCTGGCAGCCGCCCCACTGCGTCACCCAGAACCACCTCCAGGGCGACATCGCCCTCGCCGCCTGGCAGTACTACCTCGCCACCGGCGACCGCACCTGGCTCCGCACCCGAGGCCGGCCCCTCCTCAACGGCCTTGCCCAGTACTGGACTTCGCGGGCGACCAAGAACTCCGACGGCTCGTACTCCGTCAAGGAGGTCGCCGGACCCGACGAGTACAGCAACGGCGTCAACGACGGCGTCTACACCAACGCCGTCGCCGCCACCGCCCTCCGCGCCGCCACCGACGTGGCCCACGTCCTCGGCACGACCGCCCCCGCCGACTGGCTCACCGTCGCGAACCGCCTGCGCATCCCCTACGACCCGAAGCGCAAGATCTTCCTCCAGTACGACGGCTACGGCGGCTCCCAGATCAAGCAGGCCGACACCGTGCTGCTGATCTACCCGCTGGAGTGGCCCATGCCGGCCGGTGCCGCGGCCGCCACCCTCGACTACTACGCCCAGCGCACCGACCCGGACGGCCCCGCCATGACCGACGCCGTCCACGCGATCGACGCGGCGGCGATCGGCGAACCGGGCTGTGTCGCGTACACCTTCCTGCGGCGGGCCTACCAGCCCTTCGCGCGCGGCCCGTTCGCCCTCTTCTCCGAGTCGCGCGGCGACAAGGCCGGCGCGTCCGACCCCCTCGCGGGCTCCCCCGCCCAGGACTTCCTCACCGGCAAGGGCGGCTTCCTCCAGGTCCTCACCCACGGCCTCACCGGCCTGCGGCTGCGCCCCGACGCCCTCCACCTCGACCCGACCCTGCCGCCCCAACTCGGCGACGGCGTACGCCTGTCGGGGCTGCGCTGGCGCGGTCGTACATACGACATCGCCATCGGTCCGGAGACGACGACGGTACGGCTGCGGTCGGGCGCGCCCTTCTCTCTGGAGACTCCCGAGGGGCGCCGCACCCTCTCCGGCACGGTCACCCTGAAGACCCGGCGCCCTGACCTCACCCCCACCACCGACCTGGCCCGCTGCCGACCGGCGACGGCCACTTCCTCCGTCTCCGGCCTCTACCCGGAGGCCGCCGTGGACGGCAGCCCCGCGACCGCCTGGTCCCCGGACGCCGACCGCGCGACCCTGACGGTCGACCTGGGGCGGACGGTGCGCGTCGGGGCCGTTCACCCCACGTGGACCAAGCAGCCGGGGTCGTACGCCGTCGACGTCTCGACCGACCGCCGTACCTGGCACACGCCCGACGGGACGCCCGCCCGGTACGTCCGCGTCACCGTACGGAGCGGCGGCAAGGGTGCCGCTCTCTCCGAACTCGACGTGCGCTCGTGACGGCCGAACACCCCTGAGGACAGCGTCAGTTGGTGGCCTCCGCCGCCAGTCTCCGCTGCTCCTCCTCCACGATGCGGCGGGCCAGCGTGGCGTCGGAGATGTCGATCGCGTCCGGGGTGGCGTCCGCGAGGGCGCTGCGCCGGGCGAAGGCGTCGAAGAGGCGGTCCTTGTTCTTGAGGATGGTCAGGAGCCGGTCGTCCACGCTGTCGGTGGCGAGCATGCGGTGCACCTGGACCGTGCGTATCTGGCCCATACGGTGGACGCGGGCCACGGCCTGGTGCTCCACCGTCGGCTTGACCTGGGGTTCGCAGAGGATGACCAGGGAGGCGGCCTGGAGGTTGAGGCCGACCCCACCCGCCTCGATCTGGGAGAGCAGGACGGCGTGGCCGGGGGCCTGGGTGAAGTCGTCGACGAACTGCTGTCGGCGGGCGGCCGGGACGCTTCCGGAGATGGGCCCGAACACCCCCTTCTTCAGGGGCCGTTCGAGTGCCTGCTCCACCGCCGTGAGCACGTCCCGGAAGTAGGAGAAGATCACCACCTTCACGCCGTTGCCCGCGGCCTCGGCGACCAGCTCCCGTAGGCGTTGCAGCTTCGCGGACTTCTCGGTGTCGGCGTAGGCGGCCCGGCGCATCGCCATGAAGTTGCCGTCGCCGACCGCGCGGTCGTACGCCTCGCGGTCGGCGACGCCGAGCTCGACCCACTCGTCGACCTGGACCAGGGCGGGCAGTTCGGTGAGCACGTCCTCCTGGTTGCGGCGGAGGTAGGCGGGGGCTACGGACTTGCGGAAGGCGTGCGGTCCGGCCGCCGCGGTGCCGTTGCGGACAGTCGGCAGCAGGTCGGGGCGGAGATGGCGGACGAGGGTGCGGAACTCCTCGACGTGGTTCTCCATGGGCGTGCCGGTGAGGAACAGGACGCGGTCGCAGCGCTCGGTCCACAGGGCGACCGATTTGGTGCGGCGGGTGTCCGGGTTCTTCACGTAGTGGGCCTCGTCCACGACGAGCATGCCCGGGGTGGGGCCGGTCGGTGCCTCGTTCTTGTCGGCCTTCGCCCTACCCGTCCGAGCTTTGGCCTCCGGCGCGGGCAAGGTGTGCAGCGTGTCGAACGTCGTGATCGCGACCCCACCCCGCTCGCCCCACTCCGCATAGGCCTCGTGCCGGTCCGGGCCGTGCACCGGCAGCGCGCGCAGGGTGCTGCGGGCGCCGATCTCGCGGGTCCAGTTGATCAGCACGCTGGCCGGGCAGACCACCAGGAAGTGGTTGTGCCCCTCGGCCGCGAGATGGGCCAGCGCGGCGATGGCCTGGACGGTCTTGCCGAGCCCCATCTCATCCCCGAGGACGACCCGCCGTTGCGCCAGGGCGAAGCGGGCGCCGAAGGACTGGTATCCGCGCAGGGAGACCCGGCGATGGGTGTCGTCCAACGGCTGGGCGTGTACGCGCTCGGCCAGCTCCGCCGGCAGGAAGCCCTCGCTCGCCGCGAGGTCCGGCTGCTGCCCGTCGACCTCTGCGAGCTGACTGTAGTACTCGGCGGACCGCAGCTCGAAGTCGACCCACGCCTCGATGTCGGAGACCGGCGGGCGCAGCAGGTCGGTGGAGGCCTGCGCGATCAGCAGCCGTACGTCCTTGGCGGCCGGGTCGGCGACCAGTTCGTGGAGTTCGGCGACCGCGGCGAGCGCGCTCTCCCGCCGTTTGCGACCGGCGAGCGCCAGCAACAGCCTGCTGCTGGCGGGCCGGGCCACGGGCAGCAGCGCGCCGAGCCGCTCGTCGAGCCTGGTGGCGGCGTCCAGGGCGCGGCGCAGTTCGGGTCCGGCCTCGACGAGCCGTTGCAGGGCGATGACCAGGGCCGTGGTGCGCGGCTCGGGGTGGTCGACGTCGATGCGGACGGACACGGTCTCCGCGACGGCCCGCGCGATCTGCCGGGCGGCGGCGAGGGCCCGGTCGGCGGTCTGCTGTCCTACGCCGGGCAGTTGCCGCAGCTGGTACCGGCTGGCCTCGTGCACCGCGCGCACGGAGGTGAGCCCCGCCGCCTCCACGGCCCCGAACCGCAACCGCCCCTCGGTGACGTCCTTCAGGCGGGCGACCGGGATGGACTCCAGCTCCTGCGCGACGAGTTCGGCTCGCAGTGGCTCCAGCGCGGAGCGGACGGTGGCGAGGGCGCGGGTGTGGTCCTCACGCAGGGCGCGCGCCACGTCGTAGAGCCGCGTGCCTCGCGTGCACAGCTCCCTGGCCCGCCGTCCGGCCCGTGGAAACTCGCCCTCCATGTCACCCCCCGCTCCCCATGCGTCTCGCTGTGCACCCATCGTGGCACGCGGCACTGACAACGGGAGCGGGAGCAGGCGGATGGGGGTTCTCAGCCGGCCGTCGGCCCTCCGTCAGGCGTCGAACGCCGTCGCCCGGGTCCGCTTCTCCCACGCCTCGACATCGCCGCGCACCTGGTCCAGGTGCCCGAGCACAGCGCCGATCGCGTCCTCGCCGAGCGGCAGGTGCAGCGGGGTCTCCTCGGCGTCGAGGGCGGCGAGGATGAGGGCCGCCGCCTTCGCGGGGTCGCCGGGCTGGACGCCGCCGCTGCTGTCGACGGCGCCGCGGGTCTCGCTCACGCGCGCGTACACCCCGCTGTCGGCGCTGACCCCGGCCCGGCTCGTGTCGAACAGCGCGGTCCGGAAGGCGCCCGGCTCGACGATCAGCACCTTGATGCCGAACTCGGCGACCTCGTCCGCGAGCCCCTCGGAGAGCCCCTCCAGGGCGAACTTCGTTCCGCTGTACGCCGAGAAGCCCGCGAAGGACATCTGCCCGCCCATGCTGCTCATCTGCACGATCGCCCCGGAGCGCCGCTCCCGCATGGACGGCAGCACCGCGCGCGTGAGGGCCGCGGGCCCGAAGACATGCAGGTCGAACAGGTCCCGCAGCTCCTGCTCGGTGGTCTCCTCGAAGGCCCCGACGTGCGTACGGCCCGCGTTGTTGACGAGCACGTCGATCCGCCCGTGCCGCGCCACCACGTCCCGCACGGCCGCCTCCGCCGCCCCCGTGTCGGTGACGTCGAGACGCAGCGCCTCCAGCTGGTCGGGACGGGCGGCGACGAGATCGTCCAGACCCTCGGTCCGCCGCGCCGCACCGACGACCACGTCACCGGCCGCGAGCGCCGCCTCGACGATCGCCCGCCCGAACCCGCTGCTCGCACCGGTGACCAGCCACACCTTGTTCATGACGTCTCCCCTTGAGATCCCTGATCCCTGTTGCCCAACTGCCGACCAGCGTGCTCCCGCCCCCGATCCCCCGTCCAAGACCTACGCTGATAACCGATGGCTATGACGACGGACGTCCACGTACGGGACCTGCGCTATTTCGTCGCGGTCGCCGAGGAGCTCCACTTCACGCGCGCGGCCGAGAAGCTGTACGTCTCGCAGCCCGCCCTGAGCAAGCAGATCCGGGCGCTGGAACGGCAGTTGGGCGCCGAACTGTTCCGGCGTGACCGGCAGGGCGTGGCGCTCACCGCCGCCGGTGCGGCTCTACTGCCGTACGCCGAGCGGGTGTTGGCGGTCTGGGCGGAGGGCGCGTCCGCGCTGGCGGAGGTGAGCGCGGCCGAACGCAGCACGCTGGTGGTCGGGATGAGCACCAGCCCGGGCCGGGGCGGCCTGCTGCCCGCGATCCGCTCCCGCTTCACGGCCGCGCGTCCGGAGGCGAACGTACGGCTGCGGCAGGTGAGTTGGGACGATCCGACGGCCGGGCTCGCGGACGGCGACGCGGACGTGGCGTTCGTCTGGCTGCCGCTGCCCGACGCGGAACGCTACGGCTGGACGGTCGTAGCGGAGGAACCCCGCCTGGTCGCGCTCCCGGAGAGCCATCCTCTGGCCGCGCGCGCCGAGGTCGACTTCGCGGATCTCGTCGACGAACCGTTCCTCGCTCTGCCGTCCAACGCGGGCCCCTTGCGCGACCATTGGCTCGCCCTCGACGAACGCGGCGGCCGACTCCCGCGCATCGGGGCGGAGATCGCGAGCACGGAGGAGACGTACGAGGCGCTGGTCGCCGGTCTCGGCGTCTGCCTGGTGGCCACGGGCAACGCCCATCTGATCACCCTCGGCGGGGTCATCACCCGTCCGGTGCACGGTATTTCGCCGAGCCGCTATGCCCTGGCGTGGCGGCGGGAGGACGGCGGGCGGCCGCTGGTGAGGGCGTACGCGGAGGCCTGTCGCCTGGGGGCGGGGCGCTGATCGAACGTGTCCGCGACACGGTTACGATGAGCCGTTTTCGGGGGCCGGGGTGCGGGGTTCGGGGTTCGAGGGGAATCATGTCCACAGGGGGAAGCGTGTCCGTACGACGGACAAGACGCACGCCGATCGGATCGCTCGCGTTCGTCGGGGTGGCCGCGCTCGCGGGGCCGTTGCTCGTTCCCGCCGCGTCCGCGCAGGCGGCGGCGGGCTCGTTGACCGTCACGACGTTGGGGCGGCACGGTGCGAAGGTGGCGACGACGGTGACCGTCGTCAACGCGTCGTCCGGTGAGACCCGTACCGTCAGGTCGGGCAAGCGGCTCAGCCTGCCGGCGGGCACGTATCTCGCGATGGCCGACATCTACGAGAGCACCACGGACGGTCTGGGCACCGACACCCTCGGCGCGCAGGTCGTGTCCGTGTCGGGGGCCAGGTCCACGACGCTGGACGCCCGCAAGGGCAAGGCGGTGAAGGTGTCGCTCGACACCCCGGCCGATGTCACCGAGCCCGCCACGATCGGCGCGCGGGTGTGCTCCGCCGACGCCGACATGCCCTCCGCCGTCGCCGTGAGCGGCGGGAACCGCGCGGGCTCGCTCTACGCCATCCCCAACTCCTCCAAGCGGCTTCAGTTCGGGTACCTGGCGCAGTGGTCCGGCAATGACAGCTATGTCGCGGTCAAGAACACGACCGGCATCCCGGCCGCGCCCGGCGGGTCGTTCAAGCGGTCCAAGCTGGCGACGATGCGCTTCTCCGTGCGCGGCGGGACACAGATGGCGAACGAGCACGACGTAGCGCTCCAGGCCGCCCCGAAGGTCGACGACTGCACGACCGATCTGTACGCCAACGTCAACGGCGGCAGCGCGCCGTACAGCGCCACCGCCCATGTGACGCCCGGGAGTTGGCAGCCGCGCGACGACATCTTCGCGAGCAACGGTGACGACGTCGGGGGCGGTTTCCCGGCGGTGCGGACGCTGAAGGCGGGGCAGAGCTTCACCCAGTCGTTCGGGCGGGCCGTGTGGAGTCCGATGCACTACCTGCCGACGGTCTGGCAGAAGTCCGTGAACTTCATCCCGGACGCGCTGATCGGCGACCCCGACGTGGGCGCGAGCGGGGCCGATCCGACGAAGGAGACGGTGGTCCTGTCCAAGGGGAGCACCACCGTCAAGAAGAAGACCCTGACCAACTGGGGTTCCTCCGACGCCGACTTCGCCGCCACGATCCACTCGGCCGGCACCTACCGGCTGACCGTGGACGCCCACCGCTACCACCCGGGCATCACCTTCCCGTCCGGCATGCTGTCGTCGCGCGTCACCCTCGACTGGCGGTTCAAGGCCGACCCGGCCAAGTCGGTGGTCGCCCCCGTCTTCATGACCCGCTTCCTGCCCGCCGGCCTCGACAGCCGCAACCGGGCCAAGGCGAGCGGCACCACCTCGGTCACGGTCAGCGCGGGCCGTGGATCTCAGGGCCCCGACATCAAGTTCACCAAGTCGACGGTCAAGTCCCTGAAGGTGTGGGCCTCTTCGGACGGCGGCACGACCTGGAAGGCCGTCTCCGTGACCCGCTCCGGGTCCTCCTGGAAGGCGTCCGTACACAACCCGGCCTCCGGCGCGGTCGCCCTGCGCTCCCAGGTGACCGACTCCACCGGCGGCACGTCAGTGGAGACCGTCTACCGCGCCTACGCCATCGGCTGATCCGCCCCCGTCCGAACAGGGCTGGTCTCCGGCCGGGTCGGACGGTTCGGACGGCGTGGGTGACGTCGAGGGCTCGGAAGGGGTCGTGGGCTCCGGGGTGGTGACGGGATCCGGAGTCTCCTTCACGGGAGTGCTCGGCTCCGGCGTCGGCTCCTCGCCCTTCGGAGGCGTGGGAGTCGGGTCCGTCGGCGTCGGGTCCGGCTTCGGTTCCGTCGGAGTCGGGTCCGGCTTCGGTTCCGTGACCACCGGCGGTGTGGGAGTCGGCTCGGGTTCCGGCTTCGTGGTCACCGGTGGAGCGGGAGTCGGAGGTGGGGTCGGAGTCGGAGTCGGAGTCGGAGTCGGCTCAGTAGTCACCGGCGGCGGCTCAACAGGCGCCGTAGGAACCGGAGTTGCTCCACCGTCCCCCACCGGCACTACGACCGACCCACCCCCGGTGCCGCCAAGTGCGGCCGGAGACACGGCACTTATGGGCCCGTCCGCCGCGGGCGCCGTAGAACCACCGCGGTCGCCCGGCGTCTTCGAGGGCTTCCCCGTGCGCGGCTCGGACGCCACCGGCGCCTGGGAGACCGGGACTTCGGCCACCGGGCCCTTCGCGACCGGGACTTCGGTGGTGTCGGTGCCGCCGAGGAGGACGCAGACCGCGACGGCGCCCGCCACGGCCGTGCCGACGGCGGCCGCCATCTGTGTCTTGGAGGCACCGACCGCCACGTGCCGTATGCCGTGCAGCAGTCCGGCGCCATGACCGCCCGCCGCCGTGGCCGCGCCCGCGGAGCCCGCGCCGAACGCGGCGAGCAGGAACTTGCCCGTGCCGCCGAGGACGAACACGAGCAGGGCGGGTGCGACGAGTGCGGGCAGGCGGTCGTTGGCGCGCATCAGGGCCGCGAGGCGGGCTCGGCAGTCGTCGCACGCGTCGACGTGGCCGAGGAGGCGTTCGGACTGCCGCTCGGTGGCGCCTCCGCGCACGTACGCGGGCATCCGGGCCCAGTGCACCTGGCACGCGGGATCGTCCGGAGTGCCGGTCTGCTCGCGCAGGAACGCCTGCCGCATGCCCTCGCGCGCACGGTGCAGCAGTACGGCCGTCGCGCCCTGCTTGGTGCCGAGCTGGGGGCCGATCGCGGCCAGCGGGAGGCCCTCCGCCTCGGCCAGCCACAGCGCCTTCACCCAGCGTTCGGGCAGTTGCTCAAGTACCCGTACCAGCAAGTCGGTTGACGACACCTGCTCGGCCGGGTCGCCCCCGTGGACGTGCGCGTGGCTCGCGTCCGCCCGCTCGTCGGCCTGCGGGTCGCGCGGTGTCTCGCGTGCGGCGCTGCCCGCGGCCGTGGCGAGGTGCTTCACGGTCGTCATGAGGTACGCCGGTACGTTGTCGATCTCATGGCCGGCGGACAGCCTGCGCCACACCCTGAAGTGCGCCTCGGCGACGAGGTCTTCGGCGACCCAGGTGTTCCGGGTGAGCGAGCGGGCGTAGGCGACGAGGCGCGGCTGCTGCTCCTCGTAGATCCGGGCGTACTCGGCGGTGGGACCGTCGTTCATGGCAGCAACGCTCCAGTTGCCAAGGGGGGTGGGGAAGGATTTGTAAGCCTAGATGGCGAAACTTTCAACTAAAGTTGCAGCAATAACGGAAGGTGACCCAGATCACATCAACCATCTTCCGTAACGGCGTAATCAAGCGCCCCTCCGCGCGCTCAAGGAGGTGAGTCGGCACAACCGGCCGCCGTCCCACCCGAATCGGAGACCGCCCATGCGCCACGTCACCCTGGAACAGCCCACCAGCGCCCGTCTGATCGCCGACGACGACCAGGAGTTGGCCGTCACGGTCACCCTCCGCTACTCCTCCGGCGACCCCTTCGCCGTCCAACTCCTGTTCCCCGCCTGGATATCGCTCGACGGCAAGAAGGTGACGTGGACCTTCGCGCGGGTGCTGCTCGAGGAAGGTCTCGCCGCCCCCGCCGGGATGGGCAACGTGCACATCCGGCCGTACGGCCCCGCCCATACGGCCGTTGAGTTCCACTCGGCGGAGGGCATCGCGATGATCCGCTTCGACACGGTCGCACTGCACCACTTCCTGCGCCGCACGTACCGGGTGACCGAGCCGGGCCGGGAGGCCCTGGAACCGTCCCTCGACCGGGGGCTCGCCTCGCTGCTCGACGGCGCGTGAGGGCGACGGCCCCGTTTCGGTCCCCTTGCGATTGGCATATTCTGCGAGGCCTCTTGGTGTGATCTGGTTCGCCGGTACCTCCGCCACGCACGAACGGTGCCCGTCTGGAGAAAGCAGCCCCCATGAGCGAATCGCCGCACAGGACAACCCGGTTGTCCACCCGTGCCGTCGTCGTCGGAGGCAGCCTCGCCGGCATGCTCGCCGCTGCCGCCGTCCGGGACCACGTCGACGCTGTCGAGATCATCGAGGCGCACGACCTGCCCGAGGGGCCGGAGTCACGCCCGGGCGTTCCCCAAGCGGCCCATTTCCACGTCCTGTTGTCCGGTGGGGCCGACGCGATCGAGGACCTGCTGCCGGGCACGCTCAAGGAGTTGCTGTCCGCGGGCGCCAACCGGGTGCCCATGACGACGAACATGCTGATCCACTCGCCCGAGGGCTGGTACCGCCGTTGGCAGCGTGACAGCCACTATCTGATCACCGCGAGCCGCGACCTCACCGATTCCGTCGTCCGCGGACAGGTGCTGAAGGACCCGCGCGTCAGCGTGCGCCCGCACACCAAAGTCACCGCCCTGCTGGGGAGTTCGCAGCGCGTCACCGGCGTACGGCTGCGCGCGGCGGACGGCACCGAGACCGACCTGACCGCGGACCTGGTCGTCGATGCCTCCGGAAGGGGATCCCAAACCCCTCGCTGGCTGGGCGAGTTGGGCATCCCTGGCCCGGCCCGGGACAGCATCGACTCCGGCATCGCGTACGCCAGCCGTATCTACCGCGCCCCGGTCTCCACCCTCAACTGGCCCGTGATCAGCGTCCAGGCCGACCCTCGGCGGGGCGAACCCGGCCGGACCGGCGGCATCGTCCCCATCGAGGACGGCCGCTGGCACGTCAGCCTGATCGGCACCCCGGGCGCCCAACCCACCCGCGAGGCCGCCGAGTTCGAGCCGTACGCCCGCACGCTCCGCCACCCGGTCGTCGCCGACCTCCTGTCCCACGCCGAGCCGCTCACCGACGTCGCCCTGACCCACAGCACGGTCAACCGCCGCTACTACTACGAGCGTCTGAAGTCCTGGCCGGAAGGCCTGGTCGCCCTGGGTGACTCGGTCGCCGCGTTCAACCCGATCTACGGCCACGGCATGTCGGTGGCGGCCCTCGGCGCCGTGGCGCTCCGCACCCGACTGGCGTCCGTGGGCCTCGCCGACGGCCTCTCCCGCACGGCGCAACGGGCCATCGCGAGACCCGTCGAACTCGCCTGGAGTCTCGCCGTGGGCCAGGACATCCACTACGAGACGACGAAGGGCCGGAACGCGGGCACCCTCGACCGCCTCCTCCAGCGCTACGTCAGCCGACTGTCCCACACCGCGACGGGCTCGTACCGCGTGGCGACCGCGATGACCGAAGTACTGACCCTCCAGTCCCCGGGCACGGCGCTGCTCCGGCCAAGTGTCCTTGCGGCGGCGGTAGTCGGGCCGTTGCGGCCGCAGCTGGACGGGCCTACGTTCACGGCTGGGGAGCGGGGGTTGCTGGCCGAGGCGGGGATCTCGTTGCCCTGGCTCGCCGAGTAGCGCGCCGGGGTTGCCGGTCAGCGCGCCGGGATTGTCAGTGGCGGCTGCTTCCATGAGGTCATGAGCACCGTGTACGAGGCCGCCGCCCTCCTTCCCGATCCCGCCGAACTCCGCGTCCACCTGCGGGCGTTGGCGGTCCTGGACTCGACGATCGGCGACGATCCACAGTTCTGCGTGTACGCCTTCGACGCCGACTGGGGCCCGGGCGAGGAGGCGGCCCTGATGGACAACGGCTCGGGGGACGACTTCTCCGTCCTCTTCGCCCCGGCCGGCGTGCTCATCCGCGGCTTCGACCACGAGTCGGCGATGAGCCCGTACGGGACGGACGACGAGGAGGTCTGGCCCGGTGTCGTCGACGAAGTACCCGCCGCGCTACGTCCGTTGCTGGACGACCCCGCCTTCCGCGACGAAGGCCTCGACTTCACTCGCGTCACCGCCTGCCTGTGGCGCGAGACCGGTGACACCGCGTGGCGCACCGGCTCGGCCATCGACTTCCCCACGGGCAAGGGGGACCCGGACGGCTCCGGCTTCCTCTTCCCTCTCCTCACCGACCGCTCCCCGGAGACCGTCCAGGCCCACTTCGAGGACTACTACGAGCACCCCGTGCCCCTCGACGCCGTCCGCCATGTGCTCGCCGGACACCCCGTGACCCCGGCGATCGCGGCGGTGCTCAGGCCGTCCGTCGCGTGACACCCCCGCGGTCGATGACGTCCCGGCGGGTCACCGCGAGGTACACCACCAGGCCGAGGATGACCGCCAGGAACAGCACGCTCGTGACGACGGTGCCGAAGCCGAGGCCGCCGTCGCCGGTCGGCTGGGAGAGGTAGTCGCCGATCGAGGCGCCCAGCGGGCGGGTGAGGACGTAGGCGATCCAGAAGCCGCGCACCGCGTCCAGGCCGAGGGCGAAGTGGGCGACCGCGACCGCCCCGATGGCCAGGGCGAACAGGATCGCGGAGAGCCAGTAGCCGAGGTTCATGCGCTCGGAGACCAGGTCGCCGGCGGCGGTGCCCAGGGCGAAGGTGAACAGCACGGCGAGCCAGTAGTAGGCCTCACGGCCGGTGGTGTCGATGCTGTGGATGGACAGCGTCCCCTCGCGCCGGTACCAGACCACGAACACGGCCACGAGGGCGACGGCGAACACCGCGGTGCTCGTCTCCAGCGGCACGCCCATGTTGTCGGTCAGGTTGTCGCTGATGAGCGTCCCCACGACGCTGATCAGCGCCACGGCGAGCCAGTAGACACCGGCGCGGTAGGCGGTCGTACGGAACTGGACCACCAGTACCACCGCCAGCAACCCGCTCATCAGCAGCGACACACCGGTCAGGCCCAGGCCGGCCTTCTCGTTCAGCAGATCGGCCGCGGTCTCGCCGACGGTCGTGCACAGCACCTTGATGATCCAGAAGTAGGCGGTGACCTCGGGCACCTTGTTCCAGCGCGACGGATGCGTGACGCCGGTCGTGCCGGTCGTAGAGGTCTCGGATGTCTCGGATGTCTCGTACGTCATGAGGCCCGACCGTGTCATCGGACACCTGAACGCTTCCTGACCGCCGAGCGGCGCGCTCGCACCCCGGGATCGTCTACAGTGCCGTAGACCGTCTACAGGATTGTAGTCAGGGAGGACCATGCGCCGGACGATCCTGGTCGTCGAGGACGATCACGCCCTGCGGGACGTGCTGATGCGCGGGCTGCGCGACGAGGACTACGACACCGTCCCCGCGCCGGACGGCGCCACCGCCCTGCGGCTGGCCACCGCCGGTGTCTCCGCCGCCGTGCTCGACATCGGGCTGCCCGACGCCGACGGGCGGGACGTGTGCCAGGCGATGCGGGCGAACGGGTTCCTCTCCCCGGTCATCTTCCTCAGCGCGCATCACCGGCTGCCCGACCGGCTGTCCGCGTTCTCGGCCGGGGGCGACGACTATCTGCCCAAGCCGTTCCACCTCGCGGAACTCGCGGCCCGGCTGCGGGCGGCCCTCAAGCGGGCGGCGCCGGCGCCGGCCGCCACGGCGGGAGACCTGGTGCTGGACGCCGTCCGGCACACGGTCGACGTCCGGGACACCCGGGTCGACCTGACCCCGACCGAGTTCCGGCTCCTGGCCACGCTCATGGCGGCCTCCGGCGGCATCGTCAGCCGCCGCGAACTGGTCCGCGCGGGCTGGCCCGAAGGCGCCCGGGTCCACGACAACACCCTCGACCAGTACCTGACCCGCCTGCGCCGCAAACTCCGCGAGGCAGGCAGCACCCGAACAATCGGCACGGCCCGCGGGGTCGGACACCGGCTGTCATGAACGGGGTTGGTTCGACACGGGCTGCGGGCTGCGGGCTTGCGGGGGCAGGCTGGCTGCCGCGCGGAGATCCCGGGCCCGAGGGCCCGAGTGGCCTACGGCGATTCGGCTCGCGGGCGTGCCGGCGTCGGGCCACGGGTGCAGACTGGCCGGCTGCGGCGCGGGGGCCTGAATGACCTACGGCATCTCGGCTCGCGGCGTACGGGCTCCGGGCGCCGGGCTCGCGGCGTACGGGCTCCGGGTCCGGGCTCCCGGCTCCCGGCTCCCGGCTCCCAGCTCCCAGCTCCCAGCTCCCAGCTCCCGGCAACGCCGTCCAGGATGGCTCGGTTTCTCACGCGGCGAGCGGCATCGGCGGCGCCGTCAGAAGCGGGGCCCGACACCGGCAGCGGACTCCATGACAGCCGACGCCCTCCACCACCTGCCGCCCCACACACATCGCATGCTCCGCACAGCCTGCCTGCCCTGCCAGCCCCGCATGCCCGGCACAGCCTGAATCCCCCAACAGCCCGCCAGCCCCACACGATCGGCATCCACCCACCATGAGCACCCCCGACACCCACCCCCCGCGCCCCGCGACCGCCCTCCACCACCCGGCACCCCGCAGCACCGGCAACCACCCGTCATGAGCAACCCCCCGCACCGGCTCCAAGCCACCGTCACCGCCGCCCTCCGCCGCCTCCCACCCCGCACCCTCCGCGGCCGGCTCTCCCTCGTGGCGCTGTTCACGGCCGCGTTGCTGATGCTGGTGCTCACCGTGGCGTTCAACTCCGTTGCCGGGCACCGGCTCGGGCATCAGGCGGACGACGAGCTGCGTTCCCGTGCCGCCGCCGTCGCGACGACCGTCGACACCAGTGGCGCGACGGTGCGGGTGCTGGAGACGTCCCACGACGACCTCCTCGACGCCAACGTGTGGATCTACTCCGGGCGGCGCCTGCTCGAACAGCCCCCGGCCGCGGGCCCGTTGACCCGCGTCGCCGGCGCGCTCGCCGTGCGGGGCGGGCGGCACTGCGTGACGACCACGGTCCGTCGCCCGCTCCGCCTGTGCTCCCACCCCGTACCCGGAGCGGGCGGCCGGGCCACGGTGGTCACCGCGCTGGACCTCTCCCCGTACCGGAGTTCGGCCGACACCCTGCTCCTGGGTTCGCTCGCGCTGGACGTCGTCATGCTCGCCTGCACCTACGCCCTGACCCGGCTGGCCGTCGGCCGCGCGCTGTGCCCCGTCCGCACGATGACCGACCAGGCCACCCAGTGGAGCGCGACCGCCTCCGAGGAACGGTTCGACAGCATGCGGCATCCGGCCGAACTCGCCCGTCTCGGCGGGTCGTTGGACGCCCTGCTGGACCGTATCCGCACGCTTCTGCGCCACGAACGCCGGCTCACCGGCGAGCTCTCGCACGAGCTGCGCACACCGTTGAGCCGGATCATCGCCGAGCTCGACTGGTGGCGGGCCCGCCCCCGCACGGCCGGTCAGACCCGTGCCACCCACCAGGTCATCGCGGATGCCGCCGAGTCGATGCGCGCCATCTGCGACACCCTCCTGGACGACGCCCGCGACGGCACCCTCACCGCGCCGGGCACGGCCGAGGTCCTGCCGGTATTGGGCAGACTGGCTGAAGTCCCGTATGCACCCAGCCACTTGACGATCACGGTGGTCGGACCGCACCTCGTGGCCGGAGTACCGCCCGCCCTCCTCGAACGCATCGTCAGTCCGCTCCTCGGCAACGCCTGCCGCTATGCCGCGTCCGTCGTCACCGTCCGCGCGTACCGCGCCCCCGACGGCGCACCGGACGGCGTACGCGTCGACATCGTGGACGACGGCCCCGGCGTACCGCCCCCGTTCGCCGGACAGCTCTTCGAGCCCGGACGTCGCGCGGATCCCGGCGACGGCCACGGCGGTGCGGGACTCGGGCTGCCGTTGGCGCGTCGCCTGGCCCGCTCCGTGGGCGGCGAGGTGACGTACGACGCCGGGCACGCCCCCGGCGCGCGGTTCGTGGTCGATCTGCCCGCCGGATGACCGTGCCCCGCGCTCACGCCACGGCGTCGTTCCGGATGTCCTTGCGGGAGACGGCGAGGTAGCCGACGAAGCCGAGAATGGCCACCGTCCAGGACAGGGTGACCGGACCGAGTCCCCAGGCGAGACCGCCCCGTTGGTGGCTGACGGCCATCCAGTCGGCGACAGACGCACCGAGCGGGCGGGTGAGGACGTACGCCGCCCAGAACGCGGCCACCGCGTTCAGCCTGCCCCACCGGTGCGCGAGTGCCGGAACCGCGATCGCCACGCCGTACAGCACGGCGGAGCCCAGATACCCGAGGCCGATCGTGGCGGTGAGGTCCCCGCAGGCCGTGCCCAGCGCGAAGGTGGCGAGCACGGCGGCCCAGTAGAAGGCCTCGCGGCGCCGGGTGTGGATGCTGTGGATCGACAGCGTGCCCTCACCGCGGTACCAGAGGGCGAAGACGGCGGCCAGGACGACCATGAAGAACGGTGTGGAGAGCGCGTACGGCACACCGAGGCCGACGTGCAGGACGTCGGCGGCCATCGTGCCGAACACGCTCACCATGACGATCGCCGTCCAGTAGACCCAGGCCACGTACCGCCGCACGGCGAACTGCACCGTCAGGGCGGCCACCAGGGCTATGCCGCCGAGGCCGACGGCGGGGATCGGGCCGAACGCGTGGGCCAGGAAGTCGGAGGCCGTCTCCCCCATGCCCGTCGTCAGCACCTTGATGATCCAGAAGTAGACGGTCACCTCCGGCACCTTGCTCGCCGCGTGCCGGATGCGGCGCGAGGGCCGGTCGTGAGTGAGGTGATCAGTCGTCATGGCAGGCACCATGACACGCTGTCCGAGGGTTGCCCCAGACCCCTTTGCCAGAGCTTTTGGGCTTCTGGTGCATGAGTTGCCCGAGGCCCCTCCGAGCCTGAACACAACCTGAAAGCGGCGGCCAACGCGCTGGTCAGGAGCGTGTGTCGAGTGCTACACGCGGCGCGACAGCGAGGGCCGCCGCGCCGCGTGGACGGTGTTCCTGAGGGACCGCGCCGACGCCGCCGCGGACCCTATCCGGGAGCGACGGCGCGACCCGTCGTCGGCGAGATCATCCCGGCGCACAGACCGCGGGCGGCCAGCCCCTGCGCGATCCGCGGGATCGCCGCGACCGTGTTGGCGGGCCAGTCGTGCATGAGGATGATCTGGCCGTTGGTGAGCCGGGCGGCCGCCGCGACGATCGCGTCGGTGCTCGCGCCGTTCCAGTCCTGGGAGTCGACGTCCCAAATGATCTCTTTCAGACCGTACTTGGCCTCTACGGCCTTCACCGTCGCGTTGGTCTCGCCGTACGGCGGGCGGAACAGCCTGGGGGTGCCGCCGCCCGCGGCCGCGACGGCCTGCTGGGTCCGGGAGATCTCCGAGTCGACCGTCGCCTGGGTCTGCTGGGTCAGGTGCAGGTGGGTGTAGCTGTGGTTGCCGACCCACATACCGGCGGCGACCTCCGCCCTGACCTGCGCCGGATACGCGGCCGCGTACTGGCCCTCGTTGAACGTCGTGGCCCGGAGGCCGTTCTGCTTCAGGGCGTTGAGCAGGGTGGGCGTGTTGCCGGACGGGCCGTCGTCGAAGGTGAGGCCGACGTATCCGCCGCAAGTGGCGGCCTGAGCGGGGATGTTGACGCCGGCGGCGAGGCTGCCCGCGGCGGCCAGGGCGATGACGGCCGGCGTGGCGACCAGGGGGCGCAGGGAACGCAACGAGAAGCGGTGCGGTGCGGAGTTCATGTGAAGTGGTCCTCCAGCCTTGGGAGTTGGGGGGGCGGTCAGCTCGCCGTGCAGGAGACCGTGGGCCAGGTCCAGTTGCCGTTGGGCTGGATGGTGGCGCCCCAACTGTTGCCGGTGCCGTTGGGTTTGGCGGTCAGCACCTGCGAACTGGGGTACGTGGCCGCGATGTTCCAGGTGGAGAGGACCTTCGCGGGCGACGGGACGTTCATCGTCACGGTCCAGTTGCTGGAGCCGGTCACCGCGACGTCGAGGTTGTAGCGGTCGCTCCACTGCCGGCCCGCCGACAGGGTCGCCGTGCAGCCGCTGCTGCCGCCGCCCGAACTCGTGCCGCCCACCGTGATGTTGGAGTTCCCGCTGCTCTGGTAGCCCTCGGTCGCGAGGATCATGTAGTAGCTGAAGCTGCCGAGCGGCATCCCGGCGCGGGCCCAGGCGTCGAAGTGGTTGCCGGTGGTGATGGTGCCGCCGGTGCGCTTCGTCTGCCGGACGCTCCAGTACTGGTCGAAGGTCTTCGTGCCCTCCACCGAAGGGGCGTTGTAGCGCGTGGTCTTGTAGATGTCGTACGTGCCGCCGTCGCTGGTGACGGTGCCCATGTACGTGCCCGTGGGCCGGTAGGTGCCCCAGTTGTCGACGATGTAGTACTCGACGAGCGGGTTCGACGTCCAGCCGTACAGCGACAGATAGCCGTTGCCGGACGGGTTGAAGGTCCCCGAGTACGTCACGCTCCGGCGACCGCCGGTGCTCCAGCCCTTGCCCGCGACGAAGTTGCCGGTGTTGCTCCACGTGGTGCTGTAGTTGCCGCCGGAGCCGAGGTTCATGGACACGGACCCCTGCGAGTCGGTCCAGAACGAGTAGTAGTAGCCGTTGTCGGTGCCGGTCTGGTTCGTGGTGACGACCGTGTCGGCACTGGCGGTGCCGGGCAGGGTCATCATCGCCAACAGGGCCAGCAGCAGGGCGCAGGCGCCGCTGACGGACAGCCTTAAGCGGCCGTGTCCGCCATGTCCGTGGTTCGTCGTGCGTGCGGGTGTGTTGTCCATGCGGCGTCAGTGTTGGCCTGCCCCTGTCAACTGTCAATAGTTTCGGTTCTGGATACGAAATATTCGAAGCTCGCCGACGCGTGACGCTTTGCCCAATTCCCCAGTCCATAAGCGCAATTGAACGATTCACCACAGGAGGTCTCTCGTGGATCGCCAGGAATCAAGATCCGACCGTCGAATGTTTTCGACCGAATGTTTCGAGGAATTCTCCGATCATGCGAACCGCTATCCCACGGTCGCCGAAGTCACCGAGTCCGCACGGCAGTTGATCTCCCGGTATCCCGAAGCCTGCCGACTGCGCCGGATCGGGAGGTCCCGCGCGGGCCGTCCGATCCTGATGCTGTCCGTGGGACACGGGCCGCACCACGTCCTCGTGGTCGCCGGCCCGCACCCCGACGAGCCGGTCGGCGGCGCGACCGCGCTCGTACTGGCGGAGCAAGTGGCTTGCGGAGAACGGCTGTTCGCGGCGACCGACCCCGCCGTCGTCACCTGGGACATCGTCCTGTGCCTCGACCCGGACGGCGCGGCCGTGAGCGAGGCCGGAACGGAGGGTGCAACGACTACGAGCGCACTCGCACCCACCCTGCGGAACTACTACCGCACCACCTACCGCCCGATCGCCGCCGAGCAACCGGAATGGGCGCCGATCGAATCCCGCCGACTCCCGGAGACCCAGGCGCTGTTCGAGGTCATCGACGAGCTACGACCGTTCCTCCAGTGCTCGCTCCACAGCACCGATGTGGGCGGCACCTGGCTCCAGTTGACCCGCGACCTCCCCGAACTGGCCGCGCCCTTCCACGCATCCGCCGCGGAACTCGGCATCCCGCTCCAGCACGGCACGTACGACGCCCTGTACTGGGAGAACCCCAGCCCCGCGGTCTACGTCCTGCCCCCACCGGACAGCACCGCGCGCCTGGCGGCCGGTTGGGAGAACATCGGGGCGTCCACCTGGTGCGCACCCCTGCGGTACGGCGGTGTCACCGCGATCGTCGAAGTCCCCATGTGGGCAAGCGACTTGGCCGAGGACCAGTCCCCGTACCCGGACGCCGAGCAAACCCTCCGCGACCTGGCCGACCTGGTCCTGGACGGCGGCCGCCAGGTGACGGCCGTACTCGAAAAGGCACGCGCCTTCCTGCCGTCGCCCCAACACGACCCGCTCGGACGGGTGGTGGAGTGGATGGCCGACGGCCTCTACGACATGGTCGCCAACTCCTGGGAACCACTGGTCCGTCAGGCAGCCGCCGCGTCGGCCGACGACGATCCGCGACGCCTGACGACGGCCCAGGTCGCGGCCCTGAACATCGTCGCCCGCCGCCAACCCGTCCGCGCCGCAGGCCTGTTGCTACGGCTGCTCAAGGCGTCGGACGACAAGGCGGCCCCGGCGTTGTACCGCGAACTCGACGGACTCTTCACGGCATGGTGCACGGACGCCGAAGAAGCCCTACGGGTGCGCTGGGTGCCGGTCCGCCATCAGGTGGAACACCAGGCACGTACGGTTCTGGCCGCGGCCGAGAGCGCGCTGAAGTCTCCCCGCTGAACGCGCGCCGGACCCGCAACCGTGCCTGTGCTCGTACCCGCCCCGCACCCATACCCGCATCCGAGCCCGGAGGCCCCCGCTCACCGCCGCCCGGCAAGCAGTGCCGTCACCCCGAACTCGTACCGCTCCTCGAACGACGCCGGGGCGAGATGCCCGGCCACCCGGTGGAGCGCGGGATGGGTCGTCTCGGAGATCGCGTGCGCCAGGATGTCGCCCAACGGCCGGTGATCCACGGCCTGTTCCTCCTGGGTGAGTCCGAGGGCGAAGTAGACGACGGCCCACGAGGTCCACGCGGCCTCGCGGTCGCCCAGGCCGCACGCGAGGAGCGCCTCGACCAGGGCCTCCGCGAAGGCCAGGGTCATGGGCTCGGCGGCGTAGGTGCCGACGACGAGCGCCGCGCCGTCGCGATGGGAGAGCAGGGCGCGGCGGAACCGGCGGGCGAGTTCGCGGGCCCGTTCGGCGGGGACGTCCGGGAGATCGGTGAGCGGAATCTCGCCAAGTACGGCGTCCGCCATCAGGTCCAGCATCCGGGCCTTGGTCTTCACATGCCACTGCACGGTGTTGATCCGCACGCCGAGCCGGTCGGCGACCGCGCGCGTGGACACCGCGTCCAGGCCCTTCTCGTCCAGGAGGTCGAGCCCTGCGCGGATCACCGTGGCCGGATCCAGTCGGTCGCTCTGTTGCTTGTTGGTCACTGACCTAGTTTACTTCACCCGAAGACTCTAGGTCAGCGACCAAGAAATGGGTGATCTCATGACAGCGCAGCAGGTGAAGACGGAGCGGGCGGGAGCACAGCGGGCGGAGACAGCGCAGGTCGTCATCTCCGGAGGCGGCCCCGTCGGCCTCTGGCTGGCCGCCGAACTCCGGCTGAACGGCATCTCCGTCACCGTCCTGGAACTCCGCACGGAGATCGACAACCGCTCCAAGGCGCTCACCGTGCACCCGCGCGGCGTCGAGGTGCTGGCCTCGCGCGGTATCCACCAGCGTTTCCTCGACGAGAGCCTGAAGATCTCCACGGGGCACTTCGCCAACCTGTCCAACCGGCTCGACTTCTCCGTCATGGACACCCCGTTCCCGTACACCCTCTTCATCCCCCAGGCCCGCACGGAGGCGCTCTTCGAGGAGTACGCCCGCGGGCTCGGCGCGACGATCCGGCGCGGGCATCGCGTCACCGGCTTCACCGAGCACGCGGACTCGGTGACCGTCCGGGTCGAGGGGTCGGAGGGGCCGTACGAGATCGAGGCGGAGTACATCGCGGGCTGCGACGGCACGCGGAGCACCGTGCGCGAGGCGGCCGGGATCGAGTTCCCCGGCACGGAGTCGCGCTATCTCGGCTGGCTCGGTGACGTCCTGTTCGACAACCCGCCGGCGCCCGGCTTCAACCGCTTCACCGAGCGCGGCGGCCTGATGATCGTGCCGTTGCCCGACAACCGCTGGCGCATCGCCGGCACCAGCCCCGACAGCGAGACCGGCGAATGGCCCGGCGACCTCACGATGGACGAACTGCGGCAGAAGGTCGTCCACATCGCCGGTGACGACTTCGGCATGCGCGACCCGTCCTGGCTCTCCCGCTACGGCAACGCCACCCGCCTCGCCTCCCACTACCGGCGTGGCCGCGTCGTCCTCGCGGGCGACGCCGCGCACCAGCACTACCCGACCGGCGGCGTCGGCATGAACGTCGGTTTCCAGGACGCCTTCAACCTCGGCTGGAAGCTGGCCGCGACGATCGACGGCTGGGCCTCGGACGGCCTGCTGGACAGCTACCACACCGACCGATACCCGGTCGGCGAGCAGCTGATGGAGCACAGCCGCGCGCAGACCTACCTGTTCCACGCCTTCACGCCCGAGGGCCTCGCCCTGCGCGA
Organism: Streptomyces sp. NBC_01288; assembly: GCF_035982055.1. Classification (NCBI taxonomy): domain Bacteria; kingdom Bacillati; phylum Actinomycetota; class Actinomycetes; order Kitasatosporales; family Streptomycetaceae; genus Streptomyces; species Streptomyces sp. NBC_01288. The sequence continues at coordinate 3,753,289 of NZ_CP108427.1, forward strand.
CCTGCTGAGCCGGATGGTCCCCGAGTCACGGGAGTTCAGCGACGTACTGGCCGGCCGCCTCACCGCCCTCGACGTCGCCTACCCGAGCCCCGACCCCGCGGCCCACCCGGTGACCGGCACCCGCGCCCCCGACGTCGCCCTCCCCAGCACCGACAGCACCCTGTTCGGCGCGCTGCGGGCGGACTCGTACGTCCTGCTCGACCTGACGGCGCAGGGCGCGCTGGCGGACCGCGCCCAGGAGCGGATCACGGTCCACGCCGGTGCGCCCGACCGGACCCGGCCCGCGTGGGCGGACGTACGCGCCGCCCTGATCCGCCCCGACGGACACGTCACGTGGGCGTGGACGGAGGAGGACGACACGAAGCTGGCGGAGCAGGTGGACTCGGTCGTCACCACGGCCCTCGGCCGCTAGGACCCCTATACCTCCAGAAGGGACCGGACTCATGGACCTCGGACTGAAGAACAGGGTGTACGTCGTCACCGGCGGCACCCGCGGACTGGGCTACGCCGTCGCCCGCGAACTGGTCGCCGACGGCGCCAAGGTGCTGGTCACCGGCCGCGACGAGAAGCGCGCGGCGGAGGCGGCGGCCGAGTTGGGCCCGAACGCGGCCGGAGTCGCCGTGGACAACTCCGACCCACGAGCACCGCACCAACTGATCGCCACCGCACGGGAGTTGTTCGGCGGCTTCGACGGCATCCTCGTCAGCGTCGGCGGTCCGCCGGCGGGCGACGTGGCGGCCACCACCGACGCGCAGTGGCAGGCGGCCTTCGAGTCGGTGTTCCTGGGCGCGGTACGACTGGCCCGAGCGGCGGCGACGGAACTGACGGCCGGGGGTGCGATCGGCTTCGTCCTGTCCGGCACCACCCACGAACCGGCCCCCGGCATGGCCATCTCCAACGGCCTGCGCCCCGGCCTGGCCGGCTTCGCCAAGTCACTGGCGAACGAGCTGGGCCCCCGCGGAATCCGCGTCGTAGGCCTGCTCCCGGGCCGGATCGCGACGGACCGCATGCGCGAACTGGACGGCCTCGCCCCCGACCCCGGCGCCAGGCGGGCCGGCAACGAGTCGGCGATTCCGCTGGGGCGGTACGGGGCGCCGGAGGAGTTCGGGCGCGTGGGGGCCTTCGTGCTGTCGCCGGCGGCTTCCTACGTCACCGGGGTGATGGTGTCGGTGGACGGCGGGGCGCGGCACGGTTTCTGACGGTGGGTCGCTTTGGGCGCGAGGGGGTCGGTCGACTCCTCGCGCCTTTTGGCTGCCGGTCACTTGGGGGTTCGTCAGCTACTCACGCGTTGCCGGTCACGGCCTTGAGGGGGCCAGTGCGCGGAGCTGACGGGCGATCCGGTGGCGGTCGGGGCCGACGGTCGTGGCCGAAATCGTCAACCGGAGCGGAATCCAGGCCCCCGCGGACTCGCCCCACCGACCACTGCCCCCGGGATCGACCAAGCCGAAGATACTGTTATCCCTTCTCATTTTCTCATTCAAACGAAGGAAGGGTGTGATGTGCGGGTTAACCACCTCCCCCCAGGGCAGAAAGCCGTTGTTTCCAGCGAAGAATGAAAAGGAAGGGCGAGGGGGTGGAAAGAGTGGAGGGGATTTTCGTCGCATGAGGGTGTGCGTGAACCCAATCGCCGGGAGCATTTCTTTCGTTCGATCATTGGTGATGCGCATGCACTTATGCCGCGATTCCTTCTGGACTGAAGTCCTTCAGCATCGCGAGCGCCTCCTGCGTCTGGTGCGCCGCCGGCTGCCCAATCCGCATGACGCCGAGGACTGCGTCCAGGAGGCCATGCTGCGGGCGGCCACCCACCGCGACCTGGACCGCGACCGGCTCGGGGCGTTCCTGACCACGGTCGCCATGCGGCTGTGCATCGACAGCTACCGGGAACGGGAGCGCTGGCAACGGCTGTTGCTGCGCATCACCGACGGGGAGCCGGAGATGCTGGAGGAAGCCGTCTGCGACCAGGAATTCGGTCGCTGGCTGCTCCGGCAGGCCGGCCAGCTCCGCGGCCGGGAGCGGCAGGTGATGCTCGCGCGGGCCGACGGGATCTCCATCGTCGAGTTCGCCCGCATCAACCAGATCTCCGTAAAGGCCGCCGAGGGTGCTTTCACACGTGGCAGAGCCAGGCTCCGGCACATGTGCACCCAGTCTCTGGGCGAATCCTGCGGATGACCGAAAAAAGGTTGGGCATCCTGGTGAATTCCATGATGCCCCTAGGGAAGGACACCCGAAAAAGTGGCTGACAAACCGAGCACCCAGGACACCATCAAGAACTTACTCGGCGACATCGCCGACAGTTCCAACAAGGCCTTCAACGATTTCCTCGACCCGCCGAACAAGTCCAGGAAGTCCGACTACCCGGACTGGTTCGGCTCCGGCAATCCGATGGCGGCCCTGGCCGGGACGCCCCTCGGGGCACTCCAGGCGATGGCGGCGCTCGGCGGCGGCATGAACCCCGTGGCCGCACTCGCCGGCGCCAACCCGCTCGCCCTCCTGGCGGGCGCCTCCTCGGACCGGGGCTCCGGTCCGGTGAACCCCCTGGCCGCACTCGCGAACGCCAACCCGCTCGCCGTCCTGGCGGGCGCGAATCCGGCGGCGGCGGCCCTCGCCGGGCTGGCCGGCTCGTCCAACTCCGCCAATCCGCTCGCGGCCGTAGGACAACTCGCCGGTGCGGCGGCGGGTCTGCCCGGTGCCGTGGGCGGTCTCGGCGGGCTGGCCGAATCGCTGGCGACCCTGCCCCAGCAGATCGCCAGGCTGACCGACCTGCTCTCCACGCTGGTCAGCTCCCTCGACGCGATCAGTGATGTCGCGGCGAGTGCCGGAGTCCGTCCGGCGGCCAAGAAGGGATGACCGACGCCGCCCTGACACAAGGCCGTTGACCCGCGGTCCGTGCCCGGTGCGCCGGGCCGGCTTCCGCAGAACCCTCAGGAGGGAACCCGCGTCGTGAGGACCTTGATCGGCGACCGGCTCCGGCTGGTCGTGAAGGTGCTGGGCAGTCTGATCGCCGACGAGGTCGGTCACACGGCGCGGGAACGCGGCAGATCCAAGGGGAACGGCCGGTCCTCGGCGGAGGATGAGGAATCCGCCGCCGGGGACGCTCAACGGCGTGCCCGCGCCGTACGGAAGGCCCTGGAGAGCCTCGGCCCTTTCTATGTGAAGCTCGGCCAGATCCTCTCCACCCGGCCGGACATGGTGCCGCCCTCGATGATCGCCGAGTTCCAGAACCTGCACGACCAGGTCGACGTGCAGCCGTTCTCCCTGTTCGAGCCGGTCCTGGAGAAGGATCTCGGCCCCGACTGGAAGCTCAGGTTCGACGACATCGACACCACCAAGCCGCTGGGCGCGGCGTCGCTGGCCCAGGTCTACCGGGTGACCCTGCCCGGGGGCCGGGAGGCCGTGGTGAAGATCCAGCGGCCGGAGATCCGCGAGGCGGTCCGGGCCGACATGGCCCTGCTGCGCCGGGCCTCCCGCATCGTGGCCCGGGCGGCACCGCGGTTCAACGAGGTCATCGACGTCGAGGCGATGCTGGGCTCGATCTTCGACGCCATGGAACCCGAACTGGACTTCACCGGCGAGGCCCGCAACATGGAGGAGGGCCGGGAGGCGGCCCGCGACTTCCGCACCCTGGCCGTCCCCGAGGTCCTCTCGGCCACACCCCGGGTGCTGGTGCAGTCGATGGCTCCAGGCATGTCCGTACGGCATCTGGACCCCAGGTCGTTCAGCGACAGCGAGCGCACCGACATCGGCAAGGACCTGCTGCGGTTCATGTACCGCGGCTACTTCGTGCAGCGGACGTTCCACGCGGATCCGCACGCGGGGAACGTCTTCGCGCTGCCCGGGGGTCCCGCGACGCTGATCGACTGGGGCATGGTGGGGCGCCTGGACAAGCGGACCAGCCTCCAACTGCTGCCCCTGCTCATGGCGTTGGCGCAGAACGACGGACACGGGCTGGCCCGCGCCTGGGCCGACATGGGGAAGCTCACCGCCTGGGCGAACCTGCCGGCGTTCGCCGCCGACATGGCGGCGCTGGTCCCCAAGATCTCCAGCGCCTCGCTGGGCGAGCTGAACTTCGGCGTCTCGCTCACCACGGTGCTGGAGAAGGCCACCAAGCGGGGCATCGGCTCCGCGCCCTCGATCTCGCTGCTGGGAAAGTCCTTCGCCAACCTCGAAGGCTCGGTGCGCTGCCTGGCGCCCGAGCTGTCGCTGGCGGAGATCTTCAAGGGCGAGGTCCGCGGCATCGTGATGTCCCTGCTGGGCGAGTTCATCTCGCTGGAGCAGCTGGGCCGTACGGCCATGGACCTGATGGTCACGGCCACCACCAGCCCCGAGCAGCTGCGCGGACTGCTGGCCGACGCGTCCAACCGGCGGTTCGCGCTCCAGGTCCACCACCCGAGGACACCGGCCGCCCTGGGAGGCGAACGCGGCTCCTCCTACGCCGGGTTGATCGCCCTGGGCGCCATGGCCCTGCTGCTGGACCACCGCCGCAGGTCCCGCTGAGGCGTCCGGCTCCCGCCGCACACCCATCCACGACCACCCGACAGGAACCCGCCTCGGACGCCCTCCGGGCTCCCGCCCCGCCCACGCGCCGGGCTCCCGCCTCAGGCAACCTCCAGGCTCCCGCCCCGCCCGCCCGACAGGAACCCGCCTCGGACATCCCCCGGGCTCCCACCACGCCCACCCGCCGGACCCCCACCTCAGGCATCCCCCTGGCTCCCGCCTCCACCACCCGACAGCAACCCGCCTCAGGCATCCCCCAGGCCCCTGCCTCAGCCGCCCGCCAGAAACCCGCCGCCCAAGCTCCCCCCTCAGTCCCCTCAGCCGCCCTCCAGAGCTGTCCGGAGGGCGGCCAGTGTCGCCCGCATCGTCGCTCGGTTGCGCTCGCGGCGCCGGACCACGCCGGTGACCGCCGGGCTGACGGCGGTGAGCAGCCGTCCGGCGACCGCCGACCGCAGGTCCAGCCACTCCTCCGTGACCTCGCATCCCCCGGGCACCTCCGTGAAGCGGTACGTCCATTGGGACAGGGCGACCCCCAGGAAGCTGACCTTGAAGGCGAAGCAGCTTCCCGGCCGGGCGGAGACCACGGTGCAGAGGGTGGCCCAGGGCAGCCACGAGGCGCGGTTGAGCCCCACGAAGCGGGTGCCCACGCGTACGGGCCCCGGGCCGCCCAGCACGCGGGCGCCCCGGACCTCCGGACTCCACTGCCCCATCCGTGTCACGTCGGCTACGGCGGCGTACGCGATGTCGGGCGGCACCCGGACCGTGACGCGCTCGCTGAGCGGGACCGGGCCTCGCACGCGCGGACGGCCGCTCACGCGCGGATGGTGATGCCGTGCTCACGGTCGTCCGTGAGGATCTCCATCAGGGCGCGGCTGTCGGTCTTGAGCGCGGTGCGCTTGCCGGTGACCCGGTTGGCGATCTCGACCGTGCAGGAGCCGATCTTCGTGTTGAGGCAGTGTTTGATCCCGCCGGGCGGGTTGTAGTAGTTGAGGCCTACGAACCGTTCCTTGGGGGCGGTCATCCGGCCGCGGATGTCGACGGTGCCGTCGGACGTGGCGAAGTCCCAGTAGAAGTAGCCGAAGTCCGCCTTCGCGGTGAGCGCCTGACGCAGTGACACGAGCGAGTACTCGCGGTCGTCGTGGCGCAGGACGAGGAAGGTGACCTGCGGGATGTGCACCGGGCCAAGTTTGGCGCGGGCCGTGACGACCTCCAGGAAGCTGTCGGGCTCCCCGTCGAAGCCCGCGACCTGCCCGAAGGCGTAGTGGTCGGTGTGCCGGCTGCCCCAGTTGTGGTTCTGGCTGCCCGTCCAGCCGTCGATGTCGATCTCCTCGCCGTTGACGTCGAGGCTGCCGCTGTACCGGGCGAGCGGCGTGCCGACCAGGCTCTTGGCCTTGGGGAAGCCGCCCGTGTACATCCTCGGCGGCAGCAGGAACAGCGGCGGCCGGTCCCCCGTGTACGTCAGGTCCCAGCCGATCCGGCCGTCCGGTCCCCGCGCCTCGCCCTTGAGGCCGCCGGGTTCCAGCACGCGGTCGCCGACCCGGGCGCCGAACGAGTCGGTGCTGAAGTGGCAGTCGGCGATGGGGTGTTCCTCCTTGGCCACCACATGCCGACCGGTCACCCCGTCGAACCAGATCGCCCACAGCTCGCCGATGGCCGCCTCCGGCATGTCCGCGGGGCTGAACACGGTGTAGCGGATCCAGAACGCGCGGGGTTCCGTGGGGTGGTTGCCCCGCTGGTAGAAGCTCTCGTAGTGGCCGGCCCGCTGGCCCGGCCGGTAGCGGGTCCGGTTGATGTGCTCGGGGTCGAGGAGCGAGGCGTCGGCGTTCATGAGGTCCGTTCTCCGGCGACATGGGCGGGTCGGGCGGCCGAGGGCGTCCGCTGATGCATCGTCATCAGCATTCCGTACCGCGGCCGCAGCGTGATGGTGGCGTGGTTCACCACCCGGTGAGAGGGAACATGGCGGAACTCCCAGCGGCGCACCAGGGCGCACAGCAGCAGATGGGCCTCCATGAGCGCGAAGTGCTTCCCGATGCAGAGGTGCGGCCCCGCGCCGAACGGCAGATACGCGAAGCGATGGCGCCCCTTTCCGGCCTCCGGCAGGAAGCGGTCCGGGTCGAAGCGCTCGGGGTCCGGCCAGTGCCGCGGGTGCCGGTGGATGTCGTACAGGTTCACCAGGACGCGTGACCCGGCCGGCACCCGATAGCCGCCCAGTTCGGTGTCCCGCTGCACCAGCCGGGGCAGGATCGGCGCCGACGGATAGAGCCGCAGGGCCTCTTCGAAGACCCGCAGGGTGTAGGGCATCGCGGCCAGGTCGTCCGGGGTGGGCAGTTCTTCCTTCCCCAGGACGCCGTCCACCTCGCGCTGGACCCGCTCCAGCACCTCGCGGTGCCGGGAGAGCAGGTAGAAGGCCCAGGTGAGGGTGATCGCGGTGGTCTCGTGGCCGGCGGCGAAGGTGGTGATGACCTCGTCGCGCAGCTCCCGGTCGGTCATCCCCTGCCCGGTGTCGGCGTCGCGGGCGGCCAGCAGCATGTCCAGCAGGTCCCCACCGCCGGTGGGGGCGTCCGCGTCCGGCCGCCGGCGTTCCGCGATGATCCGGTAGATGAGGTCGTCGAGTCCCCGCATGACCTCGTGGAAGCGCCGGTTGCGGGGGGTCGGCCAGGACGTCGGCGGGCTCAGCGGGTTCTGTAGCCGGTCGAAGGCGTAGTTGATCGCGACGTCCACCGCGTCCGGTCCGAGCCCGGCCAGGGTGCGGCTCACGTCGGTGCTGAACATGCAGCGGCTGACGATGTCGAGGGTGACCCGCATCATCTCCGTGTGCAGGTCCACCACCGCACCCGTCCGGTAGCGGTCCCCCATGTGCGCGATCTGCTCGGCCGCCGAGACGCCCATCGTCGCGAACATGCCCGCGAGGGCCTGCTTGGTGTAGATCGGCTGCATCATCCGCCGGTTGCGCAGCCAGCTCTTGTGGTCGTCGCTGGTCAGCAGCCCCTCACCGAGGACGAGCCGCAGCGGGTTGTCCGGCCCGAGCTTGCCGAACCGTTCGCTGTCGGTCAGCACCTCGGCGGCCAGCTCCGGGCTGGACACCCCGTGCACCGCGACCGGCCCGAGCCGGTACTGCACCAGGTCGCCGTGGGCGGTGCGCCCCCGGTGCATGGCCTGGAGGATGTCCCGCCGGAAGTCCAGCACACTGCCGAGCAACGGCAGCCCGGCCGCCCTAGGGGCACCCGCCACCACACCATCGCGTACGTCGCTCATCGCCCTCGCCATCGCCGTCGCCCTCACTTCCGTGCCAGCGCGCAGACCCAGCCCAGCGAGCGGCGCGGTTCCGACACGAACCGGGCGTCCTGGAACCCGGCCTTGGTGAGCCGTTCCACCAGGTCGTCCCCGGAGAGGATGTGCAGCCCCGCCCGCTGCGAGCGCTCCGTGAAGCGTCGGCCGAAGAACCGCTGGGTCAGTGACGGATCGTCGGCGGCCTCCCGGCTCATCTCCAGCGTGACGGCCACCTGTCCGCCCGGTTTGAGCACCCGGTACGCCTCGGCGAGACCGCCCAGGGGATCCGGCCAGAAGTAGAAGGTCTCGATCGCGCAGACCTGGTCGAACGAGGCGTCCTCGTAAGGCAGTTGGGAGCAGTCCCCGTGCCGGATCTCGACCCGGCCGCGCGCGACGGCCGGCAGATTGCGCCGTACCGCCTGCTCGACCATCTCCATCGAGTAGTCCACCCCGGCGACGAACCCCTGAGCGGCCCGCCCCGACAGCAGCTTCACCGCCATGCCCCCGCCGCACCCGACGTCCAGCACCCGCTGACGGCCGCGCACGTCCATGTGCTCGATCGTCCACGCGGTGAGACTCCGGTGCTGCACCGCCATCAGGTTCCCGAAGAACCGCCCGGCCCGCCCGGTCGGCCTGCGGAAGTTGTCCTCCATGAGCTCCAACGGCCTTGCCAGCAATGTGCCGATCATCGACATTTCCTTTCCCGGTGAGCCCGGCGTCCGTGTGGTGGTGCGGCGGTCGACGTCCGTGTGGTGCCGCGGTCGACGTCCGTGTCGTGGTGCGGCGGTCGAAGGGAAGTCGGACGGATGGTCTACGGCGCGGATGGTCCGCGGCACGGAAGGTCTACGGCCCGGATGGTCCACGGCGGCTCCTCACCCCCGGGGCCCGAGCGCGGGCCCCGCCGCACGGCGGGCGGTGCGGTCCATCGCGGCCAGGTGGGCCCGCAGGAGCGGCCGGCGGTCCGTGTGGTGGTGCGGCAGTCTCGGGAGAAGCCGGACGGATGGTCCACGCCACGGATGGTCTACGGCGGCTCCTCACCCCCGGGGCCCGAGCGCGGGCCCCGCCGCACGGCGGGCGGTGCGGTCCATCGCGGCCAGGTGGGCCCGCAGGAGCGGCCGGGCCGGGCCCGACACCGGCAGCCGGGGTGCCCGGGAGCGGTGCCAGGGCAGCGGCTCGCACGTGTCCCCATCGCCGAGCAGGGCCGCGGCGAGGTAGGAGCCGTGCACCACCGACATCGCGAGACCGTGCCCGTTGCAGCCACCCGCGTACCAGACACCGGGCCGCCCCCGGACCGGCCCCACCACGGGCAGACCGTCCGCAGTCACCCCGATCCCGCCCGCCCAACGGTGCGTGACCTCCACCCCGGCCAGCGCCGGGTGCAGCGCCCGCAGCCACTGCTCCAGCCGATGGAACGCGAACACCCGCAGCACAGCCCTGCGGCGGGGCCCGATCCCGTCCGGACACAGGGCGGTCCCGCCCCCGACCACCAACCGTCCGTCCGCGGTGAGGCGGAAGTACGGGGCCAGCGGCACCGCGTCGATCACCGCCAGCCCACCGTGCCCGAGGAGCGCACGCGCCTCGTGGCCCAGCGGCTCGGTCGCCACCGCGTGCACCTCAAGCCCGAGCACCGTGCCCACCGGCAGCCCGAGCCCGGCCACCCCGGCGTTCACCGCCAGCACCGACTTCGGCGCCCGCAACGTGCCCTGCGGGAAGACCAGTTCGGGCCGCTGCCCGTCCCCGCCGCGCACCTCCCGCAGCAGGCTGCCGCCGTAGAGCCGTACTCCCTTGGCCACGCAAGCCCGGGCCAGCGCCGCTGTCAGCGCGGCCGGGTCGAGGGTGGCGGTGTGCCGGTGGAGCAGACCCGCGTGGTACGGCACGTCGACCCGGCGCCGGATGTCGGCGGCGCAGAGGACGGGCACCTCCAGGTCCAGGGCGCGATAGACGGCGGCCTGCCGCGCCAGGGACGCAAGCCCGGTGCGCGAGCGCGCCGCGACGATCTGCTCCCCGTCCGCACAGGGCACGCCGAGCCGGTCGCACAGCTCCACGACGTGTCGTACGGCCTCGACGCTGGCCCGGTGCATCCGGCGGGCGACGGCGGGACCGTACCGCCGCACCGCCCGGTCGACCGGCGGCCCGACCCGCGGCCCCAGCAGCCCGGTGCCCCGCCCACTGGCACCGGCCGCCGGCCGCCGCGCGTCCACCACCACGATGTCCAGGGAGGGTTGACGTTCCGCCAGGTGATAGGCGGTGGACAGTCCTACGAGTCCCGCGCCCACCACCGCGACATCGGCACCGATCGAGCCGCGCACGGTGGACGGCGGGTCGGTGCCGTCCGGGTCCCCGGGCTCCCAGCAGGGCGTGCCCGGCGCGAACAGGGTCACCGGGACGCCCCTTCCCCGGCCCCGGCCAGCGACCCGAACCTCCGGTCGTGCCAGAGCAACGGCCGCCCCGACGCCACCTGCACCACCGCCACCCTTCCCACCACCGCGCTGTGGTCGCCGTAGCGGCGGATGTCCTCGACCAGGCAGACCGACCAGCCGAGCGCGTCGCCGAAGACGGGTGCTCCCAGGACCGGGCGGAGCGGGACCTCGCGGAACCGCTCGGTCGGTGAGACGGCCGGATCCGCGAAGCGGGCGGCCCGCGAACGCTGGTTGTCCCGGAGCAGGTTGACCGCGAAGACGCCCTGACCGCCGATCGCCGACAGGGTGTGGGAGCCGTTGCGCAGACAGGCGAGCAGGAGGGGCGGCCGGGCCGACAACGACGTGAGGGCGGAGACGGTCATCCCTGCCGGCCGCCCGTCCCCGCCCTGGGTGGTGACCACGGTGACGCCGGAGGCGAGTTTCGCGTACAGGCGCAGGCAGTGCTCGGTGTCCGGGCCGGGCTCGTCCCGCAACTGCTCGCCCGGGTCCGGCGGCCGGGCCAGGGCGAGGTTCAGGGCGAGGTCAGCCATGCGCGGCGTCCGCGAGACCGGCCGGTGACACCGTGCCGAGCAGACCCTGGAGGATCTTCTCGATGTTGGTGCGTAACGTCGACTCGGCCACCGGGTCGAGGATCTCGGCCAGCGTGGGGATCCCCAGGTCGAACGAGGCCCGGAAGGTGACGGTGGTGCCGTCCGGGTGCGCCGCGCAGGCCCAACTGCCTTCAAAGGTCTCGAAGTCGCCGCTGAGCTGCTCGAACGCGATGGAGCGGGTGGCCGGCGAGAAGGTGTCGCGTTCCGTCCAGCGCATCAGCCCGTTGCGGAAGGCGACCGTCCACGCGGAGACCACGGAACCGTCGGGTCGCGGCGGCTGCACCTCCACCGCGCGGACCGTGGTGGTGAGTTCGGGATACCGGCTGAAGTCGCTGATCCTCCGGTAGGCGTGCTCGGGGTCGATGCCCTGGGCTGTCATCCGGACTGTCACATGGCGCATGGGGTTCGTCCTCACTGACGGGGGGGTGCTGTCGTGCCGATGTCGTGGGGTGGTGCTGTCCTGACCGGTCAGGCGAGGCGGGTGTGCACGGCCCGCAGGGCTTCGGCCAGGGCGTCCAGGAAGAGCTGGGTCTCGTCGGCGTCGGCGATCGCCGGGGGCGTCAGCCGGAGCACGCGGGTGGAGTTGAGCGAGTGGTTCACCAGGACGCCCCGGCTCACCAACTCCAGCAGCGTCTCGCCGACGGCCTGTGCCCGGGCGAACTCGATCCCGATCAGCAGTCCCCTGCCGCGGACCTCGTGCACGAGGCGTTCCCGGTAGGGGGCACAGGCCTCCGCAACTCCCCCGAGCAGGTGCCGGCCGAGCGCGGCGGCCCGGCCCACGATGTCCTCACGATCGATCGTCTCCACCGCCGCCAGCGCCGCGGCACAGGCGATCGGCGAGGCGCCGAAGGTGGAGGTGTGGAGGTAGGGATCGCGGGAGAACGGACGGTAAGCGTCTTTGGTCGCCACCATCGCGGCCACCGGTACGACACCGCCGCTCAGCCCCTTCCCGACGAGGAGAACATCGGGCACGACACCTTCAGCGTCCACACCCCACCAACTACCGAGCCGCCCCAGCCCGGTCTGCACCTCGTCCACGATCAGGAAGGCGCCGTAGGCCCGGCACAGCCCGGCCGCCTCCGCGAGATACCCGGGCGGCGGGATACGCACCCCGCCCTCGCCCTGTACCGGTTCGAGGATCACGCAGGCCCGGTCGCGACGCTCACGGAGTGCCGCCTCCAGCTCGTCCAGGTCCCCGTAGGCGACCTGCGTGGTGTCCGGCAACAACGGCTCAAAGGCCTGCTGGTAAAGGGAGTTGGCGGTGACGCTCAACGCCCCCAGGGTCTTGCCGTGGTACCCGGACACGGTGGTCACCAGCGCGTTGCGCCCATGGGCACGGGCCAGCTTCAGACCCGCTTCGGTGGCCTCGGCACCGGAGTTGACGAAGTGCACGTGATCGAGCCCCGCCGGCGTACGTGCGGCCAGCGCGGCAGCGGCTCGCGCGGCAACGGGCTCCAGAAACACCCGGGTGGCCAGCGGATGTACGTCCAACTGCCGCTGCACCGCGTCGAGTACGGCCGGGTGCCGATGCCCCAGGATGAAGACGCCGTAGCCCCCGAAGTCCAGATAACGACGCCCGTCATCGGTGTACACCCAGACACCCTGGGATCGGACCTCGGCCATACCGCCGAGCACGGTACCCATGACGGCACGGCCGGTGCCGAGGTGACGGCGGTATAGCTCGGCGGTGTCGGGGGGTGTGGGGGTGGGGGTCTCTGCGGTGGGGGGAGCGGCCGGCTTTGCAAGGGTTGGAGCGGCCATCTCAACGGTGGCTGGAGCGGACGTCTTTACGGTGGCTGGAGCCGCCACCCCTACGGGGGCGGAAGCGACCGCCTCTGCGGGGGCAAGAGCAGCCACTCCTGTGGGGGCAGAAGCCACCACCCCTGCGGGGACATGAGCAGCCGTCTCTACGGCGGCGGGAGCGGCCACCCCTGCGGGAGCAGGAGCGGCCATCTCAGCGGGGGCGGGAGCGGTTACCCCTGCGGGCGCGTGAACAGCCACCTCCACGGCGGTAGGAGCAACCACTCCTACGGTGGCGTGAGCCGCCGCCTCCACGGCGCTCATGACGCCAGCTCGGTCGGGGCCTGAGCCGTCGGTGTCTGTGCTGTCCGCGAGCGGAGCAGGCCCCCTCGGCCGGTGGCCCAGCACTCCACGTTGCGTGCCAGCGCCGACCGGATCGCGGCGCGTGTGGGGGCCGTACCGCAGTGCGGTGTTCCCAGGTCGGACGCGAAGGGCAACTCCCGTTGGAAGACCAGCAGCAGCTCCGCGTAGTCCTGGAGCCGGCGCCGCACCAGCGCGGGGAAGGACGGCCCCTCCAGCAGCGGAAGCAACAGCCGGTGCACCGCTTCCACGGGGATCAGCCGCGGCGGGTGCGGGCGTTCACCGTGGTGTCCGGCGAACTCCAGGCAGATGTCGACGACCTCCCGCTGAAGGATGGCCTCGCGCCCGGCGGTCAGCCAGTACTCGCCCTCGGCGACACCCGACCTGACCAGGTCGCCCACCGCACGGGCCACCACGTCCTGCGGCACCATGTCGATCCGTGTCCCGGGCGAGCCGGGCAGCACCGGGACCTGGCCCTTGACGATCCCTCCCAGCGCCCGGGTCAGGCCTTGCACCCGGGCGATCCGGCCGGTCGACGAGTCACCCATGACCAGGGACGGCCGCAGGATGACCCCGGGAACCTCGGCCGACCGTACGGCCTCCTCGGCCGCCGTCTTGGAGGCGAGGTACGCCGCCGCTCCGGGAAAGCGCTCCTGCTCCTCGGGCGCGAGCGGGTTCGCCACGAAGGCGGTGCTCATGTAGAAGAAGGGCGCGTCGGCGCGGGCCGCCAGGTCGAGCATCGACCGGGTGCCGTCCAGGTTGGTGCGCCAGATGTCGGCCGGGGCCAGCCGCCAGTTGGTGGCCGCGGCGGAGTGCACCACCACGTCCACCTCGGCGGCGAGGTCCAGCCGCTGGGCCGCGGAGAGCCCCAGACCGAGCGCTCTCAGGTCCGCCGTCACCTCCCGTACCCGGGGGTCGTCCAGCGGTGCACGGTGGCGCAGGCAGATCAGGTCGTAGTCGTCGCAGAGCTCGTCGATCAGGGCTTGGCCGAGTACGCCCGCGGCGCCGGTGAGCAGCAGGGTGGGGCGTTGGTTCCGGTGGCGGGACGGACGGGACTGACGGGACGGACCGGTGGGTTCTGGCGGCATGGTTCGGAAACTCCCATCGGGTGGGGGGTGTTGGGGTGGGGCGGGAGGCGGTCGTGGAGACGTGAGGAGTCGGACCGGGACCGGGACCGAGGTCGCGGTCGCGGTCGGGACCGGGGTCTGGATCAGAGTCCCGACCGCCCGGGGGTGCGGTCCCGACCGGGGTCGGGATCAGGACCGGGACCGGAGTCGGGAACGGGAACGGGGTCTGGATCGGAGTCGAGGTCGGGACCGGGGTCTGGACCAGGATCGGGGTCACGGTCGCGGTCGCGGTCGCGGTCGGGATCGGGATCGGGATCAGGGGCAGGACCGGGATCGAGGTCGGCACCGAGACCCGGACCGGCACCCACACCCGCACCGGCACCGGCACCGGCACCGGCACCGGATCAGGCAACAGTCAGCGGGCCATCCGCCAGGTACGCCGCCAGCGGCCCGGTCATCCTGGACCGTGCCGGCGGGTGCAGGGAGAGCCCGTTGGCGCAGGCCGCGAGGTGTCCGACCTCGTCCGAGCTCATGAAGTTGAGGCCGCCGAGCAGCTCCACCGCCCGGGGGACGATGCGAGCAAGGGCGTCCTGGACGCAGTACCGCACGTACAGCGAGTCGGCGAGCGTCGACTCGTCCGGGCAGCCCTCGTCGAGCCGGCGGGCGACGCCCTCCGCTGCGGCCATCGCGCCCTCGGCCTCCACCAGCAGCCGGATCCGCTCGGACTCGGGCACCCGCTCGTTGAGCAACACCCGCTCCACCAGCGCACTGGCGACCCCGAGATAGCTCCCCGTCATCAGCAGCTCGAACCAGACCAGGCCCGCGGTCTGTAGTTCGTCCAGGCGCCCCTCCGAGCCCGAGGTCCGCAGCAGCAGTTCCGGCGGTACGAGCACATCCGTGAGGGTGACTTGATCGCTCTCCGCCCCCGACAAAAAGGAACTGGACCAGAAACCGCTGACGCTCACGCCCTCGCTCTCGGCGGGCACCAGCGCCACCGCCAGCTCGTCACGCGCCCCCCGCTCACCGGGTACCAGGACACTGGCCGTGAGCAGATCCATGGACCGGGCGAGACTGCACGGCCGCTTCACCCCGCTGATCCGCACCCCGTCGGGTCCCACCGTGGCGGTCATCGACGGCGAGAGGATGCCGGCGCCCGGCCGCCCCTCGGCGAAGCCGGAGGCCACCAGGCGGTTGCCGGAGGCCACCCCTTCGACGAGCATCCACTCCAGGCCCTCGCCGTCGGTGACCAGCCCAACCAGGGTGGCCATGGAGAAGTGGTGCATCGTGGTAGCCACGGCAAGGGACGGCGACCTGCTGCCCAGCGCACGCTGCACCCGCAAGGCGTCCAGCGCGCCGGCGCCCTTCCCCTTGCAGGAGACCGGCACCACAAGCCCCGGACCACCGCTGTCACGGAAGAGCCCGATACCGGGGCTGCGCGGACTCTCCAACTCCATGAGCGGCACCGCCCGCAGACTCTCGTCGAGCCCCGGCAACAACTTCGTCAGTACAGCGCGTTCGCGCTCCAGAAACCTCATGTGCTCCCCTGCTCCGGGACGACCCGGTCGCGCTGAACCCCGTCCGGCGGACGGGAATGACGGGTGGCGGAAATGACGGGACGGCGGACTGGCAGGACCGGCGAGACCAGCGGGACCGACAGAACGGGCCGGACGGCGGGACCGGTCGGACAGGCGGGACGGGCAGGACTGACAGGACGGATCGGATAGGCGGGACCGGAACCACGGACCGGGCTGAACCGCTAGGACACACGGCACCGGCCAGCCGACGGAACTGGTCGCCCGGGCCCGCCCCACAGCACCCGGGGTCTGCCCTACAGCACCCGGCCCCGCCCTACAGCGCCCGCGTGGCCCGCAACAACTGCCACACCGCAGCAAGCCCGGGCCGCCCCTGAAAGGCGATGTACTCGGGCAGCACCACATGCGGCGCCCATTTCCGCTTGTACTCAAGCTGCGCGGCAGCCGGATAGATCCGCTCGCCGTGCTGGGCGAGCAACCGCACGCAGCGCGTGAAAGTACGGCTCGCACACGGCAGTTCGTGCTCGTCGGAGAGACCGGTGAAGGGCGTGAAGCCGAAGTGCAGCCAGCCCGCGCCGTCGGCCGACATCCGCTCCATCGCGGTCGCGTTCAGCGCCTCCATCACCCCGGGCGGAGCGTCCGGGGAACGCCGGCTGAGGTCGTGCAGCCAGCCCTGCCGGCTGCCGAACACCGGGGAGTAACTGATGTACCCGACGGCCGCCCCGCCGATCCGCCCCACGAACAACCGCCGGTGCCGCTGGGCCAGCCCGGTCCGCTCCCCCACCAGAAAGCGCAGTTCCTTCGCACCGCCCTTGCCCCGCAGCCAGGCCCGGTCGATCAGATCCAGCTCGCTCTGCACCTCCTCGTCGGCCACGGAGGGAGCCTCGACCACCTCAAGACCGGCGCGACGGGCCCTGGATATCTTGTTCCGCAGCCGTACGAAGGCCGATCCGCGCAGCGTGAACCGGGCCAGGTCGACCGCGTACGACGCCCCGAGCTGGTTCACCGTGAACCCGTGCGCGCCGTACAACTCGGCGTCCGCCCGCTGTAGTTGTACGGCCACCAGCCGCCGCGGCCGGGCCTGCGCCGCGAAGGCGTCCAGCAGTCCCGCACGCTGCTCCTCCGCAGCGAAGGGACCCGCGAACTGCAACAGGTGACGCCCCGACCGCCGATAGACGCAGGTGCCGTCGAAACGTGGATCCCGGAAGTATTCATTGCCCTGATTGAGGGCAAGGAAAGAGCTCGGATTGTCACTGTGCCGGACCAGGGTCTCAAAGACGGACGGCATCCGCACCCCTCGGGGACTCATCGGAATCATTTACGGCCGAATTCGAGTACGCCCGCTCGAAATCGACATAGGCCGGATGCGGATGCGGCTCGAAAAGCACCCCGAACGGTTTGAGCGAATTCCCGAACAGGGCACGGTCCCCCAGCAGATGCAGCGGAAGAGCGAGCAACGCCCATTCCGGCTCCACCAGCACCGCCCACACCACGGCGACGACACCGGCGGTCACCAGGCTGTGCATGGTGTTGTACGCCACGAAGTACCACCGCGAGACACACCCGCCCCGGCTCCTCCGGAAGGCCAGCGCGCCGGGAAGATAACCGATGACGTCGATGACGACGAAGAGGGCGATGAACACCCCCCACCGGATCTCCGATAAATGCCGCACGGCGAGCACGGCACAGACGACCAGGCCGCCCAGCCATTCCAGGCGCAGCAGCAGGAAGGTGGTTCTCGTCTCGAATCTGTTTTTCGCATCCATGTGCCCTCCACCCTTCACCCTTGTTTACGGGGCAGGCGGAGGAAACCCTCACAGGAAAACAAATACGGAATTAATCACTTTTACGATAAAACCACGAGGCCGGAACCATGTCCTGGCTCCGGCCTCGTCTGTCACCGGTGGCATGTGAGGATCCAGCCGACGACGGTCACCGCCGGGCCGTCAGCCGGAGACCCGGCGTCCCCTCCAGACCAGAATCGCCTCGCCCACGAGCGCGAGGATCACCAGCACCGCACAGCATCCGAAACCGATCAGCCCCGCCGCGACCACGTAGAGCGAACCCGGGTCCGTACACGCCCAGCTGGACGAGCAGTTGACGGTCCCCGGATTCGCCGGCGGCCCCATCGCGACCCAGCCGATGACGACGCAGAGCACGGAGACGACGGCCGCGGCGGCCAGCAGGACCCACCGGACCCGCCGGGCGCCCCACCACGACAGGACCCATCCCACGACGATCACCGCCGGCAGGATGAACACGTAACCGGGGACTACGTCCACTGTGAATCGCTCCGCGACATCGAGGACATCGAGGTGTGGCCGGTCTGCCGCTGGGTGATGTGGTTGCCCATGGCGATCAACCCTACGGTGGGGTGCTTGACGGTCGGCAGGTCACCCGTCGGCTTCCGGGTCCTCACCGCCAGGCCGAGGTCGAGCCGGTCGCCGGACCTGAGCTTCACTCGCGTGGTCCAGCGCGTCTCGCACAGCGACGCGGTCCGGCTGCGGATCGAGGCGGACGCCCCGCAGGCCCCCGGCCGACCGCCCGCAAAAAGGGGCGGCGCCCGTGAGGAGGCAGACGGGCGGTATCCCAGCACCATCCCGGCACCATCCCGGCACGGGAAAAAACCAAGGGCCCGACTCCGAAGAGCCGGACCCTCCCTGACCTGCATATTCGCCAGATCAGCGACATGGTGGCATGCCACCCGCTACACGTTGAACCGGACTCCGTAGTGCAGAGCTCCCACCTGCGGAAACGTTCCTTCGAGTGATCGCATCCAGCACCGATCCAGCACCGTGGGGACTGGTCCAGCGCATCCAGCACGTCCAGCCGCGCCGGCGCGGTGCGAGGAAGCCTCCGGCAGGTCGGCCGACGGGCACGGCCGGTCGGCACACCCCCGGTGGCGTGCAGGACACCGATCAGGTGGATCAACCCCGGCTGCGGCCTCATCTCGTGCTCTTCGGTCCCGGCAACCCCGACCATGTGGAGTCGCGCCCCGGTGCCCATCGAAGCAAACACCCAAGGACCACCATCTCAGGACGGAGCGCTCATCTCGGCATCCGAAAACGCGTCAGTCCTGGGAGCGGGGAGCTGAACCGTGCCGTTGAGGATCGCGTCCAGCGCCTGGCGAACCTCGCGGCCCGGCCCGACCGCGAGTCCCTCCCCCAACCGACGGGCAAGGCTCGCGTACACCGCGTAAGCGTCATGGGTTCGGCCCTCGCCGTGCAACGCCGACATCAGAAGGGCGACTCCGCGCTCCCGGAGCGGATGCTCCCCGACGTGCCGCAGAAGGCGCGGAATCACCCCGCTGCCGCGACCGGTCGCGATCGACAGGGCGAAGTACTCCTCGGCCACGATCGCCTGCTGCTCCTCCAGCGCCGCCGTGTGCGAGGCGAGACTCGGTACATCGAGCCCGTCGTACACACCGCCACGCCACAGCGCCAGCGCGCGCTCGTACAGGCCGAGGCTGGACTCGACCCGCCCGAGCGCCTTCGCCGACTCCGCCTCTACATGGAGCCGGGAGAACACGACGTGGTCGATCCGTTCGGCGTCGATGCCGAACACGCACCCGTCCCGGACCCGGTCGAGACCCATGTCGGCGGCGCCCGATGCCGTGATCGCCCGCCGAATGGAGCCAAGGCAGTTCATCACCTGCTCGCGTGCCGTCCGCGGCGGGCCGGTATCCCACATCGCGTCGATGAGCGCATTCGTGGAAATAAATGCGTTGGGTCGCGTCATCAAGGCGGAAAGAATGATCCATTCACGCCTGCGATTAACGCCGATGCTGGACCGGAGGGGCTCGGCATACGGTTGCCCGAGAATCCCGAAGTCGGGCATCGACGCGTGGATCCTGGGCCACGGCGCCTTGCAGGACTCAAGCCAGACGCTGTCCGCGGCGTTCAAGGCGAACTACGCGTCGTCGGCCGCTTCCGTCGCACGACGCAAGGCGTTCTACGCGCTCCGGTTCGGCAGTTCGTCCGACACCTTGGGAACGGCGGCCGTGAACGCGATGGTCCGCGGCACCGACGAGATGGCCGTCATCCGCGGAGGCTTCTGGTACGACCAGTTCGGATCGGTGACCTGCCCCTCTCCTGAATTCATGTCCGCCGACGCGATCGGTGGTGTGGCGACGGCATTCCGCGACGCCATCCTCCAGTACTGCTCATGACGAATCGAGGACGTGACATGAACGATCCGAAGGTCACCCGTCGGCAGGTCCTGGCCCTTGGAGGTCTGACACTGGGCGTCGCCACCATCGCCGTCGCCGGTCTGGGCGGACCGGCGTGGGCCGATTCCGCGGCCTCGGACGTAGTGCTGGTGCCGGTCGGCGCGAGCCCGGTCGCGGTCCTTCCCGGCGTCGGTGTCCAACCGGCGGCGTTCCCCAGACAGTTGGCCGTACAGGTCCAGCACGCGGGGACGAATCTTCCGGCCGGGACCGAAGTGACCGTCACCTACGACCCTCGGCTCTACTCCCCGCTGGCCGCCGCGGTGGCCACCGTCGACGACCGCCGGCTGCGCACGACGAGCACGATCACCACCGACCCCAGGACGACGCTGGCGACCTGCACGGTCACCCTGGCCGAAACCGTCGCCGCGGGCAGTGATCCGGTGGTTGTCGTGGGAACCGCCTACCCCGTGCTCTATCCGCGCGATCTCGTCGTCGGGCCCGCGGACTCGACCGCCGCCGTGAGCCGGAAGAACGCGAAGGCGAGCGGTCGGCGGAGCCTCCAGCCACACCGGCCGAGCACGTTCGGCGGCGTCGCCACACCATGGGGCCTTGAGGTCAGCGGTGTCTGGGGCCGCCACGAGTGGGGGAACGGAAAGCGGTGGTACTACTATCCGGTGCAGGTCACGGTGCAAAGCGTCGGACCGGGCCCCGCTCCCGCAACCGCGTCCTTCTCCGTGGCGCTGGATCCCCAGATCGTGAGCGACGTCAAAGTCGCCGACGCCCGGCTCAATCACACAGCGCACGACGCCGGTGTACGACTCCTTTCGCGTACCCGGACCAGGTCGCTGTTCGAAACCAAGTGGAGCACAACGGTGAAGCTCAAGTCCGGTGACCGGCTCGATCTGAGCCTGGAGGTGACGACACGGAAGCCGGCGGGCGATCTGCCGACCATCAAGCACCCCTTGATAGGGCTGATCGACACGGGCAACCACGTCACCCAACGGCAAACCGGCCGGAACTCGATGTCACGGACCGATGCCGTGTGGCAATAGTCAGTGGATACGTGTGGATCCTGCCGACGGTGACCATCGTCGGCTGGATTCTGTCGTGGTGGGGAACTCGGCGGATCCGGTGGTGCCTGCTGTCCGCCGCGACCGTCATATCGGTGGCCTGCCTCCTCATCGGGTACCACGAGAAGGGACCGCAGATCAGCCCCGGAACCGTCGGCTGCTCACCGGCCCTGGAGTGCATGGACTGGCGTGGGATCTACTGGCTGGAGGCCGGGCTGATCGGCTTCGTATGCTGCCTGGCGCTGCTGATCGTGACCACCGTGGCCGAAATAGCGCTCTGGTTCGATCGTCGAGGGACGGCCTCCGCGGAATCACCCGGCTGACGTGACCGAGGCACGGTGCCACCGCGCCGACCGCGCCGGCACGGCGGAGGTGCTCTCGTCTCCGTCCAGCAGCGGGCCGGGCTCGACAGAGCCCGGCCCTTTCCGAAGCGCACGCTTGACCCAATGGCTCACATGCAGAGAACGAACGATCACACGTTGAAGCGGAACTCCACGACATCCCCGTCCTGCATCACGTAGTCCTTGCCCTCCATACGCGCCTTCCCCTTGGCCCGTGCCTCCGCGACCGACCCCGTCTCCACCAGGTCGGCGAAGGAGATGACCTCCGCCTTGATGAAGCCCTTCTGGAAGTCGGTGTGGATGACGCCTGCGGCCTCGGGGGCGGTGGCGCCCTTCTTGATGGTCCAGGCGCGGGATTCCTTGGGGCCAGCCGTGAGGTAGGTCTGGAGGCCGAGGGTGTCGAAGCCGACGCGGGCCAGGGTCGTCATGCCGGGCTCCTCGACGCCGACCGACTCCAGGAGCTCCATCGCCTCCTCCTCGTCGAGCTCGGCGAGGTCCGCCTCCAGCTTGGCGTTGAGGAAGATCGCCTCGGCGGGGGCGACCAGGGCGCGCTGTTCGGTCTTGAAGTCCTCGTCCACCAGCTCGTCCTCGTCGACGTTGAAGACGTAGAGGAAGGGCTTGGTCGTCAGCAGGTGCAGGTCGTGGAGGAGTTCCTCGTTGCCGGAGCCCTGGACGATGCCCTGCGAGAAGAGGGTGTCGCCCTTCTCCAGGATCTCCTGCGCCGCCTCGACCGCCGCGACCTTCGGGCCGATGTCCTTCTTGATGCGCGACTCGCGCTGGAGGCGCGGGAGGACCTTCTCGATGGTCTGCAGGTCGGCGAGGATCAGCTCGGTGTTGATGGTCTCGATGTCGTCCTTCGGCGAGACCTTGCCGTCGACGTGGACGACGTTCTCGTCCTTGAAGGCGCGGATGACCTGGCAGATCGCGTCGGACTCACGGATGTTCGCGAGGAACTTGTTGCCCAGCCCCTCACCCTCCGACGCGCCCTTCACGATGCCCGCGATGTCGACGAAGTCGACCGTCGCCGGGAGGATCTTCTGGGAGGAGAAGATCTCGGCCAGTTTCGTCAGGCGCGCGTCGGGGACGCCGACCACGCCGACGTTCGGCTCGATCGTGGCGAACGGGTAGTTGGCCGCCAGCACGTCGTTCTTGGTCAGGGCGTTGAACAGGGTCGACTTGCCGACATTCGGCAGACCGACGATTCCGATCGTGAGCGACACGTTGCGACTTCCCGTACGTGAGTGGCGTGAGAGCAGTGGAGGGGACCGGCTGAGGCTGCGGAGACCGGGCCCCGGGGCCGATCCACCAGTCTACGGCGTGAGCCGCGCCCTCCCGGCTTCGCGTCGAACACGTGGCCAAGCTCTGCTCATCGGCGTGTCTGAGGACCTATTCGGCACATAAACCGACCTAAGTTGGTCCAGTGGAGCAACACAGGACACGACCCCCACAGCCCGGCGCAAGACGCGGGGCCCCGCCCCTGCCCCCGCAGGCGGGCCGGGGCCCGAACGGCGGCCCGGCCCGCACGACCCGCCCGGGCCCGCAGGCACGCGGCACCGCACAGCGCCGTCCGGCCGCCGTACGACGCCCGGGTCCCGCGGCGGCCGAGACGGTACGTCAGTTGCCCAATCCCCGGCTCACCGGGCTCGGCGGCGGGCTGTTCTGCGCGGCCGTGATGTTCGTGCTCGGGTGTATCGACCAGTTCCTGTTCGGGGCCTCGCTGACCGTGTACGGCGTGCTGTTCGTGCCGGTGTGCGTGCTCACCGCGGTCTGGATCCGGCGCGGCGACCTGCTGACCGCGCCGGTCGTCGTACCGATCGCCTTCGCCGTCGGCCTCTTCCCGGTGGCCGACGGCAGCGGCGGCCTCGGCAACCGCCTGATGGGCCTGTTCACCGGACTCGCCACGCAGGCCGGCTGGCTGTACGGGGGGACGCTCGTCGCGGGGCTCATCGCGACCGTCCGCAGGGTTCGGCTGCTGAGACGTCGCCGACGGGCGTGACTCCCCCGGGCACGGGCGGCCGCAAAACTGACCCCGGGGCGAATCCGGGTCCTGTCCCAGGGGCCAGATCAGGGGCCGGGGTCGGGGCCAGGACCGGGGCCAGGGCCAGGGTCGGGGCCAGGGCCGGGGTCGGGGCCAGGACCGGGGCCAGGGCCAGGGTCGGGGCCAGGGTCGGGGCCGGGGTCGGGGCCGGGGTCGGGGCCGGGGCCGGGACCGGGACCGGGACCAGGGCCGGAATCGAAGTCGGGCCAGGTCGGGGACCGAGGTCAAGGTCGGCCCAGGACCAGTCCTGAAGCCACCGGACCTTGAGCCGGTCGCAGGGTCGGTTCCGGGGCCGGAGACGCAGCCGCGGAGCATTCCCCGTCGACCGAGCCGTCCGCCGGGCCCGTACAAGCCCGTCCGAACCCGCGCGCTCGGCGACCGGCGCCGCCGCCCCTTCGCACAGGGCGCGGCGGACTTCCTCCATAGTCACCTGTCACCTGTCTCAGGCCCCCGCCTCGCGGCCGACGCCCACCGAGACCCGCGCCCCCGCACCGATCAGCCGCCGCCGAGCCACCAGCTCCACCGACGCCGACCAGCTCCGCCGAAAGCCAGCCCTACTGACCGCTGGCCACCCCTAGTCATCCCCCGCCGCATGCATCGCCGCCCCCACGATCCCCGCGTTGTTCTGCAACTGCGCCGGGACGATCTCGGCCTTGATGTCCTCGATGAAGTGCAGGAACTTGTCGGCCTTGCGGCTGACTCCGCCGCCGATGATGAACAGCTCGGGCGAGAACAGCATCTCGACATGGGCGAGGTACTTCTGGACGCGGTGGGCCCAGTGCTCCCACGTCAGCTCGCCGTCCTCCTTGGCCTTGCTGGAGGCCTTCTTCTCGGCGTCGTGGCCGTTCAGTTCGAGGTGGCCCAGCTCTGTGTTCGGGACCAGGACGCCGTTGACGAAGAGGGCGCTGCCGATGCCCGTGCCGAAGGTCAGCAGGATGACCGTGCCCTTGCGGCCCTGGCCGGCGCCGAAGTGCATCTCGGCGACGCCCGCCGCGTCCGCGTCGTTGACGACGGTCACCGGGAGGCCGCCCAGCCTGTCGCTGAACAGCGCGCCCGCGTCCGTGTCGATCCAGCTCTTGTCGACGTTCGCCGCCGTACGGATCGTGGCCCCGCCGGTGACCACACCTGGAAACGTGAGCCCGACCGGTCCCGTCCAGCCGAAGTGGTCGACGACTTCCTTCACGCCGTCGGCCACTCCGTCCGGTGTCGCCGGGTGCGGGGTCAGCACCTTGCACCGCTCTTCCGTCAGTTCGCCCTTGTCCAGGTCCACAGGGGCGCCCTTGATCCCGGATCCACCGATGTCCACGCCGAAGATCTGCATGGATCCACGCTACGACGAACGACTGACAGTCACTGCCCGGAGGGTGCCGTACGGTCGGAACCCGTGCGCTCGGCGACCAGTGCGGCCGCCTCTTCGCGCAGGTCACGGCGGAGTTCCTTGGGCAGCGAGAACGTGATGGACTCCTCGGCCGCCTTGACCAGTTCGACGTCCTCGAAGCCGCGCCCGGACAGCCACTCCAACACCTGTTCGACCAGGACCTCCGGTACAGAGGCGCCCGAGGTGACGCCGACCGTGGTCACGCCCTCCAGCCAGGCCTCCTCGATCTCGTCGGCGAAGTCCACCAGGTAGGCGGCGCGGGCGCCGGCCAGCTTGGCGACCTCGACGAGCCGTACGGAGTTGGAGGAGTTCTTCGAGCCGACCACGATCACCAGCTCGGCCTCCTCGCCCATCTGCTTCACGGCGAGCTGGCGGTTCTGGGTGGCGTAGCAGATGTCGTCGCTGGGCGGGGAGATGAGCTGCGGGAACTTCTCCTTCAGGGCGTCGACCGTCTCCATGGTCTCGTCGACCGAGAGGGTGGTCTGGGACAGCCATACGACCCTGGACGGGTCCCGCACCTCGACCTTGGAGACGTCGGACGGGCCGTCGACCAGGGTGATGTGGTCGGGGGCCTCTCCGGAGGTGCCGATGACCTCCTCGTGGCCCTCGTGGCCGATGAGCAGGATGTCGAAGTCGTCGTTCGCGAAACGGACGGCTTCCTTGTGGACCTTGGTCACCAGGGGGCAGGTCGCGTCGATGGTGGCGAGGCGGCCCTGCTTGGCCTCGTCGTGGACGACGGGCGCGACGCCGTGCGCGGAGAACATCACGATGTTCCCCTCGGGGACCTCCTCGGTCCGCTCGACGAAGACGGCGCCCTTCTTCTCCAGGGTCTGGACGACGTACTTGTTGTGCACGATCTCGTGCCGGACATAGATCGGAGCCCCGTACTGCTCAAGGGCTTTCTCGACGGCGATCACGGCGCGGTCCACACCCGCGCAGTAGCCCCGGGGGGCGGCGAGCAGGACACGGCGGCCAGACGAAGCAGTCATGCGTCCCATCGTAAGGCCGCGCTCGACGGGTCAAAGATCGCGTCCTTGGGGAGACTGGCCGTGGAGTGGGAGGGGTGGGGGCCGGGCACGACGTACGGGAGACGCGAGATGGCGGACAGGGACAGCGGTACGGCCACGGACTCGGAGTCCGCGGCCGGCGACGGGCCCCAGCTGCGGCGCAGCCTCGGTTTCCGGGATCTCGTCGTCTACGGGCTGCTGTTCATCGCCCCCATGGCGCCGGTCGGCGTGTTCGGCACCCTGGACGCCAAGTCGCACGGTGCCGTCGCGCTGGTCTACATCGTGGCCACGGTCGCGATGGCGTTCACGGCGTTCAGCTACGCGCAGATGGTGCGGGTCGTCCCTCAGGCGGGCTCGGTGTTCGCCTACGCGCGCGTGGGGCTCGGCAGGGAGGCCGGGTTCATCGCCGGCTGGATGGCGATGCTGGACTACATCCTGATCCCCGCCGTCGCCTACCTCTTCTCCGGGATCGCCATGAACGCGCTGGTCCCGGACGTCTCCCGCTGGGTGTGGACCGCGCTGGCGGTCGTCATCACGACCTGCCTCAACCTCTGGGGTGTGCGTGCGGCGGCCCGCGTGGGCTTCCTCGTCCTCGCGATGGAGATCGTCGTCCTCGTCATCTTCATCGTGTCGGCGATCGTCGTCCTCGCGCGCGACGGCGCCGAACGGGGCTGGCTTTCGCCACTGTCCGGGGACGGCACGCAGGGCGCGTTCGCGCTGTCGGCGGTGATCGGCGCGGTCTCGGTGGCCGTCCTGTCGTACCTGGGCTTCGACGCGGTGGCCACCTTCGCGGAGGAGGTCACCGGCGGCTCCGAGAAGGTCGCCAGGGCACTGCTGTTCTGCCTCGCCCTGGCCGGCGTGCTGTTCATCGCCCAGACGTACCTGGTCGCCCTCCTGGAGCCGACGACATCCGCACAGCTGGCCGCGGACGCCGGAAAGCAGGGATCGGCGTTCTACGACGCCGTCGACGTCTCCGTCGGCAACTGGCTGCACAACCTGGTCGCCGTCAGCAAGGCGATCGGCGCGGCGTTCGCGGCCCTGGCCGGCCAGGCGGCAGCGGGCCGCCTGGTGTTCGCGATGGCCCGCGACCGACGCCTGCCCCGCGCCCTCTCGAAGACCGACGACGGTGTACCGCGGGTCGCCCTGCTCTCCACGGCGGTCATCACCCTGATCGCCGCGGTCTGGGCGGCCCGCCGCGACGACGGCCTCGACCACCTCGTCTCGGTCGTCGACATCGGCGCCCTCACCGCCTTCACGCTGCTGCACGCGAGCGTGGTGGGCTGGTTCGCGGTACGGCGACGGGGCGGCCCCGTGGTGTGGTGGCGGCACGTGCTGGTGCCGGTGCTGGGGGCCGCGATCACGATCGCGGTGATCGTGGAGGCCTCCGGGACCGCGCAGGTGGTGGGCGCGATCTGGCTGGCGGTGGGGTTGGCGGTGCTCGCGGTGCAGTCGCGCGCGGCGATCCGGCGGTAGACACCGGGCGTGAGTGGGGGGGCGGGCGTCTACAAGGGGCTGGGCTCCCGCACCTCGACCCCGTTGTCACAGGTGGCCGTTACTCTCGGGCGCATGGCTCTCAACAACGCTCCGGACGCGCCACTCCCCGTCGGTGAGGTCTCCCGGCTGATCGGCGGGTGGATCGACCGGCTCGGTGCGGTGTGGGTCGAGGGGCAGATCACCCAGTTGTCGCGGCGGCCCGGTGCCGGTGTCGTGTTTCTGACGTTGCGTGACCCGTCGTACGACATCTCGGTGAGCGTGACGTGCTTCCGGCAGGTGTTCGACGAGGTCGCCGATGTCGTCAGCGAGGGCGCGCGGGTGGTCGTACTGGCGAAGCCCGAGTGGTACGCGCCGCGGGGGCAGTTGTCGTTGCGGGCCACCGAGATAAGGCCGGTGGGGGTGGGTGAACTCCTCGCGCGGCTTGAGCAGTTGAAGAAGTCGCTGGCCGCTGAGGGGCTGTTCGCGGCGGACCGGAAGAAGCCGTTGCCGTTCCTGCCGCAGCTGATCGGGCTGGTCTGCGGGCGGGCCTCGGCGGCCGAGCGGGACGTCCTGGAGAACGCGCGGCATCGCTGGCCCGCGGTCCGTTTCGAGGTGCGCAACGTGCCCGTGCAGGGCGTGCACGCCGTGCCGCAGGTCGTGCAGGCGGTGAAGGAGCTGGACGCGCTCGACGGTGTGGACGTGATCATCGTGGCGCGGGGCGGCGGCAGTGTGGAGGACCTGCTGCCGTTCTCCGACGAGCAGCTCGTACGGGCCGTGTCGGCCTGTCGTACGCCCGTGGTGTCCGCGATCGGGCACGAACCCGACAACCCCCTCCTGGACTACGTCGCCGACCTGCGCGCCTCCACCCCCACCGACGCCGCGAAGAAGGTCGTACCGGACGTCGGCGAGGAGTACGAGCGCGTACGGCAACTGCGCGACCGGGCCCGGCGGTGTGTCGTGGCGTTCGTGGACCGGGAGGAACGCGGGCTGGCGCAGGCCTTGTCCCGGCCGTCGATACAGGATCCGCACCGGATGATCGACGAACGCGCGGATCATGTCGCCGCCCTCCTCGACCGCGGCCGGCGCACCCTCGGCCACCTCCTGGACCGCGCCGACTCGGAACTGACCCACACGCACGCGCGCGTGGTCGCCCTCTCCCCCGCGGCCACCCTGAAGCGGGGATACGCGGTGCTGCAACGGGCCGACGGCCATGTCATCCGGGACCCTGAGGAGGCAACGGCGGACGAGGTGCTCCGCGCGCGGGTCGCCGAGGGCGAGTTCACGGTTCGGGTCGAGGCGTAGTTCCTGTTCGCGGCGTAGTTCCTGTTGATGCATAGGGTGGGCGGATGACCAGCAAGGTGACGGAAGAGTCGCTCGGGTACGAGCAGGCACGCGACGAACTGATCGAGGTCGTACGGCGCCTGGAGGCGGGCGGCACGACCCTGGAGGAGTCCCTCGCGCTCTGGGAGCGCGGCGAGGAACTGTCCAAGGTCTGCCGCCGCTGGCTGGACGGGGCGAGGGCCCGGCTGGACGCGGCGTTGGCGGAGGAAGAGGACGAGGGCGCGGCCGGGGAAGCGGACGGCGAGTAGCGAGAGCGGACGCCTTGCGGCGGGCGGCTCGCGCGACTGGCGGGTAGCGGCTGACGGCTGACGGGCAGCGGCTGACGGCTGACGGCTGACGGGCAGCGGATCGCACGTAGCGGCAGCTGGCAGCGGACACCGGACAGCAAGCCGCAGCGGCCGCCAGCCGGCCCAGCGACGGCGAACGGTCGGCAACGGCCGGCAGCCGACGACTGTCAGGGGATGGCGAAAACAACCGCCAACAACCCACGGCGGACGGCGAGTAGCGCCTACTGACAGCGAGTAGCAGCTGCCACCAACTGTCAGCGACGGCGCCGCGCCGGCAGCGGCCGGCAGCCGAGGGCTGGCAGCCGATGGCGAGCCGCAACAGCCGACAGTCAGCGAGGACCGCACGTAGCGCCCGCTGGCAGCAGACGGCAAGCCGCGGCGGCCGCCAATGGGCAGCGCCAGCGCGGAGCCAGCAGCGCCCGGCGGCCGAGGACTGCCAGCGGACGGCGAGCGACAACAGCCGACACCCGCAGCGGACGACAGGCAGCACCCGCCTGCGGACGACAGCGAGTAGCAGCGGCCGACAGCCGTCAGCGACGCCGAACGGCCAGCGGCCAGCGGGCCAGCGGCCAGCGGGCCAGCGGCCAGCGGGCCAGCGGCCAGCGGGCCAGCGGCCAGCGGGCCAGCGGCCAGCGGGCCAGCGGCCAGCGGGCCAGCGGCCAGCGGGCCAGCGGCCAGCGGGCCAGCGGCCAGCGGGCCAGCGGCCAGCGGGCCAGCGGCCAGCGGGCCAAAGCAGCCGACAGTCGGCAGCGGACGGCACGTAGCGCCGACTCGCAGCCGACAGCGAGTCACAGCAGCCGACAGCTGTCAGCGTCGGCGGACAGTTGGCGACGGCTGGCAGCCGATGGCGAGTATCGACAGCCGACAACCCGCTGCGGACGGCGAACAGCGCACGTCGGCAGCGGCCAGCGAGTCGCGGCGGCCGGTGGTTGGCAGCGTCGGCGATCAGTCGGCAACTACTGGCGGCGGACGGCGAGTTACGGCAGTCGGCGGGGAACAGCCAGCCGCGTCCGCAGACCACCGTCAGTGACGGCGGGCGGCCGATGCCTGGCGCCGCCCGCTGCCGACCACTCACCGGAAACAGCCGCCCCCTGCAAGACGCCCCCGCTGCGTTTCCCTGTGATGCGGATCACCCTGCCCCAGTTTTGGTTGAACGTTGAACCTCGCATCGCGTACGGTCGGTCTCGTCAGCCTATCCGGACCACGGTCCGGTTCCGGTTTCCGGCTATCCGAGGAAGTTCTCGTATGTCTCTCGTTCTTGACCCCGCTGCCCAGGACCTGCTGTTCCGCGAGGCCCGCACCGCGAACACGTTCACCGACGAGCCGGTGACGGACGAGCAGGTGCAGGCGATCTACGACCTGGTCAAGTACGGCCCGACCTCCATGAACCAGTCGCCGCTGCGCATCACCCTGGTCCGTTCCCCCGAGGCCCGCGAGCGCCTGGTGCAGCACCTCGCCGAGGGCAACCAGAAGAAGACCGCCGCCGCCCCGCTGGTCGCGATCCTCTCCGCGGACAACGAGTTCCACGAGGAGCTCCCGAACCTGTTCCCGCACTTCCCGCAGGCCAAGGACGCCGTCTTCGGCGAGCGCTCGGTCCGCGAGGGCAACGCCGCGCTGAACGCCGCCCTCCAGGCCGCGTACTTCATCATCGGCATCCGCGCCGCCGGCCTCGCCGCCGGCCCGATGACCGGTCTCGACTTCGCGGGCGTCCAGAAGGAGTTCCTGGACGGCGACCACACCCCGTTCGTCGTCATCAACATCGGCAAGCCGGGCCCGGACGCCTGGTTCCCGCGCTCCCCGCGCCTGGCCTACGACGAGGTCGTCACCACCGTCTGAGACGGATGACCCCCTGATGACATGACGAAGGCCCCCGGCACCAAAGATGTGCCGGGGGCCTTCCTCGTACGTCCCGTACGTCCCGTACGTATCGATCCCGTCCGTCTACTTCGTCCGCAGCGCCTTCGCCATATCCGTCAGCTGCGCGAACGACCCCGTGCCCGCCACCACCGTCGTCGACCCCTTGCCCGCGAGCACGAGCGCGTCGTAGCGGCCGCCGGTGTAGCGGGTCCACGTGCGGCCGTCGATGTTCTGGGTCGTCTTCGTCGCGGCGCCGCCCTGGCTGGCGGTGTCGACGAAGTCGGCCGGCTTCTGAGTCGACTGTTCTATCTGCACGTACTGTCCGCCAGGGGCACTGAATCCGAGGTGCCAGGCGTCGAACGCGGCGCCGTCGTAGCTGACCGAGGTCGCCTTCCAGGTCTTCGACAGGCCCTCCGGGGCCGCCACCGGGTACGGCGCCGCGCGGCGGGCCGTGAGCAGCTCCACGCGGTAGTCGACCCGCTTGATGTCGGGAGCGTGGTCGCTGTGCGGGATGAAGATGTAGACGATCGCCGCCGCGATCCCGATCAGGCCCAGGGAGAGAATCATGTCCCGGACCGTCTTCTGCTTGCCGTTCGAACCTGCCACGTCCCTATCGTCGCAGGTGCCCTGGTCCGCTCATCCGTGGGCCCCCCTGCTCATTTTGTCTGCCTGGCGATAGAGTCGGGGCCATACCCTCATCCGGCCGTCGTCGTATCAGAAAGGTGCGCTCCGATGACCGAGCATCATCATCTGCCGTCCGAACTCGAAGTCCCCTCCGAGGCCCCCGACCGCAACCTCGCCCTGGAACTCGTCCGGGTGACCGAAGCCGCCGCGATGGCCGCGGGCCGCTGGGTCGGGCGCGGTGACAAGAACGGCGCCGACGGTGCCGCCGTGCGTGCCATGCGGACCCTCGTCTCCACCGTCTCGATGAACGGCGTCGTCGTCATCGGCGAGGGCGAGAAGGACGAGGCGCCGATGCTCTTCAACGGCGAGCGCGTCGGTGACGGCACCGGGCCGGAGTGCGACATCGCCGTCGACCCGATCGACGGGACCACGCTCAACGCCAAGGGCATGCCCAACGCGATCGCGGTGCTGGCCGCCGCGGACCGGGGTTCGATGTTCGACCCGTCCGCCGTGTTCTACATGGACAAGCTCGTCGCCGGGCCCGAGGCGGCCGAGTTCGTCGACATCGAGGCCCCGATCTCGGTAAACGTCCGCCGGGTCGCCAAGGCCAAGCGGGTCACGCCCGAGGACGTCACCGTCGTCGTCCTGGACCGGCCGCGGCACGACGGCATCATCAAGGAGATCCGGGAGACCGGTGCGCGGATCAAGCTGATCTCCGACGGGGATGTCGCGGGGTCGATCCTGGCGCTGCGCGAAGGCACCGGCGTGGATCTGCTGCTCGGTATCGGTGGCACCCCGGAGGGCATCATCTCCGCCTGTGCCGTGAAGTGCCTGGGGGGTGTGATCCAGGGCAAGTTGTGGCCGAAGGACGATGCCGAGCGGCAGCGGGCGCTGGACGCGGGGCACGATCTGGACCGGGTGCTCACCACCGATGACCTGGTGTCGGGGGAGAACGTGTTCTTCGTCGCCACCGGGATCACGGACGGGGAGCTGCTGCGGGGTGTTCGGTATCGGGCGGAGACCGCGACGACCGACTCGATCGTGATGCGGTCGAAGTCCGGGACCGTCAGGCGAATCGATTCGGAGCACCGGTTGAGCAAGCTGCGGGCGTACAGCGCGATTGACTTTGATCGGGCCAAGTAGCCACGACGTAGCGGCAACGAAGCCACGACCACACGGTCGTACGTGAAAGGGGCGCCCCCGGTGCGGTGGGGGCGCCCCTTTCTACGTCGGTCGGTCAGCCTGCCGCTGCTATGCGGCCTGCCGCTCGCGCCTTCTGGAGTTCCAGGTCGCGGCGGCGGCGCCTGGCCAGGACCACGCGGCGTTCGGCGGCGGTGAGGCCGCCCCAGACGCCGTAGGGCTCGGGTTGCAGGAGTGCGTGCTCCCGGCACTCGACCATGACCGGACAGCGGGCGCAGACGCGCTTCGCAGCGTCCTCGCGGGAGAGTCGGGCGGCGGTGGGTTCCTTGGAGGGTGCGAAGAACAGGCCTGCCTCGTCGCGCCGGCACACCGCTTCGGTGTGCCAGGGAGCGTCTTGGTCCCTGTCTCGCGCAGGCACCCGCTGAGCCGGAACAGCAGCTACCTGCAGGGACGAATGCGGCGGTTGCAGCACGGTCTACTCCTGACGACGGCTTCGCGAGCGAGAGACGATGCAGCAAGGCCTACCCGCTGTGCGCGCGCCTATGCACTGAGTTCCGAACCGCTGGTTTTCGGGCGCTTCTGCGCGATGTCAGGGCCGTACGGGCGTGGACCGATCAGCTCCACATGTGTCCCGATTCACAACCGTCAACGGTCCAGGTGTTTGCGCAAATTCTTGTCGACCTTGCGCTGAACCCGATCGAGAATGTCCGCAACGAGCTTGCCCCGCTTGGGTTTTGCCTCGATGTTTCCGAGTACGGCCCACCCGTCGACGAAGACCACGGGCGCGTCCGGCTCCAGTGAATCCAGCGTGTCCACCTCGAAGTTGCCGAGGACGCCGCCGCCGGTGCCGCGCAGCGACACGTTCTCCGGGACGCGGATCTCGACGTTGCCGAAGACCGAGACCGCCTTGATGACGACCTGCTGGTACTCGAAGATCGCCTCGCTGAGGTCGATCTCGATGCTGCCGAACACGGCGTACGCGTGCATGCGGCGGCCCGCGCGCCAGCGGCCCTTGCGCATCGCGGCGCTGAACACCGCCACCACGTGCTCGTCGGCCTCGGCCGGGATCGCGCCCTCCGTCGGACGGTTCGGAGCGGGGCTGTACGACGGGGTCGTCGCCCGGCGCCCGTGCGCGACCGGCAGATCCTGGATGAAGACCTCCAGCTCGCCGACCGTCTTGGCGCTCAGCACCCCCTCGACCCGCTCGGCGTGCTCGTCCGCGTCCAGGCGCCCCTCGGCCAGGGCCTCGCGCAGGATGTCGGCGATGCGGTCACGGTCGGCGTCCGAGGCGCGCAGCTGGGTCGCGGCGGGCGCGGGCTGCGGGGCCGTGGGCGCGGATGCGGGCTGCTTCTGAAGGTCCACGGCAGCAGCGTACCGAAACGCGATAGATCGCGACTAGGGGTGTGGACAACGTTGGCGTGGCGGCGAACGCCCGGAGCAACTGAGCCTTACCTCACAAGCTCGCTGTCAGTGGCAGGTTCTACGCTGGTGACGCCTGCCAATGGCGGCCGGCCGTGCTGTCTGTCGAGTGAGGAATGGGCGACAATGCCTGAGTTCGCGTACACCGATCTGCTCCCCATGGGAGAGGACACCACCCCGTACCGGCTGGTGACCTCCGAGGGTGTCTCCACCTTCGAGGCCGACGGGCGGACGTTCCTCAAGGTCGAGCCCGGGGCGCTGCGCAAGCTCGCCGCCGAGGCGATCCACGACATCCAGCACTACCTGCGGCCCGCCCACCTCGCGCAGCTGCGCCGGATCATCGACGACCCCGAGGCGTCGAACAACGACAAGTTCGTGGCGCTGGATCTGCTGAAGAACGCGAACATCGCCGCCGCCGGTGTGCTGCCCATGTGCCAGGACACCGGTACCGCGATCGTCATGGGGAAGCGGGGACAGAACGTCCTCACCGAAGGTGAGGACGAGTCCGCCCTGTCGCGCGGCATCTACGACGCCTACCTCAACCTCAATCTGCGGTACTCGCAGATGGCCCCGCTGACCATGTGGGACGAGAAGAACACCGGGTCGAACCTGCCCGCCCAGGTCGAGCTGTACGCGACCGACGGCGGCGCCTACAAGTTCCTGTTCATGGCGAAGGGCGGCGGCTCGGCCAACAAGTCGTTCCTCTACCAGGAGACGAAGGCGGTCCTCAACGAGGGCTCCATGATGAAGTTCCTTGAGGAGAAGATCCGTTCGCTGGGGACGGCCGCCTGCCCGCCGTACCACCTGGCGATCGTGGTCGGCGGTACGAGCGCCGAGTACGCGCTGAAGACCGCGAAGTACGCCTCCGCGCACTACTTGGACGAGATCCCGGCCGAGGGTTCGGAGTTGGGGCACGGGTTCCGTGACAAGGACCTGGAGCAGAAGGTCTTCGAGCTGACGCAGCGGATCGGGATCGGGGCGCAGTTCGGCGGCAAGTACTTCTGCCACGACGTGCGGGTGGTGCGGCTGCCCCGACACGGCGCCTCGTGCCCCGTCGCCATCGCCGTGTCCTGTTCCGCCGACCGGCAGGCCGTCGCGAAGATCACCGCCGAGGGCGTGTTCCTGGAGCAGCTGGAGACCGACCCGGCGCGGTTCCTGCCGGAGACGACCGACGAGCATCTCGACTCCGGCGAGGAGGACGTGGTGCGGATCGACCTCAACCAGCCCATGGACGACATCCTCGCCGAGCTGACCAAGTACCCGGTGAAGACCCGGCTCTCGCTCTCCGGGCCGCTCGTCGTGGCGCGTGACATCGCGCACGCCAAGATCAAGGAGCGGCTGGACGCGGGCGAGGAGATGCCGCAGTACCTGAAGGACCACCCGGTGTACTACGCGGGGCCCGCGAAGACTCCCGAGGGGTACGCGTCCGGGTCCTTCGGGCCTACGACCGCCGGGCGCATGGACTCGTACGTCGAGCAGTTCCAGGCGGCGGGCGGTTCCAAGGTGATGCTGGCCAAGGGGAACCGGAGCAAACAGGTCACCGACGCGTGTGACGCGCACGGTGGCTTCTACCTCGGGTCGATCGGCGGGCCGGCCGCTCGGCTCGCCCAGGACTGCATCAAGAAGGTCGAGGTCGTCGAGTACGAGGAGCTCGGCATGGAGGCGGTCTGGAGGATCGAGGTGGAGGACTTCCCGGCGTTCGTCGTGGTCGACGACAAGGGCAACGACTTCTTCCAGAACCCGGCGCCGGAGCCTACGTTCACGCATATTCCGGTGCGGGGGCCCGGGCTGGCGTAGGGCCCGCGGCGGAGCCGCTGATGGATGCGGCTCGCCCCCGCCGCCCCTACCCGTCCCATCACCAGGGGCGCTGCCCCTTCCACCCCGCCAGGGGGCTCCGCCCCCTGGACCCCCATCGGCCCTGAAGGGGCCTCGTCCTCAACCGCCGGACGGGCTGATCGATGCCGTCCCGGGACGCGCAAGACCCGCCCGCCCCGCCTCCCTCACCTCCTCCACCGTCCCATTTCGTCCCAGGGACACCCGGGACGGCATCTTCGCCCGGTTTGCCGGAAAAGCTCCGAACCGACTGGACCACACCCCGTGGTCCTCGGTCGACTCGGAGGAACCCCCCATGATCCGACGCACTCTGCGCAACGGTCTCGTCGCCGCGATCGCAGCCGTCGCCGTCTTCCCCGTGACAGCCGTCGCCGCCCCGGCCGCCCACCCGACGAACCCCGCCCGGCACCACGTCACCGCCCATGCCTGGGGCCGGGTCACGACCCACCACTACCGGCACCTGAACGTCCGCTCCGGCCCCGGCACCGGCTACCGGGTCGTCGGTACGCGGCCGGTCGGGCGGGCGCTGCCCATCGTCTGCAAGACGCGCGGGTCGGACGTCTTCGGCAACCACCGCTGGTACAAGCTCCCGCACCACGAGGGCTACGTCTCCGCGCACTACGTCCACAACCACAGCGCCGTCCGCTGGTGCTGACCCTCGACTGACCCGCGGCGCCACCCGACGGGACAGCCCCATGCGTCCCGTCGGGTGGCGCCAGGTCAACACCCCTTCATATTCCGGTGATCGGGGTGTGGCACGCGGCCGGCCCCGGGAACGGATCACGGCGTTCACCCCGGTACGGCGAGGAGCAGGATGGAAAGCCACGTGACGGTCGAGCAGCAGCGGTCTCTGTCCGGCCCTTACGACGACGCGGGGCCGCTCCTCACAGAACGGCTCCGGCTCCTCAAGCGGCGGACCGGGCTGAGCCTGGCCGCGCTGGCCTCCGTCACCCCGTTCAGCAAGTCGACCTGGCACCGCTACCTCAACAGCGGCCAACTCCCGCCCCGGGCAGCCGTCGAGGCCCTCGCCCGGCTCGCGCACGCCGAACCCGAGGCACTGCTCTCCCTGTGGGACGCGGCGGCCCGGGAGCAGTCCCGGCCCTCGCCTCCCCCGCCGCAGGCTCCGGCCCCGGCCCCCGCCCCGTCCGTACGGTCCCGCCGGCTCCGCCTCCGGCCCCCGACCCGCGCGCTCGTCGCCCTCGCAGCGATGGCCACCACGGTCGCGGTCACCGCCGGTGCCGCCGGCGTCCTCGACCACACGGTCGCCTCCTGCCGGGGCAGTGGCTGCCAGGGGGCGCTGCCGTCCTCCGAGACCTGCGCGCGGGACGCCCGTACGGAGAGCGTCGTGACCCGGGCCCGTCAGGTCGTACTGCTGCGGTACTCGCCGTCCTGCGCCACCGTCTGGTCGGAAGTGCGCACCCGGGTCGCCGGGTCGCGGGAGATCTCCATCAGGGCGGGGCAGGACGAACTGTCCGCCGAGTACCCGGGCCACCGCTCGGACGGCTACAGCAGCCCGATGCTGGCCGCCGCCGACCCGCGCGGGGCACAGGCCTGCGCCGAGGTGGCCGGCCGGCCGGTGTGCACCGGGCCCGGTCACTGAGCGCCAGGTCGTGTCCGCGAAGTCCCGTCGTCCGCCCGAAGGGCGGGCCCTGCGGCGTCCGGTGCCTGCTCTGGGGTTCCCCCGGCCGGAGGGTGGCGGGACTGCCGGGCGGAAGCCCTCGTACTGGACGTACTTGGGCTCTCGCCCGGTGCGGCGAGTGGGGGCACCTCCCACGCCCTGAAGGGAAGGGGGGAGGGACTTCGCGGACACGGCCTCGGCCGGGACACTCCGTTTCCTTCCGCTGTGGTGGGAACACGGGACGTGTCCGCGATGCTGTCCCCCACAGGAGGTGATCGGCGATGGCCGATGGTCAGACAGTGGGTCCGTTCCGTATCGAGCACGATTCGATGGGGGAGGTGCGGGTCCCGGTCGACGCGAAGTGGCGGGCGCAGACCCAGCGGGCGGTGGAGAACTTCCCGATCTCGGGGCAGCCCATCGAGCGTGCCCACATCGAGGCGCTCGCCCGGATCAAGGGTGCCGCCGCGAAGGTGAACGCCGAACTCGGCGTACTCGACAAGGACATCGCGGAGGCGATCCAGGAGGCCGCCCGTGAGGTGGCCGGCGGGAAGTGGGACGAGCACTTCCCGATCGACGTGTTCCAGACCGGGTCCGGGACCTCGTCCAACATGAACACCAACGAGGTGCTCGCCACCCTCGCGACCGAGCGGCTCGGGCGCGATGTGCACCCCAACGACCATGTCAACGCCTCGCAGTCGTCCAACGACGTCTTCCCGTCCTCCATCCACATCGCGGCCACCGGTGCCGTGATCCATGACCTGATCCCCGCCCTTGAGCATCTCGCGGGGGCGCTGTCGCGCAAGTCCGTCGAGTTCGCCGGTGTGGTGAAGTCCGGGCGGACCCACCTGATGGACGCCACGCCGGTGACGCTGGGGCAGGAGTTCGGCGGGTACTCGGCGCAGGTGCGCTACGGCGTCGAGCGGCTGGAGGCCTCGCTGCCGCGGCTCGCCGAGCTGCCGCTGGGCGGGACCGCCGTCGGGACCGGGATCAACACCCCGCCCGGGTTCTCCGCCGCCGTGATCGCCGAGGTCGCGCTGGTCACCGGGCTGCCGTTGACCGAGGCGCGGGACCACTTCGAGGCGCAGGGCGCGCGGGACGGGATCGTCGAGACCAGCGGGCAGTTGCGGACCATCGCCGTAGGGCTGACGAAGATCGCGAACGATCTGCGGTGGATGGCGTCCGGGCCGCGCACCGGGCTCTCGGAGATCTCGCTGCCCGATCTGCAACCGGGGTCCTCGATCATGCCCGGCAAGGTCAACCCGGTGATTCCGGAGGCCGTGCTGATGGTCGCCGCGCAGGTCGTCGGCAATGACGCGACCGTCGCCACCGCCGGGGCCGCGGGCAACTTCGAGCTCAATGTGATGCTGCCGGTGATCGCCAAGAATGTCCTGGAGTCGATCCGGCTGCTCGCCAACGTCTCCCGGCTGCTCGCCGACCGGACCGTCGAGGGGATCGTCGCGCACCGGGAACGGGCGCGTGAATACGCCGAGTCCTCGCCGTCCGTGGTCACTCCGCTCAACAAGTACATCGGGTACGAGGAGGCCGCCAAGGTCGCCAAGAAGGCACTGGCGGAACGGAAGACGATCCGCCAGGTCGTGCTGGAGAACGGCTATGTCGAGCGCGGTGACCTGACCGTCGCGCAGCTCGACGAGGCCCTCGATGTCCTGCGGATGACGCGTCCGTAACCAATGGTCGCCCTGGCGTGAACCGTGACGCGCACCGCAGCGTCGTATGCCCGGGGCACCTAATATCTCTTCATGACAGACGGTGGAGCGGTACGAGCGGTGGAAGCGGGTACGTCTACGGCCTTCTGGGCGCCCGGGGATCAGATCCTGTGGCGCTACCGGGAGAACGCCGGACCGCGCTTCCACATCGCCCGCCCCGTCACGGTCGTCCGGGACGACGAGGAGTTGCTCGCGGTCTGGATGGCGCCCGGCACCGAGTGTGTGAGACCGGTGCTCGCGGACGGTACGTCGGTGCACGGGGAGCCGTTGGAGACCCGGTACACGAAGCCGCGTACGGTCCGGCGCGACCACTGGTTCGGGACCGGTGTGCTGAAGCTGGCGCGGCCCGGTGAGCCCTGGTCGGTGTGGCTTTTCTGGGAACCCGGATGGCAGTTCAAGAACTGGTACGTGAACCTTGAGGAACCGCAGGTCCGTTGGGACGGCGGGGTCGACTCCGTGGATCACTTCCTGGACATCTCCGTCCACCCGGACCGCAGTTGGCGCTGGCTCGACGAGGACGAGTTCGCGCAGGCCCAGCGGGACGGTCTGATGGATCCCCAACTCGCCGAGCGGGTAAGGGAAGCGGGCTGGTCGGCGATCGAGACGATCCGCGCGTGGGGGTCTCCGTTCGCGGACGGCTGGCAGCACTGGCGCCCGGATCCGTCCTGGGCTGTACCTTCACTTCCGGAGGACTGGGACCGCACCCCCGCGCACATGTCCACATGAGACCCTTGATGCGCCCCCGGTGCGCAACCGTAGGATCGTCCTCCGCAAGGGCACCGCACAACTCCCGGGGCATGTACCGGGACTGACCAGACGTCACCGAGGGGCGGCAGGACGTGAGCGAGGGGTATCAGGGCACCACGGGACCGGGCCACCGGTCCGCCGGTGGCACAGGAACAGCCTCTGACCACGCGGGAATTCCGTTCCTGGGGCACGTATTCCGGGTATCGGCATTTCAGCGGGACGATCCGCACGCAACCCGTGCGGTCCCGGACGGACGGATTCGACACGCGTGACGGAGCATCCCACCTCGTTCGAGCGCCCGAGCGGCGCCGACCCCGCAGACCCCCGCGGGGCGCTCCTGCACACCTCGACGCCGTCCAGGCCGTCCGGTGGAGCCGGCTTACCGGCACAGGCACGCACCGGTGAGCCGTCGTCGGCGCCGGGTACGAGCACGTCCCGCGCCAAGGGGAAGGACCCGGCAGGTACCCCTGTGAAGCCCGACACCGCAGGTGGCTCCGAGCACTCCCAGCCCTCGGCCGCCGAACCCGACGCCCACCGCCCGCGCCCCGCGCCCGACGGCATCCCGGCCCAGCCGGGCGTCGGCGAGGTCTCCGACGCCGCCGCCAAGGAGCGCCGTACAGGACAGGGGCTGCCGCCCGCCGGTCCCATGCCGATGCGGCGGGACGGGGACCGGCTGCGCTTCGTGGGCGCCGCGACCCGGCGGATCGCCCGCGGCATCGACCTCGACGAGATCGTCATGGGGCTGTGCCGGGCGACCGTGCCGACGTTCTCGGACGCGATCCTGGTCTATCTGCGTGATCCGCTGCCGGTCGGTGACGAGCGGCCCACCGGGCCCGTCGTGCTGCGGCTGCGCCGTACCGACCGCATCCCGGAGGAGCGGGACACGGAGAACGGCTTCATGCCCGCGATACAGCCGGAGCAGCCCTCCGAACTGTCCGCGGTCACCGCCGAGTTGTGCGAGGTACGGCCCGGCGGCGCGCTCAACGAGGTGCTGCGGGGCGTACGTCCCGTCTTCGCCGACTCGCCCGCCGCTCGCGCCGCGTTGCCGGAACTCCTCGGTGAGGGCGGCGAGTTGATCGTCCCGGCCGGCCAGCGGGCGATCCTCGCGCCGCTGCGCGGCCGGCGCCGGGTGATCGGCGCCGCGCTCTTCCTGCGCCGCCCCGAGCGCATGGCGTTCGAGGCCGACGACCTCCTGGTCGCCGCCCAACTCGCCACGCACAGCGCGCTGGGCATCGACAAGGCGGTGCTCTACGGCCGTGAGGCGTACATCGCCGACGAGCTCCAGCGCACCATGCTCCCGGAGACCCTGCCGCGCCCCACCGGCGTCCGGCTGGCGTCCAGGTACCTGCCCGCCGCCGAGACGGCACGCGTCGGCGGCGACTGGTACGACGCGATCCCGCTGCCCGGCAGCCGGGTCGCCCTGGTCGTCGGCGACGTCATGGGCCACTCCATGACCTCGGCCGCGATCATGGGCCAACTCCGCACCACCGCACAGACGTTGGCGGGCCTCGACCTGCCCCCGCAGGAGGTCCTGCACCACCTCGACGAACAGGCCCAGCGGCTGGGCACCGACCGCATGGCGACCTGCCTCTACGCGGTCTACGACCCGGTCTCGCACCGCATCACCATCGCCAACGCGGGACACCCGCCGCCGGTGCTGCTGCACCTGGGCGGCCGGGCCGAGGTGCTGCGGGTGCCGCCCGGCGCCCCGATCGGTGTCGGCGGCGTCGACTTCGAGGCCGTGGAGCTGGACGCCCCCGCGGGAGCGACGCTGCTCCTCTACACGGACGGGCTGGTCGAGTCGCGGCTCCGGGATGTCTGGACCGGGATAGAGCAGCTGCGCGAGAAGCTCGCCGCGGTCGCGCAGCTCACCGGACCCGATCATCCGCCGCCCCTGGAAGCCCTGTGCGACGAGGTGCTCGACATGCTCGGCCCGGGTGACCGGGACGACGACATCGCGCTGCTCGCCGCCCGTTTCGACGGGATCGCGCCCAGCGATGTGGCGTACTGGTTCCTCGACCCGGAGGACTCGGCCCCCGGTCAGGCCCGCCGGCTGGCCCGGCGCGCGCTGGCCCGCTGGGGCATGGAGGACATGACCGACTCCGTCGAGCTGCTGGTCAGCGAGGTCGTGACCAACGCCGTGCGGTACGCCTCGCGCCCGGTCACTCTGCGTTTGCTGCGGACCGACGTGCTGCGCTGCGAGGTCGGGGACGACGTGCCCCAGCTGCCTCGGCTGCGGCAGGCGCGGGCCACGGACGAGGGCGGACGTGGGCTGTATCTGGTCAACAGACTGGCCCGTCGGTGGGGAGCCACACGGCTGAGCACCGGGAAGGTGGTCTGGTTCGAACTGAACCGGAATTAGACCTCGTCCAAAAGTTGCCGACATACCGGCGTCGGAGTTGACTGCTGGGGTACGCGAAGCGAAAGCGACCTACTTTCTTCCGAACAGGAGGACGCTCGTGACGCAGGCACCCCAGCACACTCCGTACACGACGAACAACGTCGGCATCCCGGTGGAGAGCGACGAACACTCGCTCACCGTCGGAGCCGACGGCCCGATCCTGCTCCAGGACCACTACCTCATCGAGAAGATGGCCCAGTTCAACCGGGAACGGGTCCCCGAGCGGGTGGTGCACGCCAAGGGCAGCGGAGCGTACGGCTTCTTCGAAGTCACCAACGACGTCAGCCAGTTCACCCGGGCCGACCTCTTCCAGCCGGGCAAACGCACCGAGATGCTGGCACGGTTCTCCACCGTCGCCGGTGAGCAGGGCTCGCCCGACACCTGGCGCGACCCCCGCGGCTTCGCCCTCAAGTTCTATACAGAGCACGGCAATTACGACATGGTGGGCAACAACACCCCGGTCTTCTTCGTCCGTGACACGATCAAGTTCCAGGACTTCATCCGCTCGCAGAAGCGGCACCCGGCGACCGGGCTGCGCAGCAACGACATGCAGTGG
The DNA here is from genome assembly GCF_035982055.1 of Streptomyces sp. NBC_01288. Taxonomy (NCBI): domain Bacteria; kingdom Bacillati; phylum Actinomycetota; class Actinomycetes; order Kitasatosporales; family Streptomycetaceae; genus Streptomyces; species Streptomyces sp. NBC_01288. The sequence goes on from NZ_CP108427.1 coordinate 3,795,784, forward strand.
GACTTCTGGACCCTCTCCCCCGAGTCGGCGCACCAGGTGACCTGGCTGATGGGCGACCGGGGCATCCCGAAGACGTACCGCCACATGAACGGCTACAGCTCCCACACCTATATGTGGATCAACGGCGCCGGTGAGCGGTTCTGGGTGAAGTACCACTTCAAGACCGACCAGGGCGTCGAGTACCTCACGCAGGCAGAGGCCGACGAGCTGGCCGGGTCCGACGGCGACAAGCACCGCCGTGACCTGCACGAGTCGATCGAGTCCGGGAACGCGCCGAGCTGGTCCCTGAAGGTCCAGATCATGCCGTTCGAGGACGCGGCGGACTACCGCTTCAACCCCTTCGACCTGACGAAGGTCTGGCCGCACGGGGACTACCCGCTGATCGACGTCGGCCGCATGACCCTGAACCGGAACCCGGACGACTACTTCGTCCACATCGAGCAGGCCGCCTTCGAGCCCTCGAACCTGGTGCCGGGCATCGGCCCCTCGCCGGACAAGATGCTGCTGGGCCGGCTGTTCTCGTACCCGGACACCCACCGGTACCGGATCGGCCCCAACTACGCCCAGCTGCCGCCGAATCGGCCGCACTCCCCGGTCAACTCCTATGCCAAGGACGGCCCGATGCGGTACGAGGCGTCCAACGCGGCGCGGCCGTACGCCCCGAACTCCTACGGCGGCCCCGCGGCCGACTACGGGCAGTTCGGCGACCCGGCGAGCTGGCAGACCGCCGGTGAACTGGTCCGCGAGGCAACGAAGTTGCACCGCGAGGACGACGACTTCGGGCAGGCGGGCACGATGGTCCGCGAGGTCCTCGACGATGCCGCCCGCGACCGGCTCGTGGCGAACGTCAGCGGCCATCTGAAGGCCGACGTGTCCCGCTCGGTCCTCGACCGCGCGCTGCGCTACTGGCAGAACGTGGACAAGGAACTCGGCGACCGGATCGCCGCGAACTTCGCCTAGCGGTAGGCGAGTTCACCCAGCGGTACACGAGAGGGCGCCCGGCATTGCGCCGGGCGCCCTCTCTCCGTGTGACCTGCCTATTGGTCGAGCTGGTCGAACGGATTGTCCGTGTTGTCGCCGGTCGGTGTCACCGGCGGACTGATCGTCGGCGTCGGGGTGGGTGTCGGGGTCGGCGTCGGTGTCGGGGTCGGCGTCGGTGACTCCGTCGTCGGGGTCGGCGACGGCGACTTGGTCGTCGGGGTCGGGGACGGCGTCGCCGACAGGGTCGGGGTCGCCGTCGGCGTGAAGTCCGGCTCGACGGCCGCGCCCTGGTCGGTGTCCAGGTCGAACTTGCCGTTCGCCTTGGTCACTCCGAACATGTACGTCGCCCAGATCTGCGCCGGGTAACCACCACCGTTGATACGGCCGCCGCCCGCGGTGATCAGGCCGGTCGCGCCGGTCAGCGGCACCTGGGCGTGGGACTTGGCGTCCTCACCGAACAGACCCACCGAGGTGACCAGGTCGGGCGTGTAGCCGGTGAACCAGGCCGACTTGTTGTTGTCGGACGTACCGGTCTTGCCCGCGACCTGCTGCCCGTCGCGCTTGCTGTTCTCGGCCACCGACACCTTCGCCGTACCGTCGTCGACCACACCGGTCAGCACCGAGGACACCGTGTCGGCGGCCTCGCGCGGGATGACCTGAGCGCCGATCGGGTTCGGCATGGTGACCGTGCGCGTGTTGTGCGCGACCGACTTGACGATCGCCGGGGTGACCTTCTTGCCGTGGTTGTCGAAGGTGGCGTAGACACCGGCCATCTCCATCGGGCTCGCGCCCATGGTGCCGAGGGTCTGCGCGGGCACGGCCTTCAGGTCGCCGGTGTCCATGCCCAGTTCGCCCGCGGTCTTCATGACCTTGTCCATGCCGACGTCGACACCGAGCTGCGCGAAGACCGAGTTGATCGACTTGTTCATCGCCGTCTGGACGGTGACCTTGCCGTAGCTCTGGTCGTCCTCGTTCTCCGGCGCGAACGCGATGTCGCTGCCCACGACCGGGCGCTTGCTGGTGCCTTCGTAGAGCGTGTCCGTCGTGATCTGCTTGCCGGACTGCGTCTTGGCCTCGTCGGCCAGGGCCGCGGCCAGGATCACCGGCTTGAAGGTGGAGGCGGGCTGGTAGTCGGTGCGGGTCGCGTTGTTCGTGTAGTGCTCGGTGTAGCCCGAGCCGCCGTACATCGCCAGGACCGCGCCCGTCTTGGGGTCCACGGACACCGCGCCGGGCTGGACGTTGCCGTCGACCTTGCGCTTCTTCTTGTCGAGCTTGCTGGTCAGCTGGGACTTGACCGACTTCTCCAGCTGGGCCTGCTTCTTCTTGTCGATGTTGAGCGTGATCGTCCAGCCGCCCGCGTTGACCAGCGTCTCGGCGTCCTTGGCGTTGGCGGCCTGCCCCGAGGCGATCAGCTGCTTCTCCAGGGCCTGGTCGGCGGCGTACACCATGTAGCCGGTCTGGCCCTCCATGCCGGGCTCGGCCTTGGGCGCCTTGGGGACCGGGAACTTCATGGCCTCGCGCTTGGTGGACGTCAGCCAGTCCTGCTCGACCATGTTGTCCAGGACGTAGTTCCAGCGCGCCTGCACCAGCTTGCGGCCGGTGTCCGTCGCGGCCTGCCAGTCGTACTGGCTCGGCGCCTGGAGGAGCGCGGCGAGGTAGGCGCCCTGCGGGACGTCGAGGTCCTTGGCGTCGATCCCGTAGTAGGCCTGGGCGGCGGCCTGGATGCCGTAGGCGCCGCGGCCGTAGTAGCTGGTGTTGATGTACCCGGCGAGGATGTAGTCCTTGGACTTCTCGCGGTCCAGCTTCAGCGAGATGACCATTTCCTTCAGCTTGCGCGTGACGGTCTGGTCCTGCGTCAGGTAGAAGTTCTTGACGTACTGCTGGGTGATCGTCGAACCGCCCTGCGCGCCCTTGCCGGACAGCGTGTTGAGCAGACCGCGGGCGGTGCCCTTGAGGTCGACGCCGGCGTCGCTGTAGAACGTCTTGTTCTCGGCGGCGACGAACGTCTTCTGGACGTCCTTCGGGACCTGCGAGAGGTCGACGTTCTCGCGGTTCACATCGCCCTGGCGGGTCAGGACCTTGCCGTCGCTGTACTTGTAGACGTTGCTCTGCAGCTTCGCGTCGGCGTTGCCCGCGGGGATGCTGATCATCATGTAGAGCACGATGAACGCACCGATGCCCAGCAGGCAGAGGCCGAGGAACGTACCGAGGATCTTCTTCCAGGTGAAGAGCCTGCGTATGAAGCTCTTGCCGTCCTTGGCGCCCGAGCCTTCCTTCGCGCTCGTGCCGTCCGCCCCCGACGAGCGGCGGGTCTTGGGCGCCGCGCGGTGGCCACCGCGTTGGCGCGCTCGTCTCTCTTCCGCTCGTCCCATGAGTCCGTTCCGCTCCGCTTCGCTCTCTTGTGATCTGGTGTCACACAGGTTCGCCCGTCAAGTCAGCTCAGAAAGCTAACACCAGGAGTTGTGACAAAGGGCTGTCGATCCGGTCCATTACGGACGTGACAATCAGCACCCGTCCTTATGGAACCGACGTACGAGAGGGGTTGAGGGTTGCCGTACCCGGGTAAAGTGATATCACTTTGATTCAACCAAGCTACGGGGGAACACCATGACCACCGAAGTACCCGCGGACGTGCCCGACATGCCCGCCCCGAGCGTTCGGGAGTTCACCGCGCACAGCATCGGCGGCGGGCTCGCGCTGATTCTCGGGCTGGCCGGAGTGCTGGTCTCCGTCGGCCTGATCATCACCGCCACCGCGGTCGACGGAGCCGGCGGCAAGGCCGCGCTGATCATCGGCGGCATCCTCCTCTTCCTCGCCTCCGTGACCGCGATGAGCGGGCTGAACACGGTGGCGCCGGGCGAGGCGCGGGTCGTGCAGCTCTTCGGGCGGTACCAGGGGACGATCCGGCGGGACGGGCTGCGCTGGGTGAACCCGTTCACCTCGCGCACGAAGATCTCGACCCGCGTCCGCAACCACGAGACCCCGACCCTCAAGGTCAACGACGCCTACGGCAACCCGATCGAGCTCGCCGCGGTCATCGTCTGGAAGGTCCGCGACACCGCGCAGGCCACGTTCGAGGTCGACGACTACACCGAGTTCGTCGCCACCCAGACCGAGACGGCCGTACGGCACATCGCCATCGAGTATCCCTACGACGCCCACGACGAGGGCGGGCTCTCGCTGCGCGGGAACGCCGAGGAGATCACCGAGAAGCTCGCCGTCGAACTCAGCGCCCGGGTCGAGGCGGCCGGCGTCCAGATCATCGAGTCCCGCTTCACACATCTCGCGTACGCGCCCGAGATCGCCTCGGCGATGCTCCAGCGGCAGCAGGCCGGGGCGGTCGTCGCGGCCCGGCGGCAGATCGTCGACGGCGCGGTGGGCATGGTCGAGGCGGCACTGGCCCGGATCACCGAGCAGGACATCGTGGAGCTGGACAACGAACGGAAGGCGGCCATGGTCTCCAACCTCCTGGTGGTGCTCTGCGGGGACCGGGCACCGCAGCCGGTGCTGAACACGGGCACCCTGTACCAGTGACCGAACCTTCCGAGGCCTCCGAGGCGAAGCGCCGGCCGCAGCAGCGCAAGCAGGTGCTGCTGCGGCTGGACCCGTCCGTGTACGAGGCCGTTGCCCGGTGGGCCGGGGACGAACTGCGGTCCGCCAACGCGCAGATCGAGTTCCTGCTGCGGCGGGCGTTGGCGGAGGCGGGACGGTTGCCCGGTGAGGCCGGGCCGCTGCCCCGCCGGGGGCGGCCACCCGTGCCACCTCAATGACAGAACCGTGACAATCGGCTCCCACCTGCACGGCAGTACCGCCCGCCATGATCTACACACAGCGCGTATACACACCGCGTATACCCCGTGTGTAGAGTGCTCCTCATGTCCATCGGTCACACCCTTCTGGGGCTCCTGGAGTCCGGCCCGCGTCACGGTTACGACCTGAAGCGGGCCTTCGACGAGAAGTTCGGTCACGACCGGCCGCTGCACTACGGCCAGGTCTACTCGACGATGTCCCGCCTGCTGAAGAACGGTCTCGTCGAGGTCGACGGCATCGAGGCGGGCGGCGGTCCCGAGCGCAAGCGGTACGCGATCACCGACGCCGGGATCACCGACGTACAGAAGTGGCTCGCGACGCCGGAGAAGCCCGAGCCGTATCTGCAGTCGGCCCTCTACACCAAGGTCGTCCTCGCGCTGCTGACCCACCGGGACGCGGCCGAGATCCTCGACGTGCAGCGCTCCGAGCATCTGCGCAGCATGCGGATCCTGACGGACCGCAAGCGCAAGGGCGATCTCGCGGACCAGCTGATCTGCGATCACGCCCTCTTCCATCTGGAGGCCGACCTGCGGTGGCTGGAGCTCACCGCCGCGCGCCTCGACAAACTCGCCGAGGTGGTGGCCAAGTGACGACACATCCCGCCGGTTCCCTGCTCGCGGCCCAGGAGCTGCGCAAGGCCTACGGGCCGACGACCGCGCTGGACGGCGCGGAGTTCTCCATCCATCCCGGCGAGGTCGTCGCCGTGATGGGGCCCTCCGGGTCGGGGAAGTCGACGCTGCTGCACTGTCTCGCCGGGATCGTGCCGCCCGACTCGGGCTCGATCACGTACAACGGGCAGGAGATGGCGACCATGAGCGACGCCCAGCGCAGTGCGCTGCGCCGCTCGGAGTTCGGGTTCGTGTTCCAGTTCGGCCAGTTGGTGCCGGAGCTGACCTGCGTCGAGAACGTCGCCCTGCCGCTGCGGCTGAACGGCACGCACCGCAAGGAGGCCGAGCGCGCCGCGCTGAGCTGGATGGAGCGGCTTGAGGTCGACGACCTCGCCAAGAAGCGGCCCGGCGAGGTCTCCGGCGGGCAGGGGCAGCGCGTCGCCGTCGCCCGCTCGCTGGTCACCAGCCCCCGGGTGCTGTTCGCCGACGAGCCGACCGGCGCGCTCGACTCGCTCAACGGCGAGCGCGTGATGGAGCTGCTGACCGAGGCGGCCCGGTCCACGAACGCGGCCGTCGTGCTGGTCACGCACGAGGCGCGGGTGGCCGCGTACTCGGACCGCGAGATCGTCGTACGGGACGGCAAGTCCAGGGACATGGAGCGCGTCGTATGAACGTGCGTCAGTGGTCGGCCGATCTGGCCATGGGGGTACGGTTCGCCTTCGGCGGCGGGCGTGAGGGCTGGGTACGCGCCCTGCTGACGGCCGTCGGCGTCGGGCTCGGGGTGGCGCTGCTGCTGCTCACCACGGCACTGCCGAACGCGCTGTCCGAGCGGGACGCGCGCGGCAACGCCCGGATGGACTTCACGTACAGCGGGAAGCTGCTGGCCAAGGCGGACAACACCGTCGTCGTCGCCGACACGGACACCACGTTCCGCGCCAAGGACGTCCGCGGCCGGCTGCTGGAGCCCGAGGGCACCAAGGCGCCGATGCCGCCGGGGGTCGCGAAGTTCCCCGCGGTGGGCGACATGGTCGTCTCCCCCGCGCTGGAGAAGCTGCTGAAGTCGGACTCCGGGAAGCTGCTGCGCGAGCGGCTGCCCTACCGGATCACCGGCACCATCGCGGACCAGGGACTCATCGGGCCCGCCGAACTCGCCTACTACGCGGGCGGGACGGGACTCGAAAACCGTCAGGCCGGGGGCACCGTCGAGCGCATCAACTACTACGGGCCCTCCCCCGGCAGCCAGCCGGACGAGCTGGACCCGGTGCTGCTCCTGCTGATCCTGATCGTGTTCATCGTGCTGCTGCTGCCGGTCGCCGTGTTCATCGCGGCCGCCGTGCGCTTCGGCGGCGAACGCCGGGACCGGCGGCTCGCGGCCCTGCGGCTGGTGGGCGCGGACGGGCGGATGGCACGCCGGATCGCGGGCGGCGAGGCGCTCGCGGGGGCGCTCCTCGGGCTCGTCTTCGGCACCGGATTCTTCCTGACCGGGCGGCAGTTGGCGTCCCTGGTGGACGTGCGGGACATCAGCCTGTACCCCAGCGACCTCAACCCGTCGCCCGCGCTCGCCCTGCTCGTCGCCGTCGCCGTACCGGCCGCGGCCGTGCTGGTGACGCTGCTCGCGCTGCGCGGGGTCGTCATCGAGCCCCTCGGTGTGGTCCGCAAGGCGAAGCCGCCGCGGCGCCGGCTGTGGTGGCGGCTGCTGCTGCCGCTGGCCGGTCTCGCGATGCTCTACCCGATGACCGGCAAGGGCGACTCCAACGGCAACTTCAACCAGTGGCTGGTGATCGGCGGCACGGTCCTGCTGCTCGTCGGCGTCACCGCCCTGCTGCCCTGGGTCGTCGAGGCCACCGTGGCACGGCTGAACTCCGGCTCGGTGTCCTGGCAACTCGCCGTCCGCAGGCTCCAGTTGAGCAGTGGTACGGCCGCCCGGATGGTCAACGGCATCGCGGTCGCGGTGGCCGGGGCGATCGCCCTGCAGATGCTGTTCTCCGGCGTCCAGGGCGACTACACCAAGGCGACCGGCAGCGACCTGCACCGGGCCCAGATAGAGGTCACCATCGGCAGCGGCACCTCGCTGGCCGAGGCCGACCGACAGCTCGCGGGGACCAAGGGCGTGCGCGGTACGTCGGCCGTCTCGCAGACCTCGGTCGGCGACCGGGCGAACAACCCCGACGGCGAGGTGCAGGTGACCGCCGGCAGCTGCGCCGAACTGCGCGAGGTGGCCCACCTGACCGCCTGCCGCGACGGTGACATCTTCCGCATCACCGGCGGCGAGGGCGACTCCGCCGCGCAGACGAAAAAGCTGGCCACGGCCGGCAACACGGTGTACTTCGACCCTACGTTCGACGGGGCACCGACCACTCCGGGTGCCTGGAAAGTACCGGCCGGGCTGAAGACGGCGACCCAACGCGAGGACCCGACCGGCTACGCCCGTGACGGGCTGCTGATCACCTCGGGGGCGCTGCCCGCGAACGCGGCGAAGGGCCTGAGCCAGAAGGTGTTCGTCACGCTCGACCCGTCGGTGCCGGACGCGACCGACCACGTACGGAACACCACCGCGAGGATGGACCCGCTGGCGGACGTGTTCACGCTGGCGCTCAACACGGAGTCGCCGCAGTTCCGTTCGATCCGCACCGGGCTGTTCATCGGGGCCGGCTGTGTGCTGCTCCTCATCGGCGCGAGCCTGCTGGTCTCGCAGCTGGAGCAGTTGCGGGAGCGCAGGAAGCTGCTGTCGGCGCTGGTCGCCTTCGGCACCCGGCGGCGCACGCTGAGCCTGTCGGTGCTGTGGCAGACGGCGATCCCGATCGGCCTCGGTCTGGTGCTGGCCACGGTGGTGGGGCTGACCCTGGGCGCGGTGCTGCTGAAGATGAGCGCCACGGCGATCCGGATCGACTGGTCCAGCGTGCTGGCCATGACCGGCATCGGCGCGGGGGTGGTCCTGGCGGTGACCCTGCTGAGCCTGCCGCCGCTGCTGCGGATGATGCGGCCGGACGGGCTGCGCACGGAGTAGGGCCTGTCCCCGGCCCGTCCGCGACCCGTCCGCCCGCCCGGTGTCAGAGTCCGTACTCCCGCACCACGCGCCGGACCTGGGCGAAGAGCATGCCCACGTTGACGGACTTGCGGCAGACGACCACGGCGACGACGTCCTGTTGCTCGGTCATCCGCACGAACAGATGGGTGAGGTTCTCGCTGTTGACGAGGATCTCCTGGAAGTAGTGGTGGTCACTGGTGATCCCGCGACGCTCTTTGAAGACGTCCTCGATCATCGCGACCGTCCGGCCCTGGAACAGGTCGAGGGTCGCACCCGCCAGCAGGTCGAGGACCTCTGGCGGGTGGTTGTCGATGGTCTCGTACGACAGCAGCATGCCGGTGGACATGTCGACCACACCCGAGGCCACACAGTCGGGGGCATCGGTACGGAGGGTTTTGACCAGGCCCATCACCTGGTCGGAGAATCCTGGGGTCATACGTTTTGTCGCCATCCCTTCACACTCCTTCTGACGCCTTCTCCGTGAGGATCGACTCGATCCGGTCGAGCGTCGGCCGGGCCGCGAGGTGCAGCCGGTCGACGTCCATCCCCTCGTCGCCGAGCACCACCATCAGCGCGGTGTCGCCGACGGCGTAGGTCGCGGCGCAGCCGTGACTGCCGTACGTCACCGTCTGGCGCAGCGTGCCGCGGCCGGTGGCCTCGGCGGTGCGCCGGGCCAGGCCCAGGCCGGCCGCGGCCAGCGCGGCGAGGCCCTCCGGGTCGATCGTGTCGGCGGTGTCGGCCGCGATGAGCAGTCCGTCGGCCGCCGTGAGCGCGGTGTCGGTGATACCGGTCACCTTTTCCCGCAGTTCGCGCATTTCCAAAGTCAGGGCTTTGTGATCCACTTACTCAACTCCCCTAAAACTGATCGCATTTGTGCATCGGGGTCATTTCCAGGTTCCGTTCCGTAGGCGGAAGAACCCTTTCCAACCCGCCCCGCTCTTTTCGGGGACGAGAGTCTCGGTGATACCGCTGGCACCCGGATTGCGCCGGGGCAGCTCGGCGGGCGCGGTGAACTGCGGTGCGGGGAGCGCCGGTTGCTCACGACGGCGTACGACGGGCGCCTCGGCCGCCACCCGTACCGGGATCGGCACGGGGGTGTCCACGCACTCCAGCAGCCCCTCGGCGAGCATCCGCGCGACCTCGGCGGTGACCGGGTAGACCCCGCGCCCGCTACGGAACGCGAGATCGCGAGCGGTACGACGTCCGTCCACATGGACGAGCAACTCCCGTTGCAGCAGCCCGAGTCCGGCCTCGTCGAGGACGTGCGCCGGGGGCCGCGGGCGCTCCCGGTCGGGCCGTACGGGGTACGGCAGCGCGGCGATCGCGGCGGCTTTCCGGGCCGCGTCCTGGAGCAGCCGGGACGAGGGCTCGCCGAGCGCGACGGGGGCGAACGGCCGCTCGTCCGGGGCGAGTTCGCAGTCGTCGATGTCTCCGGCGACGACCGCGAAGGCCGCGTCGTGGAGAGCCAGCACACACACGATCCGCAACTCGGCGGCGCCCGCGTACCCGTGGGCGACCAGCCCGTCCAGCGGCCAGCGCGTACCGCCCGACTCCCGTACCAGATCGGCCCATTGCTCGCCGCCGACCCGGCCGGAGCGCAGCAGCAGCGCCTCGGGCCCCGGAGCACCGGGACTCTCCACGGCGACGACGAGTCCGCGACGCAGATGGAAGGTGCCGCCGGGTCTGCCGGACACCCGCAGTCCCCCGGTGAACTCCTCGCGCCCACAGGTCGCGAGAGCCCGCGCGAGCAGGTCGTGACCGACCCGGCCGAGGGAATCCCGAATGCCCGACATCACTCCCCTAGGCTTTTCGTACACGCAACTGACGTGTAGCGCTGAGGGGTGAAGGTGTATCAGTCCGCGCGCATATTCCGGACGGGTTCTTCCTACCTGCCTGCGGGTGACGGAAGTTGAGAACTCCCGCCGTTCGATTTCCTTTGTCCGACGCTCATTTGACCGAACGGGGGCGGGTCAGGAGCTACCGCCCAACACCCTTACGGGCAACGGCCGTAGCGCCTCGCGAAGGGCGGCGGCCAGTTCCTGGTACTCGGCGCGGCGGGCCGCGCCGGTGCGCATCGCGAGGGCGATCCGGCGGGTCGGGGCGGGCTCGGTGAAGTAGCCGGTGAGGAGTTGGTCGCTGCGGGTGGTCTCGACGCGCACGGCGGTACGCGGCAGGAGGGTCACCCCGAGCCCGCCGGCGACCAGCTGCACCAGCGTGGACAGTCCGGCGGCTGTCGTGGTCACCGGGGCGTCCGCCCGCCCCGCCTCCCGGCAGATGTCGAGCGCCTGGTCCCGCAGGCAGTGCCCCTCGTCGAGCAGCAGCAGGTTCAGCTCGCGCAGCGCATCGCGCGGGATGCCGGACCGGCCGCCGAGGGGATGGCCGAGCGGGGTGACGAGCACGAAGTCCTCGTCGAACAGCGGGAGTTCGACCACTCCGGGCACTCCGAGCGGCACGGCGAGCAGCAGCAGGTCGAGGCGCCCGGTCGTCAGCCCTTCCAACAGGTTCGCGGTCTGCTCCTCGTGCACCTGGAGATCGAGGTCCGGGTACCGGTCGTGCACCAGCCGCAGCACGGTCGGCAGCAGATACGGCGCGACGGTCGGGATGACCCCGAGCCGCAGCGCCCCGGTGAACGGCGCCCGCACCGCCTCCGCCTCCTCCAGCAGCGCCACGACCTCCTCCAGCACCGCCTTCGCCCGTACGGCGAGCCGCTCGCCGGCGGGCGAGAGGAGCACCTTGCGGGTGGTGCGCTCCAGGAGCGTGACGCCGAGGGTCTCCTCCAGCGCGGCGACGGCACCGGACAGGGCGGGCTGGCTCATGCCGATCGCAGCCGCGGCGTCCCTGAAGTGAAGGTGCTCGGCGACCGCGGAGAAGGCGCGCAGCTGCGCGAGGCTGGGTTGGCGCCTCTTGCTCGTATTACTAACGGTCACTGATAACCGCCTCCGATCAACACGACCCAGTGTAGCTATTTCCACAATCAATGCACGTTGTGCCAGGATCAGGGCCGACCAACCCACGAGAAGCACCCATTCCGCTTGGGTGCTTCTCCGCTGCAAGGAGTGCGTGTGCTCACTGTCGGTGACAAGTTCCCGTCGTTCGATCTGACCGCCTGTGTCTCGCTGGAGAAGGGCCAGGAGTTCCAGCAGATCGACCACAAGACCTACGAGGGCAAGTGGAAGATCGTCTTCGCGTGGCCCAAGGACTTCACCTTCGTGTGCCCCACCGAGATCGCCGCCTTCGGGAAGCTGAACGACGAGTTCGCCGACCGTGACGCCCAGGTGCTCGGCTTCTCCGGCGACTCGGAGTTCGTCCACCACGCCTGGCGCAAGGACCACGACGACCTGCGCGACCTGCCGTTCCCGATGCTGGCCGACTCCAAGCACGAGCTGATGCGCGACCTCGGCATCGAGGGCGAGGACGGCTTCGCCAAGCGCGCGGTGTTCATCGTGGACCAGAACAACGAGATCCAGTTCTCCATGGTGACCGCGGGCTCGGTCGGCCGTAACCCGAAGGAGGTCCTCCGGGTCCTCGACGCGCTCCAGACGGACGAGCTCTGCCCGTGCAACTGGACCAAGGGCGACGACACGCTCGACGCGGGCGCGCTGCTGGCCGGGGAGTGACCTGAGATGTCACTGGACACCCTGAAGTCCGCCATACCGGACTACGCCAAGGACCTGAAGCTCAACCTCGGTTCGGTCATCGGCAACTCCGACCTGCCGGCGCAGCAGTTGTGGGGCACGGTCCTCGCCACGGCGATCGCCTCCCGATCCCCCTTCGTACTGCGGGAGTTGGCGCCCGAGGCGAAGGCCGTGCTGTCGCCGGAGGCGTACACGGCCGCCAAGTCCGCGGCCGCGATCATGGCGATGAACAACGTCTTCTACCGGACGCGGCATCTCCTGTCCGACCACGAGTACGGCACCCTGCGCGCGGGGTTGCGGATGAACGTCATCGGCAACCCCGGGGTCGACAAGGTCGACTTCGAGTTGTGGTCGTTCGCCGTGTCCGCGATCAACGGGTGCGGGATGTGTCTCGACTCGCACGAACAGGTGTTGCGCAAGGCGGGTGTCGAGCGCGCGGTGATCCAGGAGGCGTTCAAGATCGCGGCGGTTGTGGAGGCGGTCGGGGTCACGTTGGAGGCGGAGGCGGTTCTCGCCGCTGAGTGAGTGCGGCTTTCCGTCCGTCTCGCCGGGGGCTTCGCCCCCGGACCCCCGTTTCCCACCCACCCACCCGTTTACTGGCGTTTGAAGGTGCACCTAAAAGCGCCCGTAAACGGGTGGTGGGTGGGCAAAGGCCCGGAGGTCTGGGGGCGGAGCCCCCAGGGGTTCTACGGGGCCTCGTCCTCCGGCGTCGATGACACCGCCGTAGCTCCCCGCGGCTTCGGGGACAGGCTCGATGCCGGTTCCTGGGAGTACGACTTCAGGTAACTCACCACCGTGTTCAGCACCGCCACCAGCGGCACCGCCACCACCGCTCCGCCGATCCCCGCGATCATTCCGCCGGCCGCGACCGAGAGGACCACCGCGAGGGGGTGCACCCGGACCGCGCGGCCCAGGATGAAGGGCTGGAGGATGTGGCCCTCGATCTGCTGGACCGCGAGGACCACGGCCAGGGTCAGGGTCGCGGTGAACACGCCCTGGGTGACCAGCGCGACGACCACCGCCAGCGCGCCGGAGGCGACCGCGCCGACCAGCGGGATGAACGAGAACAGGAAGATGAACACGGCCAGCGGTACCGCCATGGGTACGCCGAGGAAGTAGATGCCGACGCCGATGCAGACGGCGTCGATGAGGGCGACTATCACCGTGCCCCGGACGTAGGCCGTCAGCGTGCGCCACGCGCGAGGACCCGCGCCCGCCATCGCCGGCCGCGCCGCCGCGGGCACCAGCTTCAGCGACCACTGCCAGATGCGCGGACCGTCGTAGAGAAGGAACAAGGTTGAGAAGACCGTCAACAGGATGCCGGTCAACGCTTCCACGATGACCTGGACGCCCTCCAGGCCCGCCGAGGTGATCTGGTCGGTGTTCGCGCCGATGGCCTCGCGGAGGTTCTTCGCGATCTGGTTGATCTGCTTCTCGGTGACGTGGAACGGGCCCTTGAGCAGCCAGTTGCGCAGGTCGTCGACGCCGTTCTGGACCTGGTCGGAGAGGTTGTCGATGTTCGCCATGACCTGCCAGGTCACGAACCAGCCGATCAGCCCCATCACGACGAAGCCGAGGATCGCGGTGAGGGCGGTGGCGACGCCGCGCGGAAGGCCGTAGCGGATGAGGCGGGTGACCGTCGGCTGGAGCAGGGCCGTGATGAGGAGGGCCGCCACGAAGGCCAGGACCACCAGTTGGACGGCGCTGATGACGCGCATCAGGATCCAGACCGTGCCGGCCAGGATCAGCAGCCGCCAGCCCGCCTCGGCGGCGACGCGCACGCCCCAGGGCACGGCGAGCGCGGGGTCGGGGCGGTCGCGGGCGATGGTGACCGGTACGGGTTCCCGGGGTTGGGGGTGTTCGGGGTGGTCCGCGGGCGGTTCGGGCGCGGTCTCGGCGTCTTCCTTCGCCACCTCGGCGCGGCGCTCGTCCAACCGCTCCCCCATCTCGCTCAGTCCGGCGCCGACCTTGCCGAGCCATCCTGGTACTCGCGACATGATTCGTCCTCTTCCCCCGTCTTGCCCCACTACTCCCCCCTGGAGTCGCTGCGTGTCCGACCGTACAGGGCGAAGGCCCCTCCCCCTATGACGGGGAGGGGCCTCGTGAGGTTGAGCGGACCGGAACGACTCCGGTCCCGCGCCTGCTCTAGTACCAGCTGTTCGCCTGCCAGAAGGACCAGGCCTCGCACGGGCTGCCGTAGCGGCTGTCCATGTAGTTGAGGCCCCACTTGATCTGGGTGGCCGGGTTCGTCTGCCAGTCCGAACCGACCGAGGACATCTTGGAACCGGGCAGGGCCTGGAAGAGGCCGTAGGCGCCGGAAGAGGCGTTGACCGCGCGGTAGTTCCAGCTGGACTCGTGGTCCACGATGTTGCTGAAGCACTGGTACTGGCCGCTGGGCACCATGGAGGCGGCCATCGACTGGATCTGCGCGACCGTGTAGGAGCTCTGCACGGGGAAGCTCGACGAAGAGCTGCTTGCCTTGGCGGACGCGGCCTTCGCCTCGGCCTTCTCCTTGGCTGCCTTCTCCGCCTTCTCCGCGGCCGCCTTCTTGGCGACGGCGGTCTTGGCGGCGGCCAGGCGGGCCGACTCCTCCGCGTCCTTCTTGGCGCTGGCGTCGGCCTGGATCGCCTGGGCGTCGGCCTGCTGCGTCAAGGAGGCGGTCTGTACCTGGGCCTGCTGGCCCGTGGGGATGTCCGCCAAGAGCGTGGTGTCGGCTGCCGTCGTCTCGGCGTCATTGTTCTGCGCCTGTGCGACGCTGCCCGAGGCAACGCCTACGACGCTTCCGACGGCGGTGACCGCGGTGGCCGAAGCCACTGCGAATCCCCGGACCGAAATCCGGCTCACACGGTGTCCTTCCAGCATCGTCCGCTTCGGTGACCCTGGCGGACGCAATCGTGCCCCTGAACGCTGGCCTCCCAACTACGGGGTCACGGGAGGCACGGGCCCGGTGGGCAACTCCCGCTCGGGGAGCGCCGCGTGGAGAGCGGGCGGCATACGACTTCGCTGTGGAGTTGGCTGTGATGCTCAAGGGTGCGTACCTCCCCCACTACCTAAAGTGCGGGGGTACCCCCAGGGGTACACGTGTGTCGTATGCGGGGCCTGACAGGAATGAGACTCTGCCGTAACCGGACGCCGGGTGGCAATTCTGAGTTGCGTGTGAAAGCTCACATCCCGTTTGCCCCACGGGATTTGGAGAAACAGCAAGACGCCGAAGCGCCGCCCCGCTAAGCTCATCGGCTTTACGGAGCGGCGCCAACTGGCCTGTACTACCTCAGATTTGGCCGTCCTCCAGCATTTCGGTCACAAGCGCCGCGATCTGGGACCTCTCGGACCTCGTGAGGGTCACATGCGCGAAGAGCGGATGACCCTTCAGCTTCTCCACCACGGCGACGACACCGTCGTAGCGACCGACCCTGAGGTTGTCCCGCTGGGCGACGTCGTGGGTGAGGACCACCCGCGAGTTGGCGCCGATCCGGGACAGGACGGTCAGCAGGACGTTCCGCTCCAGGGACTGCGCCTCGTCCACGATCACGAACGCGTCGTGCAGCGAGCGGCCGCGGATGTGGGTGAGCGGCAGGACCTCCAGCATCCCGCGGGCGGTGACCTCCTCGATGACCTCGCGGCTGGTGACCGCGGACAGCGTGTCGAAGACCGCCTGGGCCCAGGGGCCCATCTTGTCGGCCTCGGAGCCGGGCAGGTAGCCCAACTCCTGTCCGCCCACCGCGTACAGCGGCCGGAAGACCATCACCTTCTTGTGCTGGCCGCGCTCCAGTACGGCCTCCAGGCCCGCGCAGAGCGCGAGCGCGGACTTGCCGGTGCCGGCCCGGCCACCCATGGACAGGATCCCGATGTCCGGGTCGAGCAGCAGATCCAGCGCGATGCGCTGCTCCGCGCTGCGGCCCTTGATGCCGAACGCCTCCCGGTCGCCCCGTACGAGGCGGACGTTGCCCTCGGCCGTGACCCGGCCCAGCGCCTTGCCGCGCTCGGACTGGATCATGAGACCGGTGTGCACGGGAAGATCCGCGGCTTCCGGGACGTAGATGTGGCCTTCCTCGAAGAGGATGTCCACCTGTTCGCCCGGCAGGGTCAGTTCGGACATTCCGGTCCAGCCGGAGGAGCCCGTGATGGCGAGTTCCGCGCGGTACTCCTCGGCGAGGAGTCCGACGGAGGATGCCTTGATCCTGAGCGGAAGGTCCTTCGACACGACGGTGACGTCGTACCCCTCGGCCTGCAGGTTGCGGGCGACCGCGAGGATGCGGGAGTCGTTGTCCCCCAGGCGATAGCCGCTGGGCAGCACGCTGGGGTCCGAGTGGTTGAGCTCGACCCTGACGGTGCCGCCGAGTTCCCCGATCGGGATGGGGGCGTCGAGGCGACCGTGCCGGACGCGGAACTCGTCCAGCATGCGCAGGGCCTGCCGGGCGAAGTAGCCGAGTTCGGGATGGTGCCGCTTGGCCTCCAGCTCTGTGACCACGACGATCGGCAGCACGACTTCGTGCTCGTCGAAGCGGTTCAGTGCGTTCGGGTCGGCCAGCAGAACGCTGGTGTCGAGAACATAGGTGCGCCGGTCAGGCATGCGGCGCTTTGTGCTGGTCACCACGGAAGGACGTACCCCCTCGGAAGAGGTCGGGGAGCGACGGAGAGGAGCTGGACCGGTCCAGGCCGCGATGCGCGGGCCGAGAACCGGCCCTCCGTCTCGCCCGTACTGACCGCACGGTCGAACTGGTGCAAAGGGCCTCCCGGGCGGACGGCCCCGTGCCGTCCGCTGAGATACGACACCCGTGGTTCGGGCGTCGACCTGCTTGGCTTATGCCCTCGAACATGCGCCGCCATGCCACGGCATATGACGGCGCCCTGGTGAACTCCTTGTTACTTACGTCCCAAGGGGGGTGGTACCGGGGTGCTGTCCGTCATTCGCCGTAGCGGCCCGATCCTTCTCCGCTACGACCCGTCACGCGCCGTAGCGGCCTCTTCATCCGCCGTAACGCCGGTGTCGCGCCGCGTAGTCACGCATCGCGCGCAGGAAGTCGACCTTGCGGAAGGCCGGCCAGAAGACCTCACAGAAGTAGTACTCGGCGTGGGCCGTCTGCCAGAGCATGAATCCCGACAGCCTCTGTTCGCCGCTCGTCCGGATCACCAGATCGGGGTCGGGCTGGGCACCCGTATAGAGGTGCTTGCCGATGAGGTCGACGTCCACGTGCTCGGCGAGCTCCTCCATGGAGGTGCCCTTGTCGGCGGCGTCCAGGATCATCGAGCGGACCGCGTCGGCGATCTCCTGGCGGCCGCCGTAGCCGATGGCGCAGTTGACGAGTATCCCGTCGACGTGCGCGGTGGACTCCTCCGCCTCCTTGAGGGCGGACTGCATCCCGGGCGGCAGCAGGTCGAGGGTGCCGACGTGGTGGACGCGCCAGCGGCCGTCCGCGGCGAGGGAGCTGACGACGTTCTCGATGATGCCCAGCAGCGGGCCGAGTTCTTCCTGGGGGCGGTCGAAGTTGTCCGTCGAGAGCAGCCAGAGCGTCACGACCTCGACGTCCGTCTCGCTGCACCAGCCGAGGAACTCCTCGATCTTGTCGCCGCCGGCCTGGTGCCCCTGGACGGTGGTGGAGCCGGCCGCCTTCGCCCAGCGCCGGTTGCCGTCCATGATGACGCCGACGTGCTTGGGCACCTGAGCGTGGTCGAGATGGCCTCCCACCCTGCGTGCGTAGAACCTGACCAGCAGGCGGCGCAGGGTGTCGCGCAGGTTCACGTGTTGTCAGCCCCTCCGTGGATGGCAGTCCCCGGCGTCGAAGCCTACCCCCGCCGGAGCCCTGTTCCCCCAAGGGGTGTCTGGGCTCATCCCGGTTCGGCACGAAGGTCGGACCCGACCGATGTGCGGACGGTCGCCGCACGGCACAAAAAATCGGGCCGGTCCGTGGGGGGGATACGGACCGGCCCGAGGGGGGGTTTCCACCATAACCCTTCGTAAGTGATGCTGCGTGCATCGGCGTGCCACAACTACTCTCCGAAACCGTCCGACGACGCGTCAGGGGGTGCGGAACCCTCGATTCCGGCCCTGATCATGGCCGATTCACAGCGGATTCCAAGGAGAACGTGGAGGTTTTCCGCCGACCCCCTGGCGTGTCGCTCTCAGGGGTGACGCCGTCAGCGAACGTCCGCTTGACGGGGCAGGGCACCGCACGGCCCCCTCCACCGCACGGTGCCGACCGCGCGGCTTTGCTCGCGCGAATTACCTTGGTCTGAACTTACGTGAGGTGGCGGGCGGGATGCGAGTCGATCCCGATAACGATGTGGAAAACCCGTGTACGTATGGGGGGCATGCGGTGGACGTGGTCCCGGCCGGGCGTCCGGCGGCTCGAACGGCGATTCCCGGACACTCCGGCCGGGACCGCGCACCCGGGTCACCCCGGCGTCACGCGTGCGGCTTGCGGATGTCGAAGAGGTGGCGGGTGCTGTGCGCCACGAACGGGCCCGTGGTCTCGATCCGCTCGTGCAGGGCGCGGAGTTGGGGCTCGTGGGCCTCGACCGTGAAGTCGGGCACCATCCAGATCACCTTGCGCAGGAAGTGGACGACGGCCGCGATGTCGTGGAACTCCATGCGCAGCCGCTCGGCGCGGAGTTCGACGATCTCAAGCCCCGCCGCCTCGGCGCCGGCCCGCTCGCGTTCGGGGTCGCGGGCGCCGCTGACGGCCTCCGGCTGGGGGCCGAGGAAGTGCTCGACGAGTTCGAAGGCGCTGTGGGGGCCGACGTGTTGGGCGAAGTACGTGCCGCCGGGGCGCAGGACGCGGGCGATCTCCGGCCAGTTGGCGCGGACCGGGTGGCGGCTCAGGACGAGGTCGAACGCGGCGTCGGCGAAGGGCAGCGGGGCGTCCTCGGCCGCGGCGACCACCACGACACCGCGCGAGCGGAGCAGTTCGGTGGCCTTGGCGACGTTCGGCGGCCAGCCCTCGGTGGCGGCGACGAGCATCGGGGGCTGCGCGGCGGCCCGGCTCAGGGCGAAGTCGAAGACCTCCCCGCCCCCGGTCTGGACGTCCAGGGCGGTGGTCGCGCGCGAGAGCCGGTCCCCTGCGGAACGCGCGTACCCCCACGAGGGCCGCGCCTCGGTGGCCCGGCCCTCGAACCAGGAGAAGTCCCAGCCCTCGGTGGGGACGGCGACGCCTTCCGCGACGAGGTCCTCGAAGCTGCCCGTACCGCTCCCGCTGTTGTCCATGGGGCGATGGTCGCAGGGCGTTGTCAGTGGGCGCTGCTAATTTCCGAAGCATGGCGAGCGATGGCACCAACACGGGTACGGGCAACGGGGATACGGGGCTGCCGTACCACGGCGACGAGAAGGCGATGCTGCACGCGAGCCTGGACCGGGTCCGGGACGCGGTGCTGTGGAAGCTGGACGGACTGGACGAGGAGCAGGCCAGACGCCCGATGACACCCTCGGGCACGAGCCTGCTCGGGCTGGTGAAGCATCTGGCGTCGGTGGAGTACGGCTACTTCGTGGAGAGCTACGGCCGCGAGGTGGAGCCGCTGTGGTTCGACGCGTACCAGGGCGAGGACATGGCCGCGGGCCCGGACGAGACGACCGAACAGATCGTCGCCTTCTACGGCCGTGCCCGCGCCGCCGCCGACCGCACGATCGCGGAGCTGCCGCTGGACGCGGTCGGCCGGCCGCCGTGGCGCAAGCACTCCGTGTCGCTGCGCTGGGTGCTGGTCGACCTGATCGAGGAGACGGCGAGACACGCGGGGCACATGGACATCGTGCGGGAGTTGATCGACGGGGCGGCGGGGGATCACCGGCCGGGGTAGCGGGCCGGGGCGTCGTGGTTGGCGGGTCGGCGTGGTTGGCGGGTCTGCGGGCCGGTGGGGGCTGGTCGCGCAGTTCCCCGCGCCCCTGGGGGGTGGGTGTCAGCGGCGCTTTTGAGTGTGCGGGGAGGGCGTCAGGGGATGAGTGTCCTGACCTCCTCGGCCGCGAAGCGTACGAAGCCCTCCGGGTCGGGTTCGTCGCCGGTGGGCTGGAGGATCACCGTGTCGGCGCCGGCCTCCGCGAGGCGCTGGACGGCCTTCGCTACGGTGGCCGCGTCACCGGCGACACCGAGGTCGGGGACCGACTCCACGCCCTCGTCGGCGAGTTCGGCGCGCAGGCGGGCGGTGGCGTCGGGTCCGGTGGCGGTGAGGAGATAGACGACGACCTTGTGCGGCTCGGTGCGGCCGGCCGACTCCCGTCCCTCGTCGATGAGTTGACGGGCCCGGCGGACGCCGTCCGGTGGGGTGCTCGCGGTGAGGATCGTGCCGTCCGCTGACGCACCGGAGAGGCGGAGGGTGCGCGGTCCGGTGGCACCGGCGAGGATCTCGACGGGGCCGGCCGGCGGCCAGTCGAGGGCGACGTCGTCGAGCTTGACGTACCGCCCGTCGGTCGTGAGGCGCTCCCCGCGCAACAGGGCGCGCAGCGCGTCGAGATGCTCGCGCAGCAGGGTCACCGGGGACTCGACACGGGCCCCGACCTGCCCCATCCAGTCCTGTACGCCGTGCCCGACGCCGAGGATCGCACGCCCCGGGAACAGCCGGTCCAGTGTGGCGACTTCCATCGCGGTGATGGCGACGTTCCGCAACGGCACCGGCAACAGGCCCACCCCGACCCGCACTTGCTCGCTCCACGCGAGGGCGGCAGCGGCGGCCGAGATCCCGCCCTCCCGGAAGCAGTCCTCCCACAGCCAGAGCTCTTCGAGCCCGGCGGTGTCGGCGAGCTGGACTACGGCTCGCAGTCGCTCGGGGGGTAGTTGGGGACGGAATACAGCGCCGAGTCCGGTCATGGGTTCTTCCTACCTGGGGAGAGTGTCGTGGACAACAGCTTTACGGGTGGCTGGAGTTGGGGTCGGCGTTGGCGCGCTCGTAGCGCAGGAGGACAACTCCGTTGCCGAAGGTGTGGGACTCGGTGAGGCGGAGGGGGGTGCGGGTGTCGGAGACCGGGAACATCGGTTTGCCGCGGCCGAGGACGATCGGGTTGACGTACACCTTGATCTCGTCGACGAGGCCGAGGCGGAGGAAGGTCGCGGCGAGGTCGGCGCCGCCGAGGCCCAGGTCGCCGCCGGGCTGCCGCTTGAGGGCCAGCACCTCTTCGGGGACGACCTCGGGCACGATGGTCGTGTTCCAGTCGGCGGGGCCGCTGGGCAGGGTCCGCGAGTACACGATCTTCGGCATGTCCCGCCAGATACGGGCGAACTCGGCGATGACGGCGGGGGCGTCGGGGTCCGCGTCGGCGGTGGGCCAGTAGTCGGCCATGAGTTCGTGGGTGACGCGGCCGTCGACGAAGGCACCCATGTGTTTGAGGGTGTCGTTCATGTGCTGGTGGAGTTCCTCGTCGACCATGTGCCAGTCGATGTCGCGGTCGGGGCCCTCCATGTAGCCGTCGAGGGACACGGTCATCATCAGGCTGATTTTGCGCATGGGCGCACCGCCTCCGCCTCGTTCGTGGCCGGCCCCGCTCGGCGCCGGGTCCACCACCGTCTCACGCGACCGCGAACGCCCCCAGCAGCAAACCGGTGAACGCTCCCCCGAGCATGAACGGCCCCAACGGAATCGCCGTCTTACGGCCCGCCCGGCGCAGGGCGACCATGCCGAGGCCGTACACCGCGCCGTACAGCACCCCCGCGAAGGCGCCCGTGACGAGCACCGGCCAGCCGTACCAGCCGAGGGCGGTGCCGAGGCCGAGGGCGAGTTTCACGTCACCGAAGCCCATACCGGAGGGGTTGATGAGGTACAGGGCCTCGTAGGTGGCCCCGAGGGCGAGACCGCCGTAGAGGGCGGTGAGCCAGGAACCGGCGTCGGCGGGGAGCGCGGCCGCGATGCCGAGGAGGGCGAGAGTGGCCGCGGCGAGCGGGAGGGTGAGGACGTCGGGGAGGCGGTGGACCCGGAGGTCGACCAGCGCGAGGAGGACGGCGACGGGGGCGGCGAGCAGCCAGACGACGAGTTCGGGACGGGGGCCGGTGGCCGCGGCGAGGGCCGCGCAGACGAGGGCGGTCACGGCGGAGACGGCGAGGGTGCGGGGGCCGTAGGGGCCGCAGTGCGCGTTGGTGGTGTCGGTCGTGGTGTCGGTGGTGCAGTGGGCCCGGCCGAGCCAGCCGTCGAACGGGCCCGTGATCGGGTGGCCGTCGGGGCACTGCCCCCTCCAGGGTTCCTCGGGGTCCACGGAGAGGCGGTGGGCGGCGCGGGGCAGCAGGAGGCCCGACCACGCGCCCCACAGGGCACCCACGACGATCAGAATCAGGCGCACGCGGGGA
This sequence comes from Streptomyces sp. NBC_01288, assembly GCF_035982055.1. Classification (NCBI taxonomy): domain Bacteria; kingdom Bacillati; phylum Actinomycetota; class Actinomycetes; order Kitasatosporales; family Streptomycetaceae; genus Streptomyces; species Streptomyces sp. NBC_01288. The sequence goes on from NZ_CP108427.1 coordinate 3,818,108, forward strand.
CGATATCGAGTGGGCGGTGGTCGGGGCATGGGTCCGTGGGCCCATGTGGGGCCTACTCCCGGATGGATACGGTCGGTTGACTCGGTTCACACCGGTTCCGAAGTGGCGCAGGAAGGTGACCTGACATGGGACGACGCTGGAGTGACGGGCGCGGGAAGCTGATCGTACGGGGCGCCGCGGGGGCGGTCGCCGTCCCACTGGAGCTGGCGACCTCGTACCGGGCGCGGACCAAGGGGCTGCTCGGGCGGGACGCGATCGACGGGGCGATGCTGCTCTCACCGGCGAGCAGTGTGCACACGTTCCGGATGCGGTTCCCTATCGATGTGGCGTACCTGGACCGGCACTTGACAGTCGTCGCCGTCCACACGATGAAGCCGGGGCGGCTGGGGTTGCCGCGGCTTCGGTCCCGGCATGTGCTGGAGGCGGGGGCGGGGGTCATGGCGGGGTGGGGGGTGGAGGCGGGGGTTCGGGTGTCGGTGGAGACGGAGTAGGCGGGATTGGCGGCTTCCTGCGTTCCCGGGTCTCGCGTTCCCGGCTTCCCGTGTTCCCGGTCCGAGGGGTCATCGGTCCTCCGGCGGCAGCTTCCCCTCGGCGGCCAGCCGGGCGAGGGCCTCGCGGCTGCGGGGTACGGTGTCGTGCCCGTTCAGCATCGCCACGGCCCGGTCGGGGACGAACCCGAACCGGGCGTACCGCTCGGCGAGTTCCATCGCCCACGGGGTGACGAGGGTGTCGTCGTCGACGTACATGCCGAGCCAGGTGAAGACCTCGCCGACGATCCAGCCGCTGATCCACGTGACCCATCGTCGGGCGAAGTGCGCGGCCTCCTCGCTGTCCGGGTCTCCGGGTACGCCAGAGATGTTGAGCAGCGCGCACTCGCGTGTCGCCTCGGTCATCCGTTCCTCGGTGACGAGGTGCGCGTACGGCATGAAGTCCCGCAGCACCGTGCGGACTTCGAGCCATGCGGGCGGTTCCTCGTCCTCGTCCTCGTAGCTGTGCCAGGAGGGAGCCGGGACCGGGTCGGGTTCGGGGGCTGTCGGTACGCAGGCCTCAAGGATCGCGCGGGCGCGGGTGATGTTGTCGGCGGTTTCCGGGAGTTGGGCGGGCCATTGGAAGCCGGTGGCCCAGCTGTAGGGGAGGTCGCGCAGGGCGGGAGGGAGCAGCGGGTGCTCTCCCTGGGCCGGTTGCTGTGCACGGACCTCGTAGCCGGGGCGGCGCAGCAGCGTCAGACAGTTCCTTGCCCGGGCGCGGCTGCCCTCGTCCACCCGGTCGTCCCGTACGAGCCGAAGCAGGGCCCGTTCGCCGTGGGGCGGGCCCAGGTGTCGTAGGAGACTCACCGCCTCATGGGTGGCGAGGCCGCGCACGGCGCACCGCTCGGCCGTCGCCGCGACACCTATCTCGTCGTACGGCCGCTGCCGGAGCCAGCGCAGCAGGTCAGGGGCCGAGTTCGAGAGCGTCGGGTCGGCCGAGGCGCGTGCCACCGCGTCCAGAGCCACCCGCTCGTTCGCCTCGGTGTGGGGCAGCCGTTCGCGTCTCCGCCGGCCGTCCGGGGTGAGATCGTGCCACGGGTCGCCGTGCGGCACGACGACTCACCCGTCTTCCCGGAGCTCGATGATCGGGCGGTCGGAGACGACGGCGCACAGGATCATGGGGGCGTCGCCGTCGGACTGGCTGAGGGAGACGGCCAGTTGGCGCGTGGGGGCTCCCGGGCGGCCGGTCGATACCGGTCCCCAGACCGTCAGGTCGCCCAGCAGGTCCTCGTCGCACAGTGCCTGGAAGAGTGCGGGCATCGGGTCTCCCGCGATCTTGCGGAAGAGCGGCACGTGCATGGCCACTTGGCGGTGCGGTCCGTATCGGTCGTCCAACTGGCGGACGAGGCCAGCCAGTTGGGCCTCGGCCGCCTCTTCCGCCGCGTTCCACTCGGGTGCGTACACACCGGTGAGCGGCCTACTCACCCGCAGCGGGGCGATCACGAAGCCCTCGCCCCGGGTTCCGGTCCACTCCCCCGTCGCCGGATCGCCCTCGCTCACGGTCGGCCCGGTCGCCGGGACGGCCCCGATGAGCAGCGTGTCGAGGTCCGGGAGTTCCCGGCCGGGTGCGGTCACAGCGTGGCCCGGTCCATGGGACGCGGCAGGGGCCGTAGCGCTCCGGCCTCCCGCAGTCGTTCGAAGGCTCGCACCACTGTGTCCACGTCGCCCTCCGTCCCGATGTCGAGCACAACTCCCGCGCCGGGGACGGCTGTTCGGGGCGCGGTCAGGTCGTCCGGTACCAACTCGGCGCGTGTCGGGCAGAGATAGCCAGCCCGGCCCACGCACGGTTCGCCGACGCGGTACTCCGCCTCGTCCTCCAGCGCGTCCAGTACGTCGTCGTCGGTCACGTCGCCGAAGTCGGGGTGCCAGAACTCTGCCACGGCGGCGAGGAGTTGGGCGCCGGGCAGCTCGGTGTCCGCTGGTGAGCGGATGCCGATCACCAGCGACTGGAGCAGGAACTCGGAGTCGCCACCGGCCAGTCCGCTCACCTCGACCGTCCAGCCCGGTGCGCCCGTGGCGGTGAGCCGGAGAGCGGTGCCGGTCCCCTTCGCCCAGTCGTCCGCGGCCCGGGCCTCCTGGAGAGCGGCGCGCAGGCCGCCCTCGTCCGACGGGACGGGCGCGGCCGGGGAGGCAGTGCCCGGCGCGCGGACCACGGTCCATTCCGCGGGCAGGGTGGCGTGCGGAAGGAGCCGGGCGACCTGGTCGAGTGTCGCCTTCCAACGGCCGGCCAGTTCCTCGACCGATTCCTCCCTGGGGCCCCAGAAGCCCCTCACCAGACGTCGCATTCTCCGTCTCCGTCTCCGTCGTACGTGGTCCCTGGTCACTCGTGCGTGTGCGGGTGCGGGGGTCGTGGCAGGTCCGGCTGCCGTCCGCCGTCACCCTAGTCGGGCTAGCCGAACGCACCCGGCTTCCGTGCTCCGCCGACCGGCTTCTGCTTCTCGTAGACGACCTTGATGTCGAGGCCCTCGTCCCGGAACGCCCGCCTGGCCGCCTTGGCCACGTCGGGGTTGGAGAAGTGCCATTCGACGGCCTTGCCGCCCGCCGCCGCCACCTGTCGCCGCGCCTCGGCGGCGAACTCGGCCTTCGCGGACGGGGTCAGCTCCCCCTTGCTGGACTTGGAGAGATAGCCCTCGTAGCCGTTCTTGGCCTCCAGATACGTCTGCCTGCCCGCGTCCCAGCCGTCGTACTCGACGTCGGGCACGCCCTTCTTGGGGTACGGGACCACGTACTCCTCGCCACGGACCGTGCCGGTGACCTGCTCCTGGTAGCGGAGCCACGACTCGTTCTTCCAGTTGGGCGCAGGGTTGCGGTCCCGGCTCGCCCAGAAGCCGTCGCTGTTGTCGGCGGAGCCGAGCGGGTGGTTCTTCAGGTCCGCGGCCCAGTCCGGCGGGTTGTAGTTGCGCGGGTCCGAGGTGTCGTCGTGCTTGGGGTCCGGGTACTCCTTCTTGGCCGCCGCGGCCTTCGCCGCGCGTCCCGGCTCCTCTGCCCGCTTCTTGGCCAGGTAGGCCTCCCGCTCCTCCTTGCGGGCCTCCTCGGCCTCCTTCTTGGCGTCCTCGTCGCAGCCGTCCTCGGCGAGGAAGACGTACGGGGAGAACGCGCCCGCAGCCAGGACGGTGGTGCCGGTACCGGTGCCGCCGAGTGCGGGACCGCCGCTGCCGCCGTACGGGATCCGGCGTGCCGGGGCGCCGATGGTGCAGCCGGACTCGCGGGCCTTCTTCTCGGCCGCGTCCGCCGCGTCGTCGGCTTCTTTCGCCGCCTTCTCGGCGCCCTCGACGTCGCCCGCCTTGGCCGCCTTCTTGGCGTCCTCAGCCGCCTTGCTTGCTTCCTCCGCGAACTTGCCGAGCTTCCCCAGCTTGCCGATCTTGCCGAGGTCGCCGAGTTTCTCCACGACCTTGGCGCCGTCGTAGCCCGGGATGAAGAGGGAGCCGACGTTCCAGAGGACGTGGGAGACGGCGCGGGTCTTGTCGCCGTTGTTCCAGTCCTTGGCGACGTCGTCGCCGATGAACACGTCGTAGAGGACCGTGCCGCCGGTCTTGACGGAAGCACCGGCCCAGTCCCAGAGGGCGCCGCCGTAGTCGCCGTCGGACCACTTCTTGCCGGCGTCCTTGGAGTTCTGCGACCAGTCGTCGCCCAGCTGTTTGCCGTAGTCGCCGATGCCCTTCAGGGTGTCCATCGGGTGCCGGACCATGTCGTAGATGCCGGTGAGGTCGCCCCAGACGCCGTCGACGAAGAGGCCTTGGCCGACTTGCTTGACCTGGTTGCCGGCACAGCCGAAGAAGGCGCCGACACCGGAGAAGCAGCCGTCGTCGTCTTTCTTGTCGTCGGCGGGGGCGGGGGCGGGGGCGGGGGCGGGCTGCTGGTCGTCGGTCTGGTCCGGGTCGGTGGTGGTCGTGCCGGTGCCGGTGCCGCCTGTGGTGCCGGTGCCGCCTGAAGTCCCGCCGTTGCCATTGCCGTTGTTGTTGCCGTTGTTCTTGCCAGCGTTGTTGTCGCCGACGGCTGTGTCCGTGTCACCGCCCGTCGAGGCGGGGCAGGCCATGCCGGTGACCTTGCAGACCTCCGACTGGATGCCGGTGAAGATCTGGGTACCGAGGCCGCTGACCAGCAGCGCGGTGATGATCGCGGCGACGATGGCGATGAACCCGGCGTACTCGACCGCCGTCTGCCCCTCGTCCCGGCGCCAACGGATCAGCCGGGACAGGGAGAACGGGCGGCGCTCCACGCGGTCCGGTTCGGCGAGCCCGTACCACTGACGGCTCTCGGGGCGGTACAGGAAGAACAGGATGAGGATCGGGAGGAGGAGTTGCAGGCCTCCGCGGGCGGACCCGGAGACGAGGTTGACGACACCGCCGAGGATCAACCAGCCCTGAACGGCGAGGAGTCCACGCCGGATCCGGACCCCGCCCTCCCAACTCCGCCGGGCGAGCCACCAGCCGAGGACACCGGGTGCGGCGGCGTACGCGACGAGGGCGATGACCTGACCGTCGAGGGCGTCGTACGCCCCGGCGGTCATCAGCAGCCCGAGCCCGCCGACGACGGTGACCGCGAACAGCGCGTGGGCCAGCACCAGTGCGGTGGCGAGAGGCACCGGCATCTCGTGACGCCCGCCCGACCCACCGCTCCCGCCGACTCCCCCGATCCAGGCCATGTTTCCCCCGTCCCCCGAAATCGCTCAACACCACTGGAGCTTCCAGAGGTTAGGGACAGGACGGACGCCCGAGATGGGCCCGTGGACCCAAATCGACACCCAAGTCCTGGGTGGGCCTCAGCTCTCCGTGCGCGGGAACGTCACCTCGACCCTGCGGTTCTTCTTGCGGCCGGCCTCCGTCGAGTTGTCGGCGATCGGGTACTGCTCGCCGTAGCCGCGTACCTCGAAGGTGATGTTCGGGTTGTTCAAGTCCGAGTCCAGGACTGCCTGTACGGCGTCGGCGCGCTGCTTGGAGAGGATGTCGCCGTGTGCGGACGAGCCGAGGTTGTCCGTGAAGCCGAAGACGCGGACCGTGGACGCGTTCTGCTTCTTGATCTCCTCGGCGATCGCGTCGATACGTGACTTCGCCTCGGCGCTCAGCTTGGAACTGTCCTTGCTGAAGAGGACCTCGGCCTGGAGGGCGAAGGTCACGTCCGAGTTGGTGTCCTCACGGCGTTCCTCACCGCCCTGGTCCTCCACGACCGACTTGATGTCCAGGACCTTGGAGGCGGCGAGCGTCGCGCCCTCGGGGAGTTTCAGGTCCGGGTCGTTCGGGTCGACCTGCACCGGGGCACTGGCCGACGCCTCGGTGCCCGGTGGAACGCTCGGACTCGGGGTGTCGTCGGCGTGCGCCGCCACCGCGCCGACGATGTTCGCAGCGACCATGATCGTGGCGGCGGTCACGACCAGGGCGAGACGGGGAGTGGTGGTCACGGCCGCCTCATCCGGAGATCTTGATCGTGCCGACGGGGAACGTCGGTAGTTCGAAGGAGACTTCGGTGGTGGTCGACGGGGGCGCGGGGAACTGCATGAAGACGGCCACCGTGCCGCCTGCCTTGATCGTCGTGAGGCCCGTCGTGGTGAGCGGTCGGCCGTCCGTGTCCCGCAGCACGTAGTAGCGCTTCTTGCCCTTGGAGTCCACGAGGGTGGCCCCGCCGAGCGACGTACCGTGCTGAAGGATCTCCGTCTCGTCGCCGCGCAGGGCCGACGGAATCACGAGCAACTTGTCACCGTCGTTCTTGAAGACTCCGTTCACGGTGACGAACCCGCCCGAGTCCCTGTCGGCGGAGGTGATTTGGAGAAGCAGTCCGTCGGTCCCCGTGAGTTCGGCCAGAGGCGTCTCCGACTGGCCCTCCTGAGCACTCGGATCGGATCCGCTGCTCTTGGAGGCCGAGGCCGGGGTGTCCGGCTTCTTGTTGTCGTCGCCGCCACTCCCGCAGCCGGCCACACCGAGGGCCAGACCGGCCGCGACAGCCAGCGCGACCGTCCCCCTGCGGACCGTCGAAGTGAACCGAATGCTCATGACTCTGCTTCCTTCATCACTCGTCGTTCGCTTGTCAGTCGGCCAGATGGACGTCGAAGAGGTCCTCGGGTCCCGGTAGATCCAGATCGGTGAGATGGAGCGGGTCCAGATCCCAGTCCTTGCCGTCCTTGCAGGTGAGCTTCGGCAGCACGTCGTCCCCGGCGCCCGCGCCGGGGAGTTGGAACGTGCAGAGCGACTCGATCACGGCGGTGGCGTGGGCTGTCGAGTACTTGTCCTCCGTGCCGGGGACGATCGAATCTCCGACCGGCTTGTCGGTCTTGACCGCGACCGTGAAGCTCAGGGGCTCCGTCTGTGTGCAGCTGTCCACACCGGCCTCGTTCTGCCCCGCGAGTTCGTCGGCACGACCGCACGAAGGGGTGAGCCCGTCTGCGATGCCGTGGAAGATGTCCTGCCACTTGGTCGGGTCGAGTACGTCCAGCTTCCACACGCCCGCAAGTTGGTCCCGGGTGTCCTGGGCCGCCGCGAGCGCCGCCGCGTCGGCGGCCGTCTGGGCGCCACCCCGGTTCACCGCGGCCTGGCCGACCGCGAGGTAGGCGAACGCGAGAAAGAGCAGACCCGCCACCACCGTGATGTAGATGGGGAAGGCCTGCCCTGCGTCGCTGTACCTACGGGGCGGCATCAGCCGCCGGTGACCTCGGAAATCTTGTTGGTGATCGCGTCGAGAATCGTCGAACCGATGCTCGTACCCGTGATCGCCAGCACGATCGCGACCACCACCGCGATGATGCCCAGGTACTCCACCGCGGTCTGCCCCTTGTCGCTGCGGGCGGCGCGGGCCTGAAGGTACGTCACGGTGGTGTTGATCCAGTTGCTCATGGTGTTCCCCTCCGAGAGACTCGATCCCGGCTTCCTCGTCGCCGGTGCCGCTTTCGACATGAGAACGGTATGCCCGAACCACAGGTACGCCAGAGGGCCCCAGGGCCCAAAATCGGGCCCAATCGGAGTCCCGGCCTTCGCACTGGGCCCGCCCGTCGCCGAACCGGGCCCACAGGCCCGGCAGTTGGGTCCCCCGTCGCCGCGTCACCGGTCACCCCAGCCCTCGGGCCGAACCCGGCGCCGTACCAAGCCACTTGGCCGCGGCCTCGGAACGGCTGGTGCTGTGGAGCTTGGCGAAGATGCGGTTGATGTGGTTCTTGACGGTCTTCTCGGAGATGAAGCAGGTGGCGGCGATCTGCTGGTTGGTCATGCCGGACGCGATGTGGTCCATGATCTCCGCCTCCCTCGCGCTCAGTTGGAATCGTGACCTGTCCGAGGATGACTGTCTCACAGTTGGTTGCAGTTGCGAAAGCCTGTGTGACGAATTCGGTTGGGGACTGGGCATCGAAGGGGTCAGTCCGTTTGCAGGTGCACCTAGTTGAGAGTCGTAGGAGCCCAGGCCCTCGGGCAGGGACGGGGTCGTACGGGCCGCCTGTTCCTGCCGCAGCTGCGCCAGCAGTGCCCCCGCCGCCGATGGCGTGAAATGAGCCCTGCCCTGCCTGATGTCCCTTACGGCGGCGACCAGTTCGTCCGCCGTGAACTCGCCGTGGACCAGATAGCCGCCCGCCCCGCGCCGCAGCGCCTCCTGGACGATCTCCGACTCACTGCTGTACGTGAGCATCACGACCGGCGCGATCCGCACCAGGTACGGGAGCGCCGAGATGCCGTCCACACCCGGCATACGGACGTCCAGGAGGACCACGTCGGGGCGGTGGAAGTGGGCCGCCTCGTACGCCTCGCGGCCGTCCGCCGCCTCCGCCACGACCGTGATGTCCGCGCGGCCCGACAAGAGGGCCGTCAGGCCCGCCCGGACCACCGGGTTGTCGTCGACCACCACGACCCGGAGGGGCGAAGTCGCGGCCGGTCGCGGGAAGTTGTGGAACGGGTTCGGTGGCGGCTGGGGAGCGCCGGGGTGGGGTGTCGTCTGGTCCGGCATGGCTGCCTCCTCTCAGGTCTCTCAAGTCGTCTGTACGGGTGGGGGGATGGGTCTACGTCGTCAGGTCGTCAGGGCTCCCAGCGGGAGTTCCAGGCGGACCTCCGTGCCCGCGTCGTGGCCGCCCCGGCCGATGCGGATGCGGGCGCCGACCGACGCGGCCCGTTCGACCATGCCGACCAGGCCGAAGTGGCCTGCCCTGCGCAGCTGTTCGAGGGTGGTGCCGGGCGGCAGGCCGCGGCCGTCGTCGTAGACGCTGATGCGGAGGAGGCTGTCGTGGACCCCGGCCTCCACGTCGACCTTGGTGGGGGTGCCGTGGCGGTGGGCGTTCTCCATCGCTTCCGTCGCGATGGTGAGGAGTTGGCGTGCCACGGCGGGCGGGACCGGCGGTACGCCGTGTTCGCCGGTCGGGCGGTAGGTCGTGGGCAGGCCGGTCCTGGTGCTGAAGTCCCTTGTGCGGGCGGCCAGTTCGACGAGTACGTCCGTGCCCTCGTCCGGGTTCGACTCCCGCCGTAGGTCCGCCAGGAGTTCGCGGGATTCCGCCGCCGCCCTGCGCGCCGAGCGGGCCACCAGTTCCGCCTGTTGCCGGATCAGGGTCGGGTTCATGTGGTCCGCGCCCGCCGAGCCCGCCAGGCCGTCCGCCGCGAGGGCGACGCCGTGCAGGGTCTTCGCCACCGAGTCGTGCAACTCCCGTGCCAGGCGCGCCCGTTCCGCTCCTACCGCCTCCGTCACGGCAAGACGGGCCTGCACCGTCGTCAGCGCGGTCGTGGCTTCGCCGAAGCGGAGCATCAGGTTGCGCAGGGTCACTCCGACCGCGCCGGCGATCACGCACAGGCCCGGGAGCAGGAAACTCTGCGCCACGACCCGGTGGGCGTCCGCCGCGGCGGTCTGCGCCAGCACCAGGATCAGCGCCTGGAGGCTCGCGAAGCAGCCGGCGCCTCGCCAGCCGTAGACGATGCCGGCCAGAAGGGGGGTGCAGACGCTGACGTAGGCGAGTGTGCTGGTGGGCCCTGCCGAGATCAGGAGGAGGGAGCCGAAGAGGGTGTCCACGGCCAGGAGGGAGGGGTGGCGGAGGAGCAGGGGGCCGAAGCGTTCCCAGTCGCGGAAGAGGACGTAGGACGCCATGAACGTGACCACTACGGCTGCGCCGACGAGGCGGGTGGCTACGCCGGGGGTGGCGTTGACCAGGGCGGAGGGGGCGGCCAGGGCGATCATCGCGAGGCGGAAGCCGAAGACCTGCCTGCACATTGCCTGTAGGGCGCTGATCTGGATGGGGAGGGCGACTTCCCGGCCTTCGGCCGGGAAGTGACTCCCACCCGCACCGCCCGTGCGGCCATCGTCGTCGGGTGCGGGTGGCCCCTGTGGGGCTTCCCCGCCATCGGCGGCCAACCGTTCCACGCCCGGCTGCGCCGGCGGTGCCGGTACCCCCGACAGCCTCGCCCGCACCGGCGTCCAGCCCGCCGGCAGCGCCGGCGTGACCGACGTGACCGGTATGTCCGTCGCTCCCGACCGCACGTGGTCCGGCAGCACCGTCCCGGCCGGCGGAGTGGTGATCTCCGCCGGTTTGGGACGCCGCCGCAGCAGTCCCGTACGTCCGTTCTCGTCCGTCGTCGCCATGGCCCCCGTCGCCCCCGTCCGTCCCTACTTGCCCGTGATCGTGCTGAAGTCCGTGCCGGAGCCGAGCAACAACCCCGCGCCGAGGAGCAGCATCGTCGCCGGGACCATGAACGTGGTGATCATCATGGTGGCCTTGGGGACCGCGCGGGCCGCCTTCCGGCGGGCGTTCTGCGCGTCCGTGCGGCGCATGTCCTTCGCCAGCGACACCAGCGTGTCGACGATCGGCGCGCCCAGTTCCTCGCCCTGCTGCAACGCCGTGACGAACATGGCTACTTGCTCGCTGTCGTTGCGTCGCCGGAGTTCCGCGAAGGCGGCGCGGCGGCTCATGCCGAGGTCCATCTGGCGGAGGGTGATGCGGAGTTCGTCCGCCCATGGGCCCTCGTACTTCGAGGCGACGCGGTCCAGGGCCTGGCGGAAGCCGAGGCCCGCGCTCACCACCACCGCGAGCACGTCGAGGAAGTCCGGCAGGGTCCGTTCGATGACGTCCTTGCGGATGCGGATCGCCGACCAGATGCCGACCTCCGTCCAGAACGCGCCGAAGGCGAACAGGATGACGGCGACGATGTAGTGCCCTTCGAGCAGCATCAGCAGGCCGCCGAAGCCGCCGAGGAAGCCGTAGACCGCCCGGCGGGCCGCGTAGCGGTCGATGGTCAGGCCGCCGGGGTTGCCCGCGAGGTCTATCTTGCGGCGGTACTTGGCGACCAGCCGGGGGCCCATCAGCCGGAGGACCATCGGGGCGTAGCGCATGCCCATGCGGTCGATGAGGGAGTCGACCGCGCCGGTGCGGGTCGAGCCGACCTCCAGGGCCAGGACGAGGTCGGTGGGGAGTTTCGCGTCCGCCCGGTACATGCGGATGCCCGCGAAGACGCCCCACACGCTGAGGCCCATGACCAGTCCGAGGACGAGTGCCACCATGTCTGTTCTCCTCCTCTCAGACGTCGATGCGGGACAGGCGGCGGATGAGGATGAAGCCGACCGCGTACAGCCCGAAGGCGATGATCACGCAGGCCTGGCCGATCGGGGAGCCCGTCATCCGGTCCAGGGCCCCGGGTTTGACGCCGTTCATCAGGAAGAGGGCGCCCACGCCCATCACCGGAACGGCGTACGACGTCATGTTGACCTGGGAGAGCTGGGTGCGGACCTCGCGGCGGGTCTCCTTGCGTTCCTCCAGGGTCTCCGTGAGGTTGCGCAGGGCGCTCACCACCTGGCCGCCCGCACGGTTGGAGAGCACCAACGTCGTTACCAGTACGACCAGTTCGCGGGACGGCAGGCGGTCCGCCAGCTCGCTCAGCGCGTCGTCCATGGAGGCGCCGACCGCCAACTGGTTGGCCACCTTGGCGAGTTCCTCCCCGGCCGGTGCCTCCAGCTCCTCCGCCGCCATGCTGATCGCGGTGCGCAGCGCGAGCCCGGCGTGGGTGGCGTTGGCCATGATGCGGGCCAGTTCGGGGAGTTGGTTGATGAACTTCTCGATGCGCTTCTGGCGCTGCCAGTTGAGGAACTGGATCGCCACCCCGATGCCCAACAGACCTGCTATCGGCCCGAAGAAGGGGGCCAGGGACGCCTGCCCGATCAGCCAGAGCGCCGCCACCGTGGCCAGCATGTAGACGAAGAACTCGCCCGGCGTCATGTCCAACCCCGTTGCCGCGAGCCGCAGTTCGAGCTGTCGGCCGAGCCGCGTACGGCGCAGTCTGCGGTCCAGGTCGCGGAAGCGGCGGACGCGGCCCACCTGGATCTGGCCGGTCGAGGTGAGGCGGTCGACCAGGGCCGCGCGCTGCGCCTTGCCCGTGGCGTAGGCGTGCACGCCGGCGACGCCCAGGACACAGGTCAGCAGGGTGACGCCGGTGGTGAGCGTGACGATCGTCTGGAGATCCATGGGGTCGGTCCCTACCTACTGGCTTCTCTGAGGGCGAGCTGTTCCGCGGTGTGGGCGACGCCGAAGGCCTGCGGCAGGGGCTGGCTCGCCATGTAGAGCCGGTCGGCGGTGCGGCGGGAGAGCGGGAAGTACTCGAAGGTGCCGTAGACCCGGCCGTCGGCGGAGATGGGCTGCGGGCTGAAGCGGGCCACCGTCGCCAGCCGGTACGGCTCGCTGCCGTGGCTGTCGAGGAGGGCGATCTCGGTGATGCGGCGGGCGCCGTCGGCGAAGCGGGTGAGCTGGATGATGACGTCGATGGCGCTGTTGATCTGGTCGTGCAGCGCCTCGAAGGGGATCTCGACCTCGGACATGGACGCCAGCGTCTTCAGGCGCATCAGCGCGTCCTCCGCGCTGTTGGCGTGGACCGTGGCGAGGGAGCCGTCGTGGCCCGTCGACATCGCCTGGAGCATGTCCAGCGATTCGCCGCCTCGGACCTCTCCTACGACGATCCGGTCGGGGCGCATGCGGAGCGAGTTGCGCACCAGGTCGCGGATCGTGACCTGGCCCTTGCCCTCCACGTTCGGCGGGCGGGCCTCCAGGCGGATCACGTGCGACTGCTGGAGCTGGAGTTCGGCGGAGTCCTCGATGGTGATGATGCGCTCGGTCTCCGGGATGAGGCCGGAGAGCGCGTTGAGGAGTGTGGTCTTCCCGGTGCCGGTCGCGCCGGACACGATGATGTTGAACTTCGCGTGCACCAGGCCCGCGAGGAGGTACAGCATCTGCTCGTCCAACGAGCCGAAGCCGACCATCTCCTGGAGCGTGAAGGAGCGCGGGAAGCGGCGGATGGTGAGCGTCGCGCCGGTCAACGACAGCGGCGGGATGATCACGTTGACGCGCTCGCCGGACGGCAGTCGTGCGTCGACCATCGGATTCGACTCGTCCACGCGGCGGTTGACCGTCGACACGATCCGCTCGATCGTCTGCATCAGCTGGTCGTGCGAGGGGAAGCGGAGCGGCAACTGCTCGACCCGGCCGCCGCGTTCGACGAAGATCGCGTCCGGGCCGTTCACCATGATCTCGGTGATCGACGCGTCTTCGAGGAGCGGTTCGAGTATGCCGAGGCCGAGCGCCTCGTCGACGACCCTGCGGATCAGCTGCGAACGCTCGACGGTCGAGAGGACCGGTCCCTCACGGCTGATGATGTGCCCGAGCACCCGCTCCAGGCGGGCCCGTCGCTCGGCGGCGGCCAGCGCGCTCATCTCCGCGAGGTCGATCTCCTCCAGGAGTTTGGCGCGGTACGAGGAGACCATGTGGCCGTCCTCGCCCCGATGGCCGTTCTCCTCGGGATGGTTGACTCGTTCCCGCAGGCCCATGAGTGCTGTGCTCCTTGCTCCGCGTTCAGTGGTCGAGCGGCATGGTGGCGGTCTTGCTGGCCGTGCCGAAGTCCCAACCGGGCACGATCGACGGGATGTTCACGGTGGAGGTGACCTGGACGGACCTGCCCAGGTCGGACCGGCTGCAACTGGTGCCGCCCGCCAGGAATCCGCTGACCGCGTCCTTGCAGTCCTGTGCGTAGTTCTGCTCCAGCGAGGCACTGCGCGCCCCGGTCCTGGCCGCCGTACCGGCCTGGATCGCGGTGTACGCGATCAGCCCGAGCTGCACTCCCGCCATGGCGACGAGGATCAGGACCGGGATGAACCCGAGGTACTCGATGGCGACTTGGCCACGGTCCCGCCTCCCCTTCTCCCTCCTGTCCTTCCGCATCTCAGTCCTTCGCCTCCTCTACGGCGCCCGCGTGGCCGTGCACCGTGAAGGGGAAGCCGATCGCGCCCGGGAAGAGGACGGGCACCCTGAGGTCGACGTCGGCCGTGACGAACCCCGTGCCTCCGCAGGTCACCGTGGCGTCCCCCTTCCACGCGCCGTCCAGCTTGTCGAGGCCCGCCTGTTCGCAGGCGGCCTCCCGATCCCCCGGGGCCGCGGCCGTCCCCGCCCGCACCGCCTCGTCCGCAGCATTCCCCGCCAGCGTGAAGGTGTACCCCACCAGCACGAACTGCCACATCAGCACCAGCGTCAGGATGATCAGCGGGGTCATGCCGAGGAACTCGATGGTGACCTGGCCCCGGTCCCGGCCCCTGTCCCGCCCGTGCGCAGAGATCAAAGACATCCACATCCCCGTTCACTCTCTCCGGCGCCGGAAGCTCACCGAGCCGCGGTCGCCGCCGCCCCGCGACCGCCCGGTCTTCTGGGCGGCTTCGGGGACCTTGACCAGTCCGAGTTCGCCCGCGAGACCCCAAAGGGCCTGTTTCACCACGCTCTTGTTGTCGAGTTCGTGCAGCCGGCCCGCGTCCACCGCGCCCTGGAGTTCCTTGAAGTTGGCGGGGATCGCGGTGGCGGCGACCGTCGTGCCGGTGATGCGCTGGATGAGCGCCGGCTGGATCTCGGTGCCGCGCGTGTAGCGGTTGACGACGATGGTCGTCTCCTCGGCCTTGCGGATCTGTAGCCGGTCCCACATGCGGACGGTGCGCTTCGCGGCGCGTACGGCGACCACGTCCGGGGTGGTGAACAGCAGTGCCGTGTCGGCCATTTCGACGGCCGCCGCGCTCGCGCCGCTCATCTGGGCGCCGCAGTCGATGACGACGACCTCATAGCGGGAGCGCAGGGCGCTGACGATCTGCCGGGCGGCCCGGTCGGTGACCTCCTCGCCGCGTTCGCCCTCGCCGGGGGCCAGCAGCAGCGCCATCCCGGTGTCGTGCCGGAACACGGCGTCGGCCAGGACGCGCGGCGAGATGTCGGTGATCGCGGCGAGGTCGACGACCGAGCGGCGGAACTGGACGTCCAGGTAGGAGGCGATGTCGCCGGTCTGGAGGTCCATGTCGACGAGCGCGACGGTACGGCCCGACACCTGCGCGGCGAGGGCGAGTTGGATCGCGGCGAGAGTGGCGCCGACCCCGCCCTTGGAACCGCTGACCGTGACGACGGTGCCGCCGACGCCGGTGAACACGTCGCCGCCGTGGCCGAGATGGCGCCGTACGCCCACCGACCAGGCGGCGACGGCCTGGACGCGGTTGGCCAACTCCTCGTAGCTCAGCGGGAGGGCGATCAGGCCGCGGGCGCCGGAGTCCATGGCGGCCTGGAAGAGGCCGGGGCTGGCGTCGGTGGTGACGAGGATGACGCCCACCGCGGGGAAGCGCAGCGCGACCTCGCGGACCAGCTCCAACGCGGGGACGGGACCGATGCGTTCATGCACCACCACGACCTCGGGCAGCTCGTCGACGGACTCGGCGGCGAGCCGGGCCAGGGTGTCGATGAGCTGCGTCGAGTCGGCCACCGGGGCCACCGGGTCGGCGTCCGGGAGCTGGCTGAGCAGGGTCGTGATGGCGCGGATGGCGTCCGCGTCTCCGACCGCCGGAAGAATCCTGGTGGGCATGCGGGCCTCTCACTTGTCCTTCGCGAGTTCGTACGTCCGGTCCTTGTCGGGGACGGTCGTATCGGTGCCGGGTGCCACGAGTGCGAGGCGCACCCGCTCGGCGAACGACTCGGCGTAGGTGATCCGTTGGGCGTCGAGCGTGGAGAGCGCGAAGGTGATCGGCACGCCGTCGGTGGACGTCTGCTGGTTCTTGTCGCTGTTGCTGCCGGGGTCGAGAGCGGTGATGTGCCCGACGTCGATGACCTTCGCGTTGGTCACGATGATCTTGGACTGGTCCGGGTCACCCTCCTTCTGGCCCGCGAAGGTGGCGTACACGTTGACCGTGGAGCCCGGCGTGATCTTGCCGGCGACACCGGTCGCCGCGTCGATCATGATGGCGACCTCCTGCTGCCCGGGCTGGAGGGCCGGCTGGTCCACGATCATGTCGGTCTGCAACAGGGAGCCCTGGCGCAGCGTGGTCACCGCGATCTTGCCCGTGATCTGCCGCAGATCGGTCACGGCGTTGTCCGACAGCCACCGCTTGGGCATCTCGATCTTCTTGAACTGGGCGGCGGTGAGAGCCGTGTACGGCGCCACGTCGCCCTTGACCTGGTACGCCGCGACCTCGGGACCGACCTTGGACTTCACGTCACGGATGACGGAGAGGACGCCGACGAACGCGCCGAGGGCGCAGATCACCGACAGGAGCAGGAGTATCACGCCGCGGCGCTGACGGGAGTTCATGAACCGTACAACCTCATTGGGGATATCGGTCGAGCGGAAATGAGCGGATCGAGCGGGATCTGACCGGATCGAAACGAGATCGAGAGAGATCGAACCGGGTCGAGCGAATCGTGTGCTGTAAGCGTGTCCTGTGAGTTGAGGACTTATCCGCTCGATGTTTGGTTCTCGTGAACGGGCGGTGTGGCGGAGCAGAAGACACAACGGTCGCCGATGACGTCGATACCGCACCAGTGGCACACGGACTGCCGCACCGAGGTGACCAGTTGGTACAGCACCGACAGGTCGGGCAGATAGGTACAGAACTCGATCAGCTTGTTCGTACCCCACCAAGTCACCGACTCGGCGGGCAGGGTGGCCTCGCGCAGCCCCATCGCGTTCCACGCCGGGGCGAGGGTGGTGCCGATCCAGTCGGACTGCAACTGTCCCTTGGCGACCAGCATCCAGGTGCCGAACTCCGGCCCCTCCAGGGCGACTCCGGGGCCGACCCTGACCAACTGCGGCTCGGGGTGGGCGATCACCGCGAACTGACTGCCGGGCACCCAGGACTTGGCGTGCGACTTGAGGCCGACGGGGACCCGGTCCAGCTTGGTGACCGAACCGAGGAGCGCGCCGGCGTGGATGTAGTGGGTGAGCAGTCGGCCGGCCGAGGCGAGGACGCCGGGACTGAGGTCGCAGGACGCCAGCTGCCTCAACTGCCGGGCCAGGACGGCGAGTCCGAGCGGGGGCAGATTCGGACGGAACAGGGCGATCCGGTCGGTCTCCAGGATGGACCGGATCGTGTGCAGCCGCCGGTCGACACCCTCGGACACGGCCTGCGAGGACACGACGACGACATGCCCGTGCTGGTCGATCAGGGCCTGCATCTCCGACAGCGCCTGGTCCAGCGGTCGTTGATCGAGGTCCCGCAGGACGACGGCGGGCAGGGTCCGTTCGTCCTGTGGTGGCAGCGCCATGTCGGCGCTGGTCACGGCAATGGCAGTTGGCACGCGCAGCTCCCCGTCTCACGCCTGTCGGTCCACCGGCATTACTCCGGCACACCGAGTCGACTTCACTGCGTGACTACCTCAGCACTGTAACCACGCCCCTGTGACCGGAGAACAGCGTTTCTGTAGCTGTGCGGCAACTGTCATCGCACACAACACGCCAAATCGGGGCAGGTCGAGCATCCGATCGCGGCCGGGGCACCGAAACCGGTGCGGGCGAAGTTGGTCTGGACCTCTTGACATCAGATTGGTCTGGACCAACTCTGGGACTCCCAGCGGTGGCCACCGTCGGCACAGTCACAGTCACATCCCCTCCAAACTCCCCCACCGGAGGCATCAGTGGACCGCGCACCAGGCATGCCCGTCCTCAGGAAAAGACGTCTGTGGGCCGGGGTCGCCATGGCCGCCCTCGCCCTCTCCTTCGCGGGCACCGGCCAGGCGTCCGCCGCCGACATCAACAACGCCAAGAACGCCGGCTTCGAGTCGGGCCTGACCAACTGGACCTGTACGGCGGGCAGCGGCACGACCGTCTCGTCCCCGGTGCACAGCGGCGCGGCGGCCCTGAAGGGCACCCCGACCGGCCAGGACAACGCCCAGTGCAGCGAGTCGGTGGCGGTGAAGCCCAACTCGACGTACACGCTGAGCGCGTGGGTGCAGGGCGGCTACTCCTACCTGGGTGTGACGGGCACGGGCACGACGGACGTGTCGACGTGGACGCCCGACACAGCCGCCTGGAAGCAGCTCTCGACGACGTTCACGACGGGCGCCTCCACCACGTCCGTCTCGGTGTACACGCACGGCTGGTACGGCCAGGCCGCGTACTACGCGGACGACATCTCGGTCTACGGCCCGGACGGCGGCGGCGGCAGCGACCCGGCCCCGACGGTCCCGGCGACACCGACGGGTCTGACGGTCTCCTCGACGACCTCTTCCTCGGTCTCCCTCGCGTGGAGCGCGGTGTCGGGAGCGACGGGCTACAACGTCTACCGCAGCGGCACGAAGATCACGGCGGTGACGGGAACGTCCGCCACCATCACGGGACTTACCGCCTCCACCGCGTACTCCTTCCAGGTCACGGCGACCAACTCGGCCGGTGAGTCGGGCAAGTCGACGGCGGTGACGGGCACGACGACGGCGACGGGCGGCAACGGCGGTACGGGTCTGCCGAAGCACGCGGTGACCGGCTACTGGCAGAACTTCAACAACGGCGCGACCGTCCAGAAGCTCTCGGCGGTCTCCTCCCAGTACGACATCATCGCGGTGGCCTTCGCGGACGCGACCTCGACCCCGGGCGCGGTCTCCTTCACGCTCGACTCGGCGGGCCTCGGCGGCTACACGGTCGACCAGTTCAAGGCGGACATCGCGGCCAAGCACGCGGCCGGCAAGAAGGTCGTCATCTCGATCGGCGGCCAGAACGGCACGATCTCGGTGAGCGACTCGACGTCCGCGACGAACTTCGCCAACTCGGTCTACTCCCTGATGCAGACGTACGGCTTCGACGGCGTCGACATCGACCTGGAGAACGGCATCAACGCCACCTACATGACACAGGCGTTGAGGTCCCTCTCCGCAAAAGCGGGCTCGTCCCTCGTCATCACGATGGCCCCGCAGACGATCGACATGCAGTCGACGTCGAACGCGTACTTCCAGACGGCCCTGAACATCAAGGACATCCTCACGGTCGTCAACATGCAGTACTACAACAGCGGCACGATGCTGGGCTGCGACGGCAAGGTCTACGGCCAGGGCACGGTCGACTTCCTGACGGCGCTGGCCTGCATCCAGCTCCAGGGCGGCCTCGCCCCGTCCCAGGTGGGCCTGGGCCTCCCGGCCTCCACGAGCGCGGCCGGCAGCGGCTACGTCTCCCCCACCATCGTGAACAACGCCCTCGACTGCCTGACCGCCGGCACCAACTGCGGCACCTTCAAGCCGTCGAAGACGTACCCCGACCTGCGGGGCGCGATGACATGGTCCACCAACTGGGACGCGGCCGCGGGTAGTTCGTGGTCGAACTCGGTGGGGGCGCATGTGCACGCGTTGCCGTAGCGCTCGGTAGGCAGGGCGGGTGGGGAGTGCGGCCGCTGTCGGGTCGCGCTCCCCACCTCTCGGTTAGGTTGACGTGATCATCCCTGACGTCGACCTCCCGGCAGGTGCCTCCCATGCCCTTACCCGCACGGCTCGGACTCCTCCGCGAACCGGACTTCGGACGGCTCTTCGCCGCCACCGCGCTCGGGCAGTTGGGCGACCGGATCATCTTTCTCGCCCTGCCTCTCGTCGCCATCGTGGCGCTGGACGCGGACGAGTTCCAGGTCGGGCTGCTGACCGCGATGACGACGGCGGGTTCGCTGCTGGTCGGGCTGCCGGCGGGCGCGTGGGTGGACCGGATGCGAAAACGGTCGGTGATGATCAGCACCGACCTCGCGCGGGCGCTGGTCCTCGTGACGGTGCCGGTGGCGTGGTGGGCGGGCCTGCTGACCGTGTGGTGGCTGTACGCGGTCGCGTTGGTCCACGGGGTGCTGACGGTCTTCTTCGATGTGGCGTACGTCAGTTGTCTGCCGCATCTGGTGGGGCGCGAGAACCTCGTCGAGGGGAACGCGAAGCTCTCGGCGATCCGCTCGGTGACGAGTATCAGCGGGCCGGGGATCGCCGGGCCGCTGGTCGGGTGGGTGGGCGCGCCCGCGACGCTGTTGGTGAGCGCGGCCGGGATGGCGATGTCAGGGCTGCTGGCGATCACCATCCGCAAGCAAGAGGCGCCGCCGGAACGGGAGTCGGGGCCGAGCGAGCGGTCTCGGCTGGGCCGCGACATCAAGGAGGGCCTGAGGTTCGTCCTCAAGTACCCCGCCCTGCGCGCGATCATGCTGAGCGACGCGATCTTCAACCTCTTCCTGGTGATGTACCAGACCATGCTCCTGGTCTTCCTGGAACGGGAGTTGGGGCTCGACTCCTCCGGTATCGGCCTCGTCCTCTCCGGGATGGGCTGCGGTGCGCTGCTGGGCGCGCTGTCGGCGACCCGGGTCGCGCGGTGGGTCGGCCAGGGCCGGGTCATCTGGCTCGCGTCCCTGGTCACGTGCCCGCTGACGGTCTTGATGCCGTTGGCCCACCCGGGCTGGAGCGTGTGCGTGGCGGCGGCCGGCCTCGCCTCGCTCTCCTTCGGCGGAGTCGTCCGCGTCGTGGCCCAGTCCAGCTTCCAACAGACCCTCACCCCGGACCGGCTCCTGGGCCGCGTGAGCGCGACGGCCCGGTTCGTGTCCTGGGGCGGAATCCCGCTGGGCGGACTGCTGGGCGGGACGTCGGGCTCGGTCTTCGGGGCTACGGCGACGCTGTGGATCGGCGCGGCGGGCATGACGGCGAGCGTCCTCCCGAACTTCCTGTCACCGCTGCGCACGATGCGCACGCTCCCGACAGGCAGCGACGAACTCGACCCCGTGGCCTGAGAGTTCGCCCCCTCCCGCCAGTCCCGTCAGTCCTTCTTCTCACCGTCCGCGGCCTGCGCGGCGAGCCTCGCCACCAGGTCCTGCGCCTTGTCGACCGCGGTGTCGATCTGCTCGCTGTGCTTGCCGTCCGTCTTCTCGTCGACGAGATCGCCGGCCTTCTCCAGCCCGTCGGCGATCTTGTCACCGTGGTCCTCGGCGATCTCCTCGGCCTTGTCCTTGAGCTTCCCCAGGTCACCCAGGTTGTCGAACACGACAGTTCCCCCTCGCTGCAACGGACTTACGCGGTCAGGGACATGGTCGTCACGACGGGCCCCGGAGGACAAGGTGGCCCCGGCGCGGATGCCCCGGCGGACGGAGGCGCGGGGCGGGGCGTGTTCGGGGCGCACAGGTGTCGCGTCAGCCTTCCGTGCAGTACGACCCGATGGGCGCCGCCGGAAAGACATGAACCCCGTCCAGCCACCCACGAAGCCGCTCGGCCAGGGTGAACTCCTCGGGAAACAGCGCCTCTCCGTGCCAAGGACACCGGGCGTTGGGGTCCCAGCCCCACATCCGCCCCTCCGGGGTGCTGAAGTCGACGAGGGACCAGATCGCACAGCCCCACGTCAACAGCGGTACGACGGAGGGCGGGTAGCCGGGTCTCCGGCGCCAGCTCAAGTACTCCGCCAGCAGTGGATCGGCCTCACTGAACCTGTAGTCCGTGTCGGTGAGGGACAGCCCCTCGCCCCAGCGGCCGAACCCGCCGTCGGCGACCTCCAGATAGATCCGCTTGAGGAGCGGCGGCATCGGATACCCGACCGCCGCCTCCAGCTCGGCCACGGCCTCCGGCGGCGCGGTCGGCGGCCGTTCCCCTGCCGGATACCGCTCCCGGATCGCGTGGATGATCTCGTCCTCGGTCATGCCGACATTCGTACCAGCCGCCACTGACAACGAGCCGGGCACTCCCGCCGGCCCCGAGACCCCGGAACCGCGACTACCGCGCCCTGGCGGCTGGTTCAGATCAGCGCCCTCGCCGACCCCGGTAGCGACCAGCGTGAAGACCGCCGCCACGATCAGGCCGGCCACCGCCATCGGTACGACGGCGATCAGGCCCGCCGGGCGCCGCAATCCCGCGGATGACGGCCGTACTTCAGCTCCTGCGGAACACGCCCTGCCTGCTGGGCCCGCCTTCCCCGCACCTGTCGCACCCACCGATCCCCCCGGACCTGAAACATTTCTGTGGGCCCACCGCATCAGTACAAGTGAGGGCGGCGCCGGCAACAGCCCGCGAAACAGGGGGATCAGGCATGAGACGACACGAACGTGCCGACGAGTACGCGGAGTTCGCCTCCGCGCGCGCCGGGCATCTCTATCGGTCCGCCTGTCTGCTGACCGCCGGGGACACCCATCTCGCCGAGGACCTGGTCCAGGAGACCCTCGGCAAGCTGTACGTCGGCTGGGGGCGGCTGTCCCGGGTCGGCAACCCCGCCGGGTACGCCCAGACCGTCCTCACCCGTACCTACCTCGCCCACCAGCGGCGCCGCAGCAGCACCGAACGCGCCACCGACGTCCTCCCCGACCTGCCCGACCCCGGCACCCCGGGCTCCGACACACCGCTCCGGCTGACCCTCCTCCAGGCCCTCTCCCGGCTGCCCGCCAAGGACCGCGCCGTGGTCGTCCTGCGGTACTGGGAGGACCGCTCCGTCGAGGAGACCGCCGACGTGATGCACGTCAGCTCGGCCGCCGTACGCACCCGCTGCGTCCGCGCACTCGGCCGGCTGCGCGAACTCCTCGGCGAGAACCTCGACGAATACGCCCGCCCCTGAACACCCGCACCCCGCCTTCAACTCCCTTCTCCCGCAAACCCGTCACACCCCTTAAGCCTTGCCTTCAGCACCCCATACATCCTTTACATCCGCTCACGCGAAACGGTGGTCCGCCATGCCCGACACCCAGCACAGCGAACCCCTCGACCCCTTCGAGGAACGGCTCACCGCAGGCCTGCACGACGCGGGCAACGCCTTCGAGACCGACCGGGCCGCCCTCGCCACCGCCGGCGCCCTCAAGGGCCGCCGGCGCCTGCTGCGCCGCCGCAACGCCGCCGTCATGAGCGGCGCGGCCGGCATCGCCCTCGTCGGCGTGGGCGGCGCACTGCTCCTGCCCAGCGGAAACCCCGCCGAGGCACAGGCCGCGCACGCCACCGCCGCGACACCCACGGCCACGTCCACGCCCACCCCGGTCTCCGGGGCCGCGCTCATCAAGACGCTCGAAAAGCTGATCCCGGAGGGCACGTTCTCGAAGATCGAGGCCCGCGGCACGGACGAGGAACCGGCGCCGTACGTCCATGTCGTCTACGACGACGGCAAGGGCGCGTCGGCCATAGAGGTCGGCCTGGGACGGGTGCAGCCGGGGAGCGACCAGGCACGGCAGACGACCCAGTGCCCGGGGAAGGCGCTCGCGCACTACGACGCGTGCGGCACGAGCCGGCTGGCGGACGGGTCGGTGGTCATGGTCCTTCAGGGGTACGAGTATCCCGACCGCCGGGTGGACACCAAGCTGTGGAGCGCCGAACTCGTCACCCCGCAGGGGCAGCACGTCAGCATCAGTGAGTGGAACGCCGCCGCCGAGAAGGACTCGCCGATCACCAGGCCTCAACCGCCGCTGTCCCCGGCCCAGTTGAGGAAGGTGGCCGCCGCCACGTCCTGGCGGGACGCGGTCGACGCGATGCCGGTGGACCCCAACTCACCGGTCACGCCGCCGAGTCCGAGCGACACGGGCGCCACCCTGTCCGTCACCTCGACGCTCCGGACCCTGCTGCCGAAGGGCCTCACCGTGTCCGAGGCCGGCGACACCGACGACGCCGGGTTCGGTTATCTCGTCGTCGACGACGGCAAGGGCAAGACCTTCGTACAGGTCAACGTCCAGGCCGACATGTCTGATGTCGAGGGCGAGTTGTTCGGCTCCGACGCCGAGGTCCTGTCCGACGGCACGAAGGTCGCCGAGCACCAGGGCCCCGGCGAGAAGGGCGGTTCCGGTGTCGTGATGTGGACCGTCGACACCATCAGGACCGACGGGCGGCGGGTGGTGATCAGCGCCTTCAACTCCGGCGCCCAGGACACCCCCGCGACCCGCACGACCCCGGCCCTGACCATGAACCAGCTCCGGACGATCGCCCTCAGCCCGAACTGGCTCTGATCAGAACGGCATTCGGTCCGACGCCGGACAGAACACAGAACACGGCACTCGGAACTCAGCCCTCGCGCAGAACTCAGTCCTCGCGGACCTCTGCCTCCGCCGCGGCGAGCGCCGCCTCGTCCACCTCGTCGGAGCCGTCGGCCTCGTCCTCGTCACCGTCGTCGAAGTACGCGTCGAGAACCGCGTCCAGCTGCGTCTCCCACTCGGCGAACCTGCTCCTGGCCGACGCCTCGATCTCGATCGGGTACCAGCGGCGGTCAGGGGTGTGCACCGTGATGGTGAACCGCTTGCCGAAGCGCGGGGACTCGGTCTCTATGGCGCCGATCTCGTCCCAGCGGAACTCGCAGTTCTGGTCGTCCAGGCGCAGTCGTACGCCCTTCTCGTCCGCGACGATCTCCGCACGACGGTCGGACGCCTCGAAGACCGGACCGTCCGAGGACGACTCCTCGCCGTCCTCGTCCGCGTCGGCGTCACCGTCGTCGTCCTCGGCAACGGCCTTGTCCGCGTCGGCCTTCGTGACGTCGACCTTCGCGACCGGCGGCTCCTCGCCGTCGGACGCTTCCGATCCTTCCGACTCGTTCGGTTCCTCCGGTGCCGCCGGCTTCTCGGCCTTCGCGTCCTCCGGCTCCGCGTCCCGCGGCTTCTTGTCCTCCGGCTGGTCGGAGGACACGGCGGGTGCGGTGAGCCCGGGGACGAAGGCCGGGTCGAATCCGGCGCCCTCCAGGGGCTGGCTGCTCGAACCTATGCGCTGCTCCACAGCGCGAAGTATGGTCGACGATCCTGTGTCGGGCACAGCCAGCCCCAACTTTGTTATCAGACGCCTACAAGCGGCTTACACGAACACACTGAGCACAGCGGCCACAGCGAACCCCGCGACCGACAGCACGGACTCCAGCACGGTCCAGGTCTTCAGCGTGTCCCGCTCACTGATCCCGAAGTACTTCGCCACCATCCAGAAGCCGCCGTCGTTGACGTGCGAGGCGAAGATCGACCCCGCCGAGATGGCCATGATGACCAGCGCGACGAACGCCTGCGAGTGGTCGCCCTCGGCCAGCAGCGGCGCCACGATGCCCGCCGTCGTCACGATCGCGACCGTCGCCGAACCCTGTGCGACCCGTAGTACCAGCGAGATCAGGTACGACAGCACGAGCACCGGCAGGCCTACGTCGTGGAACGTGTCCGAGAGGGCCTGCGCGACCCCGCTCGCCTTCAGGACGGCTCCGAAGACCCCGCCCGCGCCGACGACCAGGATGATGTTGCCGACCGGCTTGAGGGACGCGGTGGAGACGGTCTCCAGGGACTTGCGGGACCAGCCGCGCCGCAGACCCAGGAGGTAGTACGCGAGGAGGAGGGCGATCGTCAGGGCGACGAACGGGCTGCCGAAGAACTCCAGGACCGAGCGGCCGGTGGACGGGTCGAAGGCGATCGACGAGAAGGTGGCCGCGAGGATGAGCACCAGGGGCGTACCGATGATCGCGAGGACCGTGCCCAGCGACACCGGCTTCTCCTGCGGTACGACGCCGGACTCACGCTGTTCGTCGATGACCGCCTGCTTCGCCTCGGCCGCCGCCTCGACCATGTCCTGCGGTACGGCGACGAAGATCCGCTTGCCGACCCAGGCGGCGTAGGCCCACGCGGCGAGCACGGCGGGGATGCCGCAGACGATGCCCATGAGGATGACCCAGCCGAGCTGGACGTGGAGCAGGCCGGCCGCGGCCACCGGGCCGGGGTGCGGCGGCAGGAACGCGTGGGTCATCGACAGGCCCGCGAGCAGCGGCAGGCAGTACAGCAGGATCGACTTGCCGCCGCGCTTGGCGGCGGCGTACACGATCGGCGCGAGGACGAAGATGCCGACGTCGAAGAAGACCGGGATGCCGAAGATCAGGCCGGTGAGGCCCATGGCGAGCGGGGCCCGCTTCTCGCCGAACAGATTCAGCAGCCGGGACGCCAACACCTCGGCCCCGCCGCTGACTTCGAGGATCGCGCCGAGCATCGTGCCCAGGCCGATGATGATCGCGACATGGCCGAGGATGCCGCCCATGCCGGACTCGATGGTGGAGACGGCGTCGGAGCGCTGGACCGTGCCGAAGAGCTCGGTGACCGAGAGGCCGGAGAGCAGGCCGACGGTTATGGAGACGGCGAGGAGGGCCACGAAGGGCTGGAGTCTGACCTTGATGATCAGGAAGAGGAGGAGCGCGATCCCGAGGGCGGCGACCGTCAACAGGCCTGCTGTGCCGTCCAGTAGGAGGAGCAGGCCTCCGGTGTGGGGTGGTGTCGCGGGGGCGGTGGCGGCGAGCGGTAGGGACATGGTGGGGGTCCTCGTTGTCGTCGTAAGAGCATGGGTCCGAGGGTCTGGGGGATGTCCCCCAGAGGGCACAGCCGGGCAGGGGGGATCGCGGCGCGGCACCCATCGGGGGTGCCGAACCGTCGTACGGTGTGCGGGAGTTGGAGCGGTACTAACCCGGTACTAACCCGGTGCTAGCTCAGAACGGCCAGCGCGTCGATCTCGATGAGCAGGCCGGCGGGCAGGCCGACGTAGACCGTCGTGCGCGCGGCGGGGATCTCGACGCGGCCCTCGAAGAACTCGTTGTAGATCGCGTTCATCTCGGCGAAGTGGTCCACGTCCGTCAGATAGACGCGGATCATCATCGCGTCCTCCCAGCTCGCGCCGCCCTCCTCCAGGATGGCCTGGACGTTGGCGAGGGTCTGGAGGGTCTGCTCGCGCAGGGTCGGCCCGGCCGGTGTCGGCGGCTTGCCCTCCTCGGCGGGGAGGAAGCCGACCTGCCCCGCGACCTGGAGGATGTTCCCCTTGCGGACGCCGTGCGAGAACTTCGCGGGCGGGGCGGTGTGGGTCTTGGGGGTGAGCGCGATCTTGTCGGTCATTCGGTATCCCTGGTTGTTGTTCTGCCGGAGTACTCACCACTGATGGCGTCCGCCGTACGACGGACCAGCGGGAGCAGGGTGAGGAGTTCGTCGGCGGTGACGACGACGTTGGGCGCGGAGACCGACATCGCGGCGGCCACCCGTCCGTCGGCGCCCCGGATCGGCGCGGCGACGCAGTTGATGGACTCTTCGTGGCCGCCGAGGTCGGTGGCCCAGCCCTGTTCCCGGACCTTCTCCAACTCCCGCAGGAAGGCGGGGGCGTTGGGGGTGGAACGGGCGGTGTACATGGGGTATTCGAGTTTGTCGGCGAGCACCCGGCGTTCACCCTCCGGCAGGTCGGCCAGCAGCAGCTTGGCCACGCCCGCGACGGTGATGGCGACGGGCTTGCCGATCCGCGAGTACATGCGCACCGGGTAGCGGCTCTCCACCTTGTCGATGTAGAGGACCTCGTTCTCCTCGTACACCGCCAGGTGGACGGTATGACCGCACTGCTCGTTCAGCCGGGCGAGATGGGGGTGGGCGATCTCGCGGATGTCGAGGTTCTCCATCGCCTCCTGGGCGAGGGCGATGAGGCGGGCGCCGAGGCGGTAGCGCTGGTCGGACTGGCGGTAGACCAGGCCGTGTTCGTGCAGGGTGCGCAGGAGGCGCAGGGCCGTCGACTTGTGGACGTCGAGGCGCTCGGCGACCTGGCCGAGGTCGGCGGGGCCCTCGGCGAGCAGCGGCAGGATGCTCAGTGCGCGGTCGACGGTCTGACTCATGGCGTGCATACCTCCTCGTCGGCCCAGTCGGCGGCGTCGGTCCAGCCGGGGCCGAGTCGAAGTCTCCCCCACGCCCGCTCGTCCAGGGCGACCAGCCGGTCGGCGTGGTCGCGGACCGGCGGGGCGGCGAGGTCGCCGGGGACGGTGAGGGCGGCGGCGGCCGTGAGATGCCCGTGCCGGAGCCGGTCCCGTACGGGAAGTCCCCGCAGGGTCGCGGAGAGGAACCCGGCGGCGAAGGCGTCCCCGGCACCGACCGCGGCCACGACGTCGACGTGCGGCGCGGGCACGAAGGTGGCGTCGCCCCGGTGGAAGACGGTGGCCCCGCGTCCGCCCTGCTTGACGACGAGGGTCTCGGGGTCGGGGAACGCGCCCCGTACGGCATCGGCCCCGACCAGCCCCCAGACCTCGGCGGCCTCGTCCTCCCCGACGAACACGAGGTCGGCACCCCGCCCCAGCTCCAGCAGCACGCTCGGCCCGTCGGCCCAACGTCCCAGCGCGGGGCGGTGGTTCACATCGAAGGAGATCAAGGGCCGGCCGGCGCGCATCGCGGTCAGCTCACGCACCAGCCCGAGACAGCCGTCGGAAAGCATCGGGGTGATCCCCGACAGATGCAGCACCCGCCCGGCCCGCACGGCGTCCAGGTCGACGTTCCCGACGGCCATCGCGGAGGCGGCGGACCCGGCCCGGTAGTACGCCACCTCGTGCGCGTCGGTGGCCCGGTCCCCGGCGGTACGGAAGTAGATCCCGGTCGGCCGCGCGGGATCACGCCGTACCGCGGACACGTCCACCCCGTACCCGCCGATGGTCTCGACGAGATGATCACCGAAGCCGTCCGCCCCCACCCGGCTGACCCACCGGACGGTGTGCCCGGCGGCGGCCAGCACGCACGCCACATTCGACTCCGCGCCGCCGATGGCACGATCGAAGGACGGCACATCGGCGAGGCGGCCGGGCCGGCTGGGTAGGAACGTGACCATGGACTCGCCCAGCGCTACGACGTCCACGACGTCACGGGCGGCGGTGGACAGTCCGTCGGCGGTCACGATGGTGATGGCTCCTCGTCGGTGCGCCGGGGTGGCGGCGGCTCCGTTGACCCGGTGTTGGGCGAGATGTTAGACAGCGGTAAGCGATATACGCAATGAATGTTGCAGGGATTGCAACACTCCAGCTCAGGGAGGCCCCATGGTCCGCGACTCCGGTACCGAAGCGCTCACCCGGCTCGCCGGGGAACGCGTCGACCACCGTTTCAAGGGCCTCCCCCCGGACGCGGACGGCCTCACGCTCACCGAACTGGCGGCCCAGCGCCGCAACCTCTTCACCGACGGCTTCACCACCCCCGTCCTCGCCCTCTCCGCCGAGCGCCTGGACCACAACCTCCGCCTCATGGAGACGTACGCGACCCGCCACGGCCTCGCCTTCGCGCCACACGGCAAGACCTCCATGGCCCCCCAGCTCTTCCACCGCCAACTGGCCCACGGCGCCTGGGGCATCACCCTCGCGGTCCCCCACCAGGTCCGCGTGGCACGGCAGTTCGGGATCGGCAGCATCTTCCTCGCGAACGAAGTGGTCGACCCGTCCGCCCTGAAGTGGATCTCCTCCGAACTGGACGCGGACGACGACTTCCGCTTCATCTGCTACGTCGACTCGGTGCGCGGCGTCGAGTTGATGGACGCGGCCCTGCGCGACGCCGCCCGCCCGCTGGACGTCGTCGTCGAACTGGCCGCCGGCGAGGGTGCCCGCACCGGCGTGCGCACGGAGGCGGAGTGCGCGGCGGTCGCGGACGCGGTGGCCGCCGTAGGGACGCTGCGGCTGGTCGGGGTCGCCGGCTATGAGGGCGAGGTGCCGCAGGCCGATCCGGAGCGGGTGCACGCGTGGCTGCGTCAACTGACCGCTCTCGCCGTGGACTTCGACAAGGACGGACGCTTCTCGGGATCCGGGCTCGACGAGATCGTGGTCAGCGCGGGTGGCAGCGCGTGGTTCGACGCGGTGGCCGACGTCTTCGCCGAGCAGCCCGAACTCTCGCTCCCCGCACTGAAGTTGCTGCGCTCGGGTGCCTACGTCTCGCACGACGACGGCCACTACCGCGAGATCACCCCCTTCACCCGCATCCCCGAAGAGGGCGCCCTGGAACCCGCGTTCCGGCTCTGGGCGCAGATCGTCTCCCGCCCCTCCCCCGAGCAGGCCTTCGCCAACGCGGGCAAGCGGGACGCGGCCTACGACCTCGACCTCCCCGCCGCCCAGGTCGTCCGCCGCGACGGCACCGAGCGCCCGGCGACCGGCGTCGAGGTGACGGGCCTGTCCGACCAGCACGCCTGGCTGCGGACGGCCCCGGATGCGGACCTTGAGGTGGGTGACTGGATCGGCCTGGGCCTGTCCCACCCCTGCACGTCCTTCGACAAGTGGCAGCTGATCCCGGTGACGGAGGCGGACGGGACGGTCGTCGACTACATCCGTACGTTCTTCTAGAGGCCGCGTCGGACCCCGCTGGAGGCATGGGCATGGAAGAACTGGTCATCCGGGACGCGGACGTCGTCGACGGCAGTGGCGGCCCGTCGTACCGCGCAGATGTCGTGATCGACGGCGGCCGGATCGTCTCGATCGTGCAGGAGGCCGCGGCGGCGGGCTGCCAACGCCCCAAGGCACGCCGGGAGTTGGACGCGGAGGGCCTGACCCTCTCCCCCGGCTTCATCGACATGCACGCCCACAGCGACCTGGCCCTGCTCCGCGACCCGGACCACAGCGCCAAGGCCGCGCAGGGGGTGACCCTCGAAGTCATCGGCCAGGACGGGCTGTCGTACGCCCCCGTCGACGACCGCACGCTGGCCGAGGTGCGCCGGGCGATCACCGGGTGGAACGGCTACGGCGACGACATCGACTTCGACTGGCGTTCGGTGGGCGAGTACTTGGACCGGTTGGATCGCGGAGTGGCGGTCAACGCGGCCTACTTGATCCCGCAGGGCACGGTCCGGATGCTCGCCGTCGGCTGGGAGGACCGGGAGGCGACACCCCAAGAGCTGGACCGGATGCGGCAGTTGGTCGCCGAGGGCATGGAACAGGGCGCGGTCGGCATGTCGTCCGGGCTCACCTACACCCCCGGCATGTACGCCAAGGACGCCGAACTCACCGAACTGTGCCGGGTGGTGGCGTCCTACGACGGCTACTACTGCCCCCACCACCGCTCGTACGGCGCGGGCGCACTGGAGGCCTACGCGGAGATGGTGGAGCTGAGCCACGAGGCGGGCTGCTCCCTCCATCTGGCTCACGCCACCATGAACTTCGGCGTGAACGAGGGCCGGGCACCGGAGCTCCTGTCCCTCCTGGACGAGGCCCTGGCGAACGGCGCGGACATCAGCCTCGACACCTACCCCTACACCCCCGGCTGCACAACTCTCGTGGCCATGCTGCCGAGTTGGGCGAGCGAGGGCGGCCCGGACGAGATCCTGAGACGCCTGGCGGACGACGACACCTCCGACCGTATCCGCCACCACCTGGAGGTGATCGGCTCGGACGGCTGCCACGGGGTGCCGATGGAGTGGGACACGATCGAGATCGCGGGGGTCGAGAATCCCGAACTGGCGGACTACGTAGGCCGCCGCCTCGACAGTTGGACAACGGCCCGTCACCTGCTCCTCTCCGACCGACTCGCCCCGTCGATCCTCCAGCACGTGGGCCACGAGGAGAACGTCCGCCAGATCATGCGGCACCGCGTCCACACCGGCGGCTCGGACGGCATCCTCCAGGGCGCGAAGCCGCATCCACGGGCGTACGGCACGTTCCCGCGCTATCTCGGCCATTACGTAAGGGAGTTGGGACTCCTGTCCCTGGAGGAGTGCGTGGCCCACCTGACGTCCCGCCCGGCAGCCCGCCTGCGCCTGCCGGACCGGGGCCTGGTCAAGGAGGGCTACCGCGCGGACCTGGTGTTGTTCAACCCGCTGACGGTGGCGGCAGGTTCGACCTTCGAGGACCCGCGCAAGCTACCGACCGGCATCCCCCACGTACTGATCGACGGCCGCTTCGTGATCGAGGACGGCCGGCGGACGGACGTACTGGCGGGGCGGTCGGTCCGTCGCAGTCCCGTGCGACGGAACGCCAACTCCCGCTCTTGACTTACGGCTTGGGCAGCGTGCAGGTGGACGTGCTGAGGGCAAGCACGTTGGCCGAGGTGAAGCAGGCCGGGATGTTGTAGGTCTCCTCGGCGTAGTTGATGCCCTCGCGGACCGTCACCGTGCCGTTCTCGGAGACCTCGCACGGGTTGTTCTCGGTGCAGGTCTCGCCGTCCTCGTTGCCCGTGTTGTTCACGGCGACGACCTGCCCGGTGCTGGTGTCGATCACCGGGGACCCCGACGTACCCCCGATCGTGTTGCACGCGGAGGTGTAACGGACCGAGTCCTTCCAGGTCCAGTCACCCTCCTTCAGCCGGTACACGAACCCGTCGATGCTGCAGCTGTAGATCGTCTTCCAGTACCCGGAGACGACCTTGATCGCGGTACCGGCGGTCGGGTGCGTGGCGCTCACGGTGAGCGGGCTGATGCCGTACGCGCTCTTGATCGCCGCGTACGTCGTGGTGGTGCGGTAGATCGTCACGTCCGTGTCGGTCATCGTCGAGTAGACGACCTGGTTGGCGCGGAGCGTGGCGACCTTGGTGCCGGCCGAGTTCAGCAGCCCGAAGGTACGGCTGGAGGACTGGCCTGTGATGACCTCACCGGGCTCCGGGAAGCCGGTCTCCAGGCAGTGCCCGTTGGTCATGACCAGCGCCGGAGCGGTGTCGGTCGAGTTCGGGAAGCGGATGACCGAGCCGGAGCAGTTGCTGAGCGAGACGATGCCGGCGAAGTCGACGGTCACCGCGGCGGCCTTCGGTGCCACCTGGGGTGCGGCGACCGCGGGTGCCACGCCCGCCCCGGCGATGGCCAGGGTGGAGAGCGCGGCAAGGAGAGGCTTGTTCATGTGGGGGTCCCCTCTTATGACGAGACGACCGGAGATCTTCCGGCCGCCGTCTTTTTGTCATGGGCATTGTGATCGTTGAGAGGGGAGGGGGCAAGGATCGGTTTCCGGCCGTTCGCGGCGCGTCTCATGTGGCGGAAAGCACGAGCCAAGTCTCGTTACCGCGCCGTAAGCTCACCGACATGCAGGTGATCCAGTCGACCAAGCTCTCCAACGTCTGTTACGAGATCCGGGGCCCGGTTCTCGAAGAGGCGATGCGTCTGGAGGCGGCAGGCCACCGCATCCTGAAGCTGAACACCGGGAATCCGGCGGCCTTCGGGTTCGAGTGCCCGCCCGAGATCCTGGAGGACATCCTCCGGAACGTGTCGTCGGCGCACGGGTACGGCGACGCGAAGGGGCTGCTGGCGGCCCGCCGCGCGGTCGTCATGCACAACCAGACCCTGGGCATCGAGACGGACGTAGAACACGTCTTCATCGGCAACGGCGTCTCCGAACTGATCGTCATGGCGATGCAGGGACTGCTCGACGACGGCGACGAGGTCCTCGTACCGTCGCCGGACTACCCGCTGTGGACCGCCGCCGTCTCGCTCTCCGGCGGCACCGCCGTGCACTACCGCTGCGACGAGCAGTCCGACTGGATGCCCGACCTCGCCGACGTCGAGCGCAAGGTCAGCGACCGCACCAAGGCGATCGTCATCATCAACCCGAACAACCCGACCGGCGCGGTGTACGACGAGGAGATGATCAAGGGCCTCACCGACATCGCCCGCCGCCACAACCTGCTCGTCTGCTCCGACGAGATCTACGACAAGATCCTCTACGACGGCGCCACGCACACCCCGACCGCGAAGGTCGCCCCGGATCTGCTCACCCTCACCTTCAACGGCATGTCGAAGGCGTACCGGGTGGCCGGATACCGCGTCGGGTGGATGTCGATCTCGGGGCCGCGCGCGCACGCCGACTCCTATATCGAGGGTCTGACGATCCTGGCCAATATGCGGCTCTGCGCGAACATGCCCGGGCAGCACGGGGTCGTCGCCGCGCTCAGTGGGCGGCAGACCATCAACGATCTGGTGCTGCCGGGCGGTCGGTTGAAGGAGCAGCGGGATGTGGCGTACGAGCTGCTGACCCAGATTCCGGGTGTGACCTGCGTGAAGCCGAAGGGGGCGCTGTACCTGTTCCCTCGGCTCGATCCGCAGGTGTTCAAGGTCAAGGACGACCGGCAGATGGTGCTCGACCTGCTCCGCCAGGAGAAGATCATGGTCGTCCACGGCACCGGGTTCAACTGGTCCGAGCCCGATCACTTCCGGGTCGTGACGCTGCCGTCGGTCGGGGATCTGCGGGACGCGGTGACGCGGATCGGGAACTTCCTGGACGGGTACAGCCAGCCGTAAACATCCTCGATCAGGGTTCTTCCGGCCAATTTTTCGGCCAGCACAACTTTAGACGAGATCTAAGCTAGGATGGTTTCCTGTCTGAGCACAGGAGACCATGCCATGTACGAGCCGATCCGCACGAAGTCGGTCCACAGCACGGTGGCCCGCACACCTTCCTCCGACATTCCGCATCGGTCGCGCGAGGAGGAACTGGACATTCAGCTTGCGGGGCATCTCGCCGCGCTGCTTGCGGTGACCGATGAACTGCGGGCGCTGGAGCCTTCCGACGAGTTGGACGTGGCTGCGGAGAGGCTTGCCGGGCAGTTGACGCGGTTGCGTGGGGCCTCGCCCAGCCGGGCGTCGTCTGCGGCCGCTTCTACGTCCCGTTTGGATGCGCTGCACCTGAAGGCTCATGCGCTTGCCGGGCGGGCGTTGGTTGTTGCGGCTTCCCGTGCGGATACTGCGGCGGCGATTCTGTCTGCCGAGCGGATGGATGCGCATGCGGTGACTGTGGTCGCCTGAGCTGCGCTGCCTATTCGCCGTAGGGGTTCTGTTTTGTTGCGGGTGCGCGCCCGTCGTGGCTTGTCGCGCAGTTCCCCGCGCCCCTAAAGGGGCGCTCCTCTGAACCGTGTTGATCCGGGACCCGGGTGACACCTCCCGTTCATCCCTTTCCTCGGGGAATGTTGGGTTCCGCGAGCACGCTGCCCCTCGTGAGACGTATCGCGGGAATCGTCCTCGCGGTGTTGCTGATCGGTGGCGTGGTGGCAGCCGTCGTAGCGGGCCGGGACAACGGGGACAAGGGCACGGCAACGAAGACCGTGCGTGGTGTGATCGGTTCGGAGAAGGCGGACTTCTTCGCCGATCCCGATGTGGTGAAGGCCCTCGCCGCCAAGGGCTTCACCGTGCGGACGGAGACCTCCGGGTCCTGGGCCATGGAGGGGCTCAACCTCAAGGGGTACGACTTCGCCTTCCCCTCCAGTCAGGCGCCGGCCGACGCGCTCGCCGCCAAGTACGAGGTGCGGCAGCCCTTGCCTCGGCCCTTCTACTCGCCGCTCGTCGTCGTGGCCCACCGCAGCGCCGCCCAGGTCCTCGCGGACAACGGGCTCGCCACGCTGGACAAGAGCCAGGACCGCGGCACCCTGAAGATGGGCGCCTATCTCGATGCCGCCCAGCGGGATCTGACCTGGCAGCAGCTCAAGGGGGCCGACAGACATGGGGAGTTGACCGGCACCCTCTACATCGCCACCACCGACCCGGAGACCTCCAACTCGGGTGCTCTGTACCTCGCCGCCGCCTCCTACGTCGCCAACGGCGGGCGGGTGGCCGCCAGTAGCGCCGATGTGGATCGCACCGCGCCTCTGATGCACAAGTTGATCAGCGTGCAAGGGGCCCAACAGTCCAGCTCGGACGCGCCGTTCAGGGATTTCATCAGCGGCGCCGGCAATCCGCTGGTCCTCGTGTACGAGTCGCAGGTGGCCTCGCTGCTCCTCGACAAGCAGCCGGTCGGCGACCTCGTCGTGCTCTACCCGGACACCACGGCCAACAGCGACCACACCGTCGTACCGCTCACTCCGGAGGGCCGCGCACTCGGTCAACTCCTCAGCAGCGACCCGGCGTTGCGCAGGCTCGCCGTACGGCACGGGTTCCGGCCGCAGGGTGACACCGCCGAGTTCGTCGCGGCCACCGCCGCCCACTCCAGCTATCTCAACCAGACGCTGACCGGCGTCCGGCAGGCGCCCGTGCCCACCTCGACGGTGCTGCACGACATGGCGCGCCGGGCGCGCGGTTGAACGGGGGGAACCACATGAGCGGCAGTTTCAACACCAGCCAGAACAGCAGTCAGCACACTCAGAGCGGGGACGACGTCTTCACCCTCACCCCACCGGAGGCCGTCGTGCCGGTGCCGAAGGAGAGGGCCGGCGGGCTCGTGCCCGTGGACGAGAGTGTCCGTGCGGACATGGCCCAGAAGGCCGCCGCCTATGTCGACGGGCTCGCCTCCCTCGATGCCCGCTCGCCCGAATTCGCGGGCAAGGTCGGGGAGATCAGCGCGCTCGGCGCCGGTGAGATGCGCACCGCCACCGCGCAGTCCAACCGGATGCTGGAGCGGACCGTGCGCAGCCTGCCGTCGAAGGGCGGGGACGCCCAGTCGCAGGTGGCGGGCTCGCTCGTCGAACTCCGGCGTGTGGTCGAGGACTTGGACCCGCGTGATCTGTCCGCCTCCAAGGGAAGGAAGTTCCTGTCCCGGCTTCCCGGCGGCAACAAGCTGCGCGACCACGTCGCCAAGTACGCCTCCGCGCAGGGGACGTTGAACAAGATCGTGGGCTCTCTCCGCGGTGGCCAGGACGAACTCCGGCGTGACAACGCGGCATTGCAGACCGAGCGGGTCCGCCTCTGGGAGACCATGGGCAAGCTCCAGGAGTACGTCGTCCTGACCCAGGCTCTCGACACGGCCGTCGAGCAGCACATCACCGGCGTCGAGGCCGCCGATCCGAGCCAGGCCGACACCCTCCGCGCGGACGTCCTCTTCCCGGTCCGGCAGAAGCACCAGGACCTGCTGACCCAGCTCGCGGTGTGCGCGCAGGGCTACTTGGCGATGGACGTCGTACGGCGCAACAACGACGAGCTGATCAAGGGTGTGGACCGGGCGGCCACGACCACCGTCTCCGCCCTCCGCATCTCGGTCATGCTCGCCTCCGCGCTCGACAACCAGCGCAAGGTCGTCGACCAGGTCAACGCCCTGCGCGGCACGACCGAGGACCTCATCCGGGGCAACGCCGAGATGCTCTCCACGCAGAGCGGCGAGATCCAGCGCATCGCGGCCGACCCGGCGGTGGGCGCGGAGACGCTCCGTACCGCCTTCCAGCAGATCTACCGCACGCTCGACGCCATCGACACCTACAAGGTCCAGGCGACCGAGGTGATGGCGGCGACCGTGGAGTCCCTGACGTCCGAACTCCAGAACGCCGGCACGTACTTGGAGCGGAGCCGGTCGCAGAGTGCGATGGAGGGTGGGCTCGGATGAGACGCCTTCTCGCCCTCGCGCTCGGCACAGCCGCCCTGTTGACCGCGTGCACCTCGCAGCCCAGGCAACCCGCGACCGACAACGCCCCCAAGCCCGGCACCCTCCGCGTCCTCGCCTCCAGCGAACTCAGCGACATGACCCCGGTGTTCGACCAGGTCCGCAAGGACACCGGCATCACCATCCGTCCCACCTACATGGGCACCCTCGACGCGGTGAACCTGCTGGCGAAGGGCGAGGTCGACGGGCGGTACGACGCCCTGTGGCTGTCGTCGAACGACTATCTGCGGCTACGGCCCGACGCGGCGAAGAAGGTCGTGTCGGAGACCCCGATCATGTCGAGCCCGGTCGCGATCGGTGTGAAGACGGCCACCGTCACGGCCCTGGGCTGGACGCCCGGCAAGGTGACCTGGTCGCAGGTCGAACAGGCCGTCCAGGACGGCAAGTTGACCTACGGCATGACGGACCCGGCGCGCTCCAACTCCGGTTTCTCGACCCTCATCTCCGTCGCCTCCGCCCTCTCCGGCGCCCAGTCGGCGCTCACCGACGCGGACGTCACCAAGGCGACTCCCCGGCTGAAGGAGTTCTTCAAGGGGCAGAAGCTGACGTCGGGTTCCTCGGGCTGGCTGGCCACGGCCTACCAACGCCGGGGAAACGTCGACGCGTTGCTCAACTACGAGTCCGTCCTCAAGGGCATCCCGGGCCTGACGGTGATCCGCCCGAGCGACGGAGTCGTCACCGCCGACTACCCGTTGACCTCCCTCGCCTCGACGGACGCCACGACCCGCGAGAACGTCCGGCGCGTCACGGCGGACCTGCGCGCGGACGCCCTCCAGCGGCTCATCACGACCCGCACGCACCGCCGCCCGGTCGTCCCCTCCGTACCGCCCGCGTCCGGCCTGGACACCAGCCGACGGCGTGAACTCCCGTTCCCCGGCAGCCGGTCGGTCGCCGACGGGCTCCTCGACTCGTACGAGAACAAGCTGCGCCGGCCCTCGCGGACCGTATACGTCCTCGACACCTCGGGCTCGATGGACGGCGACCGGCTGTCCCGGCTGAAGAAGGCCCTCACCGATCTGACCGGGGACTTCCGGCAGCGCGAGGAGGTCACGCTGATGCCCTTCGGGTCGGCCGTGAAGAGTGTGCGGACGCATGTGGTGAGCCCGAGCGATCCGCAGGCCGGGCTCGACGCCATCCGCGCGGACACGAAGGCGCTCAGCGCCTCCGGCAACACCGCGATCTACACCTCGCTGGAGAAGGCGTACGAGCATCTCGGCACCGGCGGCGACACGTTCACCTCGATCGTGCTGATGACCGACGGCGAGAACACGACCGGCGCCAAGGCGAAGGAGTTCGACGGCTTCTACCGGCAATTCCCCGCCACCCAGCGGGAGATACCCGTCTTCCCCATCCTCTTCGGCGATTCGGACAAGGCGGAGCTCCAGCACATCGCCGATCTGACCGGCGGCCGGCTCTTCGACGCCCGACAGGGCTCGCTGGACGGCGCCTTCGAGGAGATCCGTGGCTACCAGTAGGTTTCTGGGCTATCTGGAGTCCCGCAAGAACCTCGCCGGCAGCGCGTGCGGACTCGTCGGGCTGGTGCTGACGTTCGTGGGTGTGGCGGGACCGTACTGGCCGGTCGTGGTCGTCGGTCTGTACGGCGCGGGTGCGCTGATCGCCCCGCCGGAGCGGCCGCCGCTGCCCGACTTCCCGGACCCGTCGGCCCAACTGGAGGAACTGCGGGACGACTTCGAGAAGCTCGGCGGTTATCTGGCGGACGTCGAACTGCCGCCCGCCGCAGCCGGTCGGCTCACCGAGCTGACCCAGCTTCTCGCCGGGCTCCTCGATCCGCAGGTCACGCATGATCTCGCGCAGGATCCGGAGGGCGTGCACATCCTGTCGCGGGCGGTCCGGCAGGACGTGCCGGAGGCGGTCGACACGTTCGTACGGGCGCGGTGGTGGACGCGGTTGGCCCCCGGTGCCGAACCCCCTGAGCGGCATCTGGAACGGCAGTTGACGGTGCTTCAGGAGGAGGCGCGGGGGTTGGCGAGGGGACTTCGCGAGGCCGAGGAGCGGCGGCAGGAGACGCACACCCGGTTCCTGGAGGAGCGCGGGCGCTCTCAGGACAGGTGACCCAGCACGATCAGGACCAGGACGACCAGGAGCAGTACGCCGAGCACTTTCAGGAGGCCGAAGCGGTGCTCCCGCACCGGTGCGGCCGCGGGAGGCGCCGGGATCGTGGGCCGTACCGGCAGGTTGAACACGTCGTGGCCCGTCACCGCGGCCCGCGTGCACCACGGGCAGGTCGGGAGGTGGGAGCCGTAGGAGTGCAGGGGGCGGGCCCGGCAGAGCTGGACCCTGGAGCGCTCCTGGTCCAGGGCGCGTAGCCAGACTTCCGGGGTGGGGCGGGCGGACGGGGCGTGGACGCCCGCGCCGAACGCCGTGTGGGCCAGGGTGAGGAGGCTTGGCGGGAGGACCGAGGGGTCGACGGTGCCGCGTGGGATGACGACGGCCTCGGGGCGGACGACGTAGGAGACGCTCGCGGCGATGTTGTCCTTGACCGTGGACTCGGGGGTGCTGTCGTGCGGGACGCCGCCGAAGGGGTGGTTGCCGGCGGTGAGGAGCTGGTAAATGAGCACCGCCAGCGCGAAGTTGTCGCTCTCCTCGGTGGCCGCGGCGCCCGACTGGCGTTCCGGTGAGGAGTAGTCGGTGGTGTGCATCAGGCAGGGGAAGGGCTCGGCGGTGACCGGGTCGGTGAAGGCGATGGAGTCGCAGTCGAGGAAGGTGACGAAGCCGTTGGCGTCGACGACGACGTTGCTGCTGGAGAAGTCGCCGATGACGAGGTGGTCGTAGTGCATGCGGGCCGTCATGAAGGCGAGGTTCCAGGCGACGCCGAGCAGGAAGCGCCAGTCCGCGCGGTCGCCGAAGAGGCGGAGGCGCTGGGCGCGGGTGAACAGGCCTACCAGCTGGACGTGTTGGGGTTCGCCGAAGCGGCGCATGGCGTAGCCGAGGAACTCGCCCTCGGGGCTGCGGGCCATGGCGGTGGGCCAGGCGAGTTCGGGGGGCTGGTTGGCGTCGGTGGGGCGGGCGGCCAGGGGGGACATGGTGAGCATGCGGGCCAGGCGGCGCTCCAAGTCGGGCCCGGGGCGGTCGCGGTAGAGCTTGACGACGATCGTGTCGTCGCCCTCGACCGGGAAGACGGCCGCCTGTCCCCCGCCCTTGAGCGGGAGTTCGGCGAGGGTGACGGGCTTGCCGTCGAGGTGGACCGTGCGGCCGGTCATGGCGTCACCGCGCGCACGGCCCGCAGGAGGGTCTTGTCGTCGGCGTTGAGGCTGGTGAGCCGGTCCGACCTGAGGAGGGCGGCGAGGCCCTCGTGCGCTTTGTCGGTGACCGGTCCCGGGGTGTCGAGGGAGCCCAACACGGCTTCCACGAACGAGGTGTTGGGCTGTGGCGGGCCGCCGCCGGAGAGGGACAGGGCGGCCTGCGTGAGGCCGTCGGTGGAGAGCAGGACGCCGTCGACGCGCGGGTCCGCCACGCAGTCGGTTCGCAGTCGGCGGGGTGCGTCGGGCGAGGTGAGGAAGACGGTCTCGTTGCTGTACTCGCTGACGGCGGGCGGCTGCGGGAGGAGGTGGAACTGCCGTTCCCCGTCCTCCGTTCCGGCACGGACCACGACGAAGCCGTCGCCGACGCTGAGATGGCCCAGCCAGCCGGGCGTGAGGACCACGACGGTGAGGGTCGTCGCGTAGTCGGGGGCCGTGCTGCCGTAGGTGTCCAGGAAGATCTTGCTGACGTCGTCGAAGGCCTCCGCGAGCAGCCTGTGGACCTCCTCGCCCGGCGGGCAGCCGGACGCGGCGGCCGCCCGGCGCCGGAAGTGCTCGGCCGCCAACTCGACGGCGTGCAGGGCCCCTTGGTCGGAGTGCGGGCGGCTGCCCGCGCCGTCCGCGACGGCGAGGACGGACACGGACGCGGAGGACGTGTAGGTGCAGGCGTCCTGGCAGGGCGTGCCGGTACGGCGGTGCCGGTAGCCCTCGACGCTCAGGCCGTGGATGCGCCAGGGTGATCCGGCCACCGCTCAGCTCTCCCAGGCCGGGCGCTGCGTCTTGAACTGGCTGAAGATCTTCTCGAAGACCTCGTCGCCCGCGCCCTTCTGCTCGGCGTTCGCGCTGGCCGACATCATCTGGAGCAGCTCGCGGAACGGGAAGCCCTGGATGCGCGCGTTGAACTTCGGCGCGAACGCCTGGAGCACCTGCTCGCCGCGGTCCGTGATGCCGCCGACGCCGATCGCGTAGAGCCGGAAGCGGCGAGCCTGTTGCTCGTCGGCGAGGACGGGCAGCAGCCGGTGCCAGGAGTCGGTCATATGGCCGGTGGTGTCGGTGGGGAGGCCGTCGGTGACCAGGCAGATCTGCGGGCGGTAGTACTGGAGTCCGGAGGCGCGCAGCTCCGCCTTGCGGGCCGCGACGACATGCATGGCCAGCTCCAGCGCCTCCGTCATCAGGGTGACCCCGGACGCGGTGAACCGGGGTGCCTGGAAGGCATGCGCGGGCACGAAGGGGTTCAACGGGGCGCGTGGGTCCAGCAGTTGGGGTCCGCGCCAGGCACCCACACCCCGGCCGCCGAAGGTGATGACGGCGACCTCGACGCTGTAGCTGAGGGCGACGTCGTCGTGGAGTTCGCGGGTCCACTCGGCGAGCGCGTCGTTCAGCGACTGAATCGGCGCGCCCGCCATGGAACTTGACGTGTCGAGGCACAGCACGAGCGGCAGCCGCTGCGCGTTGTTCTCGAACTCGATGTCGGCGTACTCCGCCGGCATCGTGGGCGGATATTCGCTGTGCATGGGTCTCTCCTGGTGGCACGGGCGGTACGGGGGTCAGGAACTGCCGCGGGCGTGATGCCGGGCGACGGGCGGGAAGGCGTACAGGACGTCGGAGTCGGGTTCGTGGGCGTCGGTGACCTCGACGTACGCGCCGGGCACGGGCGGCGTCCGGTCCGGTTCGGCCCACACCGCGCGGTACAGGACGTGGTCGAGTTCGACGTATCCCTGCGGGTGAAGTGCCGTACGGACGACGGCCGTTCGGGACGGGTCGGGGCGGGGGCCGACCTGACGGCCGTAGGAGGCGGGGGCCGGTGCGGGTGGGACGGGGCGCAGTCGGGCGGTGGTCTCGGTGGTGGTCTCCGTCGCGCCCGCTACAGCCGGCGTGCGGGAGCGGCGGACGGCGAGGAGGAGGGCCAGGAGCAGGAGGAGGAGTACGGCGGTCAGGGCGATGAGCAGGACTCGTGTGTGGTCCGTGGACCTGTGTCCGCCGAGTTCGGCGACGCCCACCTTCTTGTCGATCAGTTGGCCGCCGGTGAGCGAGGACTTCTTGAGCGCCTTGCACAAGTCGTCGACGCAGGCGGGGAGTTCGCGCAGCGTCTTGTCGTCCAGCCGGTCGATCCGGGCGTCCCGGTCGACGAGTGCGCGGCCGGCCAGGATCAGCAGCGCGCTGCCGCCCTGCCCGGTGTGGACACCGGCCGGTACCTGCACCCGAAGGTTCTTGAGGTCCCGGCGGACGGCGGCCTGACCACCTTTCTGGCCGGCGTCGAAGCCCAGCGGCTTGTTCAGCGTGACCGTAACCACGGCCCCGTCGTCCAGCGCGTCCTGCCAACAGCCCAGCCGCGTCGGAAAGTTCTTGCCGCAGTCCGCACGCGCCGCGGCAGCCGGCCCCGCCGGAATCACCGCGATCAACAGGCCGAACAGCAGAGCAGCGAACAACGTACGT
The DNA here is from genome assembly GCF_035982055.1 of Streptomyces sp. NBC_01288. Taxonomy (NCBI): domain Bacteria; kingdom Bacillati; phylum Actinomycetota; class Actinomycetes; order Kitasatosporales; family Streptomycetaceae; genus Streptomyces; species Streptomyces sp. NBC_01288. The sequence goes on from NZ_CP108427.1 coordinate 3,860,492, forward strand.
CTCATGACGACCCCCCGTTGGCGCCCATAGTGGAGGCAACAGGCGGGTGGCCGAAAGGGGTTGACTGAGAATGCTCAATTCACTTCTACAGCTGGAAAACCTGATGACAACGGGTGAACATCTGTCGCGCCCGTTCCACCCAATCACTGGCCAGAACATCGAAATCGGCCTGGGAGATCCGGCAGGTCAGCGGCAGGTCGCAGACACCGGCGAGGCACGGTCTCGGTCCGCGCACGTCCCATACCGAGAGCATGGGATTCAGCTGTTCGGTGTTCCACGCGTTCGACGCGGCGGCGGCGATCGCCAATTGATCCTTGCGCAGAGAATGACCGTCGGTGACAAAGGCGACAAGGAGTCTTTTCGTGGTCATGAAACGCACGGTGAGCGTACGTCCGGGCGCTTCTAGATCGAATTGCAGGGAGAGGGAATCGACCTCGCTCTCGACGTGGTAATTCCGGCGGGCACCCCAGGTGTGCGTCAACTGCCGCCAGGACGAGCCGATGTCGTAGTCCCGGCCGGGCGGGAGGGAGGCCTCAGGCGTCGCCACGGACCACCGCCCGCGTGACCATGTCGTCGGTGAGTCCCGCGTCCAGCAGGGCCTGCGCGTGCAGCAGCAGACACGACGGCACCGGCAGACTGGTACCGCCCCCGCGCCGGGCCGCCAACTCACTGCGGCGGACCTCGATCGTGCGGGCCACGGCGGGCGGCGGCCAGGTCGCGGGGCGCGGCTGCGCCAGCAACTCGCCCAGCAGCACGTCCAGTTGGGGACGATCCGCGGGCCGCTTCGCAAGACACCGCGCGAGCAACGGCCGTATCCCCGGTGGTACGCCGTCCAGTTCGGGTGGGCGGTGTACGACCCGCAGGCTCACCGCCTCGCCCGCGCCGAACGGCGGGCGGCCGGTCAGCGCGAACACCAGGACGCCGCCGAGGGAGAACACGTCGCTGGGCGGCCCGATCTGACCCGCCGTCATCTGCTCCGGCGACATGAACGGCGGGGTGCCCACCACGATCCCGGCCTGGGTGAGGCTCGGGGCGCCCTCGACGCGGGAGATGCCGAAGTCGATGACGCGGGGGCCGTCCGAGGCGAGCAGCACGTTGGCCGGCTTGAGGTCGCGGTGGACCAGGTTGGCCGCGTGGATGGCCTGCAACGCCTCGACGAGGAACGCGCCGAGCCTGCGGACCTGCGCCTCGGGCAGCGGGCCGTCCGACCTGACAGCCTCGGCGAGGGAGGGCCCGGGCACGTACATCGTTGCCAGCCAAGGGAGTTCGGCCTCGGTGTCGGCGTCGACGACGGCCGCGGTGTAGGCGCCGCTGACCAGCCGGGCGGCGGCGACCTCGCGGGCGAAGCGCTCGCGGAACTCGGACTCCGCAGCCAGTTCGGGCCGTACGACCTTCACCGCCACCTCACGCCCGGCCGGCGAACGGCCGAGATACACCCAGCCCATCCCGCCGGAGCCGAGCCGCCCGGTGATCCGGTACGGCCCCACACTCAGGGGATCGCTGACCGGTGTGCGCACCCCGCTCACCTCACTTCGGGGTTCGTGACAGGTTGTCCCGAGTGTCCCCCGAAATCCCTTCTCGGGCGGGGAGATGAGCGAAATGGCGGCCAGGGCGCGCATCCGGCGCGGGCGGGACACCCCAGTTGAAAAAGTGTGACACTTCTCGCAAAAGTGTCACACTTTTTCAACTACCTACCCCTCCCCCCGGCCCGCGAGGGGACGGGACGGGACGGGACGGGACGGGTGCCACGAGGTTCAGCCGAGGCGCTCCACCAGCGCGCGGTACTCGTCCCACAGTTCCTTCGGCGTGTGGTCGCCGAAGGTGTTGAGGTGGTCGGGGACCAGGGCGGCCTCCTCGCGCCACACGTCCTTGTCGACGGTGAGCAGGAAGTCCAGGTCGGACTCGGACAGGTCGAGCCCCTTGGTGTCGAGGGCACCCTTGGCCGGCAGCACGCCGATCGGGGTCTCGACGCCCTCGGCGCGGCCGTCGAGGCGGTCCACGATCCACTTCAGGACCCGGCTGTTCTCACCGAAGCCGGGCCACACGAACTTGCCCGCGTCGTTCTTGCGGAACCAGTTCACGTAGTAGATCTTCGGCAGCGTCGCCTGGTCCCGGCCCTTGGCCACATCGACCCAATGGCCCATGTAGTCACCCATGTTGTAGCCGCAGAACGGCAGCATGGCGAAGGGGTCGCGGCGCAGTTCGCCGACCTTGCCCTCGGCGGCGGCGGTCTTCTCGGAGGCCACGTTGGCGCCGAGGAAGACGCCGTGGTTCCAGTCGAAGGACTCCGTCACCAGCGGTACGGCCGAGGCGCGCCGGCCGCCGAACAGGATCGCCGAGATCGGCACGCCCTTGGGGTCCTCCCACTCGGGCGCGATGATCGGGCACTGCGCAGCGGGCACGGTGAAGCGGGCGTTGGGGTGCGCGGCGGGCGAACTGGACTCCGGCGTCCAGGAGTTGCCCTTCCAGTCCGTGAGGTGGGCCGGAGTCTCCTCCGTCATGCCCTCCCACCAGATGTCGTTGTCGTCGGTCAACGCCACGTTGGTGAAGACGGAGTTGCCCCACAGCGTCTTCATCGCGTTGGCGTTGGTGTGCTCGCCGGTGCCGGGTGCGACGCCGAAGAAACCGGCCTCGGGGTTGATCGCGTAGAGCCGGCCGTCCTCCCCGAACCGCATCCAGGCGATGTCGTCACCGATCGTCTCGACGGTCCAGCCGGAGATGGTGGGCTCCAGCATCGCGAGGTTGGTCTTGCCGCAGGCCGAAGGGAAGGCCGCCGCCACGTACTTGGACTCCCCCTGCGGCGGGGTCAGCTTCAGGATGAGCATGTGCTCGGCGAGCCAGCCCTCGTCCCGCGCCATCACGGAGGCGATGCGCAGGGCGTAGCACTTCTTGCCGAGCAGGGCGTTGCCGCCGTAGCCGGAGCCGTAGGACCAGATCTCGCGGCTCTCGGGGAAGTGCGAGATGTACTTGGTGGAGTTGCACGGCCACGGCACGTCCGTCTCGCCCTCGGCCAGCGGTGCTCCGAGCGTGTGCACAGCACGCACGAAGAATCCGTCGGTACCGAGTTCGTCGAGGACGGGCTGTCCCATGCGGGTCATGGTGCGCATGGAGACGGCGACGTAGGCGGAGTCGGTGATCTCGACGCCGATCGCGGAGAGGTCCGAACCGAGGGGGCCCATGCAGAACGGGACGACGTACATCGTCCGGCCCTTCATGGAGCCGCGGAAGATGCCCTTGTCTCCCGCGAAGATGTCCCGCATTTCCGCGGGAGCCTTCCAGTGGTTGGTGGGTCCCGCGTCCTGCTCCTGCTCGGAGCAGATGAACGTCCTGTCCTCGACCCGGGCGACATCGGTCGGGTCGGAGGCGGCGTAGTACGAGTTCGGGCGCTTGATCGGGTCGAGCTTCTTGAAGGTGCCCTTTTGGACGAGCTCCTCGCTGAGCCGCTCGTACTCCGCTTCTGATCCGTCACACCAGACCACGCTGTCCGGCTGGGTCAGTTCTGCGATCTCGTTCACCCACGAGACCAGTTCTTTGTGCTCGGTTGGAATGACGGGGGGAGCCGCGATGTCGCGCGCCACGATTGCTCCTATGATGAGGGATTTTGTCCTTGTTGCCCCGTGGGGGCCGCGACCCGGATGCTTCACGATGGTCGATCTTGGCGCTCATCCGGTGCCGACCGCACTCATTTGATCATCCGACGCGTCCGCCCATATGTCCAGAGGGCCTCACATACGAGCGACGTGAGGATCGCCACTCATCCGGAACTCGCCGACATGTTTTCCGTGCGTCACCATCGCTTCACCCCGGGTACCCGGGTCTCGGCCACGCATGAGAGAGTGGCCACTTCTGACCCCTCATCTCGCCGCACTGACACGTAACTTACGGTTCCGTAGGTACGATTGAGCGCATGACTGCGTCCGTCCCCGACGCGCCCACGGACACGCCGACAGACGGCCACGGTCCCTCCGCGCTCTCTCTCCCCGACCACGTCAAACCGAAGTTGCGCGGCTGGCTGCACCTAGGCATGTTCCCGGCCGTCCTCGTCTCGGGCCTGGTGCTCACCGCTCTCGCCGACACACCCCGGGCCCGCATCGCCTGCGGGATCTTCGCCCTGACGGCCTGCCTGCTCTTCGGGGTCAGCGCGCTGTACCACCGGGGCGACTGGAGTCCGCGCATGGACGGCGTCCTGCGCAGACTCGACCACGCCAACATCTTCCTGATCATCGCGGGCACGTACACGCCCCTGACGATGCTGCTGCTGCCGGGCGCCAAGGGCCAATGGCTGCTGTGGAGCATCTGGGGCGCGGCGGCGGCCGGCATCGCCTTCCGCGTCTTCTGGGTCGGCGCGCCGCGCTGGCTCTACACCCCCTGCTACATCGCGATGGGCTGGGCGGCCGTCTTCTTCCTGCCCGACTTCATGCGCACGGGCGGCATCGCCGTCCTGGTCCTGGTGGTCGTCGGCGGTCTGCTCTACAGCGCGGGCGGCGTGATCTACGGCATCAAGCGGCCAAATCCGTCACCGCGCTGGTTCGGTTTCCACGAGGTCTTCCACTCCCTCACGGTGGCGGCGTTCCTGGTGCACTACGTGGGGATCTCCCTGGTGGCGTACCAGCACGGGTAGCACCTGAGGCACCCACCCGGGACACCTCCTCTTCATGGCCACGGCTTTCGAGCCGTGGCCATTTCTCATGTCCCGTTCCACTTCCTGACAGCAGATCCCTGTTGGCATCCACCATCTTTTGAGAGCTACTCTCATTTCATGGCTACTGTCACTCAATCCAACGACGTGCGACGCGACCCGCGTCGCTGGTGGGCCCTCGGGGCCCTGGTCGCGAGCATGCTCACGCTCGGCTTCGACACGACGATCCTCAACGTGGCCCTGCCCACGATGGCCGGTGAGCTGGGCGCCACCACCGGCCAGCAGCAGTGGATGGCGGACTCCTACGTCATCGTCTTCGCGGCCCTGATGCTCCCGGCGGGCCTGCTCGGCGACCGCTTCGGACGGCGCCGGATGCTGATCGCGGGGCTCGGCATCTTCCTCGCCGGTTCCGTGGCCGGCGCCCTGGCCGGTGACGTCAACTGGGTCATCGCGGCCCGCACGGTGATGGGCGTCGGCGCGGCCCTGGTCACCCCGCTCGCCCTGTCCGTACTGCCTTCACTCTTCGGCCCCGACGAGCGCACCAAGGCCGTCGGCGTCATCTCCGCGGCCTCGTCGCTCGGGCTGCCGCTCGGCCCGATCATCGGCGGCTGGCTGCTCAACCACTTCTGGTGGGGCTCGGTCTTCCTGGTCAACATCCCGATGGCCGCGATCGGCATCGCCGCCTGCGTCTTCCTGCTGCCCGAGACCAAGGACCCCGCATCCCCCAGGGTCGACGCCCTCTCCACCGCGTTCACGGCGGCCGGCCTCGGCGCCCTGATCTACGCGATCATCGAGGCGCCCAGCCGCGGTTGGGGCGACCCGCTGATCGTGGGCATGCTCGTCGGATCCGCGATTCTGTTGGCCGCGCTCGTGCTGCGTGAGCGGCGCATGGAACGCCCCATGCTCGACATGACCCTGCTCAGCCACCGCGGCTTCCTGTTCAGCTCGATCGCGGCGACCCTGGTCATGTTCGTCCTGTCCGGCCTGCTGTTCGTGCTGCCGCAGTACCTCCAGGCGGTGCTCGGCAACGACGCGCTCGGCACCGGCGTCCGGCTGCTGCCCATGATGGGCGGCCTGATCATCGCGGCCCGGGCCGCACAACCGCTCGTCAACAAGTTCGGCTCCCGTGCCGTGGTCTGCGCGGGCCTGGTGGTGCTGGCCTTCGCCGCGCTGCTCGGCAGCCGTACGACGGTGGACTCCGGCTACGGCTTCACCGCGCTGTGGCTGTCCATCACCGGGTTCGGCTTCGGCTTCTCGATCGTCCCCGCGATGGACGGTGCGCTGGGCGCGCTGCCCCGGGACCGGGCCGGCAGCGGTGCCGGGCTCCTGATGACCATGCGCCAGGTCGGCGCCGCGATCGGCATCGCCCTGCTGGGCAGCCTCCTCGCGAGCAGCTTCCGCGACCGCCTCGACGTCACCGGCCTGCCCGCGAAGGCGGCCGACACGGCCGGGGAGTCCGTCGTAGCGGCGCACATGGTCGCGCGGAAGGCAGGCTCGGCGGACCTCATCTCCTCCGCGAACAGCGCGTACGTCCACGGCATGGGCCTGGTCCTGCTGGTGTGCGGCGTCGCGGCCCTCGTCACCGCCCTGCTGTCGGCGGCGTTCCTGCCGAACACGCCGGCCGCGCCCACCAAGAAGGAGGAGGCCGAGGAAGACCCGGCCACAGCCGTGGCCATCGCTCTGGCGGATGCCGGACAATGAGCACCATGACGGCAACGCCCTCCCCCTTCAGCCCCGCCGACCGCCCCCAACTGGGCCTCCGCGAGCGCAAGAAGATCAAGACCCGCGAGGCGATCCGCACCGCGACGTACGCACTGGTCAAGGAACAGGGCTACGACGCGACCACGATCGAGCAGATCGCCGAGCGCGCCGAGGTGTCGCCGTCGACCGTCTTCCGCTACTTCCCCACCAAGGAAGACATCGTCATCACGGACGAGTTCGACCCGATCATCATGGAGGAGCTCCGGGCTCGCCCCGCCGACGAACCGTGGATGGTCACCCTGCGGTACGTGATGCGCAAGGCCATCCAGTTCGGCCTCAAGGAGGACCAGGAGATCTCCCGCCTCCGCTCCCACCTCATGGTCCAGGTCCCGGCGGTGCGCTCACGGATGATGGAGAGCATGTCGGTCACCGGCAACATGCTCTGCCACGCCATCGCCGAACGCACCGGCCGGGACGCGGAGAGCCTGGAGGTCCGGGTCTACGCGATGTCCATCGTCGGCGGCCTGATGGAGGCGTCCCTGTACTGGGCGGAGAGCGGCCACCAGGGGGAGCTCTCGGACCTGGTGGAGCGGGCGATGGATGTACTGGAGCACGGGCTCACTGACTGAGCCCGCGCTCCAGCGACAACTACCCCTTCTTCTTTACGGTCTTGACGTCACCCTTCCCGCACGCCACCCCGTCCCTGTTCGGGTCGAGTCGCAGCGGGTCGTCCTTGCCGTTGACCTTCAGGCGGCCGTAGTCGTTCTGCTGGAGCCATGAACAGCGGGCCGCAGTAGTCGACTTGACCTCCTTCGGGAAGACGGTCGGGACGCAGACGTTGATCGTGCCGTAGTGGCGGTCGCAGCCGGAGATGGTCGGGCTGACCTTCTGGGAGGTGCGCTTCTTGCCTGGCTCGGTGACCTTGCCCTTCAGGGAGTCCGCGAAGGAGTGGACGTGGGCGGAGGCGGTGTCTGTAGTGAGTGCCGAAGGGCCTTGCAGGTGGACCCACTTGGCCACCGACGGGACCCCGTTGGCGTCGACCGCGAAGAGCATGTACCAGCCGGGCGGGGCCAGGTTGGGGTTGCTCGTGACGTTCAGGTCGACCGTGTTGCCGTTCACCGACAGCGGCAGGTCCACGAACCGCTGGTTCGGGTCCGAGGAGTGCGTGACCGCGGCCGGGCGGATCAACTCGGCCTTGGCGATGGGCCGGTCGACGGTGACCGTCTGGGTGTCGCCGTACTCCCACTCGTTGTCGATGACCGAAGTGATCGTCGGCCGCGTGCCCTTGAGGAGATACGGCGGGGTGTAGATCGACACGTTGTGGTTCCAGGTGCCGTTGCCCGGGTTGTCACCGGTCGACATCACCCGGCCGTCCGGCAGCAGGAACGAGGAGGAGTGGTAGCCCCGGGCCTCCGGGTCGGCGGCCACCGGGTCGAACGTCGTGGTCGCCGGGTCGAAGATCGACGCCTCGTACACCGGGTTCGCGCGGTTGTGCAGCCCGCCGCCCGTCTCCAGGACCGTGCCGTCCGGCAGGATCACGGTGGACACGTACATCTTGCCCTGGGCGCCGGTCTCGGCCACCGGACCGTTCCCCAAGTCGACGGTCCCCTGCGGAATTTGGGGGCCGACCGTGTACGTCGGGTTCGCGGCCTTGAGGTCGATGATGTCGGTCAGCCGGTTCGCGTCCGGGTTGGAGTCGATGTTGCCGCCGCCGACGGTGAGCACCTTCTGGTCCTGCGCCGGAGGCAGCAACACGCTTGCCGACTGGTCGCGTTGGTCCTTGTTCTGGAGCCCCGAGACCGACGTGATCGTGTTCGCGTTGTAGTCGTAGATCGCGCTGCCCGTCCCCGGGATGTTGTTCCCGAAGACATGGCTGCCCGTGTAGAAGAGCCGGCCGTCCTGCATCAGGACCATCGACGGGTACAGCCCCCAGTACGACCAGGTCTGGTTGACCTGCGACAACGGCAGCCACTTCTGCTGGGCGTCCGACCAGTACTCGGCGGTCACCGACCCCGTCGAGTCCTCGCGCAGCCCGCCGAAGGAGATGACGTCACCGTTGCCCAGCTCGGTCGCCGACGGGTACCAGTGACCGTCGTTGAGGTCGTTCGTCCTGCTGTACGTCTCGGTCGCCGGGTCGAAGATGTACGAGTCCTTGTACCCCTCGTACCCGTGCGAACCGTCCGCCGCCGGGAACGCCTTGTTGCCGCTCAGCACCAGCACCCGGCCGTCCTGCAACTGGATGTGCCCCGAGCAGAACATGTCCTTCGGCGTCGGGATCACTTTGTACGTCCCGGCCACCGGGTCGTACACCGCGCTCGTGAACGTCCCCGCGTCGAACTGCTCCTGGCTGTTCCCGGAGCCCGCGATCAGCAGCACCTTGCCGTTGTTGAGCACGACGGAGTGCATCGAGCGCACCGGGTTCTGGGTCGGGAGCACGTCCCAACGGCCGTTCGCACACTCCTCGGTGGTCGCCGTACAGGTCGCGGGCGGGAGCGTGTCCGGGACCTGGTCCATCGTGTAGTCGTCGGTGGTCGCGGACCCGGTGCCGTAGACCGAGACCCCCCAGGTGATCCGGTCGGTACCGGCCGGGACTTCAGGCGTACGGACCGTGGCCTGGGTCCAACTGCCCTGCATCTCCAGGGTCTTGAGGTCGGTCCAGTACTGCCACCCGGCCGTCGCGTCGTGCCGGAACAGCGTGATGTTCGCGTCCGGCGTCGTCGTCTTGTACCAGAGCCCGAGGTCGTACTGCTTGCCCGCCGTCACCACCGGCGCGCAGGCCGTCGACTCGGTGATCAGCGCCTTGCGGTCACCGTCCACCCGCCGCGTCACGGTGACCTTCATGGCCTTCGAACCGGAGTGCGCGTCCGAAGTCGTAGTGAAATCAAAGTCGTTGTCGCCCCAGCCGGACTTCTCCCAGCAGTACGGCATCCCGTCACCGCCCCCCGTCTCGAAGCCCGGGTTGACGACGAGGTTCGCGGCCTCGGCCGACTGCGGCGAGGTGAGCAGCAGTCCGACGGTCAGGGCGCCCACCCCGGCGAAGGCGGTTCTTCTGCGGTACTTGTTCACGCGGCTCTCCTTGGTGCTGTACGACTCTCCTTGCGGCTCCCTTTGCGACGCGGGAGGTAGACCAACGCCTCTGTGCCCACGAAGCGCAGAACGAAGGTCATGACCAGCGCGAGCGCGGTCGCCGACACGGCGCCCATGCCGAACTTGTGGACGAACAGGGCGATCAGCGGGATCCGCAGCACCAGGTCGGCGTTGGCGAGCAGCGCGAACCGGCCCGCCCGGTCCCACCAGCTGCGGTGCCGGCGCCGGTCGCGGAACAGCAGGTGCTCGATGAGCAGGAAGTTCCAGGCCACGCCGAGCTGGTTGGCGAGGATCTCGGCGGGGACGTAGTGCATGCCCGTCTTGGTGAGCGCCCACAGACCGACCAGGTTCGGAAGGAAGCCGGTCGCTCCGATCAGACCGAAGACCACCATGCGCGCGACCGGCGAGGCGGTACGCAGGCCGAGGAGGTGGCGCAGGAAGCGAAAACCCTCCTGCGCGGTCGACTTGGACTCCCCCGCGAACCGGTCCTGGAAGACGAACGGCACCTCGGTGACCTGGCGCGGACGGCTGCGTACGGCGAGTTCGAGCAGGATCTTGTAGCCGAGCGGCTTGAGCGCCTCCGCCGTCACCGCGCTGCGCCGGATCGCGAAGAAGCCGCTCATCGGGTCGCTGATACCGCGGAGTTTGCGCGGGAAGAACGTCTTGGTGAGCCAAGTCGCCCCGCGGGAAACGGCGATGCGGTATCCGCCCGCCAGTCCCTCGCGGCTGCCGCCCTTGATGTATCGGGAGGCGACCACGAGCCCGGCGTTCGATCGCTCGCCGGTGCCGACCAACTCCGGTACCAGGGACGGCGGATGCTGGAGGTCGCCGTCCATGACGACGATCCAGTCGGACGTCGCCGCCTTGATCCCCTCGACGACAGCGCCGCCGAGCCCGCCGACCGGCTCCTCCCGGTGCAGCACGGTCACCGGGAACGGGCAGTCCTTCGCCGCCTCGGAGATCACCTCGGGGGTGTCGTCGGTGGAGTCGTCCACGAAGACGACCTCGCAGGGCAGGCGGGTGGGCACCGATTCGGTGATCCGGTGCAGCAACTCCCGTACGTTCGCGGACTCGTTGAAGGTCGGTACGACGATGGTGACGGCACCGGGTTCGGCCAACTCCGCACCGCGTACGGCCGGATCGCCCAACTCCCCGGGGACTGTGGACTCTTGGCTCATCACTGGGCTCCCACGGTCTCGGACTGGATCTGCCGGATCTCGATGCGGTCGTCGCCGGTGCCGAAGGTGGCGACCGGGGTGGAGTGCTCGATCGCCGCCTTGACGTTGGGCAGGTCGACCGCGTCGCGCCGTACCGTCGGGGAGGCCACCACGTAGTCGATGTCCTTCCAGCCGTGCGGCATCGTCTTGGTGACGGCGGGGTCGAGGTCGGCCTTGTAGAACCAGATGACCCCGAGCCCGGGCCGGTACCCGGCGTGCACCAGGTCCAGCCAGAGCGCGTCGTCGACGAGGACGCGGGTGTCCTTCGGGTCGGCGACCTCGGTGGAGAGCCACTGGGAGGCGGCCCGGTAGGGGGCGTTGGCGTCGGTGGTCATGGCGGTGCGGTCGCCGTCGTACCACTTCGGTACGACATAGGCGCCGGCCGCGATCGCGAGGACCACGGCGAGCGCGTACCGGCCCCCGGTGACGTACCGTTTCTCCCCCTCGGCGCGCCATCTGCGCAGTACCGCGTGGGCGACGGAGGCGGTGCCCCCGGCCAGCACGAGCGCGAGGAAGGGCAGCGCGCCGATGATGTACATCGCCGGCAGGTAGCCGTTGGGCCGCATCGAGACCAGGGCGAGGATCGCCACGGTCATGGCCGGTCCGGCGAGGGAGCGGGCGGTGACCGACCAGCGCCAGGTGACCAGCAGGAGCAGCGCCCCGGCGAGACCGCCCAGCGGCAGGACACGGTCGTAGTACAGCCAGGAGTGGAGGACGCCGTAGGAGCCGGTGCCCTGGTCGAGGATGAAGCCCGAACCCGGTCTGGTCATCTGGTACTTGAGGCCGTCCCACAGGGAGACGTGGCCGCTGCCCGGCAGCAACTCGCCCTTGAGCAGGGCGAAGAGGGGATACGAGAAGCCGATCAGGACGCAGGCGGTGATGGCGCCGGTGAGCGCGAACTTGCGGGTGTCGCGGTGTCCGTGGCGCCACATGGTGAGCAGCAGCGCGGGCAGGACGATGAGCATCGTCTCCTTGGTGAGGACCGAGGCCGCGCCTGCGAGACCCGCGCCGAAGTGGTGCCAGAGATGGCGACTTGGGGACGCGGCCAGGCAGAACGCGAGCAGCATCCACATCACGGCGATGTTGTCGAGGAAGATCTCCCGCTGGAGGATCACGGACAGCGGGGAGAGCCCGAAGAGCACCATGCCGAGCCCGGCCGCCCAGCGCGGGAGCGAGAGCCGTCGGGCGAGGACGTAGACGAGGATCGCGCTGATAGCGCTGATGACCAGCATCGCGAGGCGCATGGTGCCGACGGTCATCGAGTCGGGGCTGAAGTGCGCGGGGATCCAGGTGAGCAGGGCGATCTGGATCCAGCCGAGGGGCGGGTGGTCGTACCAGTAGGTGTAGTGGGCCAGGCCCGTGCCCTGTTGGACGGCCCAGGCCTGGGCGAGGTAGGTGCCCTCGTCGTCGCTGAGCGTCGGGTAGTCGGCGATGTTCCAGCCCTGCACGACGAGGATCGCGACGAGGAGGAGACCGCAGAGGAGGAGGTCGGACCGGGAGGAACGGAGCCGCGAAGGTGGCGCTGTTCGACCGGCCGAACTGGTTTCAGGCGCAGGCTGCCGCTGCGCGGGGACCGTGGTGGTCACCGCGGGAAGGGTGGAAGTCACGCAGGAACGTCCTCTCGGATCACTGCGGTTTCGGTGAGGTGCGCGCCGACGTGGGACGTCAACTCCCAGTCGTTTCGCCCGCGTTGCTCACGCCACACTGCGCGAATCGCGGCTCCGGCCAGGAGCACCTGGTAGAAGGGGCCGCCCACGACGAGCTTCAGATAGTGGACGGCGCGGACGCGGAGTCCGTACTGCTTGCCGAAGTCGTGCAGGCCGACGACCTCGAACACGAAGGTGACGGCGGCGGTGACCAGCGGCAGGAAGGTGAGGAAGGCGATGCCCACCGGCACGTCCAGGAAGAGCGCGACCGCCGCGTTGAGCGGGATGATCACCCCGGAGAAGGCCTGGAGGAACGGCGTCATCAGCGTGTAGCGGGCGAGCAACCGCTGCCCGAATCCCGGGAGTTGCTTCCAGTCCTTCTTGCGGTAGACCTGAAGGAAGCCCTGGTTCCAGCGAGTTCGCTGCTTCAGCAACGACATCAGCGAGCCGGGGGTCTCCTCCCGGGTCACCATGTCGGAGTCGTAGGCGACGACGACCTTCTTGCCGACGCTGGACAGGCGGACGCCCAAGTCGCAGTCCTCGGCGAGGCAGTTGGGGTCCCAGCCGTCGGCCTCGCGCAGGACGTCGGTCCGCACGAAGACGGTGTTGCCGCCCAGCGGGATGAACCCCTTCTGCGCGTGCAGGTGCAGTCGGGAGCGGAACCAGAAGAAGTACTCCAGGCAGTTGCGCAGGCTGTACCAGCTGGAGTGGAAGTTGATGAGCTGGACGCCCCCTTGGACGACGTCCGCTCCCGTCGTCCGGAACGCGTGGTCGACGTGGGCGAGCAGCGCCGGATGGACCTGGTCCTCGGCGTCGAAGACCCCGACGACATCGCCGCGGCAGTGCGGCAGCGCCGTGTTCATGGCCTTCGGTTTGTTCTTCTTCTCGTGTGTGTCGACGACGACACGGACGCGCGGGTCGCGTTCGGCGGCGCTGTTCGCCACCGCCGCGGTCTCGGGGTCGTCGTGCCCCACGATCACGATGATCTCGAAGTCGGTGTGCGTGGACTCCAGCAGCCGCTGGATGGTGTGGTCGAGCACGGCCTGTTCGTGCCGGGCCGGCAGCAGCAACGAGAACGAGACGTGCTCGTCCCCGTCCGGGCTGCTGAATCGGGTGGAGGCGAGCACTTCGGGCGTACGCCACGCGTGCATCTGCCACCACAGGGTGAAGGCGGCCATCCAGAACAGGGCCAGCGAAACGACAGCGATGAAGACAGACGTCAGCACAACAGATCCCCCCAGGATCCCAATACCCCCCGGCGCGACGGTGAGTTACAGCCGTCGCGTCACGAGGCAGAGACTATGGGTGATCTGTGAATCGAACAGGCGATTTCAGTGAAGAGCGTGTTTCGTCACATTGAGGCTCCCACATGAGCATTTCTCGCACTGGTCTCGTTTGAGACGGTTACGACTATGACATTTCACCTGCTCAGCGCGGTGCGCAGTCGCTCGGGGTCGGTCGTCGGCGCGTCGCAGGTAAAGTTACGGCAAACGTACGCGGCCGGTCCACCGTCGACCAAGGGCCGGTCGGCGAGCAACGGCAGCTCGTCACTCTCCGCCACCCCGAAGGCGACCACGGCCCCGGGCGCGGTCCCCAGAAGTGCCGTACGGTGCAAGGTTTTCGCACCTTCGTCACCGAGCGAGGACCCTACGACGGCCACCTCGCGCGGCCCGTCGAGATACGCCTCGGCGACGGCGAGCCCCCACCCGATGAACCGCGGCACGCGCGGCCCGAGCGCCTTCACGACCCCCAACGCCCGCTCGGCGGCGGTGCGATGGGGCTCGGCGCCGGTCTGGGCGGCATAGCTGAGCAGCGCACCGGCGGCGGCGGTCCACCCGGACGGGGTGGCGTTGTCGGTCGGATCCTGCGGCCGCCGGATCAGCTGCTCGGCGTCGACGGCGGTGTCGTAGAGCGCCCCCGACTCATCGACGAACCCGGCGAGCACGTGGTCGAGCAGGAACCCGGCGAACTCCAGCCAGACCCCCTCCCCCGTGACCGAGGCGAGCGCGAGGAAGCCCTCGGCCACATCGGCGTAGTCCTCCAACACCCCGGCGTTCGCCCCGACTTGGCCGTCCTTGCTGGTGCGGGCCAGCTTGGCGTGCTCGTCCAGATGCAGGCGTACGAGGAGATCGGCGGCGGAGACGGCGGCCTCGACCAGGTCGGGGCGGTCGAAGTAGGCGCCGGTCTCGGCGAGCGCGGCGATCGCGAGGCCGTTCCAGGCGGCGACCACCTTGTCGTCGCGGCCGGGAGCGGGGCGCTGTGAACGGGCGTCCAGGAGACGGCTCTTGACCGACTCGACCTTCTCGGCGTCGAAGACCCCTTCGCTCTGCGGCAGTTGAAGAACGGACTGCCCCTCTTCGAAGGTCCCGTCGTCGGTCACGCCGAAGTACTGGGCGGCGAGTTCGGCGTCCTCTCCCAGAACCTCGGTGAGCTGCGCGGGCGTCCAGACGTAGTAGGCACCTTCGACGTGCTTGCCGGTGCCGTCGTCGCTGTCGGCGTCGAGGGCGGAGGCGAACCCGCCCTCGTTCGTGCGGAGTTCACGCACGATGAAGTCGGCGGTCTCGACGGCCACGCGCCGGGCCAGCTCCGAACCGGTGCTGCGCCACAGGTGGGCGTAGACCCGGCAGAGCAGGGCGTTGTCGTAGAGCATCTTCTCGAAGTGCGGGACGACCCACTCGCGGTCGACGGAGTAGCGCGCGAACCCGCCCGCGAGCTGGTCGTAGATCCCCCCGCGCGCCATCCGCTCGCAGGTGTCCCGGGCCATCTCCAGAGCGCCCTCGGAACCGGTGCGGGCATGATGCCGCAGCAGGAACTCCAGCGCCATGGACGGCGGGAACTTGGGCGCGCCGCCGAATCCGCCGCGCTGCGGGTCGTACTCCCGCGTCAGCCCGAGCAGCGCCCCGGACAGCTCCTCCTCGCCGGGGGCCTCGGTGCCGCCGTAGTCGATCTCGCGCCGGGACAGGTCCCGCGTGATCTTCCCTGCGACCTCGGCGACCTCGTCCCGCCGGTCGGTCCACGCGCTGCGCACCCCCTCCAGCACCTGCCGGAAGGAGGGCATGCCGTGGCGGGGCGCGGGCGGGAAGTACGTCCCGAAGTAGAAGGGCTCGGCATCCGGCGTGAGAAACACGGTCATGGGCCAGCCGCCCTGACCGGTGGCCGCCTGGACGGCCTCCATGTAGACGGCGTCGACGTCGGGGCGTTCCTCGCGGTCGACCTTGATGCTGACGAAGTGCTCGTTCATGTAGGCGGCGACCGCTTCGTCCTCGAAGCTTTCCCGAGCGAGGACATGGCACCAATGGCAGCTTGAATAGCCGACGCTGAGCAGCACCGGCACGCCTCGCCGCCGCGCCTCGGCGAATGCCTCCTCCGACCAGGGCCACCAGTCGACCGGGTTGTCGGCGTGCTGGAGCAGGTAGGGGGACGTCTCATGGGCCAGTCGGTTCGGCATGTACCCATCGTGCCTGACAGGAGCCGGAGGCCGCGGGACGGCCTGCCGCCCAGGCATGCCGCTCCACCCGGGTCCGTTCAACGCCATACGGGTTCCAGCCGTGAGAAGTCCCAGGAGTGATCGCCTTTCACACCGGGCCGTACGAGACAGTGGACGAAGGCGGACGCCACGAGAGCCCGCTTCTCCTCAAGTCCCATCC